>NZ_JBQTCE010000009.1:230736-242588 GCF_052665095.1 Streptomyces sp. NEAU-174 | reverse complement strand
TGTTCGGGGGACCCCCTGGGTTCTTGTCCGGCGGGTCTCAAAGGACCGGGGAAGATCCGCCGGACAGGACCCAATTCCTCTGCGCCGCCTAGTTCTTCCGCACCGCGTAGGCGGCGACCGACCAGAGGGAGTAGCCGAAGCGGGTGGCGCGCTCGACGCCCTGAACGCGGATGAACCGGGTGTCCGGGGCGTCCATGCCGATCGACTCCCGGCCGCCCTTCCCGTGGGCCACCGTCGCCGCGTCGCGCCAGGTGCGGCCGTCCTTGGAGACCTGGACGCGGTAGCGGGAGGCGTACGCGTCCTGCCAGGTCAGCTCCAGGCGGCCGATCCGGGCCGGGTGGGCCAGCTCCAGCTGGAGCCAGGCGCCGTCCTCGGCCGGGGAGGACCAGCGGGTGTCCGCCTTGCCGTCGATCGCGGCGGACGCCGGGAAATCGGCGGTCTCATCGCCGGACGAGGTCGCCTTCGTTCCCTCCGCACGGGCCAGGTCCGGGCCGCCGGTGTGCGGATGCGCCCTTACGGTCAGCATGCGCTCCTCGGACCCGAAGCGGACCGGGAGGGAGTAGCTGCCCGGCTTGGTGCCCTTGGCCACCGATATCTCCAGCCGGGCGGTCGCCGTACCGCCGCGCGGGGCCGTCACCCCGTCGGGGGCGCGGACGGTGATGCCGCGCGGCGCCTTCACCGTGAGGTCGCCGTTCACATCGCCGGGGCGGTGGGAGACCAGCTGGGCCTCGACCACGGCCGCGTCGCCGCCTATCTGCGCGTCCGCCGTCTTGTGGGACAGCGTGAGCCCGGCGTCCGGGGTGTCGCCGAACCAGGGCGTGATCTCGTGCACGGCCGGCGGGGTGGTGCCCTCCGGCCAGCTGAGCCGGATCGCGTCCGCCGACAGGTTCTTGTCCCCGTCCGCCGCCCTGACCTGGGTGAACCCGCTGCCGGAGAGGGAGCCGATGCGGCGCCAGCCCTCGCCTGGGACATGCGCCTCGACGGTGCCCGGCGCGGCGTCCTGGACCCGTGCGGTGAGCGCGGAGACGGAGGCGAGCGGACGGCTGCGGCCGAAGCGCACGGTGACCGGGCGGCCGGGCGAGGACACCTCGGTGGCCGCCTTACCGTCGGCGGCCGCGCGGTCCGCCTCGCCGGTCCGCAGCCCCAGCTTCGGGGTCCGGTCCACGCCCGACCAGGCGTCCGCCCGGACCAGGGCCTTGGCGAGGAAGGGGTCGAGGACGCCCTTGCCGACCGTGACCCGGCTGTCCCCGATCCGCTCGCGCAGCGCCTCCACCGCGAGCTGGGCCTTCCAGGCCGCCGCCCCGTCGCCGCGCGCCTGGGCGGTGAGCATGTCCACGGCCCGCACCCCCGCGTCGCCGTACCGGCTCAGCTGGTCGAGCCAGGGCCGCACATCGTCGCCCAGCGTGCGGGCGAGCCGCTCGGGGGCGTCACGCATCGTCGTGAAGGCCCCGCGCAGCCGGTCGGCCGCGCGCTCCAGCCGCTCCACGTCCGTGCCGCCCAGGGCCGTCCAGAACGCGTCGACGAGCGGGCGCAGATACGCGGACTCGTCGCCGCCGAGCACCGAGGAGGCGTCGTTCCCGGCGAGGGCGCGCAGGGCGGCGCGGGTCTTGGCGTCGGGCCCGGCGAGGTCGTCGATGGCCGCCTGCCAGGACTCCTGGGGGCGGTAGCCGCGCGGGTTCCAGGCGAAGTCGGCGGCGGTGAACAGCGGGATCCGGGAGGCGGTCGGCTGCTCCATGGCGTTGGCCAGCAGCGCGGCGGACTGGGTGGCCACCGCCGGGTCGCGGCCGGTGTACGGGCCGAGGAAGATCCGGTCCTGCGCCCAGTCGTTGACCGGGTAGTTGTCCATGGTGACCAGGCGGTGGCCGAACGCCGACCGGGCACCGGCCAGCTCACCGCCGGTGATGGTCCTGGGCACCACCCCGACGCCGGTCCAGGCGACCTCCACGCGCTGGTCGAGCGCCCCGGCCAGCGCGCGCCGGAACTCGGTGTCGCCGTCCTGGTAGTACTCGGTCGGCATCAGGGACAGCGGGGCCGAGCCGGGGTAGCGCTCGGCCAGGTGGCCGGCGAGGGCGTTGGCCACCTTGGCCTGCGCGGTGGCGGCGGCCTCCGGGCCGGAGCCGAATTCATCGGCGTCGGCGCCGCAGTGCCACTCGCTGTAGCTCACGTCCTGGAACTGGAGCTGGAAGGAGCGCACCCCGAGCGCCCACATGGCGTCGACCTTCCGCAGCAGCGCCTTGAGGTCCTTCGAGGACGAGAAGCACATCTCCTGGCCGGGGGAGACCGCCCAGCCGAGGGTCACATGGTTGGCCCGGGCGCGGGTGGCCAGCTCGCGGAACTCCTCGCGCCGCTCGGCCGGGTAGGGATCGCGCCAGCGGGCCTGCCGGTAGGTGTCGTCGCCGGGCGCGTAGAGATAGCGGTTCTGCTTGGTGTGGCCCATGAAGTCGAGCTGGGCCAGCCGGTCGCGGTGCGACCACGGGGAGCCGTAGAACCCCTCCGTCGTCCCCCTTACGGCCGTCGCGGGCCAGTCGCGGACGGTCACCCCGGCGAAGGCCGAGCCCCGGCCCTCCCGCTTCACCAGCAGCTGGCGCAGGGTCTGGACGGCGTGGAAGAGCCCGTCCGTACCGACGCCGGACAGCGCGACCGTGGGATGCCCGTCCACCGGGCCCGTGGCCAGGAGATAGCCGCCGGAGGGGAGGTCGCCGCGCTCGGGCGCGCGCAGGGCGCGCAGCGCGTTCGTGGCGCCCTTACCGCCGACATGAACCACCAGCCCGCGCGCCGGGGCCTTGCCGCCGGGCGTGGCCTCGTTGACGGTGCGCACCCCGGCGTCGTGCAGCAGGCCGCGCAGCGCGTCCAGGGCGTACGGATCGGCGTCGCCGTCGGCTATGAGCGTGGCCTCGTCCCCCAGGGCCACCTCCGGCCCCTGCGCCCGCAGCGACTGGGGGCGCGGCCATACGGGCGGTATGCCCTCGCTGCTGTCGCGCTCCGGTGTGGCGGCGCCCGGGGCGCCGTGGTCCACCGGTGCCGCGGTGGCCGCCGGGGCACCGCCGAGCAGCCCCCCGATGACCGCGGCGGCCATGGCCGTCGCGCCCGCTGCCCTGGGCCTCTTCCCCCCGAACTGCACGGGCCTCTCCTCGATCCAGATAGCCGGTCCCCGTGAATATGGCGCCGATAGGCGTGAGCCCACCACCAGGCCGGTGAGGGTGTCAACGCGAACGTCCGAAGTGTCGGCATTGACGCGTGCGCCGCGCCTCGGGCGCCTGGCGCCGGGCCACGGGCGGCCCGCGCCGGGCGCGGCACGCCCGGCGCAAGTCTGACGGATGAAGGGCGGTCCTGTTCGTAAACTCTGTGCCCCCGATCCCTTCACGCAGTGAAATCGCCGCCCAGAAGGGGTGTGACCTACAGCACGTCCGGGGGGCGTTTACGTCTGCGCCCGTCCGGAGTGGGTAGGGCTCGGGATGACCCACTGCCGACAACACGGAGGTCCGTGTGGCCGCGTCAGCTCAACTCCTGCTCTCCGCCCTGTCCAAACCCGGCCCCGAGGCGTCCAGTGAGCCGGATCCCTTCGACGGGGTCTCCGACCCCGACTGCGGACTGTGCGGCCTGGACGGCTTCGGGTCCGGAAGCGCCACCGAGGCGCCCCTCACCAGTGAGCCTCCGCTCGCCGACAACATCCCCCTGACCAGCGAGCCTCCGCTCGCCGCCGAACCTCCCCTGACGAGTGAGCCGACCGCCGTCCTCTCCGGCGCGGGCGCGGGCTGCGGGCCGATGGAGTACTGATGGGCAGAGCGCGGCTCGCCGAGCTGCACGGTGTCGCCACGTCCTACGACCCCGCCCCGGGTCGCACCGTCCAGGTGCCCGAGGACACCGTGGTCGCTGTGCTCGCCGCGCTCGGCGTGGACGCCTCGACCCCCCGATCCGTACGCGAAGCGCTGGACCGGTATGACGCCCGGCGGCGCGACCGGCTGCTGCCCCCCTGTGTGGTGCTGCGCCCCGGCAAGGCGCCCCGGCTGAGCCTGCCCGAGGGCACGGCGCTGCGGGTGTGCCCCGAGGACGGCGCACCGCGCCCGTGGGGGCGGGCGGCCGACGGGTCCTTACCGGCCGATGGCACCCTGACGGCCGATGGCACCCTGACGGAGGGCGCCCGCGAGGGCGGTGCCCTGGACGTCGCCCTTACGAATGGCGCCACCGCCGATGGCCCCCTTACCGCGCTCGCCGCGCTGCCGCCCGGCGCCCACACCCTGCTCGCCGAGGCCCCCGACGGCCGCCGCGCCACCGCCCCCCTCATCGTGGCCCCCGACCGGATGCCGCTGTCCCCGGTCCGCAGCCACGGCTTCCTGGTGCAGCTCTACTCGCTGCTCTCCGCACGCTCCTGGGGCATGGGCGACCTCGGCGACCTGGCCGATCTGGCCGCCTGGTCGGGGCGGGCGCTCGGCGCCGGCTTCGTCCAGATCAACCCGCTGCACGCCGCCGTGCCCGGCACCCCGGCCGCGCCCACCGACCCCTCGCCGTACCGCCCCTCCTCGCGGCGCTTCCCCGACCCGGTCCATCTGCGGATCGAGGACGTGCCCGAATACGCCCAGCTGCGCGGCCGCGCCCGTGAGCGGGCCGATCAGCTGCTGGAGGCGGCCGCCGCGCTCCGTGACTCCGTCCTGCGCGAGGGTGCCCTCATCGACCGGGACGCCGTCTGGGCCCTCAAGCGCGAGGCGCTGGAGCTGGTGCGGACGGTCCCGCTCAGCCCCGGCCGCCGCGCCGCCTACTGCGACTTCCTCGCCGAGCGCGGCCAGGCCCTGGAGGACCACGCGCTGTGGTGCGCGCTCGCCGAGACCCACGGCCCCGAATGGCGCGCCTGGCCCGACGGCCTGGCCGATCCGCGCTCGGCGGGCACCGCCCGGGCGCGGGCCGAGCACCTGGACCGCACCGACTTCCACTGCTGGCTGGCCTGGCTCACCGACACCCAGCTGGCCGCCGCCCAGCGCGCCGCGCGCGAGGCGGGCATGGGCATCGGCCTCGTCCACGATCTGGCGGTCGGGGTCCATCCCTCGGGCGCCGACGCCTGGGCGCTCCAGGACGTCTTCGCCTCCGGCATGTCGATCGGGGCGCCCCCGGACGCCTTCAACTCCCGGGGCCAGGACTGGGGCCTGCCGCCGTGGCGCCCGGACGCCCTCGCGGCCACCGGCTACGCCCCCTACCGCGATCTGCTGAGGGGCCTCTTACGGCACGCGGGCGCGCTCCGTATCGACCATGTGATGGGCCTCTTCCGGCTGTGGTGGGTGCCGGAGGGGCGGGAGCCGACCGAGGGCTGTTACGTCCGCTACGACGCGGAGGCGATGCTCGGCGCGCTCGCCCTGGAGGCGCACCGGGCCGGGGCGGTCGTCATAGGGGAGGACCTGGGGACGGTCGAGCCCGGTGTGCGGGAGGAGCTGGAGCGGCGGGGGGTGCTGGGCACCTCGGTGATGTGGTTCGAGCGGAACTACGACGGGGCGGGCGCCGCGCGGCCGCTGGCGCCGGAGGAGTGGCGGGCGGACTGCCTGGCCACTGTGACGACCCACGATCTGCCGAGCACGGCCGCCCGGCTCACCGGTGACCATGTCGAGCTCCGCCACCGGCTGGGCCTGCTGAGCCGCCCCCTCGCCGAGGAGCGGGCGGCGGACGCGGTCGAGGTCGCCGAGTGGCTGGGGCTGCTGGGGCGGCTCGGGCTGCTGCCGGAGGGGCCGGGCGACGAGGAGGCGGCGGTCAAGGCCGTCCACCGCTTTCTGCTGCGCACGCCGGCGAGGATGGTGGGGGTCTGGCTGCCGGACGCGGTGGGGGACCGCAGGCCGCAGAATCTGCCGGGCACCTGGGATCAGTATCCCAACTGGCGGCTGCCGATCGCCGATGCGGAGGGGCGCCCGATGTCCCTGGAGGAGCTGGTCGCCTCGCCCAGGCTGCGCGCGCTGATGGACGAGGTGGCCCTGCTCGCGGCTCGTCCCTCCGGTGCCCCGGCCTCATAGCCGCTCCGGGGTATCAGGCGGTTCGTGACGCCTGCGGCGGACTCTTCCCCTCCCCGCCCCTCCCCACAACCGGGGCTCCGCCCCGGGCCCCGGTTCGGGGCTCCGCCCCGGGCCCCGGATTGGGGCTCCGCCCCAGTACCCGGAATGGGGTTCCGCCGCCCCTGGCTCCGGAGCAGAGCTCCCCCGCTCCAGGTCCCGGAGCGGGGCTCCGCCCCGGGCCCCGGAGGGGGCTCTGCCGCTCCAGCCTCCGAGTGGGGCTCCGCCTCAGCCTTCGGACCGGGGCTCCGCCCCGGACCCCCGGGGTGCGGGGGCGGAGCCCATGCCGCACCGGGGACACCCCGGAGTGGCTGTGCCGCTCCATAGGTGGGACCTATGCCGTGCGCAGTCTCCCCAGGACGTCTCTTCTCTGGCACGCTGTCATGGACACCGCCATAGAGATCCGATCAATGCCGATCGGAGACCTGGAGGGGACCATGGCCCGACCTCTGGACGGAACGCCCGGCACCCGCGGCACCCGCGGGCGGCGGCGTGCGCTGCTCGCGCTTCGTGCCCTCGCCCTGGCCGCCCTCGCGGCCGCCGCCGTCCCTCCCGCCCCTGCGGAGGCCGCCGCGCAGGCCCCCGGGCGGGCCGCTGCACGGGCCGGATGCGAGGGGCCCGTCACCCCCGCCCCGCAGCAGATCGTCGAGGACTGCGACACCCCCGCCCGCATCGTCGACAAGGCCGCCCACACCGTCCCCACCCCCGGGCAGTGGGCCTGGCAGCAGCGCGAGATCACCGCCTTCACCCACTTCGGCATGAACACCATGACCGGCCGTCAGTGGGGCTCCGGGGCCGAGGACGAGAGGCTCTTCGACCCGCCCGAGCTCGCCATGGACCAGTGGATGCGGGCGTACAAGGCCGCCGGTGCCAAGCAGGTCATGCTCACCGCCAAGCACCACGACGGCTTCGTGCTCTACCCGAGCCGCTACACCGATCACGACGTCGAGGCCAGCCCCTGGTGGATGAAGGGCCCCGGCGGCCGGAATCCCGACGGCGATGTCCTGGGCGCGTACGTCAAGGCCGCCCGTAAGGCGGGACTCAAGGTCGGCGTCTATCTCTCGCCCGCGGACGGCGCCGAGCTGCCGCACGCCTGGCACGCCCAGTGGGTCGAGAAGATCCGCGAGAAGCAGCAGAACGGCGAGGAGCTCTCGCTGCCCGAGCGGATGGCCCTGGAGGACGGCGACCGCGCGCCCGCCGGTCAGGGCCGTTACGGCAACGGCCGCAAGCCCACCGAGCGCACCATCCCCACCCTCGTCCCCGGTGACGACCGTAAGGACAAGGTCGCCTCCGGCGCGCTGCCCAGCTTCCGCTTCGCCGCCGACGACTACGACGCGTACTACCTCAACCAGATCTACGAGATCCTGACGCAGTACGGTCCCGTCGACGAGTTCTGGCTGGACGGCGCCAACCCCTGGGGCGGTGCGGGCGTGACCCAGCACTACAACGTCAGGAACTGGTTCGAGCTGATCCACGCGCTCTCCCCGAATTCGGTGATCTTCCAGGGCGCCCAGGGCGTGCGCTGGGTGGGCAACGAGGACGGCGTCGCCCGCGAGACCGAGTGGTCGGTGACCCCGTCCGCGGTCGACCCGTGGACCGTCATCGGCGGCGGGCTGCCCAATGACTCCACCGACGCCGACATCGGCTCGCGCGCGAAGCTGACCGCGCCGGGCGTGCGCTATCTCCAGTGGTACCCGGCCGAGGCCGATGTCTCGATCCGCCCAGGCTGGTTCCACGACCCCGCGGAGCGGCCCAAGACCCCGGACCAGCTGATGTCGCTGTACGAGCGCAGCGTGGGCCGCAACGCCTCGCTGCTGCTCAACGCGGGGCCCGCCAAGAACGGCCGCATCGACGACGCCGATATGGCCTCCCTTACGGCCTTCGGCAAGGCCGTAAGGGTGACATACGGCACCGGCTCCCGGCCGACGACCGGCCATCCGGTGACCTTCGACCGGGTGCGGCTCGGCGAGGACATCCGCCAGGGGCAGCGGGTGGAGGAGTTCACCGTGCAGGCCCGGGTGGCGGGAACCTGGCGGGACATCGCGTCCGGGACGACCATCGGGGCCCGGCGGATCCTTCCGCTTGCCGCGCCCGTCACCGCGGACGGGCTGCGGATACGCGTCCTCGCCTCCCGCGCCGCGCCACGGCTGCTGCCGCCCACGGTCCACCTCAGCGAGGCGGGCCGCCGCTGAGCCGGCGACCCGGGGGCTGTGTCATGGCCATCACAGCACCGTGTTAAGGCCACCCCGGGCACGCGGCGCCGGGGGGCGTCGGATAACTTGAGTCCGTGAGCAACAAGGTCAAAAAGAACGCCGTGCGCGCCGGTGCAGTCATCGCCGCGACGACGGCGATGCTGCTGATGTCGTCCCCCGCGTTCGCGCTCACCCGCGACGACGGTGACGACCCGGGTCCGGGCCTGAGTGTCGCCGAGACACTGGGCCTCTATGTCGCTGCTCCGATCATCCTGTTCCTGGTGATCGCTGGTCTGGTGATGGCGGGAGACAGGAAGTCCCGTAAGCAGACCGACTGACGCGATCGATCGACGAAGCCCGCACGCCGCTGCGGAGCGCCCCGGCCATCCGGCCGGGGCGCTTTTGTGTGTGCGGGCCGAATCGCCAAGTGGGGGCGTGTCACGCCGAGTTCACCGCGCGCCATCCACCGGCCCTGGCCTGTTTATTTTCGCTTTAACCTACGGTGTCGTAACCTACGGGGCCGTAGGTATAGCCCGTCGCCCCCGTCCCCCTGGAGCCCCCACCGTGACACTCGCCCCTACCCACCGCCACGGTCAGGCCGTCTGGAGCGACACCCAGCTCCTGTACGCACTCGAAGAGGTCGTCGAGACCGAGCTCAACCGGCATCTGAAGGTCGCCAAGGAGTGGATGCCGCACGAGTACGTCCCGTGGAGCGACGGCCGGAACTTCGACGGGATCATGGGCGGTGAGGCATGGGCGCCCGACCAGTCCAAGGTCAGCGATGTCGGCCGGATAGCGCTTGTGGTCAACCTCCTCACCGAGGACAACCTCCCCAGCTACCACCACGAGATCGCGACCCTTTTCGGCCGGGACGGCGCCTGGGGCACCTGGGTGCACCGCTGGACGGCGGAGGAGGGGCGCCACGGCATCGTGATGCGCGACTACCTGCTGACCAGCCGCGCCGTCGACCCGGTGCAGCTGGAGCGGTTCCGCATGGAGCACATGTGCGAGGGGTTCGAATCGGACAACCAGCACAGCATGCTGCACACCGTGGCGTACGTCGCCTTCCAGGAGCTGGCCACCCGCATCTCGCACCGCAACACCGGCCATCACTCCGGCGACCCGGTCTGCGACCGGATGCTGGCGCGCATCGCCACCGATGAGAACCTGCACATGATCTTCTACCGGAACCTGCTCGGGAAGGCGTTCGAGCTGGCCCCCGACCAGACCATGGGCGCCGTCCGCGATGTGGTGGTCAACTTCCGGATGCCGGGCCACGGCATGCCCGGCTTCGAGCGCGCCGCCGCCCAGATCGCCATCGGCGGCATCTACAACCTGCGCATCCACCACGACGACGTCCTCCAGCCCGTGCTGCGCTTCCTGAAGGTCCTGGAGATCGGCGGGCTCGGCCCGGAGGGGCTCAAGGCGCAGGAGGAACTGGGGCTCTACATGGGCGGACTGGACGATCAGGCCGCCAAGTTCGACGAGAAGCGCGAGGCGTTGCTGGCCCGTCGCAGGGCCCGTGCCGAACGGTCGTGATCACTCTGGCACCATCGGGTGATGGTCGAACATTCATCGCAAGATGCGGCGGTGGATCCGGAAGCCGACGCGGCCCGGCTGAGGGCCGCGGCGGCGGCCGGTAAGCCGGGCGCGTACCGGGCCTACGCCGAACTCCTCACCGGCCGGGGCCGTTTGGACGAGGCCCTGCCCTGGTGGGCCAGGGCCGCCGACGCCGGGGACGCGGAGGCCTCGCGCACGCTCGCGATCTGCCATAAGGACCGCGGCGAGTTCGCCGAGGCCGAGCGGTGGTACCGCACGGCCGCCGATCGCGACGGCGGCTGTGCGTTCGGCCTGGCCCGGCTGCTCCAGGAGGCCGGTGACACGGCCGGCGCCGAGCGGTGGTACGAGCACGGGGCCGTGCTCGGCAGCGTCGAGTGCAAGACCAACGGCGCCGTGCTGCTGGCCGCGCGTGGCGAATGGGACACCGCGCTCGCGCGGCTGGCCGAGGCGTCCGCCGAGGGTGACGACGTCGCTGCTCACAGCCGCCGGGCCATCCAGAGCATGCTGAGGGACCTGGACGGCTGGCGCGCGGCCCTCGCCCTGGCGGAGGCCGAGGGCGACCCCGAGGAGGCGTACGAGGCGCTGCGCGAACTGCTCGACCCGGAGCGCAGGGCGATGTTCGAGCGCTACCCCCGGATGGTCGCGGAGGCCGAGGCGCTGTACGCCCGCGCGGCCGCGGTCGGCGGCGCCAAGGCGCTGGTGGACCAGGCCCTCTTCATCGCCCGCGACGACAGCCGCTGGGCCGAGGCCCGCGCCCTCGTCGAACGCGCCCATGAGCGGGGCTACGACGGCGCGGCGTACGTCCTCGGCGTCTGGGCGGAGGAGAACGGCGAACTGCGCACCGCCGAGGAGTGGTACCGCACGGCCGACGCGGCGGACGGCGGCCATATGTGGGCCTGCTTCAACCTCGGGGTGCTGTGTGTGCGGCAGCGGCGGCTGGGGGAGGCGGAGCGGTGGCTGCGGGCGGCGGGGGGCGACGGGGTCGAGGAGAACTCCGACGAGGGCTTCGAGGAGCGCTTCGACGAGGGCGAGGAGCGGATCGCCGCGGCGCTTCGGGACATCGCCGCGATTCGGGCCGACCCTGAGCGGATGCCGCCCGCCGAGTGGGAGGAGCGGCTTCCCGGGCTGCGGGCCCGCGCCGAGGAGGGCGGCCCGGACGCCTGGTTCGCGTACGCCGACGCGCTGGACCGGCTGTACCGGCTCCCGGAGGCCGCCGAGTGGTACCGCAAGGCGGGCACCCCGCGCGCCCTGCTCGCCCTCGGGCGGATGCTGTACGAAGGGGGCGGCGCCAAGGGGCTGCGGATGGTGCCGTACTACGAGCCCGCGGCGGCGGAGGGCGACGCCGGTGCGGCGTATGACATCGGCCGGATCTATGACGAGGCCCGGGACCGGCGCACCGCCCAGATCTGGTTCCGCCGGGCGGCCGACCTGGGGCATGGGCGCGCCGCGTGGTGGCTGGGCTGGACGTCGGAGGAGCGCGGCGGGGATCCGCAGCACGCCGAGCGCTGGTATGTGCGCGCCGCGCGCAGGGGTCTCGTTCCGCCCGCGTTTCTCGCGGGGCGGAGCATGGTGCGGCGGGGGGCGTGTGCGGAGGCGGAGCCGCTGTTGCGGATGGCGTGTGAGGGGGAGCATGCGGAGGCGCCGTACTGGTTGGCGGAGGCGTTGCGGGGGCTGGGGCGCGAGGAGGAAGCGGAACGTTGGCTCCGGGTCGCCGCGTCGGCGTACCCGGACCTCCTCCACCAATACGGCGATATGGCCCGCCTGGCCTTACGCGACCCCAGCTGACCGGTTTGTGGGCAATCGTTCTGCGGGGCGGAACGGGTGGGCACAAACCGGCCACCGGCCGGTACCCGGCAACGAAACCCTGGCCAGGGACGGGCCGACCCGGCGCGGCCCAGCCAGTCCCTGGCTGAGCCATCGCTCCCGGGTGCACCCCGGTGGGTGGGTTGTGCCCACCCGTTCCGCCCCGCGGAACGATTGCCCACAACCTGGAACGCGTTGCCCACAACCAGGTTTCGCGGGGGCGTGGGGGGGGGACGGGCCCGCCCAGCGTCACACCCCGTCCACCCCCCCC
>NZ_JBQTCE010000009.1:88441-230726 GCF_052665095.1 Streptomyces sp. NEAU-174 | reverse complement strand
AAAGGGGGTTGGGGGGGAGGTGGGGGTGAAGAAACTCCAACCACCCCCCCGCACCCGGTCAGCCCGCCGCCGCGTCCGCCGCCTGTGCCCGTAGCGCGCGGTCGATGCCTGCCCGCGACTCCGTCACCAGACGCCTCAGCGCCGCCGTCGGCTCGGCGGACGCCAGCCACGCGTCCGTGGCGTCCAGGGTCTCCGGCGAGACCTGGAGCGAGGGGTACAGGCCCACCACGATCTGCTGCGCCATCTCATGGCTGCGGCTGTTCCAGACGTCCTTCGCCACCGCGAAGTACTTCTCCGCGTACGGCGCCAGCAGCTCCCGCTGATCGGTCTGGACGAAACCGCCGATCACGGCTTCCTGCACCGCGTTCGGCAGCTTGTCGCTCTCCACGACCGACGCCCACGCCTCCGCCTTGGCCTGCGGTGTCGGCCGCGCGGCCCGCGCCGTCGCGGCGTGCCGCTCGCCCGCGGAGGTCTTGTCGCGCTCCAGCTCCGCCGCGATGGCGGCCTCGTCCGCCCGCCCCGTGGCGGCGAGCCGCTCCAGCAGGGCCCAGCGCAGCTCGGTGTCGATGGTCAGGCCCTCGATCGTCTCGGTGCCCTCGAGCAGCCCGGAGACCAGGTCCAGCTGGGCGTCGGTGCGGGCGGTCGCGGTGAAGGCACGCGCCCAGGCCAGCTGGTGGTCGCTGCCCGGCGCCGCCGCCCGCAGGTGGTCCAGCGTGGCCTCGGTCCACCGGGCCAGGCCCGTCTCACGCCAGTCCGGCGCCGCGTACAGGTCCAGGGCCAGCTTCACCTGGCGGTGCAGCGACTGGACGACGCCGATGTCCGACTCCTTGGCGATGCCCGAGAGCACCAGCGCGAGGTAGTCGCGGGTGGCCAGCTCGCCGTCGCGGACCATGTCCCAGGCCGAGGCCCACGACAGCGCGCGCGGCAGCGACTCCTCGAAGTCGCCCAGGTGCTCGGTGACCACGGCCAGCGAGTCCGGGTCCAGCCGGACCTTCGCGTAGGTGAGGTCGTCGTCGTTGAGCAGGATCACCGCGGACCGCTTCGTGCCGGTCAGCTGCGGTACCTCGGTCAGCTCGCCGTCCACGTCCAGCTCGATGCGCTCGGAGCGGATCAGCTTGCCGGTCGGGTTGAGGTCGTAGAGCCCGATGGCGATGCGGTGCGGCCGCAGGGTTGGCTCGCCCTTGGCGCCCGGCGGGAGCGCCGGGGCCTCCTGCCGCACCGCGAAGGAGGTCACCGTGCCGCTCGCGTCCGTCTCGATCTCCGGCCGCAGCACATTGATGCCCGCCGTCTCCAGCCACTGCTTGGACCAGGTCTTCAGATCCCGCCCGCTGGTCTCCTCCAGCGCGCCGAGCAGGTCCGACAGCCGGGTGTTCTGGTAGGCGTGGCGCTTGAAGTACGCCTGGACGCCACGGAAGAACTCGTCCATCCCGACGTACGCGACCAGCTGCTTGAGCACCGAGGCGCCCTTGGCGTACGTGATCCCGTCGAAGTTGACCAGGACGTCGTCCAGGTCGTTGATCTCGGCCATGATCGGGTGGGTGGACGGCAGCTGGTCCTGCCGGTAGGCCCAGGTCTTCATGGAGTTGGCGAAGGTGGTCCAGGAGTGCGGCCACCTGCTGCCCGGTGCGTGGGCCTGGCAGGCGATCGAGGTGTAGGTGGCGAACGACTCGTTCAGCCACAGGTCGTTCCACCACTCCATGGTGACCAGGTCGCCGAACCACATGTGGGCCAGCTCGTGGAGGATGGTCTCGGCGCGCGTCTCGTACGCCGCGTCCGTCACCTTGGAGCGGAAGACGTACTGGTCGCGGATGGTCACCGCGCCCGCGTTCTCCATCGCGCCCGCGTTGAACTCCGGCACGAAGAGCTGGTCGTACTTGGCGAACGGGTACGCGTAGTCGAACTTCTCCTCGAACCACGCGAAGCCCTGCCGGGTCACCGCGAAGATCGCGTCCGAGTCGAGGTACTCCGCGAGCGAGGGACGGCAGTAGATGCCCAGCGGCACCGAGCGGCCGTCCTTCTCGTAGGAGCTGTGCACGCTGTGGTACGGGCCGACGATCAGCGCGGTGATGTACGTGGAGATGCGCGGGGTCGGCTCGAACCGCCAGACGTTGTCCTTCGGCTCCGGCGTCGGCGAGTTGGAGATCACCGTCCAGCCCTCGGGCGCCGTCACGGTGAACTGGAACGTGCCCTTCAGGTCGGGCTGCTCGAAGTTGGCGAACACCCGGCGGGCGTCGGGCACCTCGAACTGGGTGTAGAGGTACGCCTGCTGGTCGACCGGGTCGACAAAGCGATGCAGCCCCTCACCGGTGTTGGTGTACGCGCAGTCCGCGACCACCCGCAGCTCGTTGCGCCCGGCGAGCAGCCCCGGAAGCGCGATCCGCGAGTCCTTGAAGACCTCGTTCGGGTCGAGCGCCTCGCCGTTCAGCACCACCTCGTGCACCGTGGGCGCCACCAGGTCGATGAACGACTCCGCGCCCGACTCGGCGGCGTCGAAGCGCACCGTGGTCACGGAGCGGTAGGTACCGCCCTCCTGGGCGCCGCTCAGGTCCAGTTCGATCTCGTACGCGTCCACCGTGAGGAGGCGCGCCCGCTGCTGCGCTTCCTCCCTTGTGAGGTTGGTGCCAGGCACGTCGGCTAACTCCCGTTCGTCATGTGCGGTACGCCATGCGTCAGGCGGATGGCCATCCTCGCACGTCGGACGGTCGGTGCCGGTAGACATTTCGTCCCCCCGGGGGGAGCGGCCGCCGGGCCGCTCCCCGCCGGGCCGGGACGCGTGCGTCCGAGCCGAGACTCGGGCGTCAGGTCAGGTCGGCTGCCACCAGCTCGGCGATCTGCACCGCGTTCAGCGCCGCGCCCTTGCGCAGGTTGTCGTTGGAGAGGAACAGCGCGAGACCGTGCTCGACCGTCTCGTCCACCCGGATCCGGCCCACATAGCTGGGGTCCTGGCCCGCCGCCTGGAGCGGGGTCGGGATCTCCGAGAGCGCCACGCCCGGGGCCGCGGCCAGCAGCTCATAGGCGCGCTCCACGCTGATCGGACGCTCGAAGCGGAGGTTCACCTGGAGCGAGTGGCCGGTGAAGACCGGGACCCGGACACAGGTGCCGGACACCTTCAGCTCCGGGATCTCCAGGATCTTGCGGCTCTCGTTGCGGAGCTTCTGCTCCTCGTCGGTCTCGAACCGGCCGTCGTCGACGATCTTCCCGGCCATCGGGAGCACATTGAACGCGATCGGGCGGGCGTAGACCCCGGGCTCGGGGAAGTCCACCGCCGCGCCGTCGTGGGTCAGCTCGGCCGCGCGGTCGGCGGTCTTGCGGATCTGGCCGTCGAGCTCGGCCACGCCGGAAAGACCGGAGCCGGAGACGGCCTGGTAGGTGGTGGCCACCAGGGCGGTGAGTCCGGCCTCGGCGTGCAGCGGGCGCAGCACCGGCATGGCGGCCATCGTGGTGCAGTTCGGGTTGGCGATGATCCCCTTGGGGCGGTCCACCGCGGCGTGCGGGTTGACCTCGGCCACGACCAGCGGCACCTCGGGGTCCATCCGCCAGGCCGAGGAGTTGTCGATCACGACCGGGCCCTGCGCGGCGACCTTCTCGGCCAGCGCCTTGGAGGTGGCGCCGCCCGCGGAGAACAGGACGATGTCCAGACCGGAGTAGTCGGCCGTGGCGGCGTCCTCGACGGTGATCTCGGTGCCGCGCCACGGGAGCGTACGGCCGGCCGAGCGGGCGGAGGCGAACAGCCGCAGCTGCTCGGCCGGGAAATCACGCTCGGCGAGCACCCTGCGCATCACTCCGCCGACCTGGCCGGTCGCTCCGACGATTCCGATCCTCATATCAGCCCTTTTCCTTGGTTGTGCCTGTTCGAGGCGCCTACCCTCCTGGCAAGTGTCTCAGGCGGGTCCGTTACCGTCCCGTGATGTATCCCACGGTGAGGGCGGTTCCCGGATATGGCGGGGGCGGTTCCCAGATCTGATGAACGCCGAGTGAGCGGAAGAATTCCTGTTCACAAGGGCGCGATGACCGTTTGCTGCCGCCAAGATCCACGTGTGGAGATCGGCGACCCGCGTTGCCGTCTCGTTCACTCCCAAGCCATCCCCGATGCCAACGATCCGAGGTGAGGGCAGCGTCGCTGCCCGCCCGTCACCGCGTGTCCACTCGGGGAGATCGCGCATGTCCCGCATACGGTCCGTACGGTCCGCCGCAGCTGCCGTCGCCACCCTCGACCGGCGCACCTTCCTCGCCGCCGCCACCGCCACCGGTGCCACGGCCGGCCTGGGAATCGCCTTCGGTCCCGGCAGCGGCTCGGCCGGTGCCTCGCAGCCCGCCACCGCGCACGCCGCGGGCCGCCGGGTGGTGCAGGCCCCGGCGGCGCCCTCGACGGCCGGTACGACGCTGGAGACGTTCTCGGCCGCACACGGCGCCACCGGCTACCGGCGGCTCGCCGACGGCCCCGCCTGGGCCCGCGAGGTCCGCACCGAGATCACCGGCGCCAAGGGCGGCCGCGCGGACCGGCGCACCGCGCTCGCCTCGTTCGTCCAGCTCACGGATCTGCATCTGACCGATGTCCAGCACCCGATGCGCTACGAGTTCCTGCGCTCGGGCCGCGCCGGGGCGTGGCGGCCGCACGAGGCGCTGACCATCGCCGGGGTCGCCTCGCTCATCGAGCGGATCAACGGGCTGCGCGGCGGACCGGCCACCGGGGCGCCGCTGTCGTTCGTCATGACCACCGGCGACAACACCGACAACAACGCCAAGATCGAACTGGACTGGTTCCTGACCGCCATGAACGGCGGCCGGATCACCCCCAACACCGGCGATCCGCGCCGCTACGAGGGCGTCCAGAACAGCGGGCTCAAGGAGTTCTGGCACCCCGAGGAGGCGCTGCGCGACTCCGACAAGAAGGCCGGCTTCCCGCGCATCGACGGCTTCCTGGAGGCTGCGCTGCGCACGGTCAACAGCCCCGGGCTGCGGCTGCCGTGGTACTCCACCATCGGCAACCACGACGATCTGGCGGGCGGTGTCTACTCGCTCGGCCACGACTACTACGCGGACTTCGCCACCGGGAAGCGCAAGCTGGAGATCATCCCGGCCGCGGAGGCCGAGGCGATCTACAAGGGGACGCGCAAGGGGGCCGACCCCAAGGGCGCGGATCTGAAGGCGCTGCTCGACGCGCATGCCAAGGACATGCGCACGGTCACCCCCGACGAGCGCCGCGCGCCCTTCACCCAGACCGAGTACCTGGCCGCGCACCTCGACCCGGCCGCCACCGGCTCCGGTCCGGTCGGCCACGGCTACACCAAGGCCAACCTCGAGCAGGGCACGCTCTACTACTCGTTCCGGATCTCCGAGAACATGATCGGCATCAGCCTGGACACCACCGACCCGGGCGGCCACTACACCGGTTCGCTCGGCACCGCCCAACTGCGCTGGCTGGAGCGGACGCTGAAGGCCCACAAGGACGACTACGTGATCGTCTTCAGCCACCACTACAGCCGCAGCCTGGACAACATGAACCACGACCCGGGCCGCCCGGGCGAGGCCCGGCACGGCGGCGACGAGATCGTCGCCCTCTTCCAGCGCCACCCCAAGGTGCTGGCCTGGATCAACGGCCACAGCCACCAGAACGAGATCACCCCGCGCGGCACCTTCTGGGAGATCACCACCGCCTCGCATGTGGACTTCCCCCAGCTGGCCCGGGTGTTCGAGGTCGTGGACAACCACGACGGCACGATCTCCCTGTTCACCACGCTCATCGAGTCGGCCGCGCCGCACCGTACGGACTTCTCGGACCTGTCCCAGACCGGTCTCGCGGCCCTCTACCGCGAGCTGTCCTTCAACGCGCCCGGCGCCAGCCAGAAGCTGGCCGGCGACTCGACGGACCGCAACACCGAGCTGCTGCTGCGCAAGCCCTGAGCCGTCCGGCGGGCGCCTCAGCGCGGCAGGACCACCACATAGGGGGCCGGGTCGCGGTCGGCCGCCGCGATCAGGGCGGTACGGACCACCGCGGCCTGCTCCTCCGGTGACTCCCGGAGCCTCTTCGGGGTCACGCGCACGACCGTGATCCCGAGCCGCTCCAGGTGCTCGCGCTTGCGGCCGAAACCGCCGCGCCAGAGCTCCTCGTCCTGGCGCGGCGCCCGGGCGTCGATCTCCACCGCCACCGCCTGCTCACGCCAGTAGGCGTCCACCCCGCCGAGGGCGGGCCCGCCGGGCAGCCGCAGCTCCACGTTCCACAGCGGCTCGGGCAGATGGTGGCCGCGCACCATGTCGTACAGCCGCCCCTCGGCGATCGCCCGGCCCTCGGCGAGCAGCGCGTCCACGGCGTCCACGACATGCGGCCGGGACAGCAGCCGGGCCGAGTTCAGCTCCGCGACCACGGCCGCGGCCTCGCAGTGACCGTGCCGCACGGACTCGGTGAGCAGCCTGCGGACCAGTACGGCGTCGGTGAGCCGGGCGACGGCGTCGGCGAGGGCGGAGGCCACCGGTGCGGTGGGCACCCCCGCGAGGTACTGGGGGGCGGGCAGGGCGCCGGCCCGGACGAAGCGGACGAAGCCGGTGGCGCGCAGCCGCCGGGTGCGCGGCACCAGGACGTCGATGTGGTCGAGGGAGGCCAGCGGGGGAGCGGAGGAGAAGTGGCGCAGGGCGAGCGCCGCCAGCCCGGTGATCATCGCCTCGCCGCCCGGCTCGCCGCCGTCCGGCGCCGATCCGTCGGCGCCCTGGCCACGGCTCGCGGTGTACAGCAGCGCGGCCAGCAGCCGCTCCTCGCTGGTCGCCGGGCCCGGGTGGAGCAGATGGACGCCCGGCAGGATCTGCTGCCAGGGCCCGTCGGCCCGGCAGCGCTCGGCGGCGACGGACGCGGTCACACCGTGCTCGCGCAGCTGACGTGTCGTCAGGACCCGGCGCTGGACGTCCGAGAGGTGATGGAGGGGGCGGGGGGACAGCGGCGTGTTGTGGCTCATGCCACCGCCATTCCCGCGCCCGCTCCACCCGCTAACCGCTGTTACACAGTCGTCGACAAAAGCGGACAACACCGTACTAAAGTACGGCAGTTCGAATGCCGAAAGGAGCTCCCCCGCTTCTTCCGAAGGAGCCCCCCGCTTCTCCCGGAGGAGCTCCCGCTTCGGTCGAACGTGTGCGTCAGCCGGCCGCCCGCGCGTCGCACTCCTGGCCGCGCAGGGCGCGGGCCAGGTCGTCGCGGGCCTCCAGGACCAGCCGGCGCAGCGCGGGGGCCGCGTCCGGGTGGCCGTCCAGCCAGGCGTCGGCCGCCTCCAGGGTGGGGGTGTCGCCCTGGGCGGCCGGGAACAGGCCGCGCACGATCGCCATCCCGATCTCGATCGACCGCTCCTGCCAGACGCGCTCGATCACCTCGAAGTAGCGCGGTGCGTACGGCGCCAGCAGCTCCCGCTGCCCCGGCTGGTCGAAACCGGAGATGGTGGCCTCCACCAGGGCGTTGGAGAGCCGGTCGGACTCCACCACCGCGTCCCACGCCTCGGCCTTGACCGCGGCGGAGGGCCGGGCGGCCAGGCACCGCACCTGGTGGCGCTTGCCGGAGGCGGTGTCGTCGCGGGCCAGCTCGGCGCCGATCAGCGCCTCGTCGGCCTGACCGCTCGAGGCCAGCGCGGCCAGGAACGTCCAGCGCAGCTCCTGGTCCACATCCAGCCCGTCGATCCGGGCCGTGCCGTCCAGCAGCCCGCGCAGCAGCCGCAGCTCGGCGTCGGCGACGGCCACCTGCGCGAAGAACCGCGCCCAGGCCAGCTGGTGCCCGCTGCCGGGCTCGGCCAGCCGCAGCTCGCTCAGCGCGCCCTCGGCCAGCCGGACGGCGGCCTCCTCGCGCGCCTCCGGCGCCGAGTAGTGGTGCAGGGCGGACAGCGCCCACGCCTGGACCATCTGGAGCACCCCGATGTCGCTCTCGGCCCCGGCGAACCGCCGCACCAGCTCCAGGTAGTCGCGGGCGGGCAGCAGCGCGTCGCGGGTGAGGTTCCACAGCGCGGACCAGCTCAGGGCGCGGGCGAGGGGGTCGGTCAGCTCGCCGAGGTGCTCCCGCAGGGTGTCCAGCGAGCCCTCGTCGAAGCGGATCTTGCAGTAGGTGAGGTCGTCGTCGTTGACCAGGATCAGATCGGGCCGGGAGGCGCCGGTCAGCTCGGGGATCACCGTACGGGGGCCGTCGACGTCCACCTCGGCGCGGGCGTAGCGCACCAGCGCCCCGGGGCGCTCCCCGGCCGGGGCCTCCTTGCGGTACAGCCCGACGGCCACCCGGTGCGGCCGCAGAGTGCCACGCGGCGGAGCCGCACCATCGGAACCAGCACTGTCGGCGGCCTCCTGGATCACCGCCAGCTCGGTGATGTGCCCCTCGGCGTCATAGGTGGCCTGCGGGGTCAGCGTGTTGACCCCCGCGGTCTCCAGCCAGGCGCGCGACCACGTGGCCATGTCCCGCCCCGAGGTCTCGCCGAGCACCGACAGCAGGTCCGACAGCCGGGTGTTGCCGTACGCGTGCCGCTTGAAGTAGCGCCGCGCGCCCTCCAGGAAGGCGTCCTGCCCGGCATAGGCCACCAGCTGCTTGAGCACGGACGCGCCCTTGGCGTAGGTGATCCCGTCGAAGTTGAGCTTGGCGTCCTCCAGGTCACGGATGTCGGCCGTGATCGGATGGGTGGACGGCAGCTGGTCGGCGCGGTACGCCCATGCCTTGCGGCGGTTGGCGAAGGTGATCCAGCCGTCGGTGAAGCGGGTCGCCCCGACCAGCGAGAAGGCCCCCATGAAGTCGGCGAACGACTCCTTGAGCCACAGGTCGTCCCACCACTCCATGGTCACCAGGTCGCCGAACCACATATGCGCCATCTCGTGCAGGATGACGTTCGCCCGGCCCTCGTACGACGCCTGGGTGACCTTGCCGCGGAAGATGAACTCCTCCCGGAAGGTCACACAGCCCGGGTTCTCCATCGCGCCGAGGTTGTACTCCGGCACGAACGCCTGGTCGTACTTGCCGAACGGGTACGGATAGTCGAAGTGGTCGTGGAAGAAGTCCAGGCCCTGCTTGGTGACGGTGAAGATGTCATCCGCGTCGAAGTGCTTGGCCAGCCCCTTGCGGCACAGCGCGCCCAGCGGGATCTCCAGCGCCGAGCCGTCCGGCAGTGTGCGGCGGTAGAGGTCGCTCTCGTAGTGGTACGGACCGGCGACCACGGCCGTGATGTACGTCGAGATGGGCCGGGTGGTCACGAAGTGGCTGGTCGTGGTGGCATCGTCGGCGCCGGACGGCACCACCCGGTCCACCGCCCCGTTGCTCAGCACCGTCCAGCCCTCCGGGGCGGTCACCGAGAAGGTGAACGGGGCCTTGAGGTCCGGCTGTTCGAAGTTGGCGAAGACCCGGCGGGCGTCGGCCGGCTCGTACTGGGTGTAGAGGTAGACCTCGCCGTCCTCCGGGTCCACGAAGCGGTGCAGTCCCTCGCCGGTCCTGCTGTACGCGCACTGCGCGTCCACCACCAGCTCGTTCTCCGCGGCGAGGCCCTCCAGCGCGATCCGGGAGCCGTCGAAGACCGCCGCCGGGTCCAGCTCCCGCCCGTTGAGCCGCACCGAGGTCACCGAGGGCGCCAGCAGATCGGCGAAGGTCGCCGCGCCCGGCTCGGCGCAGCGGAAGCGGATCGTGGTGGTGGAGCGGTAGGTGCGCGGCCCGGACCCGGTGTGCTCACCCACCGCGGACCGCAGATCGAGCGCCACCTCGTAACCCTCGACGGCCAGCAGCTTCGCCCGCTCACGGGCCTCGTCACGGGTCAGGTTCTCACCGGGCACGACGCGGCTCCCTCGCCAATGTCTCGCATCTCGGATATCGGACAGCGGAAATCATGTCACGGGGCACCGACACACGGCATCGGGGAATGAGCCCCCTTCCGCGTGCGTTGGCTGAAGCAGCCAGCGCTCTATTCGTTTGCGATACCAACGCGCCCGCTTGAGGAGAAACCGTGACCGATACTGCCAAGACGCCCGCCGATTTCTGGTTCGATCCGCTGTGTCCCTGGGCCTGGATGACCTCGCGCTGGATGCTCGAGGTGGAGAAGGTGCGCCCGGTCGAGGTGCGTTGGCACGTCATGAGCCTGGCCGTGCTCAACGAGCCCAAGCTCGATGAGCTGCCCGAGGAGTACCGCGAGCTGCTGAAGACCGCCTGGGGCCCGGTCCGGGTCTGCATCGCCGCCGAGCAGAAGCACGGCAGCGAGGTCCTCGGCGCCCTCTACACCGCCCTCGGCACCCGCTTCCACAACCAGGGCCTGGAGAAGAACCGCGAGACGATCGTGGCCGCCCTCGAGGAGGCCGGCCTTCCCGCCGAGCTCGCCGACTTCGCCGACTCCGACGCGTACGACACCGAGCTGCGCGCCTCCCACAAGGAGGGCATCGACCTGGTCGGCCAGGACGTGGGCACCCCCGTGATCGCCGTCCCGGGCGCGGACGGCGAGCAGATCGCCTTCTTCGGCCCCGTGGTCACCCCGGCCCCCAAGGGCGAGGACGCCGCCAAGCTCTGGGACGGCACCCTGATGGTCGCCTCGATCCCCGGCTTCTACGAGATCAAGCGGACCCGTACGGTCGGCCCGATCTTCGACTGACCCTTCCTCCGCTCCTCCGCCGTCGCCACGGCAGGGCCCCCGCGCGAGTCGACCGCGCGGGGGCCCTATTTCTGTCGGCTTCCGTGGGGTCAGCCGCGGCGGCCCACCAGCTTCCAGGCGGCCGGCAGCGCGCCCATCGCCAGGGCGGCCTTCAGGGCGTCACCGATCAGGAACGGGGTCAGCCCGGCCGCGATCGCCTCGCCGAGGGAGATGTGGGTGGCCAGCGCCAGGTACGGGACGCCCACGGCGTAGGTGACCGCCGAGCCGACCGCCATGGTGCCCGCGGTGCGCAGCACCCCGCGGTCGCCGCCGCGTCGGGCGAGCGCGCCCACCACGGTGGCCGCCAGCAGCATGCCGAGCACATAGCCGAACGACGGCATGGCGGCACCGGAGCTGCCCTCGGCGAACCACGGCACGCCCGCCATGCCGACCAGGGTGTACAGCGCCAGCGACAGGAAGCCGCGCCGGGCCCCCAGCGAGGTGCCCACCAGCAGGGCGGCGAAGGTCTGGCCGGTCACCGGCACCGGCGAGCCGGGGACGGGCACCGAGATCTGGGCCGCGAGGCCGGTGAGCACGGCGCCCCCGACGACCAGCGCGGTGTCGCGGGCCAGGACGCGCCGGGCGGGAAAGATCGCGTCCGCGAGGACCGTACCGGGTGTGGCGGCGGCAGAAACCGTGCTCATCAGCGATGCTCCCAGGTCAGAGGGTGGATACCGCGACGCTAACCCAGCGTGGGGGCCGCGGACACCGTCGGATGGCCACAAAGCCGGACGCAGCGGCTTGGCAGCTTCCGGCAGACGGCCTTGATACGGAGCGTGAGGCAAGTGTCCGATATCCAGAAAAGATTGTCCGCGATGTTGTCCCCATGGGACACGCCCTTCACACTAGGGGCGTTTTGCATCCGTCACCGGCGCTCGTAAGGGACAGAGAAGAAGAATGAACCGGACATCCGCGTCCTCGACGCCATCCGGCGCCGCCGAGGCGACCGGCACGGGCGCGAGCGCCACGCCGCCGCTCTCCCACGGCCTCAAACAGCGCCATCTGTCGATGATCGCCCTCGGTGGCGTGATCGGCGCGGGGCTGTTCGTCGGCTCCGGCGCCGGAATCGCCGCCGCCGGTCCGTCGATCGTGGTCGCCTACGCGGTGTCCGGGCTGCTGGTGATGCTCGTGATGCGGATGCTCGGCGAGATGTCGGCGGCCAACCCGGCCTCCGGCTCGTTCTCCGTGCACGCCGAGCGGGCGATCGGGCCCTGGGCGGGGTTCACGGTGGGCTGGATGTTCTGGATCCTGCTGTGCGTGGGCATCGCCGCCGAGGCGATCGGCGCCGCCGGGATCATGGTCCAGTGGTTCCCGGGCAGCGAATCCTGGATGTGGGTCGCCCTCTTCATGGCGATGTTCTGCGGCACGAACCTCGCGGCGGTCAGCAACTTCGGCGAATTCGAGTTCTGGTTCGCCGCGCTGAAGATCGCCGCGATCACGATCTTCCTCGTCCTGGGCGTGCTCGCGATCCTCGGCGTCCTCCCGGGCACCGACGCCCCGGGCGGCGCCCATCTCAGCGGTGACGGCGGCTTCCTGCCCAACGGGGTGAACGGCCTGGTCGTCGGCCTGCTGGCCTCCGTCTTCGCGTACGGCGGCCTGGAGACGGTGACGATCGCGGCGGCCGAGTCCGAGAACCCGGTCAAGAGCGTCGCGGGCGCGGTGCGCACCGCGATGTGGCGCATCGCCCTCTTCTACGTCGGCTCGATGCTGGTCGTGGTCACGCTCATCCCGTGGAACGACAAGTCCGTGGTGGAGAACGGCCCGTACGTGGCCGTGCTCAACCACCTCGACATCCCCGCGGCCGGCGACATCATGAACGTGATCATGCTGATCGCGCTGCTCTCCGCGATGAACGCCAACATCTACGGCGCCTCCCGGATGTCCTACTCCCTGGTCGCCCGCGGCGAGGGCCCCGCCTTCCTGGGCCGGGTCACCGGCGGCGTGCCCCGCCTCACCGTGCTCGCTTCCTCCTTCTTCGGCTTCGTCGCGGTGCTGCTCAGCTACTGGTGGCCGGACACCATCTTCAAGTGGCTGCTCAACATGGTCGGCGCCGCGGTGCTGGTGGTCTGGGGCTTCATCGCCGCCGCCCAGCTGCGGATGCGGAGCCGCTTGCAGCGGGAGGCCCCGGAGAAGCTCGTGGTGAAGATGTGGCTCTTCCCGTATCTGACCTGGGTCGCGTTGGCCGCCACGGTCGGGGTGCTGCTGCTGATGCTGCGCGAGGCCGATACCCGCAGCCAGCTGTACGCCACGGCGGTGATGGCGATCGCCCTCGCGATCATCGGCTTCGTACGGCAGCGGGTGGCGGTGGCCCGCCAGGAGGGCTGATCAGGGCTGGGCTTCGGCCTCGGCTTGCCAGGCGGCGAGCGACTCACGGTTCTGTATGACGAACGGGTGCTCGGGACCGAGCACCCGTTCGCGGCGCTCGGTCACCTCTTGGAGCGCCGTGATGGCTTCGTCCAGCTTGCCCAACCCACGGGCGACCCGAGCCTTCAGGTTCAAGGCGGCCAGAGTCTGCGGGTGATCGGGACCTTGGAACCGGATGCGCTCGGCCAGAGCACGGCGGGCCACCGGCTCCGCCTCCACATACCGGCCCAACACCCTCAGCCCCTCGGCATGGTTGTGGTGGGCCATGAGGGTCGCGAGGTGGCCGGGGGGCAACGCGCGCTCACAGTCCTCGACGACCCGGGCCTCCTCATCGAACTCCTCCGAGTCGCCGAGCCGGGGCAGAACCTCGAGGAGCCACGCTCGGCTGAAGAGCGTCTCCCCGGCATCCTCGCCGAGCACCCGCCGCTGCCCGGTGATCGCGCGTCGCAGCAGCCGCACCGCTTCTTCCACCCGGCCGAGGATGGCGACCGGGACATGGAGAACGGCACACGTGCGCAGAGTGTCGGGATGGTCGACGCCGAGAATCCGCTCGCGGCTCCGCAGCACCTGCCTGAGTGTCGTCTCCGACTCCGTGTAGCGCCCCATGCGGTGCTGGGTCCGGCCCATGATGTGGCGCGCGCTCAGGGCCACGGGGTGCTCCTCGCCCAGAAGGCGTTCGGCCTCGTCCGCGACGGCCAGGGACATCGACAACGCCACTGCGAAGTCACCAGCCGTGAAGAGCTGTTCCACGACGCGTACGGCCAACCGGGCCGCCCCCTCGCCCGGAGAGCCGCGCAGCAGACTGGAGGCGTGCGGCGCCAGCAGCCTCAACTCGGTGCGCGTCTCGACCGGTGCGGCATCCTCCGGCGGCAGCGTCGCCTCCAGCAGTTGCCCCGCCGCCTCGGCCAGCACCCCACGCTGCTCGTCCGGAATCCCGGCCGCGACGCTGTCCAGCAGCACCCCATGAGCCTGTACGCACCGACGGCCGTCCGCCTCGACCATCCCGATCAGCGAATGGTCCAGCAACCCGCGCAGCGCTGGCTCGACCCGGTCGGCCGCGAGTGGCGGGTCGAGGTGGCCGAAATCCACCTCACCGCGAGCCACCGGCATCAGCAAAGAGATCGGCACCGGGTCCGCCGCCCAGCAGGACAGCAGCCGTAGCAGCGTCGTGGCCTCCGGCAGGCCCTGTCCGGCGAGGGCGTCCAGGGACAACTGCCAGGTGCGGCCGACGAGATGGCGGGACTGGCCGCTGCCGGTGCTCGCCGCGCCCTGGTCGACGAGTGCCGTCGAGTCCTCACTCAGTTTCCGGTCGTACTCGTCCATGGACCACGACTCCAGAAGTTGATGCGACAGATGCGAGCCCGCCAGGGTCAGGGCGAGCGGCAGACAGCCCAGCCGCCGTGCCACCTTCTGCGCCGATTCGACGGTGCCCGCGTCCGGGGCCAGGTCGCACAGGACCTGCGCCGCGTCGTCCAGGGGCAGTACGCCCAGCGAATGGCTCGCCGACCCCGTGCCCCGCCACAGCGGCGACGTCGCGTGCCGCGTGGTCACCAGGACCGTGCCCAGCGGGCTGGCGCGCAGCCAGCCGCCCTCCTCTAGGACCGTCGGGTCGTCCGCGTTGTCCAGGACCAGCAGCCAGCGCTGGGCGGAGTGGTCCAGGTAGTGCCAGACCAGGTCGGCCGCGGCGCGCTGGCCGCCCGCCGCGGCGGCCAGCTCCCCGGTGGTCGCGCCCCGGTCGCCCGCCACGGCGAGCATGCCCGCGCGCAGGGAGATCCGCTCCGAGGCGTTCACCCAGAGCCCGTCGCGTCCGTGGTCCCTTACGGCTTCCGTGAAGAGCGCGTGCGCCACCGCCGTCTTGCCGCAGCCGCCCAGGCCGTGCAGGACGTGGACGTCGCCACCGGGCCCGGTGACGGCCGCTCGCAGCCGCTCCATGAGGTCGGCGCGGTCCCGCAGGATGCCCGGTGCCCGGCCGACCAGCGGCACCCTTACGGAGTCCGGGACCGCCGCGCCCTGGGGCGGCCTCGGGCCGACCGATTGCGGTGCGAGGAGGGACCCCGTTCCGGCCCCGTAGTGGTGGTGATGCTCCTCGATGTACTGGTCGCCGCCGGTCTGGAAGACCCGGCCCTGACCCGACGCGCGGCCGTCGATCGGCATGGGGTCGCTCACCGTTCGCTGATGTGCTGGTCGCGCCCGGCCTGGTAGACCCGGCCGCTGCCGGACGCCTCGGCCGTCATACGGATCTCGCCGACCGCGGGCCGCTGATCGGGGAGGCGGGGGCTCAACTCGTCGAGGATGCGGCGCAGTTCGTCCGCCACCTCGGGCTGGGCCAGCAGCAGCCGACGCACCCGGCCCTGCCATTCGGCGGCCAGCTCCGCCTCGGACTCCGCGTCGCCCGTCTCGCGCGCGAGCAGCAGATCGTCGCGGCTGGCCTCGAACTCCTCGCTGATGCCGTCGGCTCTGTTGGGCTGGAACCTCTGCCAGAGCGAGACCAGGCCGTCCCTGGCCGACTCCCAGGCAGTGGTGGCCATCAGCGTGACCATGGTGGTGCCCGCCGTCCTGGCGAGATCGGCGATCTGCGGATCCATGCCCTCCCCCTTCGAGCGACCTTTGATCATAGGGCCGCCGTTCGCCCCGTACAGGGATCGGATCAGGCCACTACGGACGGACGTCGCCGCAGGGCCGCGCCGGAGGGTGTCGCGGCAGGGTCCGGAAACGCTCTTGCTGCTAGCCTGTACTTGCAAGTTAATTGCAATAAGCGGTCCGAAGGGCTTCGCATGGCCATCTACACACTTCCTGAACTTCCGTATGACTACTCGGAGCTGGCACCGGTCATCAGCCCCGAGATCATCGAGCTGCACCACGACAAGCACCACGCCGCGTACGTCAAGGGCGCCAACGACACGATGGAGCAGCTCGCGGAGGCGCGGGACAAGGATCAGTGGGGCTCGATCAACGGGCTCGAGAAGAACTTGGCCTTCCATCTGTCCGGCCACATCCTGCACAGCATCTACTGGCACAACATGACCGGTGACGGCGGCGGCGAGCCGCTGGAGAGGGACGGGGTCGGGGAGCTGGCCGACGCCATCGCCGAGCACTTCGGCTCCTTCGCGGGCTTCAAGGCCCAGCTGTCCAAGGCGGCCGCCACCACCCAGGGCTCGGGCTGGGGCGTGCTGGCGTACGAGCCGGTCAGCGGGCGGCTGGTGGTCGAGCAGGTCTATGACCACCAGGGGAACGTGGGGCAGGGCTCGGTGCCGATCCTGGTCTTCGACGCCTGGGAGCACGCCTTCTACCTCCAGTACAAGAACCAGAAGGTGGACTTCATCGAGGCCATGTGGAAGGTCGTCAACTGGCAGGATGTCGCGCGTCGTTACACGGCGGCCAAGGAGCGCGCCAACAACCTGCTGCTCGCCCCGTAACCCGGAGCGCCCACCAGACCCCTGCCTGCGTGATCGTCTTCTCACCGAACACCGGGCAGGCGGAAAACGGGCCCCCGCGCGGTCGACTCGCGCGGGGGCCCCGCCGTTCAGCCGCCGATGGCTTGGACGCCGTCGGTGCCCGGGAGGTCCTGGACGGTGATGGTGTCCGGGCCCCCGCTCACGGTCACGGTGTTGGCGCCCTTGGCCAGGGAGAGCAGGACGGAGACGGTGCGGCGGGCGGTGGGGGAGCCGGTGGGCGGCAGGGCGAGCGTGGTGGCGTACTGGCCGCCGACGCGCAGGGTGGCGGTGCGCGGGGCGGTGCCGCCGTTCGCGTAGGTGATGTCGGCCAGTTTCAGCCCCGCCGTCCCGGCGGTGACGGTGAAGGAGCCGGTGGTGCTCTGGTACGCGGTGCCGGGGGCCTCCGTGCCCGAGACGGTCAGCAGCATGGCCTCCCCGGCCGGGACGGTGGCCGTGTAGCCGCCGCCGTGGGTGCCCACCGAGGCGCGCTTCCAGACGTCACGGACGGAGGCGGGGGCGCCGGTCAGCCCGAGATCGGTCCAGCGGGCGGTGATGGGCTTGGCGGCGGAGGTGCGGTTGAGCAGCAGCACGGCGCGCTTCCCGGTGCCGGACAGCACCTTGGCGTACACCTGGAGCCCCGCCGCGGCCTCGGCGACCTTCACGCCCTGGAGTCCGCGCGGGTCCTGATCGACGGCGATGACCTCGGGGTTGGTGAGGGTGCCCGCGGTCTGGCGCGTCATGGTGGTGAGGTCGTTCCCGGCGAGCAGCGGGGCACCGGAGACCGCCCACAGGCTCATATGGGTGCGGTCGAGCGTGGCGTTGGAACCCCTCATGCCGACCATGAGCATGTCCGGGTCGTTGTAGTAGCCGGTGTGCTGGGCGGTGGGGTGGAGGCCCTGGTCGAAGTTGGACAGCATCGCGGTGGCCGAGGGCGTCTGGCCCCAGTAGATGATGTCGGTGCTGGTACGCCACAGATCGCCCACGCCCGCGGCCCAGTTCCACGGCCGGCCCGAGCCCCATTCGCACAGCGACAGCACCAGGCGGCGGCCGGTGACGGCGGTCGCCGCCTTGTTGGCCTCGCTGATCGCCCGGTAGGTGGTCTCCTGGTCGAGCCCCTCGTCCTGGCCGCCGCACCAGTCGACCTTGACGTAGTCGAAGCCCCACTCCTGGAAGGCCCGCAGATCCTGCTCGTAGTGGCCCTCGCTGCCGCTGCCCGGGGCGGGCGGGGTGCCCGGCGGGGTGGGGTAGAAGTAGCCGCAGCCGTTCTTCCCGGCGTCGGTGTAGATCCCGGCCTTGAGCCCCTTGCTGTGGATGTAGTCGGCGATGGCCTTCATCCCGCCGGGCCACTGCTCGGTGTCGACGGTGATGTTGCCCTTGCTGTCGCGAGTGCCCCACCACCAGCCCTCGTCGATGTTGACGTACTCGTACCCCGCCTCGGCCATGCCGGACGACACCAGGGCGTCCACCTGGGCCTTGATCGTGTCGTAGTCGATCTGGCTGGCGAGGCTGTTCCAGGAGGCCCAGCCCATGGGCGCGGCGGGTACGTCGATCTGCGGGGCGGCATCGGCGGTGGGCACCGCGTCGGCCGAGGGTGCCGCGTACGCGACATTGCCCACCCCGGTGGCGGTCAGCAGAGCGGCCAGCAGCGCCCCGGCCAGGCGTCCGGGCCGTGGCCGTCCCAGCCGTGGGCGGTCGGGGCGGGATAAGCGCGGCAGGCGGCGGAGGCGGGGACGGAGGCGGAGGCGGCGAGGAACGAGACGCATGAGGAACCACTCCCATTCGATATGTCGAACCGTGTTCGCGATATGGGCCGTAGCTGGTCTCCGAAGGATTCTGTGGACCCGGTCGTTCGGTGACAAGAGGTGTGCGTGGGGAACCTGTCCCCTGACGTCACCCGCCCCGAGGGAGTTCTTACCGTGGCCCGGCGGGCGGCGGTCGCGCGGCTGAGCCCGAAGGCGGTCATCTCCGCAAAGGGCCCCCGCGCGGATGGCTCGCGCGGGGGCCCGGCAGGGGCTTGCGGGGTTCAGCCCACCGGTTCCGGCTCGCGGTCCCGGTAACGGCGCAGCGCTCGGGCGGCCATCGGGCCGGCCAGGGCGATCAGGGACAGGAGCAGGATCGCCGCGGAGAGCGGGCGGGTGAAGAAGATCGTCCAGTCGCCCTCGCTGAAGGCCATCGCACGGCGGAACTGGGTTTCCGCCATCGGGCCCAGTACGGCGCCCAGGATCAGTGGGGCGACGGGATAGCCGGTGCGGCGCATGCCGAAGCCCAGGAGGCCGAAGAGCACCGCGATGCCGAGGTCGACCGCGTTCTGGGAGAGGGCGTACACCCCCAGGGCGGCGAAGACCAGGATGCCCGCCGTGAGCAGCGGGCGGGGCAGCCGGAGGAGCTTCACCCACAGCGGGATCAGCGGCAGGTTGAGCACCAGCAGCATCACGTTGCCGATGTAGAGGCTGGCGATCAGCGTCCAGACCAGCGCCGACTGGGTCTCGAACAGCTGCGGGCCGGGCTGCACGTTGTACATCTGGAACGCGATCAGCAGCACACCGGCCGTCGCCGAGGTGGGGATGCCCAGCGTCAGCAGGGGCATCAGCACTCCGGAGAACGCGGCGTTGTTGGCGGCCTCGGGGCCGGCCACGCCCTCGATGGCACCCTTGCCGAACTCCTTCTTGTGCCGGGACAGCCGCTTCTCCACGTTGTAGCTGAGGAACGTGGGGATCTCAGCGCCGCCCGCGGGCAGGGCGCCGATCGGCAGCCCGATCGCCGTACCCCGCAGCCACGGCTTCCAGGACCGGCGCCAGTCCTCCGGGCTCATCCCGATCCTGCCGCCCACCGGGAGCATCTGCTCCTCGGGCGCCCGGCGCATCCGGGCCGCGGTGTAGAGCGCCTCCCCGATCGCGAAGAGGCCGACGGCCACGGCCACGATCTGGACGCCGTCGTACAGCTCCGGCACCCCGAAGGTGTAGCGCGCCTGGCCGGTCAGGCTGTCGATGCCGACGAGCCCGATGGCCAGGCCCAGGAAGAGGCTGCACAGCCCGCGCGCGGGGGCGTCGGCCACGACCGCGGTGACCGTGGCGAAGGCGAGGACCATCACCGCGAAGTACTCCGCGGGCTGGATCTTCTCGGCGATCTGCGCCATGGCCGGGCCCGCGAAGGTGATCCCGACGGTGGAGATCGTGCCCGCCACGAACGAGCCGATGGCGGCCGTGGCGAGCGCGGCCCCGGCGCGCCCGGAGCGGGCCATTGGATGGCCCTCCAGGGTGGTGGGGACCGACGCGGTCTCCCCGGGCACGTTCAGCAGGATCGCCGTGGTGGAGCCGCCGTACATCCCGCCGTAGTAGATGCCCGCGAAGAGCACCAGCGCGCCGGTGGGGTCGAAGACGAAGGTGAGCGGGAGCAGCAGCGCCACCGTGGTGGCGGGGCCCAGGCCGGGCAGCACGCCGACCAGCGAGCCGAGCGTGCAGCCCGCGAACGCCAGCAGCAGGTGCAGAGGGCTGAACGCGCTGCCGAAACCGCCCATGAGGTCGTTGAGGACATCCATGGTCAGAACGCCAATCGGACGATGCCGGGCGGCAGATGGATGCCCAGCAGACGGTCGAAGAGGAAGTACACGGCCAGCGCGAGCACCAGGCCGATCAGTGCGTCACGGAGGATCCGCCGGCTGCCGAGCACCCGCGCGACCAGCGCGAAGAGCACGGCGGTCGACTGCCAGTAGCCGCAGGGGGCGAGCGCGAACAGATAGCCGACCAGCAGCGCCAGCAGGGCCGCCACCGGACGCCACTCGGTCAGCCGGGCCTCCTCGCGCGCCTGCTCGGTCAGCGCCGGATCGCTGCCGCGGAACGCCTGGACGACGGCGACCGAAGCTGCCACGCACAGCCCCACACCGACCAGCAGCGGGAACGCCCGGGGGCCCACGTCCTGGTCGATGGCCCCCTCGGGGATGGCGAACGCCCAGCCCAGCACGGCCACGCCCGCCGCGAGGAAGAGCAGCGCGGCTATCCGCGGGCTCCAGGGCCGCTCGTCGGGCGGGGCGGCGGCGCCCGCGGCACCGTTCGCCGGGTTCGCCGTGGCGTCCCTCGGGCTCATCGTTTCGTCCCGCGCGCTCATGACCCGAGCCCCACGGACGTGAGCGCCTGGCCGACCTGGCGCTGCTGCTTGTCGATCAGGGCGCCGTACTTCTTCCCCGGCACCCACACGTCCTTCCAGTCGTTCTGCCGCAACGCCCGCTTCCAGCACGAAGTCCGGCGCATCCGGTCCACCACCCTCACGATCGCCCGCTGTTCGTCGTCGTTCAGCCCGGGCGGGGCCATGACCCCGCCGACGCTCACCACGGACTCGTCCCCGTAGCCGAGTGCGCCGAGGGTGGGAGCGTCGATGCCCTCGGGAGCCTTGTCGCCGCTGACCGCGAGGACCCGCAGCTTCCCGGCCTCGATCTGCGGCCGGACCTCCGTCAGCGTGGAGATGCCGACCTTCGAGGCCCCGCTCAGCAGCAGGTTGAGCACCTCCCCGCCGCCACCGGTGGGCACATATGTGATCTTGCGCGCCGAGATGCCCTCGGCCTTGGCGAGGGCGGCCACCATGATGTGATCCGGGCCGCCCAGCGATCCGCCCACCCAGGACGTCCGCTTGGGGTCCTTGCGCATGGCGGCCAGCACCGAGCGCAGGTCGTGGAAGGGGGAGCGGGCGGGCACCACGATCGCGGAGGTGCTCACCGTGAGCCCCGCCACGGGGGTGAGCTCGGACAGCTTCACGGGGGAGTGGTTCTGGATGGCGCCGCCGATCATGGTCACCGTGTCCATGGTCATCAGCTGGTACGGATCGCCTTTGCGCCCCGCCATCCGGGCGAGCCCGATGGTGCCGCCCGCGCCCGGGGCGTTGGTGACCGTGACGTCCTCGTCGATGATCTCGCAGCTGGTGAGCGCGGAACCGATGCCGCGCGCCCGGGAGTCCCAGCCGCCGCCGACGCTCCCGGGAGCGAGGATCGAAAGACCCCGGGACGGGTAGTCGGCGACGGCGCCCGAGTCGTCCAGCGAACCGATGGTGCACGCGCTGCTCACCGTGGCCACGAGGGCGACCACCACTGCCAGACGAGGGCCGTTCCTGAGGAGAGGGGGCATGGGGGACGCTCCAGGCGGGGGAGGGGAAGCCGAAGTGGGCTGGAGCTTGCGCCTCCGCCGGCGGCCCGTACAAGACGATTGACTCGAAGGCATCAATGGCCGACGCTGCCCGGATGCCCGTCGTGATCGAGCTGGGGTCCGCCCCGGAGCACCGCATCAGCACCCGTCTGTCCCCGCTCGCCGAACTGTGCGCCTGTCTGCACGCGCTGGACGGGCCACGCCACCATCCGGCCAGCAGGCGCTGGGTGGGCGCGGTCCTCCAGGGCGCGGACGAGCGGCTGCTGGAGCGGGCCGGCGGATGGGCGCCGCTGTGGGGCGCCTTCCGCGCCCGCTATCTGCTGCCCCTCGCCCCGGGCCCGGAGCGCGAGCTGGAGGAGGAGCTGGCGGCGGTCGCCGGGCTGGACGAGGAGACGTTCACGACCATGACCGAGCAGGCGCTCGTCGGCAAGAACGGCCATGGTCCGGGGCCCGGTCACGGTCCGGGTTCCGGTCACGACCTGGGCTCCGGCCACGGTCCGGGTTCCGGATCCCGGCGCGGCGGCCGCGCGCCGGAGCGCTTCCTGGCCCGGCTGCGGCAGCTCTCCGAGCGCCGGTTCGCCCTGGGGCTGCGGCTGCTGGCGGACCCCTCCGGATTCCGCGACGGCCTTCTAGCCTTCCTGTCCGCCGTGGCCGAGGAGGTCTTCGAGGCGGAGTGGACGCGGCTGCGCCCCACCCTGGAGGCCGACGCCCGGGTCCGCTCCCATGAACACTCCCGCTACGGGGCGGCGGTGCTGGCCGGATTCCCCACCGCCCGCATGGAGCAGGACCCGCCCCGGGTGGTCTTCGACAAGCTCTACAACGCGCGGGCCAGCCTCGCCGACAGCCCCTGTCTGCTGGTGCCGTCGCTGCACATCAACCCGCATCTCGCGATCAAGCACTACCCCGGCTACCCGGTCGTGGTGCAGTACCCGGTGCGCCACGGGGCGGGTGCGGAGCCGACCGCCCTGGACGTGGTGATGCGCGGGCTGCGGGCGCTGGACGAGCCGCTGCGCATCCGGATGTGCCGGGCGCTGCTGCGGCAGTCGATGACGACGACGGAGCTGGCCACCCAGTTCGAGATGACGCCGCCGCAGATGTCGCGGCATCTGCGCAAGCTGCGGGAGGCCGGCATGGTGCACACCCACCGGGAGGGGGCGCGGGTGCACTACCAGCTGGACGAGGCGGCGGTGCGCAATCTCGGCGTCGACCTGCTCTCCGCGCTGCACCGCTGACCGATATCGGCGGAGCCGGCGACGGAGGTACCGGCGGAGGTATTGACGCTCAGGCGGCAATCATCTTGAGCGTGCGCCGACCGTTGCGGATCGTGGCGGCACCCGCGACGGCAGAAGGAAGCGATACGTGACCACCCCCCGTGTCAAGACCACCAAGGCGTTCTACCGCACCGGCTCCACCACCTGGTTCGCCTCCCGGCACGACCAGCGGTTCTCGTACGGCCTGCACATCCCGTCCGTCCACGAGACCACCGACACCCCGCTGCCGCTCATGGTGATCCAGCACGGCACCGGGCGCACCGCGTCCCAGTACCGGGACGCGATGGCCGAGTTCTCCGAGCGGCACGGCTGTGTCGTGCTCACCCCGATGTTCCCGGCGGGCATCGACGACCCGGAGGACCTGCACAACTTCAAGTTCATCGAGTACCGCGGCATCCGCTACGACGAGCAGCTGCTCGCGATCGTGGCCGAGGCGGGCGAGCGGTTCCACATCGACACCGAGCGCTTTCTGCTCCAGGGCTTCTCGGGCGGCGGGCAGTTCGCACACCGCTTCCTCTATCTGCACCCCGACCGGCTGTGCGGAGTGTCCATCGGGGCGCCCGGCCGGGTCACGCTGATCGACCCGGACCGCGAGTGGTGGCTGGGTACGAAGGGGTTCGAGCAGCGCTTCGGGGCCCCGCTGCGGCTGGCGGACATCCGTAAGGTGCCCGTGCACATGGTGGTCGGGGCGGAGGACACCGAGACCTGGGAGATCAACAACCCGGGTGACTCCAACTGGATGGACGGCGCCGACGCCGTCGGGCGCACCCGCGTGGAGCGCATCACCGCGCTGCGGGACAACTACACCGAGCTGGGCATCGACGTCACCCTCGACATCGTGCCCGGCGTCGGGCACCGGGGGATGGGGGTGCTGGACTCGGTCCGGCGCTTCGCGGAGCGGGTCCTTCCGCGCGTCGTCTGAGCCCTGTGGGCCCGATACGCCCACGGATACGCCCACGGGCACGGCTGTGCCCGATGCGCCCACCGACACGGCTGTGCCCCCGGGCGGCGACACATCGGCCGCCACCCGGGGGCACAGGCGAATCAGAATCAGCGGAGCGCGTCCCTACGGGGCCGCCCGCTCCTTGGGAGCGGGGTCCGAGGAGGCCGCCGGGGCGGTGGAGCGGCCCGCGGTGAGGCGCTCCTTGACCAGGGCGAGGGCCACCACGAGCACGGCCACCAGCGCGGAGAGGATCACCTGCTCGCGCCCGTCCTTGTCGGTGAGCATGTAGACCAGGACGAACGAGATCATCGCGATCGTCGCCCAGGTCAGATACGGGAAGAGCCACATCCGGACGATCAGTTTCTCGGGGTTCTCGCGCAGGATCATCCCGCGCATCCGCAGCTGGCTGAAGCAGATCACCAGCCAGACGAAGAGCGCGACAGCGCCCGAGGAGTTCAGCAGGAAGGTGAAGACGGTGTCCGGCCACTGGTAGTTGAACCACACCGCGACGAAGCCGAAGACGACCGAGCCGAGGATCGCGGCCTGCGGAACGCCGCGGGAGTTGGTGCGGGCGAAGGCGGCCGGGGCGTCGCCGCGCTGGCCGAGCGAGAAGGCCATGCGGGAGGCGGTGTAGAGGCCGGAGTTCAGACACGAGAGCACGGCGGTCAGCACGATCACGTTCATGATGTCGCCGGCGTGCGGTATGCCGATCGAGTCGAGCGCCGCGACATAGCTGCCCTTGTCGGCGATCGCCTTGGAGTCCCAGGGCAGCAGGGTGACCACGACGAAGATCGAGCCGAGGTAGAAGACCGCGATACGCCAGATCACGCTGTTGGTGGCCTTGGTGACCGCCCGCCGCGGGTTCTCGGACTCACCGGCCGCGAGGGTGACGATCTCGCTGCCCATGAAGGAGAAGACCACCAGGAGTATGCCGGTGAGGATGGCACCCGGCCCGTTCGGCAGGAAGCCGCCGCTGTCGGTGAGGTGGCCCAGGCCCGCGCCCTCGTTGTTCGAATGCGGCAGCAGCCCGAACACCGCGAGCCCGCCGACCACGATGAACGCGGCGATCGCCACGACCTTGATCCCGGCGAACCAGAACTCGAACTCACCGTAGGAGCCGACCGAGACCAGGTTGGTCGCGGTGAGCACCACCATCACGATCAGCGCCCAGCCCCACTGCGGGACGGCCGGCCACCAGCCCTCCAGGATCTTGGCGCCGGCGGTGGCCTCGACCGCCAGCACCACGACCCAGAAGAACCAGTACAGCCAGCCGATGGAGAAACCGGCCCAGCGGCCGAGCGCCCGGTCGGCGTAGGCGGAGAAGGAGCCGGAGGTGGGGTTGGCGGCGGACATCTCGCCGAGCATCCGCATGACGAAGACGACCATGAGGCCGACCAGCGCATACGAGACGAGAATGCCGGGGCCGGCCTTGGCGATACCCGCACTGGAGCCGACGAAGAGGCCGGCGCCGATCACGCCGCCGATCGCGATCATCGAAAGATGGCGGTTCTTGAGTCCCGCCTTGAGGCCGTCGGGCGAGCCCGGGTCGCCGGGGGGTCGCTGCTGCTCCGGCGTGGTCGCAGGTTGTGCGCTCATGTGCTCGATTCCTTTGCTCTCGCGTTACGAGCGACGCCAGTGAATCTCAGGAGGTCGGCCAGTTGAACCTTTGAATCCAGATTGTTACTTGAGGTTTTCATGAGGTTCTTTGGCATTACAGGGATTTATGCGTCGCCTACCCTGGGCGGCGAGGCCCACACGGCCATGACACACTCGGTACATGCGCGTGTACCTCGGCTCCGACCATGCCGGTTTCGAACTCAAGAACCACCTCGTGGAGTGGCTCAAGGCGGCCGGCCATGAGCCCGTCGACTGCGGCCCGCACATCTATGACGCCCAGGACGACTACCCGCCGTTCTGCCTGCGCGCCGCGGAGCGGACCGCCGCCGACCCGCAGAGCCTCGGCATCGTCATCGGCGGATCCGGCAATGGTGAGCAGATCGCGGCGAACAAGGTCAAGGGGGTGCGCGCGGCCCTTGCCTGGAGCGAGGAGACCGCGGCCCTCGGCCGTGAGCACAACAACGCCAATGTCATCAGCGTCGGCGCCCGGATGCACACCCGGGACGAGGCCACCAAGTTTGTCGAGATTTTCCTTAACACTCCGTACTCGGGCGAGGAGCGGCACACCCGCCGTATCGAGATGCTCGCCGGTTACGAGACCACCGGCGAGCTGCCGCCCATCCCGGCCCACCATCCGCAAGGCGACTGATGCCCGAAGGGCACACCATCCACCGGCTGGCCGCCGATCACCTCGAGATCTTCGGCGGCCGGCCCGTCCGGGCCACCAGCCCACAGGGGAAGTTCGCGGACGGCGCCGGGCTGATCGACGGCCAGCCGCTGCGCCACGCCGAGGCGCACGGCAAGCACCTCTTCCTGGACTTCGCTGCCACCGGCTGGGTCCATGTCCACCTGGGGCTCTTCGGCACGTACGCCTTCGGCCCGGCCCCCGCCCCGCCGCCCACCGACACCGTCCGGCTGCGGCTGGCGAACCCCGAGGGGTACGCGGATCTGCGCGGCCCGGCCGCCTGCGCCCTGATCACCGACGGCGAGAAGCAGGTGATCCACGACCGGCTGGGCCCCGATCCGCTGCGCCCGGCGGACGACGGCGAGCGGGCCTGGGCCCGGATCTCCCGCAGCCGGGTCAGCGTGGCCGCGCTGCTCATGGACCAGAAGGTGATCTCCGGGGTCGGGAACGTCTACCGCGCCGAGGTGCTCTTCCGGCACGGGATCGACCCCTACCGGCCCGGCCGTGCGCTGACCCGCGCCGAATGGGACGCGATATGGGCCGATCTGGTGGCGCTGATGCGCGAGGGGGTGCGGAACAACCGGATCGATACGGTCCGCCCCGAGCACACCCCCGAGGCGATGGGCCGCCCGCCGCGCGTGGACGACCACGGCGGCGAGGTCTATGTCTACCGGCGCGCCGGACAGCCCTGCCACATCTGTGGTGGCGAGATCCGCACCGCCGATCTCGCCGCCCGCAATCTCTTCTGGTGCCCCGACTGCCAGCGCGTCTGAGCCCTCAGAAGCCGTGCGGCAGCCACGGGGCGACCGGGGTCGCGAACGCGGTAGTGGCCTCCGTAAGGGCGCCCTGACGGGCCTCCTGGACGCGCCCCGCACCCGCCAGCGCGGTCAGCGAGACGCCACCGAGATACGCCGCTCCCAGCTCCCGCACGCCCAGCCGGAGATCGGGAGCGTCGTTTGTGCGCTCACAGGAGGCGCCCTTGGCGTCGCCGCTCAGCCGCCAGCGCCCCTCGTTCCAGGGGCAGAAGGGGTCGGTGACCTCCAGGACGGTCTCCACGGGCGTGGGGTACGTCCGCGCCTCGAGCGCGGCCCCCACGTCCACCAGGCGCACGAACAGCGAGTCGCGCAGCCTTACGGCGCACCGCCGGATGTCCGAGACCAGGAGCTGCCAGGGATCGTCGACCGGACGGGGGCCGGTCCGGACCACCGAGGTCAGGTCGAGGTCGAAGAGGAAGCGCCACAGGGCCGCGTAGGACGCCGGGTCCAGGGCCTCCAGGTCGCGCAGGACGACCGTGCCCTTCGGCCCGGCCAGATCCCAGTCGGGCTTGACCGCGAACCGCACATAGCCGCTGACCTCGCCGCCCGACTCGGCCAGCACACAGCGCAGCGGGGACGCCCCCTCGCGGTCGCCCGGCGGGTCGAGCAGCGGCACCCGCTCCCAGCCGGGGATCCGCTCCAGCATTCCCGGCCGGGTGCGCACCCGGCGGGCGTAGACGGCCTCGCACGCCTCGACGGCGGACTCCAGGGGCACGGCACGCAGCCGTACGTCGTCCACGCCCTCGGGGGCGGTCAGCCGCACCCGGGTGGTGTCGATCTCGGCGTAGGCGGACTGCGTGGCCGCGCCGTAGCCGAACCGTCCGTAGATGTCCGGTTCCGACGCGGTCAGAACGGCCAGCGGCTCATCGCCCGCCGCGCGGATGTCGTCCAACTGCCGCCGCATCATGGCCCGGAGCACCCCGCGCCGCCGGTGCGTGGCCTGCACGCTCACCATCGTGACCCCGGCCGCCGGGACGATCCCGCCGCCCGGGACCGACAGCCGGAAGCTGAACAGCCCCGCCGTGCCCACGATGTCGGCGCCGTCCCAGGCGCCGATCGAGCGCTCGCATTCGGTCAACTCCCGCCAGAGCGCGGATTCCTCCGGCGCTTCGGGAACCCCACCGAATCCGAGTACCAGTTTTCCGTACCAATCATCCCAAATCGATGGGTCGAGCACGCGCAGCTCAGTCCTCATATTCCCATCCCTAGCAGCCGTTTCCCGTACACGCGAACGAATTTCGCTTACGATTGCCCCCCTGGCTGGGTGGTTCAACGCGCCACGAATCGACGCGCGTCCGAACGGGTGGGTAGGGTCCCGATGCAATGACTGGCGGCGTGGACACTCCGTGGGCCCGGATGCGCAGAGTTCTGCACCGGGCTCGCACAGGCGTGCGCAAAGCCGGAGTGGACTACTTCCGGGGTGAGGGCTCCGACCGGCTCGCCCTGACCGCGCTGCTCCTCGGCGTCCCCGCCATCGCCGGAGGCACCATCGCCCAGCCCGACTGGTGCTCCCCGTCCGCCCTGGTCCTGCCCATCGTCGCGGGCGGGCTGCTGCTGCGCCCCGCCAGCCTGCTCGCCCTGTACGCGGCGGCCGCCACGGCCCTGATCGTGGAGTCCGCCGTGCTCGGCCCGTACACCGAGGAGGACGCCTCCTCCCGGGTCACCCCCGGCACCATCCTGGTCGTCGCCGCCGTCGGCTTCTTCGGCCTGCTGATCGCCCAGTTCCGCAGCCGCGTCGGGGTGCCCTGGCGGCGCGGCGGCACCATGCTCTTCGACCTGCGCGAGCGCATCCGCGTCCAGAGCAAGCTGCCCAACCTGCCGCGCGGCTGGCACCGCGAGATGGCGCTGCGCCCGGCCGGCGGGCAGTCCTTCTCCGGTGACTTCGTCGTGGCCGCCCGCACCGGCGGCGGCCGCACCCTCGAGGTCGTCCTCACCGACGTCTCCGGTAAGGGCATGGACGCCGCCTCGCGCGCCCTGCTGCTCTCCGGCGCCTTCGGCGGCCTCCTCGGCTCCCTGCCCCCGCACGGCTTCCTCCCGGCCGCCAACGGCTATCTCCTGCGCCAGGACTGGGACGAGGGCTTCGCGACCTCCATCCATCTCGTCCTCGACCTCGACAGCGGCGACTTCGAGCTCTTCTCCGCCGGACATCTGCCCGCGCTCCAGCTGAGCGCGGGCACCGGCAAGTGGGAGGAGAAGTCCGCGGACGGCCCGCTGCTGGGCGTCTACGACGGCGCCCAATTCGACCCCACCAAGGGCACGCTGCGGCCCGGCGACGTCCTGATGCTCTTCACCGACGGCCTCGTGGAGACCGCGGACCGGGACATCAGCGAGGGCATCGACCGCCTCACCGGCGAGGCGGACCGCTATGTCGGCTCCGGCTTCCACGGCGCCGCCTGGCATCTGATCGAGACGGTCGCGAAGGACGTCAACGACGACCGCGCGCTGCTGCTGATCTGCCGCCAGTAAGGGCGACTCGGCGCCTTACGGCTCGATCGGCCCGCCCGGCGGGGGTTAGCCCCACCCCGGATACGCCGGTGGCCGTCATGGCTGCCGAGGGGCCGTGATCCGTACGTTCGAGGGGAATCGGGCGAACTCCTCGGAAGGGTCACCACCATGGGGCTGCGCAAGCGGCGACAGACAGCGGCGGCACCGGCCCCGCACCACGCCCATGCCATCGAACTCCACGGCGTCCAGCGCCGCTACGGCCGGGGCCGTACCGCCGTCCACGCCCTGCGCGGTATCGACCTGGCCCTTCCGCACGGCAGCTTCACCGCCGTCATGGGCCCCTCCGGCTGCGGCAAATCGACATTCCTCCAGTGCGCGGCCGGGCTCGACCGGCCGACCGCCGGGACCGTCAAACTCGGCGGTATCGAAATCACCGGAATGAGTGAGAACACGCTCACCGCGTTGCGCCGCGCCCGCCTCGGGTTCGTCTTCCAGTCCTTCAACCTCCTCCCCTCCCTGACCGTCGAGCAGAACGTGCTGCTCCCGATGCGGCTCGCGGGCGCCCGCCCGGACCGTCACCGGGCCCATGAGGTGCTCGCCCAGGTCGGTCTTGGGGACCAGGCCAGGCGGCGGCCCGGTGAGCTCTCGGGTGGGCAGCAGCAGCGTGTGGCCATCGCCCGGGCCCTCGTCACCCGCCCCGACGTGGTCTTCGCCGACGAGCCGACCGGCGCCCTGGACACCAACACCGCCGCCGAGGTGCTCACCCTCCTGCGGCAGGCCGTGGACGCGCTGGGCGCGACGGTCGTGATGGTCACCCACGACCCGGTCGCCGCGAGCTATGCCGACCGCGTGCTGTTCCTCGCCGACGGCGCGATCGCCGACCGGCTCCTCCGCTCCCCGGCACATGAGATCGCCGAGCGGATGGGCCGCCTCACCGCCCGCACCCCGGCCCTCGCTTCGACCGTCGAGGGGGCCTGGTGAGGCCGCTCACCAACGGGCTGGCCCGCGCCGCCGTCCGTTTCAAGCCGTCCGCCTTCGCGGGCACCTTCGTCGCCCTGGCCATGGCCGCGGCGATCGTGTCCGCGTGCGGCATCCTGCTGGAGACCGGCCTGCGGGCCTCCGTACCGCCGCAGCGCTATGCGGGCGCCCCGGTCGTGATCGCCGCCGACCAGCGGGTGCACTACGTCATCGGCCACGGCGACGGCCGCTCGGAGGAGTCCGAGCAGGTCCCCGACCGGGCCCGGCTCGACGCCTCCCTGGTGGCCACGGCGGCCCGTACCCCCGGAGCCGCGGCCGCGGCACCGGACGTGACCTTCCCCCTACGCAGCGCCCATGGGGCGCTCACCGGCCACGGCTGGGGCGCCGCGCCCTTCACCGGGGTGGTGCTCGCCTCGGGCTCGGCGCCCCGTGAGGGCGAGGCCGTGCTCAGCCCCGGGGCCGCCCGTGCGGCGGGCACCGGCGTCGGTGGCCGGATCACGGTGACCGCGCCGGACGGCCGCCACACCTTCCAGGTCTCCGGTGTGACCCGTAAGGGGGGCGGCGCCGACGGTGACGGCCTTACGGCGTGGTTCACCGACCGCGGGGCCCGTGCGCTGAGCGGTCACCCCACCACCGTGGACGCCGTCCTCGTCCGCCCCCGCACCGGCACCGGTCCCGACCGGCTGGCCGCCCATCTGGAGCGGGCGGTGAAGGGCGCGGCGCACTCCCCTCGTGTGCACACCGGCGGCGGGCGCGGCGCCGTCGAGGAACCCTCGCTCGCCAACGCCAGGGAGACGCTCATCGCGCTCGGCGGCTCCTTCGGCGGTATCGCGACCGCCGTCGCCGTCTTCACCACAGCGGGCACCGTCGCCCTCTCCGTGGGCCAGCGCGGCCGTGAGATGGCCCTGCTGCGGGCGATCGGCGCGACCCCGCGCCAGATCCGCCGCTCGGTCGCGGCCGAGGCGCTGCTGGTCGCCCCGCTCGCGGGCGCGGTCGGCCTGCTGCCCGGATGCGCGCTCGCCCGCTGGTGGTTCGGGCAGCTCGGGGAGAAGGGCGCCATCCCGGGGCCCGTGGAGCTCTCGATCTCCTGGATCCCGCTCCTCGTCGCCGTCGGGGCGGGCCTCCTCACCTCGCTCCTGGCGGGCCTGATGGCCGCCCGCCGCCCCGCGCGGATCCCGCCGGGGCGGGCGCTCGGCGAGGCGGCCGTGGAGCGGCTGCGGCCCGGTGTGATCCGTACGGTCCTCGGCGTCGCGGCCCTGGCCGGCGGCTGTGTCATGACCGGCGTCGCCGCCTCCGCCTCCGGCGACGACGCGGCCAACGCCGCCCTCGGGGTCGTGATGCTCTTCATGCTCGCCGTGGCCCTGCTCGGCCCGGTCATCGCCCGCCTGTGCGCCTGGCTGATCGGCCTGCCGCTGCGCGCCGGACCGGCGCCGGCCCATCTGGCCTCGGCCAACAGCCGGGCCAACGCCCGCCGCCTGGCCTCGGCGATCACTCCGATCGTGCTGGCCATGGCCTTCGCCTCGACCCTCGTCTTCATGCACACCAGCGAGGACCACACGGGCGCCCGCCAGCGGCGGGCGGGCATCGTCGCCGACCAGGTGATCTCGGCCCCGGAGGGGCTGCCGTCCGGTACGGCGGCCCGCGCCGCTTCCGTACGGGGCGTGGCCGCGTCCGTGGGGCTGCTGCGCACCGGAGTGCTGGTCCCGGTGGGCTCGGGCGACGGCCGCTGGCTGCGGACCGCGTCGGCGCAGGGCGTCTCCGGCAGCGGCCGCGACCTGGCGGCCGTACAGGACCTGGACGTCCGTGAGGGGCGCCTGGACGCCCTGGGACCGGGCCGGGTGGCCGTGGACGGGCTGCTGGCGAAGGCGGCGCACGCCCGGGTCGGCCACCGCCTCGCCCTCCACCTCCCGGACGGTACGACGATCTCGCCCACCGTGGTCGCGATCTACGGGCGCGGGCTGGGGATCGCCGAGCTCACCCTTCCCCGTACGGCGCTGTCCGGCCATGTGACGTCGGCGTACGACAGCCATGTGCTGGTGCGGGACGCCGAAGGCGCCGACCGTAAGGCCGTCGCCGCCGCGCTCGGCAGGCGGCTCGGCGAGGACGTCACGGACCGGGACGGCTATGCGGCGGCCCAGGACGAGGAGCGGAAGCTGAACGCCTGGGCCAACACCGTGATGGCGGGCGTCCTCGGCGGCTTCGCGGCCGTCGCCGCCGTCAACACCCTGGTGATGACCGTGCTGGACCGCCGCCGCGAGCTGGGCATGCTGCGGCTGATCGGCACCACCCGGCGGCAGGTGCTCGGGATGGTGCGCTGGGAGGCGCTGCTGGTGGCCACGGCGGGCATCGGCCTGGGCACGGCGATCGCCCTGGCCACGCTCGTGCCGATGATGCGCGGCCTGACCGGCGAGGACCCGTACGTCCCGCCGCTCACCTACGCGGGCTTCGCGGGCACCGCCGTGGCGCTGGGCCTCGCGGCGACGGCGCTCCCGGCCCGCGCGGCGCTGCGCCGCGCGACGCCGAAGCCGTGAGCCGTGGAAGCCGTGAGCCGTGAGCCCGTGGAAGAGCCGTAGCTGAGCCATGGCTGGGCCGTAGCTGAGCCGAGAAAGGGCTGGCCCGTGGGAATCCCCGGTCCAGCCCTTCGTGTCGTGGCGGCCGTTTGGCGCGCTAGCCCGCCGTCGTCGTGCGGCTGCGGGCCTGTTCGGCGGGGTCCTTACGGAAGGCCCAGGCCATCTTCGGCTCCATGGCGAAGCGGAAGGCCCGCTGCACGGGAGGCGTGCACAGCACGGTGACCACGCTACCGGCGATGATCGTGACCGCGATCTCACCCAGCGGCTTGTGCAGCCACTCGTACTCGTCGAACCAGCCCCAGAACCGGGAGCCCTTGGCCAGGAAGCCGTGCAGCAGATAGCCGTACAGCGTCCCGGCGCCCAGCACCGTGAACCACATGTGGCGCCGCGGCACCCAGGCGAAGAAGCAGCTGACGAGCACGACCGAGCAGCCGAAGAGGGCGAGCGTCATCACCGGGCCGGTCCACGGCGGCGCACCCAGCTCCTGGACGCTGTCGCGGTGGTAGAACCACGCCGAGCTCATCCGCGGTGCCGCCCAGTAGGCGAACACGAAGGCACACGCGAAGATCGGCACCGACGCGATCCGCACCGAGCGGCGGCGGATCATCTGGAAGTGCTCGGGCTTCATGCACAGGCCGAGGATGAAGAACGGCAGGAACTGGAGCAGCCGCTGCATGTCCAGGTCGTCGCCGATGTCGGGAGAGACCGCGGCGAGCGTGGCGACGGCGAGCGCGAGCGGGAGCGGCCAGCGCACCAGCTTCCAGATCGGAGTGGTCAGCCGCCATACGAACAGCGAGACCAGGAACCAGGTGAGGTACCAGGGGTCCAGCAGGCTGAAGTCGTACGTCGGATCGTCGTCCGCCCAGCGCTTGAAGAACGTGTACGCGACCTCGAAGATCACGTAGGGCACCGCGATGCCGGTGATCAGGCGCTTGAGCCGGTCCGGCCGCATGTCGAAGCTGCGCGAGAAGTAGCCGGAGATCACGATGAAGGCCGGCATGTGGAAGGTGTACACGACCATGTACAGCGCTTCCGCGGTGCGGCTGGTGTCGGTGAGCGGCTCCCAGGAGTGGGCCATCGCGACCAGCACGATCGCGAGGTACTTCGCGTTGTCGAAGAACGCGTCCCGCTGTTTGGGCTTCTGCCCGGCGGGGGAGGCGGCCGGCGGGGTGGTCGCCTGCTGCCCTGGTTCGTCGGCCCGCGGCGAGGGGGGAGTGGGCGCCGCCTCCTGGGGGAGCGGGGTCCGCTGATAACCGTGCGGGCGCAGGGAGTTGGTCACAGGCCCTCCCACCAGGAACTGGGGGAGACCACCCGGGACCTCACTGCGCGTGGGGGAGTCATGGCAGCGTGAAACATCTGAGGCACGATAGCGCTGAAACCTGTATTGCGTAAAACCTCGTTCAGTTTGCTTTCCGTTCATAGTCTTCGCGGCGCGGCCGATAGTCGCTCCCGGTAAGTCGACCGAGGAGTCGACAAAGCGATGCGATCATTCGATATCCGGGTGCGGGCTGTCCGTTCTGGGGCTTTCATCCCGCTTAATTGGGGCATATGCCCCGCAGGAGGCTCTGGCGGAATGTCTGATTCATTGATGTTTTGTCACCCTGCCGAGTGACCGCCGAGTGAATTCCGAATTCCTGCCCGAGATCATCCGGGGTGATCGGAATTCACCGCCCGGGCGGCTCGCCGAGTTGTGGGGAGGGTCACCCGTAACCCTTTGAATGAACGCTAACCGGACGGGTACCGGAGGGGTGGGTGTCGTGTGCACATGTGACCGTTTATCGCTCCACCCCACTGCTGAGCGGCGGGAGTTGATGGCACGATGGTGGCTGCGGGGGTGTGCGGGGTCGCGTGCTTCCGGGGCCTGTGAGACGTGTGCGACCGAGGGTGGGATGTTGTGGCCATTTCCCTGTCATTGGTACTGCTGGTGGGCATCATCCTGGTGTTCATGATCCGCAATGGCCGGGTCAAGTGGGGACCGGCCCTGGTCGCGATCCTCTTCGGGTTCCTGCTCGCCTCGTCCAATGTCGCGCCGGACATCCAGAAGTTCCTCGACTCGGCCGCCGAGGCCATCGCCGACATCAACCCCTGATCGCCGACCCCGGCATCGACTCCCGAGGCATCCACCCCCGCGTCCCGGGGAGCGGGTGCCCGAACGCGTGCGAGTGTGCGCAAACGCGAACGGCCCGGCTCCGGGGAACTCCCCGGGCCGGGCCGAAAGCCATGGAGCGGGCGACGGGAATCGAACCCGCGTAGCCAGTTTGGAAGACTGGGGCTCTACCATTGAGCTACGCCCGCACACGCCGCGTACACGGATGCACCGGTCTCCCGGACACCTCCGCCCAGGCATGATCACCCGGTTCGCGGCACGGCATGCATCGTAGCGGTTCCCGACCGTTCCCCGCACACCCTTGCCCACCAGTCGAATAACCGGCAGCCGGGGCGTCCGCGGGCATGTACCCTACGTGTCGCACCGACGGGGTGTGGCGCAGCTTGGTAGCGCGTCCGCTTTGGGAGCGGAAGGTCGTCGGTTCGAATCCGGCCACCCCGACCATCCACAGGCGTCAAGATCGCGTTGTGGGGCCCGTCATGCTTGCGGTTACTATGCAAGCTGCGTGTCTGTGTCTTTTTCACCGGACGCGAATCCGCTGCGACGCGACAGCGCACCGCAGCTGAACACCACACGTCAGCCCCCAAGGAGACCGAACCGTGAAGAGCGCCGTGGAGAACCTGAACCCGACCCGGGTTCGGCTCACTGTCGAGGTGCCCTTCGAGGAGCTCAAGCCCAGCCTCGACGCGGCGTACAAGAAGATCAACCAGCAGGTCACGGTGCCTGGGTTCCGCAAGGGCAAGATCCCGGCCCGCATCATCGACCAGCGGTTCGGTCGTGGCGCCGTGCTGGAGGAGGCCGTCAACGAGGCGCTCCCGAAGTTCTACACCGACGCGGTCAACGAGGGTGAGCTGAACCCGCTCGGCCAGCCCGAGGTCGACATCACCGAGCTCAAGGACAACGAGCTGCTGACCTTCACCGCCGAGGTGGACATCCGCCCGTCGATCGAGATCCCGGACTACTCCGGCATCGAGGTCACCGTCGACGCCGTCGAGGTCTCGGACGAGGACATCGACAAGTCCGTCGAGCAGCTGCGGGAGCGCTTCGCCACCACCAGCCCGGTGGAGCGCGCCGCCGCCGAGGGCGACATCGTCGTGATCGACCTCGAGGCCAAGGTCGACGGCGAGGTCCTGGAGGACGGTGTCGCCTCCGGCGTCACCTACACCATCGGCTCGGGCGAGCTGCTGGACGGCATCGACGAGGCCGTGACCGGCCTGGAGGCGGGTGGCGAGGCCACCTTCACCTCCGAGCTCAAGGGCGGCTCCGCCCAGGGCAAGGAGGCCGAGGTCTCGGTCAAGGTCTCCGAGGTCAAGGCCCGTGAGCTGCCCGAGCTCGACGACGACTTCGCCCAGCTGGCCAGCGAGTTCGACACCCTCGAGGAGCTGCGCGGCGACAGCCGTAAGCGCCTGGAGCGGTCGAAGAAGTTCGAGCAGGCCACCCAGGCCCAGGAGAAGGTGCTGGACGCCCTGCTGGAGCTGGTCGAGGTGCCGATCCCGGAGAAGCTCCTCCAGGACGAGATCAACACCCGTAAGCACAACCTCGAGCACCACCAGCTCGGCCAGATGGGCCTCAACCTGGAGTCGTACCTCCAGATGCAGGACAAGACCGCCGAGGAGTTCGAGGCCGAGCTCAGGGAGCAGGCCGAGAAGGGCATCCGGACCCAGTTCGTCCTCGACGAGCTGGTCAACAAGGAGCAGCTGTCCGTCGGCCAGGAGGAGCTCACCGAGCACCTCATGCGCCGTGCGCAGTCCTCCGGCATGAGCCCGGACCAGTTCGCCCAGGCCGTCGTCGAGGGCGGCCAGGTGCCGATGCTCGTCGGCGAGGTCGCCCGCGGCAAGGCGCTGGCCGTGGTGGTCGAGGCCGCCAAGGTCGTCGACGACAAGGGTGAGACCGTCGACCTGGACGACGAGGAGGACGAGACCGGCGAGACGGTCGAGGCCACCTCCGAGACGGCCGAGACCGCCGAGGAGCCCGCCGCGGCCGAGGCCGCCGAGGCGCCCGCGGAGTCCGAGGAGAAGCAGGACAAGGCCGAGAGCTGATCCCGGTCCGCTCCACAGCCCGTACGAACGGGCCCGAACGTCTGCGCGCGTCCGGGCCCGTTCGTGTTCCGCGACGCCGGTCCGGCGCCGGGACATGCGCTCAGAGCGAACAGTTCCTGATGCGGGATGGCGCCCGCCGACCAGCGCGTTAGGGTCCGTAGATACGAGGGCAGGGGAGTCTCGCGAGCCCGCCGGCCACAGCGGCGGCCAGGTCCCCACACCCCAGAAGAAGACGCTGAGACGGCCAGTCAGCCGTCAGAGACGAGCAGGTGGATACGTGACGAATACGATGCCTTCCGCCGCCGGCGAGCCGACCGTCGGTGGCCTCGGCGACCAGGTCTACAACCGGCTGCTCGGCGAGCGGATCATCTTCCTCGGCCAGCCGGTCGACGACGACATCGCCAACAAGATCACGGCTCAGCTGCTCCTGCTCGCCGCCGATCCGGAAAAGGACATTTACCTCTACATCAACTCCCCGGGCGGCTCGATCTCGGCGGGCATGGCGATCTACGACACCATGCAGTACATCCAGAACGACGTGGTCACCATCGCGATGGGCCTCGCCGCCTCCATGGGCCAGTTCCTGCTGAGCGCGGGGACCCCGGGCAAGCGCTTCGCGCTCCCCAACGCCGAGATCCTGATCCACCAGCCCTCCGCGGGTCTGGCGGGTTCCGCCTCGGACATCAAGATCCATGCCGAGCGGCTGCTGCACACCAAGAAGCGCATGGCCGAGCTGACCGCCTTCCACACCGGTCAGACCGTTGAGCAGATCGTCCGTGACTCCGACCGCGACCGCTGGTTCTCCGCCGAAGAGGCCAAGGAGTACGGCCTGGTCGACGACGTCATGACGTCCGCCTCCAGCGTTCCGGGCGGGGGCGGCACCGGGGCCTGAGGCCCGCCGTCCCGTAGCCGACCTCCAGCCCTCAGATCGCCACAGGATGGTGAAGACCCAGATGAGCAACTTCCCCGGCAGCGGCCTGTACACCGGCCCGATGGCCGAATCCCGCTATGTCGTTCCGCGCTTCGTCGAGCGCACCTCTCAGGGCATCCGCGAGTACGACCCGTACGCCAAGCTCTTCGAGGAGCGCGTGATCTTCCTGGGCGTCCAGATCGACGACGCCTCGGCCAACGACGTCATGGCGCAGCTGCTGTGCCTGGAGTCGATGGACCCGGACCGTGACATTTCGGTCTACATCAACTCTCCCGGCGGCTCGTTCACCGCGCTGACCGCCATCTACGACACGATGCAGTTCGTCAAGCCCGACATCCAGACGGTGTGCATGGGCCAGGCGGCGTCCGCCGCGGCCGTGCTGCTCGCCGCCGGTACGCCGGGCAAGCGAATGGCCCTGCCCAATGCCCGGATCCTGATCCACCAGCCGTACAGTGAGACCGGGCGCGGTCAGGTCTCCGATCTGGAGATCGCGGCCAACGAGATCCTGCGGATGCGCTCGCAGCTCGAGGAGATGCTGGCCAAGCACTCCACGACGCCCATCGAGAAGATCCGCGACGACATCGAGCGTGACAAGATCCTCACGGCCGAGGAGTCCCTGGCGTACGGTCTTGTGGACCAGATCGTCTCCACCCGTAAGACCTCGGTCGGTCTCGGCTGAATCTTCGGTGGAAACACCCCCCTTGGACCGAGTAGGTCCAAGGGGGGCCCGAACCGGGGGCCCGGCAAGGTACCGTCATAGAGGGCTGAGGGCCCCGGCCCACGGGAAAAGAAGCAGAAAGCGCAGCGCAAGCACCCGGTTCCGCGCAGCAAAGCGGATCCAAGGCGAAGGGGAAGCACCTCGTGGCACGCATCGGTGACGGCGGCGACCTGCTCAAGTGCTCGTTCTGCGGGAAGAGCCAGAAGCAGGTGAAGAAGCTCATCGCGGGCCCGGGTGTGTACATCTGCGATGAATGCATCGATCTCTGCAACGAGATCATCGAGGAGGAGCTCGCCGAGACCTCCGAAGTGCGCTGGGAGGAACTCCCCAAGCCGCGCGAGATCTATGAATTCCTCGAGGGCTATGTGGTCGGCCAGGAGGCCGCCAAGAAGGCCCTCTCGGTCGCCGTCTACAACCACTACAAGCGGGTCCAGGCGGGCGAGAACGGCGGCCACAACCGCGACGACGGCATCGAGTTGGCCAAGTCCAACATCCTGCTGCTCGGCCCCACCGGCTCCGGCAAGACCCTGCTCGCGCAGACCCTCGCCCGGATGCTCAACGTGCCCTTCGCCATCGCCGACGCCACCGCGCTCACCGAGGCGGGCTATGTCGGCGAGGACGTGGAGAACATCCTCCTCAAGCTGATCCAGGCCGCCGACTACGACGTCAAGAAGGCCGAGACGGGCATCATCTACATCGACGAGATCGACAAGGTGGCTCGCAAGAGCGAGAACCCCTCGATCACCCGCGATGTGTCCGGCGAGGGCGTTCAGCAGGCGCTGCTGAAGATCCTGGAAGGGACCACGGCGTCGGTGCCGCCGCAGGGCGGCCGGAAACACCCGCACCAGGAGTTCATCCAGATCGACACCACGAATGTGCTGTTCATCGTGGGCGGCGCCTTCGCCGGTCTGGAGAAGATCATCGAGGCGCGGGCGGGCGCCAAGGGCATCGGGTTCGGCGCCACGATCCGCTCCAAGCGCGAGATCGAGGCGAGCGACCAGTTCCAGGAGGTCATGCCCGAGGACCTGGTGAAGTTCGGAATGATCCCGGAATTCATCGGCCGTCTCCCGGTCATCACCTCCGTCCACAACCTCGACCGCGAGGCGCTGCTGCAAATCCTCGTCGAGCCGCGGAACGCCCTGGTGAAGCAGTACCAGCGGCTGTTCGAACTCGACGGGGTGGAGCTGGACTTCGACCGCCCGGCCCTGGAGGCCATCGCCGACCAGGCGATCCTGCGCGGCACCGGGGCCCGGGGCCTGCGCGCGATCATCGAGGAGGTGCTGATGTCGGCGATGTACGAGGTGCCCTCCCGCAAGGATGTGGCCCGCGTCGTCATCACCGAGGACGTCGTGCACTCCAATGTGAACCCCACGCTGGTGCCCCGCACCCGCGGCACCGAGCCGGGCGAGCGGCACGAGAAGAGCGCGTAGCCGCTCCCGCACGCGCAGCCGCCCCGCTGAGGGCGTACGAAGAGGGCCCCGGTCTCCCGGGGCCCTCTTCGTGTGGTACGCGCCCTGTGGCCGCTTTACGGGCGGTTCAGGCGGGCTTGCGGGTGTCCTGGTAGATGCCCGCGGTCACCTTGGCGAAGGACTCCATGTCGGCGTCGGACGCCGAGGTGTTCTCCGCGTTGACGTCGAGCACCATCGCCGCGTCCGTCTCCTCCGCCCAGACGCAGGCCGGGGCGTAGATCCGGTCGTAGAGCTTGACCACCTCGCACTCCACCGACGGGCCGTCAGCGCCCTTCGGCTGGAACCGCTCGCGCTTGCGCTCCACCGTGGGGGAGCCGTCGCCGCCCGCGAAGCCCTTGAACATCTCGTCGCGGACCGTGTCCGGGTCGCTGATGTCGCCGTACATACCGGAGAAGGCCAGCCCCGAATTGTCGTCGTCCGACCGCTTGTACTGGGCCAGGACCGAGGTCGCGCCCTCGGGCATGCTGCCCTGCACGCTGGTGCCCTCGTTGTCGAGGTCGTCCGTGCCCTTGTCCAGCGTGTAGCTGCCGTCGGCGAGCGTCTTGGGGGTGACCAGCTTCATCGCCTTCGGGCCGTCGTCGCCACCGGTCAGCACCACGGCGCCGGTGACGATCGCGCCCACCACCACGAGCCCGGCCACCGTCACCGCGATGATCTTGGTGCGGTTGCCGCCCCCGCCGGCCGCGGGCGGCGCGGGGTAGGGCGGCTGGCCGTAGGGACCCGCCTGCTGCGGGTAGCCGTAGCCCTGCGGGGGCTGCGCCTGCGGATAGCCGTACCCCTGCGGCTGTGCCTGCGGATAGCCGTACCCCTGCGGCTGCGCGTAAGGGTTGGGCTCCGCGGGCCCCTGCTGCCCCCCGCCGTACGGATGGGGCTGGGCGCCCCCGTACGGGCCGGGTCCGCCGCCGTAGGGCCCCGGCGGCGGTGGCTGGTTGTGGCTCATGGCTGTGGGGGTCCCCCTCCGGATCGGCTGTGGCCTGTGAACTGCGCGGCCCGCTCGGCTACTTGATCTCCACGCGCGCGTCGTTGCGGACCTTCGCGGTGATCTCACCGGCCTCGTCGAGCGACATGCTCTTGCCGGACAGCGCCGCGGCCGCGTCGGAGACGACCACATAGGCCACCGTGCTGTTGTCACCCCACATGCAGATCGGGATCGAGAAGCCCTTGGTGGGTATGCCGCTGGAGCCGGAGTCCCCGGTCGGGGTGAACTTGGTGTTCTGGCACTTCATCACGGCGTTCTCGAAGCCGCTGGGCGTCACCGTCTCCGGGCTGCCCACGAGCTCGGCCTTCATCCCATTGCTGGTGGAGGGGTCCTTCTCGGCCTCTTGCGCGATCTTCGAGAAGGCGCCGTCGACGACCGCCTCGGGGTCCTTCACCTCGCCCCAGACGCCGTTGAGCTGGAGCTGCTTGGCGCTCATGCCCTCGCCGGACTTGTACTCCGCGCTCTCGGTCTTGGGGTTGGTGACGCCGAACTTCTCGAAGTCGTCCGCGTCCGAGGAGGTGAGCCCGCCGCCGCCGGAGGAGCTCTTGGTGTAGTCGCCGGCCACCGTCGCGGGGGTGGTGAGCTTGTACCGCTTGCCGTCGTCGGCGACCTTACCGCCGCCGCCGTCGCTGTCGTCCCCGCCCTGGAACATCAGGACACCGCCGACGACCGCGGCCACCACGACCACCGCGCCGATCGCGATCGCCAGGCCCTTCTTGTTGCCGCCGCCCTGGCCCGGGCCCGGCTGGTACGGCCCCGGCATGCCCGGCTGGCCGTACGGCTGCTGCTGCTGGGCGTACGGGTTCGGCTGCTGGCCGTAGGGGCCCGGCTGGCCCTGCGGCTGCCCGGGGTAGCCATAGCCGGGCTGGGGCGGCTGCTGCGGCTGTCCGTAGGGACCCGGCTGACCCGGCTGCTGCGGGTAACCGTAGCCGGGCTGGCCGGCCGCTCCACCCTGTCCGTAGGGACCCGGCTGTTGGGGCTGCTGGCCGTAGGGGCCCGGCTGGTTGTAGCTCATCTGTATCCCTCGTTAGAAATCGTGCTGTTGTGTTGCTCCGGGCCGGCCGCGGGCTAGCCCTCGACCTCGACGCGCGCGTCCTTGCGCACCTTGGCCGTGATGCCGGCGGCGTCCTCAAGGGACATGCCACCACCGAGCACCGCGGCCGCCGGATCCGCCATGACCGTGACGCCCAGGGTGTCCTTGTCGCCCCAGACGCACGCGGGGGCCTCCATGGATCCCTGATCCGAGGTGAACTTCATGGACTGGCACTTCAGGACGTCCCCGTCGAAACCGTCCGGGGAGAACGTCTGGGGGCTGCCCTTGGCCTGCGCGGTGCCGTTGTCCTGGAGCGTCTTGACGATGACCGCCAGCGCGAGGTCCGCGCCCCGCTCGGGGTCGGTCACCTCGCCCCAGACGCCGGTGAACTTCAGCATCTCCTTACCGGAGGTCTGGTAGTCGGCCGCCACCAGGTGCGGGTCCTTGACGACCGGCACCTGCTGGAGGTCCTTCCGGCCCGCCGCGGACAGATCGCTGTCGTCCGTGCCCGAGCCCTGGCGTTCGTAGTCCGAGGCCACGGTCTCGGGCGTGGTCAGCTTGTACGGGCCGCCGCTGCCGCCGCCGAACAGCGCGAACGCCCCCGCCCCCAGCGCCGCCACGACCACCACCGCGCCGACCGCGAGACCCACCTTCCTGCCCTTACCGTTGCCACCGGCCGCCGGCCCCGGGGGCGGCGGCGTCTGGGGCGCGCCGTAGTAGCCCCCCGGGCCCTGCTGGGGCACGGGGCCGGGCTGCGGCGGCTGCGGCGGCTGACCGTAGGGGTTCGCGGGCTGAGGATGGCCATAGCCGCCGCCGGACCCGCCGTACGGGCCCGGCTGGCCCTGCGGCTGCCCGGGGTAGCCGTAGCCGGGCTGCTGCGGCTGCCCGTAGCCCGGCGTCTGCGCGTACGGATTGGGCACGGGAGGCCGGCCGGCGCCGTACGGCCCCGGCTGGCCCCCATAGGGGCCGGGCTGCGGCGGCGGCTGCTGATGGCTCATGTGCCTCTCCTTATGCGCATGACAGGTACCAAACATCCTTCCCGACGCCCTCGGGCGCCTCGGCGCCGGGGCCACAACGGGTTCGTAACGGAAGGCCGCGGCCCTTTAGACTGCGGGCGTGACCGAGAACTCTTCGCAGCGCCCCACGAGCGGGCCGAACAGCCACCCCGAACTGCCGACCCAGTACGCGCCGGCCGATGTAGAGGGGCCGCTGTACGAGCGCTGGGTAGAGCGCGGTTACTTCGAGGCGGACGCGAAGAGCGACAAAGAGCCCTACACCATCGTCATCCCGCCCCCCAATGTGACCGGCTCGCTCCACCTCGGCCATGCCTTCGAGCACACGATCATCGATGCGCTCACCCGGCGCAAGCGAATGCAGGGCTTTGAGACGCTCTGGCAGCCGGGGATGGACCACGCCGGTATCGCCACGCAGAACGTGGTCGAGCGCGAACTGGCCAAGGAGGGCGTCTCCCGCCACGACCTGGGCCGCGAGGCGTTCGTCGAGCGCGTCTGGCGGTGGAAGGGCGAGTCCGGCGGGCAGATCTCCGGCCAGATGCGGCGCCTGGGCGACGGCGTGGCCTGGAACCGCGAGCGCTTCACCATGGACGAGGGGCTCTCCAAGGCCGTCCAGACGATCTTCAAGCGGCTCTACGAGGACGAGCTGATCTACCGCGCCGAGCGCATCATCAACTGGTGCCCGCGCTGCCTTACGGCCATCTCGGACATCGAGGTGGAGTACGACGACGATGACGGCGAGCTCGTCTCGATCCGGTACGGCGAGGGCGACACCTCGATCGTCGTCGCGACGACCCGTGCCGAGACGATGCTGGGCGACACCGCGGTCGCCGTCCACCCCGACGACGAGCGCTACCGCCACCTGGTCGGCACCGAGATCGAGCTGCCGCTCACCGGCCGCCGGATCCCGGTCGTCGCCGACGAGCACGTCGACCCCGAGTTCGGCACCGGCGCGGTCAAGGTCACCCCGGCCCACGACCCGAACGACTTCGAGATCGGGCAGCGGCACGGCCTGCCGAACCTGACCGTCATGGACGAGCACGCGGTGATCACCGCCCACGGCCCCTTCCAGGGCCTGGACCGGCTGGAGGCGCGCAGCGCCGTCGTCGGCGCCCTGCGCGCCGAGGGCCGGATCGTGGCCGAGAAGCGCCCGTACACCCACTCCGTGGGTCACTGCTCGCGCTGCAAGACCACCATCGAGCCGCGGCTGTCCATGCAGTGGTGGGTCAAGGTCGGCCCGCTGGCCAAGGCCGCTGGCGACGCGGTCCGCGACGGCCGGGTGAAGATCCACCCGGAGGACATGTCGAAGCGCTACTTCGACTGGGTCGACAACCTCCACGACTGGTGCATCTCGCGCCAGCTGTGGTGGGGCCACCGGATCCCGGTCTGGTACGGGCCGAACGGCGAGGTCGTCTGCGTCGGACCGGACGAGCAGCCGCCGAGCGGCGAGGGCTGGCACCAGGACAGCGACGTCCTGGACACCTGGTTCTCCTCCGGCCTGTGGCCGTTCTCCACGCTCGGCTGGCCCGAGCGGACCGAGAGCATGGAGAAGTTCTATCCGAACTCGGTCCTGGTCACCGGCTACGACATCCTCTTCTTCTGGGTCGCCCGGATGATGATGTTCGGCCTGTACGCGATGGACGGCACCCCGCCGTTCCACACCATCGCGCTGCACGGCATGGTCCGTGACCAGTTCGGCAAGAAGATGTCCAAGTCCTTTGGGAACGCGGTCAATCCGCTGGACTGGATGGACACCTATGGATCGGACGCGGTCCGCTTCACCCTGGCCCGGGGCGCCAACCCCGGTGTGGACGTCCCGATCGGCGAGGACTGGGTCCAGGCGTCCCGCAACTTCGCCAACAAGATCTGGAACGCCACCCGCTTCGCGCTGATGAACGGCGCCACGGTCGAGGGCGAACTGCCCGCCCCCGAGCGGCTGTCGGCCACCGACCGCTGGATCCTGTCCCGGCTGAACGCGGTGGTCGCCGAGGTCGACGCGTACTACGAGGACTACCAGTTCGCCAAGCTCTCCGACGTCCTCTACCACTTCGCGTGGGACGAGGTCTTCGACTGGTACGTCGAGCTGTCCAAGACCACCTTCGCCAAGGGCGGCGCGGAGGCCGACGCCGCGCGGCGCGTCCTCGGTGAGGTCCTGGACGTCACGCTGCGGCTGCTGCACCCGGTGGTCCCGTTCGTCACCGAGAAGCTGTGGACCTCGCTGACCGGCCAGGAGTCCGTCGTCATCGCGGACTGGCCGGGCGACAGCGGCTTCCGGGACGAGGCGGCCGAGCGGGAGATCGAGAACCTCCAGCAGGTGGTCACCGAGGTCCGCCGGTTCCGCGCCGACCAGGGCCTCCAGCCCGGTCAGCGGGTCCCGGCCCGGCTGGAGCTCTCCGGCACCTCGCTGGCCGCCCATGAGGACGCGATGCGGTCCCTGCTGCGCCTCCAGCCGGCCGGTGAGGACTTCACGGCCACCGCGTCGCTGCCGGTGGCGGGCGCGACCGTGGCGCTGGACCTGTCCGGCGCGATCGACGTCGAGGCCGAGCGCAAGCGGCTGGCCAAGGACCTCGCCGCGGCCGAGAAGGACAAGGCGCAGACGACCGCGAAGCTGTCCAATGAGGGCTTCCTGGCCAAGGCCCCCGACCATGTCGTGGAGAAGATCCGCGCGCGGCAGGCGACCGCCGATGCCGACATCGCCCGGATCACCGCCCAGTTGGCGGCCCTCCCCAAGGGCTGACCACCGAGGAGCACCGATAGCGCCACAGCGCCCCCGCCGGAATCCGGCGGGGGCGCTGTGGCGCGTGAGGCGTGTGCGATGTGCCACAGACGCCCCGGAGAAGCCCACAGACGCCTCACAGCCACCACACGGCAAGGCCGCACCGGGAACCAAACACTGCCTTCAGGGAGTTATCCGGCCGTACGTCCCGGAAGGAGCTCCCCCTCCATGAACAAGCCGCTGAGAAGGGCATCGGTGTTCTCGCTGCTGCTCGTCCTGGCCCTGCTCGCCTGGACCACCTATGTGCAGTTGGCGAGAGGCGAGAGTCTCCGGGAAGACCCGCGCAACGCCCGGGTGGCCATCTCCGAGTACGCCGGGCCGCTGGGCGACATCATCGCCGGCGGCAAGCCGGTCACCGGCTCGGCCGCCACCACGGGCGACCTGAAGTACAAGCGCACCTACACGGACGGGAAGCTCTGGGCGCCGATCACCGGCTACGCCTCCCAGTCCTACGGCAGCACTCAGGTGGAGGCCCTGGAGCGGCAGGTGCTCGACGGCTCCGACAGCCGGCTGAAGAACCCGCTCGAGGCGGTGACGCGGGAGCGGTCCAAGCCCGGCGACGTGCTCACCACGGTCGACCCGGCCGTGCAGAAGGCCGCCTACGAGGGGCTGGGGAACAAGACCGGCGCGGCCGTGGCGCTCGACCCCACCACCGGCGCCGTCCTGGGCATGGCCAGCACCCCCTCGTACGACCCCGGTACCTTCGCGGGCTCCTCCACGGCGGACCAGAAGGCGTGGACCGCGCTCCAGAAGGACGACAAGCAGCCGATGCTGAACCGCGCGCTGCGCCAGACCTACCCGCCGGGCTCGACCTTCAAGGTCCTGGTCGCCGCCGCGGCGCTGGAGAACGGGCTGTACTCGTCGGTGGACGAGCCGACCAAGAGCCCCGATCCGTACCGGCTGCCGGGCACGGTCACCGATATGCGCAACGAGAACAGGTCGGCGCCCTGCGAGAACGCCAACATACGCACCGCCTTGCAGTACTCGTGCAACACCGTCTTCGCGAAGATGGCCGTGGACCTCGGCCAGTCCAAGGTGGCGGCCGAGGCCAAGAAGCTGGGCTTCGACGATGCCAAGCTGGACATCCCGGTGCGCGCCGCGAAGAGCACCTACCCGAGCGGCATGAACGACTCGCAGACGGCCCTGAGCGGTATGGGGCAGTTCGATGTGACGACCACTCCGCTCCAGATGGCGATGGTCTCCTCGGCCATCGCGAACGACGGCAAGCTGATGACCCCGCACGAGATCGACCGCACCACGGACGGCAGCGCGTCCGCCCTGGACCGGACCTCGGCCAAGACCTACAGCCAGGCGATGTCCGAGCACACCGCGTCCGAGCTCCAGTCCGCGATGCGGACGGTCGTGGACCAGGGCACCGGGACCAACGCGAAGATCCCCGGGGTGACGGTGGGCGGCAAGACCGGCACCGCCCAGCACGGTGAGAACAACAGCGCCAATCCGTACGCGTGGTTCATCAGTTACGCGGACGCCGGCGACGGCCACAAGGTCGCGGTCGCGGTGGTGGTCGAGGACAGCGACGCGGCCCGCGCCGACATCTCCGGCGGCGGTCTGGCGGGGCCGATCGCCAAGTCGATGATGAAGGCGGCGTTGGCTGATACCGGCTCGTGACCTGGGTGGGGATGGCGCTGGGCCGGGTTGTCACCCCTCCCTCGTAGACTGGTCGGCGTGAGCGAGGAGCGCCCCCAGAACGAGTCCGATGAGTTCGAAGAGATCGTCGGAGCAGAGACCGACCGCGACCCCGATCTGGCGGTGATCGAGGCCGGCAGCCGGACGCTGCGCGCGCAGTCCGGGCCGCCGCAGGGGGACGGCATCCCGGCCCGCCCGGCCGACCCCGAGGTGGACCGCGCCCTGCGGGAGGTGGAGGGCGAGCTGGCCCGGCGCTGGCCGGAGACCAAGCTGGATCCGTCGCTGGTGCGGATCGAGTCGCTGATGGACATCCTGGGTTCGCCGCAGCGGGCCTATCCGTCGATCCACATCACCGGTACGAACGGCAAGACCAGCGCCGCCCGCATGATCGAGTCGCTGCTGGGCGCCTTCGAGCTGCGCACCGGCCGCTACACCAGTCCCCATGTCCAGTCGATCACCGAGCGGATCAGCCTGGACGGGGCGCCGATCTCCGCCGAGCGGTTCATCGAGACGTACCAGGACATCCGGCCGTACATCGAGATGGTCGACGCCCAGCAGGAGCACCGGCTGTCCTTCTTCGAGGTGCTCACCGGAATGGCGTACGCGGCCTTCGCGGACGCGCCGGTGGACATCGCGGTGGTCGAGGTCGGCATGGGCGGCTCGTGGGACGCCACCAATGTGATCGACGCGGGCGTCGCGGTGATCATGCCGATCTCGCTGGACCACACCGACCGGCTCGGCACCACTCCGGAGCAGATCGCCGTGGAGAAGGCCGGCATAGTGAAGCAGGACGCCACCGTGGTCCTCGCGCAGCAGCCGGTGGAGGCCGCTTCCGTGGTGCTCAAGCGCGCGGTCGAGGTGGACGCCACGGTCGCCCGTGAGGGCATGGAGTTCGGTGTGCTGTCCCGGGAGGTGGCGGTCGGCGGTCAGCTGCTGACCCTGCGCGGCCTCGGCGGGGAGTACACCGATGTCTTCCTCCCGCTGCACGGCGCCCACCAGGCGCACAACGCGGCGATGGCGCTGGCGGCCGTGGAGGCGTTCTTCGGCGTCGGCTCCCAGCACGCCCGTCCGCTCGACATCGACACCATCCGCTCCGCCTTCGCCTCCGTGACCTCGCCCGGCCGGATGGAGGTCGTGCGCCGCAGCCCCACCGTGGTGCTGGACGCCGCGCACAACCCCGCGGGCGCCCGTGCCGCCGCCGCGGCGGTCACCGAGTCCTTCGACTTCAGCCGGCTGATCGGGGTGGTCGGGGCCAGTGACGGCAAGGACGTCCGCGGTCTGCTGGAAGCCTTTGAGCCGATCTTCGCCGAGGTCGTGGTGACCGGCAATTCCAGCCACCGCGCCATGGACCCGGACGAGCTGGCCGCGATCGCCGTCGAGGTCTTCGGCTCCGACCGGGTCCAGGTCGAGCCGCGGCTGGACGACGCCCTGGAGGCCGCCATCACCCTGGCGGAGGAAGAGGGCGAATACGCCGGGGCGGGCGTGCTGGTGACCGGGTCGGTGATCACGGTCGGCGAGGCCCGGCTCCTCCTGGGAAAGGGCTGATATGCGAACGCTGTGCGCTTCCACCCTCATCGGCGAGTTCTTCGTGATCGGCTTCGCCGGGCTGGTCGCGATGAAGACGTCCGGGCTGTCCATGGGCACCGTCTGGACGGTCAGCGGAATCGCCATGGGGCTGTGTGTGCTGCTGTGCGGGCTGCTGAGCCGTCCGGGTGCGGTGCAGATCGGCTGGGCCTTGCAGATCGGCCTGGTGCTGAGCGGTTTCGTGGTGCCCACCATGTTCTTCCTCGGGGCGGTCTTCGCCGCGCTGTGGTGGGCCTCGGTCCATTTCGGCCGCAAGGTCGACGAGGCCAAGGCGCGGTTCGCGGCGTCCTCGGCCGCCTCACCTGACACTGCGTGACGTGGCCCTCTTTCCCCCATGTAGCCTCTGCCTCACAGCCCCCGCATGTCTTTTCCCGAAGGAGCCCGCACCGTGAGCCAGCGCACGCTCGTCCTGCTCAAGCCCGACGCCGTCCGACGCGGACTGGTGGGCGAGATTCTGGGGCGGATCGAGAAGAAGGCGGGCTGGACGATCAGCGCCCTCGAGCTGCGTCAGCTGGACCGTGAGGTCCTGGAGCAGCACTACGCCGAGCATGTCGGCAAGCCGTTCTACGAGCCGCTGGTGGACTTCATGGCCTCCGGCCCGGCCGTGGCGCTGGTGGTCGAGGGCGAGCGGGTGATCGAGGGTGTCCGGGCGCTGGCCGGGCCGACCGACCCGATCGCCGCGGCGCCCGGCTCCATCCGTGGCGATTTCGGCACCATCGTTCGGGAAAATCTGATCCATGCCTCCGACTCGGCGGAGTCCGCCGAACGGGAAATCAAGATTTTCTTTCCCGGGCTCGCCTGATCCCGATCCAAGCGGTACTGATCGGCCATCAGTTTGATCATCTGCTTGCCACACCCCTGCTGACCTGGGGGCGGCCGAATTACCCGGCCGCCCTTCGGCATATGCGAGCCAATCGGGGGAACGCATCTCCGCGACACGACGTCACCATTAGAGGAGGCGGGGTCGTGTTCTGCTGACAATGGCGGAGGACCCCCGCAGCGTGTTCGAGCGGGCGTGACTACGATGAAGCCTCCGCGCCTCGCAGCGCACACCCATCCTGCCGACCTCAAGCAAGCAATCGCTCCAGCAGGGAAGGCCTGACGTATCCTCATGGGGAACAACATGTCGTTCATCGGCCGTGACATGGCTGTCGACCTCGGGACCGCCAACACGCTGGTGTACGTCAGGGGCCGCGGGATCGTCCTCAACGAGCCATCCGTCGTCGCCATCAACACCAACACCGGCGGAATTCTCGCCGTGGGCGCCGAGGCGAAGAAGATGATCGGCCGCACCCCTGGCAACATCGTCGCTGTGCGTCCGCTCAAGGACGGCGTTATCGCCGACTTCGAGATCACCGAGCGGATGTTGCGGTACTTCATCCTCAAGATCCATAAGCGACGGTATCTCGCCCGGCCCCGGGTGGTCGTCTGTGTGCCGTCCGGTATCACCGGGGTCGAGCGCCGTGCCGTCATCGAGGCGTCCACCCAGGCGGGCGCCCGTCAGGTGCACATCATCGAGGAACCCATGGCGGCGGCCATCGGCTCCGGCCTTCCGGTCCACGAGGCCACCGGCAACATGGTCGTGGACATCGGCGGCGGCACCACCGAGGTCGCCGTCATCTCGCTGGGCGGCATCGTCACCGCGCAGTCCATCCGGGTGGCGGGCGATGAGCTGGACAACGCGATCATCCAGCACATCAAGAAGGAGTACAGCCTGCTGCTCGGCGAGCGCACCGCCGAGAACATCAAGATCACCATCGGCTCGGCGTACGAGGGCGACGAGGAGGAGCACACCGAGATCCGCGGCCGCGACCTCGTCAGCGGCCTCCCCAAGACCGTGGTGATCTCCGCCGCCGAGGTCCGCAAGGCCATGGAGGAGCCGGTCAACTCGATCGTCGACGCGGTCAAGACCACCCTCGACAAGTGCCCCCCGGAGCTCTCCGGCGACGTCATGGACCGCGGCATCGTGCTCACCGGCGGCGGTGCGCTGCTGCGCGGCCTGGACGAGCGGCTGCGCCGCGAGACCGGGATGCCGATCCACATCGCCGAGGACCCGCTGGACTCCGTCGCACTCGGGTCCGGCAAGTGCGTGGAGGAGTTCGAGGCGCTCCAGCAGGTGCTGGACGCCCAGCCCCGCAGATGACAACCCGGCGGACCGGCCGTGCGGGTGGTTGGCTGCCCGTGCGGCGGAACGCTGATATACAGGCATAAGGCTCCCCAGGACCGACCGGGTCACGTTCACCCCGGCACCGGTCCGACTTCGACGAGGAAGGCACGTCGCCGCACGTGAGGGACACACGAGAGAGCCGGCTGCTGCTGGTGCTGCTGGTCGCCATCGCGTTCGCGCTGATCACGGTGGATATCCGCGGCGGCGAGGACTCACCCCTCGACGGCGCCCGGCACGCCGCCGCTTCCGTCTTCGGGCCCGTGGAGGACGGCGTCGCCTCCGCCGTGGACCCGGTCGGCAACGCGGTCGCCGCCGTACGGGAATCCGGTGACCGGCACGACCGGGTCCGCCGGCTGGAGGAGGAGAACACCAAGCTCAAGCAGCGGCTCGGCAACAACGCCCGCGACCGCGCCCGCTCCGCCGAGCTCGACAAGCTGCTCAAGACCGCCGGCGCCGGTCAGTACGGCATCAAGGGCGCTCAGGTCATCGGCATCGGCGCCGCCCAGGGCTTCTCCTGGACCGTCACCATCGACATGGGCAGCGGCGACGGCATCCGCCGCGACATGACCGTCATCAACGGGGACGGGCTGGTCGGCCGGGTCACCACCGTCGGCTCCTCGACGGCCACCGTGCTGCTCGCCATCGACCCGGACTTCACCGTCGGCACCCGTATGGAGGGATCGGGCGAGCTCGGTTTCGCCACCGGGCGCGGCGACCGCTCGCTCCATGTGCAGCTCCTCAACGGCAAGGCCCGGATCAAGAAGGGCGACCGGATGGTCACCTTCGGCTCCCAGGCGGACAAGCCGTTCGTCCCCGGGGTCCCGGTCGGCAAGGTCGTCGGCGTCGATCCCACCGGGGGCGACCTGACCCGCACGCTCCGGGTGCGCCCGTACGTCCGGTTCAGCAAGCTGGACATCGTCGGGGTGGTCGTCCAGCCGCCGCGCGTCAATCCACGGGACAGCGTGCTCCCGCCCAAGCCCGCGAAGCCCAAGCCGACGCCCACGGTCACCGTCACGGCCAACCCCTCCGCCTCCGCCACCAGCCCGGCCGCCAACAGGAGCTGACCGATGCTGCACCTCAACCGGATCGTCCTGTCGACCTGCCTGGTGGTCTTCGCCCTCGTCGTCCAGATCTGCGTACTGGCCCGCCTCCAACTGCCCGGCGCCGTGCCGGACCTGCTGCTGCTCGTCGTGCTCGGCCTCGCGCTCGTCTACGGCCACACCGGTGGCGCGCTCATCGGCTTCGGCGCGGGGCTGCTCGCCGACTTCGCCCCGCCCGCCGACCACGCCGCGGGCCGCTATGCCCTGGTGCTGTGCGTCGTCGGCTATCTGGCCGGGCTCGCCAAGCCGGAGAGCGGCCAGCTCAGGTCGGCCACCGGGCCGATGCTGGTGGTCGTGGCGGCGGCCATCGGCGCCACGCTGCTGTACGCCGGGGTCGGCATCCTCGTCGGCGACGACGCGGCCCGTCAGGTGGGCCTGGGCAAGCTGCTGTTCACCGCGGCCCTCTACGACCTGCTGCTGGCACCCTTCACGGTGCCGCTGATCATGGGGCTCGCCAGACGGAGTGAGAACGATCCGATGGCCGACAGCGCGGGCGGCGGCGAGAGCCCGTCCCGCTGGATCAGTACGGCGGGCGGCGTCAGCACCGGCCGGATCGGCCGGATGAGCCGGCTCAGGCGCCCGGGCCGGGCGCCCCGGATCGGCAGCCAGCGCGGCGGGCTGCTGGCCCGCACGGGGAAGAACAGGACGACACGCATCAAGGGGGTCAAGCGCCTGTGAGCAATGCCCTCCCGTCGCCCGCCACCACCCTCAACGGAGGCGCTACGCGCCATGAGTAATATCCCTGAGACCGGACGGACCTCCCGGGTCACCATCCGGCTCGTCGGCCTCCAGATCCTGGTCTTCTCGCTGCTGCTGACCCTCGGCGGACGCCTGTGGTACCTCCAGATCCGCAACGGTGACGAGTACACCGCCGAAGCCGCCAACAACCACGTCCAGCAGGTCGTCCACCCCGCCGTGCGCGGTTCCATACTGGACGCCCGCGGGGTGCCGCTCGCCGACAACGAGACCCGTCTGGTGGTCTCCGCCAGCCGCACCGAGCTGATGAAGATGCCGGACGAGGGCAAGGCCGTCCTCACCCGCCTCGCCGACGTCCTGGGCATGAAGCCCAAGGACGTCATGGACAAGGTCCGGCTGTGCGACGCCAAGACCCCGCAGCCCTGCTGGAACGGCTCCCCGTACCAGCCCATCCCGATCACCGACGAGGCCAGCGCCAAGCAGGCGCTCCAGATCCGCGAGCGCGAAGAGGACTTCCCCGGCATCAGCGCCGAGCCCACCGCCGTACGCCGCTACGCCGCGCCCGCCGGCTCCAACGCCGCCCAGGTGCTCGGCTATCTCTCCCCGGTCACCGATGAGCAGGTGAAGGCGGCCGAGCACACCAAGTCGCCCCTGCTCCGCTCCGACCAGGTCGGCAGCAACGGTCTCGAGCGCCAGTACGACAACGAGCTGCGCGGCAAGGCGGGGGTGACCCGCTACGAGGTCGACAACCTCGGCCGGGTCATCGGCCAGCGGGAGAGCCAGCAGGCACGCCCCGGCGCCAACGTCGTCACCAGCATCGACTCCCGGGTCCAGGCCGTCGCGGAGAAGGAGCTGGACCAGGCGATGCGGGACGCCCGCAAGCAGCACGACCGGAACACCGGCACCAACTACAAGGCGGACTCCGGCGCGGTCGTGGTCATGGAGGCCAAGACCGGCCGGGTGGTGGCCATGGCGTCCAACCCGACGTACGACCCCAACGCCTGGGTCGGCGGCATCTCCGGCAAGGACTACAAGCAGCTCACCGGCAAGAAGTCCAACTACCCGCTGCTCAACCGGGCCATTCAGGGCCAGGCGGCCCCCGGCTCGATCTTCAAGGTCATCCCGACGACCGCCGCGGTCAACGCCGGCTACGACTTCAACGGCCCCTACGCCTGCACCAGCTCGTTCAACATCGGCAGCCAGGTCTTCAAGAACTTCGAGTCCGAGAACTACGGCGGGATCAGCCTCGGCCGCGCGCTGGAGGTCTCCTGCGACACCGTCTTCTACCGGATCGCCTACGACGAGTGGAAGAAGGACGGCGGCAACAAGCCCAAGAAGAAGCCGGGGGACTGGTTCTACCGGACCGCCCACCAGTTCGGCCTCGGCAAGGAGACCGGGATCGACCTGCCCAACGAGGTCACCGGCCGGGTCCCGGACCGCCAGTGGAAGAAGGACTACTGGAAGGCCAACAAGGACGCCTGGTGCAGGACCGGCAAGAAGGACGGGTCCTACGGCCAGCGGATCGCCTACGAGAACTGCCTCGAGGGCATGAAGATGCGCGCCGGTGACTCCGTGAACTACTCCATCGGCCAGGGCGACACCCTCGTCACCCCGATCCAGATGGCCACCATCTACGCGGCGATCAGCAACGGCGGCACGCTCCACGACCCGTCCGTCGGCAAGGCGATCGTCAGCCCCGACGGCAAGGACATCCAGGAGATCAAGCCGAAGGCGCACGGCAAGCTGCCGATGAGCGCCAGTCTGCACAAGAGGATCGACAGCGCGCTCGCGGGCGTGGCCACCCGGGGCACCGCCGCCTGGCGGTTCCAGGGCTGGCCGCAGAGCAAGATCCCGATGCACGCCAAGACCGGTACCGCGGAGGTCTACGGCAAGCAGACCACCTCGTGGTTCGCCACGTACACCAAGGACTACACGGTCGTCATGACGATCTCCCAGGGTGGTACCGGCTCCGGCGCCTCCGGCCCCGCCGTGCGCAAGATCTACAACGCGCTGTACGGGGTGGACGCCAAGGGCGGCATCGACAAGAAGAAGGCGCTGCTGCCCCAGCCGCAGGCCAAGCTGCCGAAGATCTCGTCGGACGGCTCCATCGAGTCCCAGCCCCTGGGCAAGCAGTTCGAGGCGGCGTCGCGGGAGCGGCGGCGGGGAGCTGATTCATGAGCGCGTCCACGCATGGGTACTCCGTCCGCCGCTTCACCCCGGAGCGCGGCGCCTGGAGCAAGCTCATGGCGCGCGACTCGGTCGTCCGCCGCCTCGACTGGGTGCTGCTGCTCACCGCGCTGGCCCTGTCGGCGATCGGCGGGGCGCTCGTCTACTCCGCCACCCGCAACCGCACCGAGCTGAACCAGGGCGACCCGTACTACTTCCTGGTCCGGCACGCCCTCAACACCGGCATCGGGCTGCTGCTCGCCATCGGCACCGTCTGGCTGGGCCATCGCACCCTGCGCGGCGCGGTCCCGGTCCTCTACGGGCTGTCCGTGATCCTCGTCCTCGCCGTGCTCACCCCGCTGGGCTCGACGATCAACGGCGCCCACGCGTGGATCGTGATCGGCGGTGGATTCTCCCTTCAGCCGGGTGAGTTCGCCAAGATCACGATCATCCTGGGGATGGCGATGCTGCTGGCCGCGCGCGTGGACGCGGGCGACCGGCTCAACCCCGACCACCGCACCGTCGTCCAGGCGCTCGGCCTGGCCGCGCTGCCCATCGCGATCGTGCTGCTGATGCCGGACCTCGGCTCGGTGATGGTCATGGCGATGATCGTGCTCGCCGTGCTGCTCTCCTCCGGCGCGTCCAACCGCTGGATCGCGGGACTCATCCTCACGGCCGTGGTGGGTGCGCTGCTCGTCTGGCAGCTGCACGTCCTCGACCAGTACCAGATCGACCGCTTCGCCGCCTTCGCCAACCCCGCCCTCGACCCGGCCGGCGTCGGCTACAACACCAACCAGGCGCGCATCGCGATCGGCTCGGGCGGGCTCACCGGTAAGGGGCTCTTCCACGGCACCCAGACCACCGGTCAGTTCGTCCCCGAGCAGCAGACCGACTTCGTCTTCACGGTCGCGGGGGAGGAGCTCGGCTTCCTCGGCGCGGGCCTGATCATCCTGCTGCTGGGGGTCGTGCTGTGGCGCGCCTGCCGGATCGCGCGCGACACCACGGAGCTGTACGGGACCGTCGTCGCGGCCGGGATCATCGCCTGGTTCGCCTTCCAGTCGTTCGAGAACATCGGGATGACGCTGGGCATCATGCCGGTGGCCGGTCTGCCGCTGCCGTTCGTCTCCTACGGCGGATCCTCGATGTTCGCCGTATGGATCGCGATCGGACTGCTCCAGTCCATCCGGGTGCAGAGGCCCGTCTCGGCATAGGGCCCGCATAGGGGTCCGCATAGGGACGGGTCCGCATAGGGCCCGCATCGGGTCCGCTGGGTATCGCGTCTCCGCTTAGGCTGATAAGCCCGAGTTTGGGTACGTGACTCACATGGTGGACATGAAGCAGGAGATAGAACGGAAGTACGAGGCCACCGCCGAGGAAGCCGGCCCGTCCGGGCGGCCCGACCTGCCGGGCCTGCCCGAACTGACCGGAGCGGGGCCGGTCGCGACCGTGGTGAGCCGGGGAGTCGCCACCCTGGACGCCACCTACTACGACACCCCCGGGCGGCGGCTGCTGGCCGACGGCATCACCTTGCGCCACCGCACGGGCGGCGACGACGAGGGCTGGCATCTGAAGCTGCCCGTCGGACCGGACACCCGGGAGGAGCTGCGGGCGCCGCTCGGCGACGAGGTGCCCGCCGAGATGGCCACCCTGCTGCGCTCGCGGGTCCGCCACGATCCGCTGCGCCCGCTCGCCCATCTGCACACCGAGCGGGATCGCAAGGATCTGGTGGCCGCCGACGGCACCGTGCTCGCCGAGGTGTCCGTCGACCGCGTGACGGCCCGGCGGCTGGCGCCCGGGGAGAGCGAGCCAGCCCGATGGACCGAGGTCGAGGTCGAGCTCGCCGAAGGCCGTGGCCACGATCAGCGGCTGCTCGACGCGGTCGAGGTACGGCTGCGCGACGGCGGTCTGCACCGCGCCGACACCCCTTCCAAGCTCGCCAAGGCCCTCGCCGAGACGGAGAAGGCCGCGGGCACGGTCGAGAGCGACGGAGACGGGCCAGGCGGGCCCGCCAAGCCCGGCAAGCCCGCGAAGACCGCCCGTCAGGTCGCACAGGCGGCGTCGGAGCCCCGGCGGCCGCTCGGCGCCGACGATGTCGTCCTGGACTACATACGCCGTCAGATCGACGCCCTGGTGCGGCTCGACCCGGCCGTGCGCGGGGATGTGCCGGACGCGGTGCACCGGATGCGGGTCGCCACCCGCCGGCTGCGCAGCGCGTTCCGCTCCTACCGCAAGGTCCTGGACCGTTCGGTGACCGATCCGATCGGCCACGAGCTGAAGTGGCTGGCCGGTGAGCTCGGCGTGGAACGCGACCGCGAGGTGCTCACCGAGCGGCTCCAGGGCCGTCTCGCGGAGCTGCCGGAGGAGCTCCGGCGCGGCCCGGTGGGCGAACGGCTGCACCACTGGTCGCACGGGCGGCGCGACGGCGCCCGCGCCACCGTCCTGGGCGCGCTGGACAGCGAGCGCTACCTGACGCTCCTGGACACCCTCGACGCCCTGGTGGCCGATCCGCCGCTGCGCCGCGACGCCGCGAAGCCGGCCGCGCCGGTGGTCGCCGAGGCCGTGCTGCGCGACTACGAGCGGCTGGCGGGCCGTATGGCCACCGCGCTGGAGACGCCCCCGGGGCCGGATCGCGACATCGCCATCCACCAGGCCCGTAAGGCCGCCAAGCGCGTGCGCTACGCCGCCGAGACGGCCCGGCCCGCGCTCGGCAAGTCCGCCAAGCGGTTCGCCCGGCGTATGCAGGCGGTGCAGGACGTGCTCGGCGACCACCAGGACAGCGTCGTGGCCCGCGAGGCGCTGCGGCAGCTGGCCACCCAGGCCCATGTGGCGGGGGAGAGCGACTTCACCTTCGGGCTGCTGTACGGCAGGGAGGAGGAGCGGGCGGCCGCCCGCGAGCGTGAGCTGCCGGAGCTGTGGGCCGAGACCTCGCGCAAGAAGCACCGGGCGGACCTGGAGGTGTGACCGGGCGGGCCCGGAGATCTGGTCCGTGGCGAGGGCGCCGGGCGGGGCAGGTACGCTAGAGGGTCACCCCTGTCAGCTTCACGAAAGTCCGCGATGTCTGTCGAGTCGGTCTTCCCACAGCTCGAGGCCCTGCTGCCGCATGTGCAGAAGCCCATCCAGTACGTAGGCGGTGAGCTCAATTCCACCGTCAAGGACTGGGACTCCTGCGACGTCCGCTGGTCGCTCATGTACCCGGACGCCTACGAGGTCGGGCTCCCCAACCAGGGCGTCATGATCCTCTACGAGGTCCTCAACGAGCGCGAGGGCGTGCTCGCCGAGCGCACCTACAGCGTGTGGCCGGACCTCGAGGAGCTGATGCGCGAGCACAACGTGCCGCAGTTCACCGTGGATTCGCACCGCCCGGTCTCCGCGTTCGACTTCCTCGGCGTCTCCTTCTCCACCGAGCTGGGGTACACCAACCTGCTCACCTCGCTGGACCTCGCCGGCATCCCCCTGGACGCCGTGGACCGCACCGAGGACCACCCCGTGGTGGTCGCGGGCGGCCACGCCGCGTTCAACCCCGAGCCGATCGCCGACTTCATCGACTGCGCGGTGATCGGCGACGGTGAGCAGGCCGTGCTCGACATGACCGGGATCATGCGGGACTGGAAGGCCGAGGGCCGCCCGGGCGGCCGCGATGAGCTGCTCTTCCGCCTCGCCCGCACCGGCAGCGTCTACGTCCCGAAGTTCTACGACGTGGAGTACCTGCCCGACGGGCGGATCTCGCGCGTGGTGCCGAACCGCTCGGGCGTGCCGTGGCGGGTGTCCAAGCACACCGTCATGGACCTCGACGAGTGGCCCTACCCCAAGCAGCCGCTGGTGCCGCTGGCCGAGACCGTCCATGAGCGGATGTCGGTGGAGATCTTCCGCGGCTGCACCCGGGGCTGCCGGTTCTGCCAGGCGGGCATGATCACCCGCCCGGTGCGCGAGCGGTCGATCACCGGGATCGGCGAGATGGTCGACAAGGGGCTGAAGGCCACCGGCTTCGAGGAGGTCGGCCTGCTGTCGCTGTCCTCCGCCGACCACACCGAGATCGGTGACATCGCCAAGGGCCTCGCCGACCGGTACGAGGAGGACAAGATCGGCCTGTCCCTCCCGTCGACCCGGGTGGACGCCTTCAACATCGACCTCGCCAACGAGCTGACCCGCAACGGGCGCCGCTCGGGCCTCACCTTCGCGCCCGAGGGCGGCAGTGAGCGCATCCGTAAGGTCATCAACAAGATGGTCTCGGAAGAGGACCTCATCCGTACGGTGGCCACCGCGTACGGCAACGGCTGGCGGCAGGTGAAGCTGTACTTCATGTGCGGTCTGCCCACCGAGACCGACGACGACGTGCTCCAGATCGCCGACATGGCCACCAAGGTCATCGCCAAGGGCCGTGAGGTGTCCGGCAAGAACGACATCCGGTGCACGGTCTCCATCGGCGGCTTCGTCCCCAAGCCGCACACCCCCTTCCAGTGGGCCCCGCAGCTGAGCGCCGAGGAGACCGACGCCCGGCTGGAGAAGCTGCGCGAGAAGATCCGCGGCGACAAGAAGTACGGCCGCTCGATCGGCTTCCGCTACCACGACGGCAAGCCCGGCATCGTCGAGGGCCTGCTCTCGCGCGGCGACCGCCGGGTGGGCGCGGTCATCCGCGCCGTCTACGAGGACGGCGGCCGCTTCGACGGCTGGCGCGAGCACTTCAGCTACGACCGGTGGATGGAGTGCGCCGCGCGGACCCTGCCCGACTTCGGCCTCGACGTCGACTGGTACACCACGCGCGAGCGCACCTACGAGGAGGTCCTGCCCTGGGACCACCTCGACTCGGGCCTCGACAAGGACTGGCTGTGGGAGGACTGGCAGGACTCCCTCGACGAGACCGAGGTGGACGACTGCCGCTGGACCCCCTGCTTCGACTGCGGCGTCTGCCCGCAGATGCAGACCGAGATCCAGATCGGCCCCACCGGGCGGAAGCTGCTGCCGCTGTCGGTGAAGTAGCCGGGCAGCCGAGCTGCCGTACGCCGGTGACATGGCGGCCGGGCGGTGACGTGGCCGCCCGGCGGCCCTCCGCCACCGGGCCGCCCGCGGCGCCCACAAAGTAGGCTGGAAGACATCAGGGCCCCGTGGCCCTGATGTTCGACGGCAAGGAAGTACAAGGAGACAGTCCCCTGGGCAAGCGACAGCCCGAAGGCCCGCCGCCCGCACCCGCGGTGCAGCGCATCCGTTTGCGTTACACCAAGCGCGGCCGCCTCCGGTTCACCAGCCACCGCGACTTCCAGCGCGCCTTCGAGCGGGCGCTGCGCCGCGCCGAGGTGCCGATGGCGTACTCGGCGGGGTTCACCCCGCATCCGAAGGTGTCCTACGCCAATGCCGCACCCACCGGCACCGGCAGCGAGGCGGAGTACCTGGAGATCCAGCTGACCGAGGCGCGCGACCCCGAGAAGCTGCGGGCGGTCCTCGACGAGTCGCTGCCCGAGGGCCTGGATGTGATCGAGTCCGTGGAGGCCCGTACCTCGGGGCTCGCCGACCGGCTCCAGGCGTCCGTATGGGAGATCCGGCTCGACCGGGTCGCCCCGGCGGACGCCGAGCGTGCCGTCGCGGCCTTCCTGGAGGCCGACACGGTCGAGGTGGAGCGCCGGACGAAAAACGGGTTGCGAACCTTCGACGCCCGTGCCGCGGTGGCCCGGCTGGAGACGCTTCCGGCTCGGGCCGATAGGCCCGGCGACGGTGGCTGTGCGATACTGCGGCTGGTGGTACGGCATCTGACACCTGCCGTGCGACCCGACGACGTCCTGTCCGGTCTCCGCGCTACGGCCGACCTGGCGCCGCCGGTCCCCGCAGCGGTGACCAGGCTGGCGCAGGGGCTGCTCGATGAGGAGTCCGGCACGGTGACCGACCCGCTCGCGCCCGATCGCGAGGCAGCTCAGGCCGCTCCATCCACGGCCGCCGAGCTGACCGCCGCGATGGCGCCGGAAGGTCCCGCGTAGGGCCGCCGTCGATGCGCCGCCGATGCACTTGGGAGCCACCCGGGTCCGGCTGGCGCACTGACCAGAAGACTTTCGCCGGTCCCGACAGATCCGGTCCCGGCGAGCGAGACGACAGCTCCCGTGCGGCGCCCGCGCCCCGGACGGCGGCACTCGCGCACAGTGCGCGGGTGGCCGGCCGGAAGCAGGCGCGGCGCCCGGGAGCGTGACGGGAGAAACGCCCGCATGCTCGAACCTATTGAGCCGACCCAACCTGTCCAGCCCCTGGGGACATCCGCGCCGAGTGCCGCGGTGCCCGGGGAATCCATCGAGAACACGCCCAGCGACACGCTGCCGCCGCGCCGCCGCCGCGCGGCCTCCCGCCCGGCCGGTCCGCCGCCCGGCGCGGTGAGCGGGGCCGAGGTCACCACGCCCTCGGTACCGGCCATAGCCGCGGAGCAGACCGGTGCCGTCGTCGCCCCCGAGACGGCCTCCGAGCCCGTCGCCGCCGGTGCCGCCATGGCCGCCACGAGTGGATCCGTATCCGGATCCGACACCGAATCCGCCGCTCCGCCCGCCCGTACGCGGCGCCGGGTCGCCCGTAAGGCGACCGCCCCGGCGGGTTCGCCGGAGGCCGCGGAGACCGTGGTCCCGGCTGACGCCGGGCGTGAGGAGCCCGAGGCCGCCGCAGAGCCGGTCGCGGAGCCCGTGGTGGAGGCCGCCGCCGAGGCCGCTCCGCCTGCCCGTACGCGTCGCCGTGCCACCCGTAAGGTGACGGCTCCGGCCGGTGCCCCGGCGGAGTCGGAGGCCGCGGAGGCCGTGGCGCCGCAGGAGCCGGTGGAGCCGGAGGAGACCGAGGAGTCCGCGGCGGCTGCCGAGGCCGAGACCGTGCCCCCGGCCCCCGCCCGTACGCGCCGTCGTGCGACCCGTAAGGCCGCCGCCCCCGAGGGCGCGCCGCAGGCGGAGGCCGCCGACGCGGACGCGTCGTCTGCGGCGGCCGCTGGTGGCAGTGGTGACGAGGCCACGGCCCCAGCCGCAGTCGCAGCCGATGCCCCGGCCGAGGCCGACGAGGCCCCGCGTGCTCGTACGCGCCGTCGTGCGGCCCGTAAGGTGACGGCTGCGGCCGGTGCCCCGGCGGAGTCGGAGGTCGCGGAGGCCGTGGCGCCGCAGGAGACCGAGGAGGCCGCGGCGGCCGCTGAGGCCGAAGCCGAGGCCGAGACCGTGCCCCCGGCTCCCGCCCGTACGCGTCGCCGTGCGACCCGTAAGGCCGCCGCCCCCGAGGGCGCGCCCGCGGAAGCCGCCGAGGAGCCCGCCGCCGCGCAGACCGAGGCCGCGCAGGTCGAGGAAGAGGCGCCGCGCGGCCGTACTCGCCGCCGCGCCGCCCGGAGCGCCGCCCCCGCCGCCGAGGAGCCGAGCGGCGCTCAGGAGCCGCAGGCCGCCGAGGGCGAGACCCCGGCCGCCGAGGCCGCGTCCGAGCCGGAGCCCGCGCCCCGTTCGCGGCGCCGGGCGGTCCGTCCGCCGACGGCCGTGTTCCAGGCGCCGGTCTTCACCGAGCCGGTCTTCCAGACGCCGGAGAGCGCCGCCGCCGAGGCCGCCGCCGCGCTGGAGGAGCCCGAGGAGGAGGACGAGGAGCAGCCGACGGCCGAGGCTGTCGAGCCCGAGGCGCCCGCCGGCCGCCGTCGGCGCCGCCGCCGTGGCGCCGCGCCCGTCGAGGAGCAGCCGGAGGCCGAGGAGCCCGAGGCCGCCGAGGAGACCGAGCCCGAGGCCGAGGCCGGTCAGCCCGAGGGCGAGCCCGGCGAGGAGGAGTCGGGCGACCGTCCGGCCCGTCGCCGCCGCCGTGGCGGCCGTCGTCGCCGCCGGGGCGAGACCGCCGAGGGCGAGGGCGCCGAGGGGCGTTCCGAGACCGGTGAGCGGTACGAGGACGAGTCGGCCGCCGAGGGCGAGGGCGCCGAGGAGCAGGCCGAGGGCCGGGACGAGCCGGGCGCCGAGGCCGGTGAGTCCGGCGGTTCCAGCAGCAGCCGTCGCCGCCGCCGTCGGCGCCGTCGCAGCGGCGACGCCGCCGAGCCCGAGGCGACCGGTGACGACCCCGAGCGCACGGTCGTCAAGGTCCGCGAGCCCCGCGAGCGGCGCGGCAAGGAAACCGAGTCCGGCGCCGACGAGGTGCAGTCGATCAAGGGGTCGACGCGTCTGGAGGCCAAGAAGCAGCGCCGCCGCGAGGGCCGTGAGCAGGGCCGCCGCCGTGTGCCGATCATCACCGAGGCCGAGTTCCTGGCCCGCCGCGAGGCGGTCGAGCGGGTCATGGTCGTCCGGCAGAACGGCGATCGCACCCAGATCGGGGTGCTGGAGGACAACGTCCTCGTCGAGCACTTCGTGAACAAGGAGCAGGCCACCAGCTACGTCGGCAACGTCTACCTGGGCAAGGTCCAGAACGTGCTGCCGTCCATGGAGGCCGCCTTCGTCGACATCGGCAAGGGCCGCAACGCCGTGCTGTACGCGGGCGAGGTGAACTTCGAGGCGCTGGGGCTCTCCGGCGGACCGCGCCGCATCGAGACCGCCCTGAAGTCCGGCCAGTCCGTGCTGGTGCAGGTCACCAAGGACCCGATCGGCCACAAGGGCGCCCGGCTGACCAGCCAGGTCTCCCTGCCCGGCCGCTATCTGGTGTACGTGCCCGAGGGCTCGATGACCGGCATCAGCCGCAAGCTGCCCGACACCGAGCGGGCCCGGCTGAAGCAGATCCTCAAGAAGATCGTTCCCGAGGACGCGGGCGTGATCGTCCGCACCGCCGCCGAGGGCGCGAGCGAGGACGAGCTGTCCCGCGACGTCGCCCGGCTCCAGGCGCAGTGGGAGGAGATCAAGAAGAAGGCGAAGAGCGGCAGCGCCCCGTCGCTGCTCTACGGCGAGCCCGACATGACCGTCCGGGTCGTCCGCGACATCTTCAACGAGGACTTCTCCAAGGTCATCGTCAGCGGTGACGACGCCTGGGAGACCATCCACGGCTATGTCTCGCACGTGGCGCCCGACCTCGCGGACCGGCTCCAGAAGTGGACCTCGGACGTCGACGTCTTCGCCACCTACCGGATCGACGAGCAGCTGATGAAGGCGCTGGACCGCAAGGTCTGGCTGCCCAGCGGCGGCTCGCTGGTGATCGACCGGACCGAGGCGATGGTCGTCATCGACGTCAACACCGGCAAGTTCACCGGTCAGGGCGGCAACCTCGAGGAGACGGTCACCAGGAACAACCTGGAGGCGGCCGAGGAGATCGTGCGCCAGCTGCGGCTGCGCGACCTCGGCGGCATCATCGTGATCGACTTCATCGACATGGTGCTGGAGTCCAACCGGGACCTGGTGCTGCGGCGACTGCTGGAGTGCCTGGGCCGGGACCGTACGAAGCACCAGGTGGCCGAGGTCACCTCGCTCGGCCTGGTCCAGATGACCCGTAAGCGGGTCGGCCAGGGGCTGCTGGAGTCCTTCTCCGAGTCCTGTGTGCACTGCAACGGCCGCGGCGTGATCGTCCACATGGACCAGGCGTCGTCCGCCGGTGGCGGTGGCGGCAAGCGCAAGAAGAAGAAGTCCGCCGCCGGTGGCGTTCAACAGCAGGAGCGGGCCGCGGTTGCCGCGGCCGAGGCGGAGGCCGAAGCCGAGGCGGAGTCCGAGGACGTCACCGAGGCGGCGGCCGAGATCGCGGCGGAGGCCACCCAGCCCAAGCCGCTGCCCGAGCCGGTCTTCGCGGCCGACGAGGAGCTGTACAGCAGCGCCGCGGAGGCCGAGGCCGCCGCGAGCCGTGGGCGTACGCGCCGCCGTGCCACCCGTAAGGTGTCCGCCCCGGCGGGCGCCCCGAAGGCCGCCAAGGAGCCGGAGGGCGTGGTGGTCGTGGTGGCCGACGAGCGTCGGGAGGCGGCCCGGACGGAGCCGGAGGCGGCCGCCGAGGCCCCCGCCGCCGCTCCCGCCGAGGAGCAGGCCCCGCTCGAGGGCGTTCCCGCGCCGCGTACGCGCCGCCGTGTGACCCGTAAGGTGAGCGCCCCCGCGGGCTCGCCGACGGGCTCCGAGGAGGCGGCCGTGGTGGTCGTGAGCGGGTCTTCCGCGGAGTCGGAGCCGGAGCCGGAGTCCGGGGCGAAGCCCGAGCCGGAGGCGGCGCCCGAGAGCGCGTCCGCCGAGGGCGGGGCCGAGGCCGAGGCACCGGCGAAGAAGTCCGCCCGTAAGGCGGCCAAGAAGGCTCCCGCCAAGAAGACGGCGGCCAAGAAGACCGCGGAGAAGAAGACGGCGGCGAAGAAGACGGCCGCCAAGAAGACCACGGCCAAGAAGACGACCGCCAAGAAGTCGGCGACGAAGAAGACCGCGGCGGCGGAGCAGCAGACTCCGCAGTCGGTCTCGGCCGCCGCCGACGACTGATCCGGCCGACCGGGAGGGCACGCTGTCACGTGGCAGTGTGCCCTTCGGGCTCTGGTAGCCTTAGCCCTTGGCGTCTGTACGCCAAACCCCTGAGCACATCCCTTCCGCTTCGCCGGAAGAGGCCGTTCGGCCGATGGTGAATCGCATGATCACTCGGTTGTCGCGACCCTCGTGGGTCGTGTTGGGCGGCTGGCATCAGAGGTCCCGTTTTCTAGCGAGAGAGTGAGAACCGCGTGTACGCAATCGTGCGCACCGGCGGCCGCCAGCAGAAGGTGGCCGTGGGCGATGTCATCGAGGTCGACCGTCTGGCCGGCAACAAGGTCGGCGACACCGTCGAGCTTTCCACTCTGCTCGTTGTCGACGGCGATGCCGTCACCAGCGACCCGTGGGTCCTGGCCGGTGTGAAGGTTCACGCCGAGGTCGTCGACCACCACAAGGGTGGCAAGATCGACATTCTGAAGTACAAGAACAAGACCGGTTACCGGAAGCGGATCGGCCACCGCCAGCTGCACACCGCGCTGAAGATCACCGGCATCGACTCGGCTGCGAAGTAAGGGACTGAGAAGAGATGGCACACAAGAAGGGCGCATCGTCCACTCGGAACGGTCGCGACTCCAACGCCCAGCGGCTCGGCGTCAAGCGCTTCGGCGGCCAGGTCGTCAACGCGGGTGAGATCCTGGTCCGTCAGCGCGGCACGCACTTCCACCCGGGCACGGGTGTCGGCCGCGGCGGCGATGACACGCTGTTCGCGCTGGCCGCCGGTGCGGTGCAGTTCGGCACCAGCCGTGGCCGCAAGGTCGTGAACATCGTTCCGGTCGCTGAGTAATCAGCCCGGGCGACATCGCACAGCCTTTTCCGAGGGCGGACCGCTCTTCCCGTGACGGGAAGCGGGTCCGCCCTCGGCGCGTTACGAGCGTGAGGCACATCAGAACAACCCCGAACCCGTATGTAACTGGAGGCACCCGTCATGACCACCTTCGTGGACCGCGTCGAACTGCATGTCGCCGCGGGTAACGGAGGCCACGGCTGCGCCTCCGTGCACCGCGAGAAGTTCAAGCCGCTCGGGGGACCGGACGGCGGCAACGGCGGCCGGGGCGGCGATGTGATCCTGGTCGTGGACCAGTCCGTCACCACCCTGCTCGACTACCACCACAGCCCCCACCGCAAGGCCACCAACGGCAAGCCCGGCGAGGGCGGCAACCGCTCCGGCAAGGACGGCACCGACCTGGTCCTGCCGGTCCCGGACGGCACCGTCGTCCTCGACAAGCGGGGCAACGTCCTGGCCGATCTGATCGGGGAGGGCACCACCTACATCGCCGCCCAGGGCGGCCGCGGCGGCCTCGGCAACGCCGCGCTCGCCTCGGCCCGCCGCAAGGCGCCCGGCTTCGCGCTGCTGGGCGAGCCGGGCCACTCCGGGGACGTCATCCTGGAGCTGAAGACCGTCGCGGACGTGGCCCTCGTCGGCTATCCGAGCGCCGGCAAGTCCTCACTGATCTCGGTGCTCTCGGCGGCCAAGCCGAAGATCGCCGACTATCCGTTCACCACGCTGGTGCCCAACCTCGGGGTGGTCACGGCCGGTTCGACCGTCTACACCATCGCCGACGTCCCCGGTCTGATCCCCGGCGCCAGCCAGGGCAAGGGCCTCGGCCTGGAGTTCCTGCGCCATGTCGAGCGCTGCTCGGTGCTGGTGCATGTGCTGGACACCGCGGCGCTGGAGTCCGAGCGCGATCCGCTGACCGACCTCGATGTGATCGAGGCGGAGCTGGCCCAGTACGGCGGTCTGGACGACCGGCCGCGGGTCGTCGTGCTCAACAAGGTCGACATTCCCGACGGCAAGGACCTCGCCGACATCATCCGGCCCGATCTGGAGGCCCGCGGCTACCAGGTCTTCGAGGTCTCGGCGGTCGCCCATCTCGGCCTCAAGGAGCTGTCCTTCGCCCTGGCGAAGATCGTCGCGGAGGCGCGGGAGGCGAAGCCGAAGGAGGAGGCGACCCGGATCGTCATCCGGCCGAAGGCCGTGGACGACGCGGGCTTCAGGGTCGTCGCCGAGGAGGGCTTCTACCGTGTGCTGGGCGAGAAGCCCGAACGCTGGGTCCGCCAGACCGACTTCGCCAACGACGAGGCCGTGGGCTACCTCGCCGACCGCCTGGCCCGTCTCGGCGTCGAGGAGGAGCTGATGAAGGCGGGCGCCCACTCGGGCGACGAGGTCGTCATCGGCCCCGAGGACGACGCGGTCGTCTTCGACTGGGAGCCGAGCCTCGCGACCGGCGCGGAGATGCTGGGCCGCCGTGGCGAGGACCACCGCTTCGACGCCCCGCGCCCGGCCGCGCAGCGGCGGCGGGACCGGGATGCCGAGCGGGACGAGGCGGACGAGGAGTTCGACACGTTCAAACCGTTCTGAGGGCCGTAGGGCCGTAGCGGGCGCCCCTCGGCCGTACGGGCGGTAGCGGGCGCGTCTGGAGTCCGGACGCTTCCGGGTGCCCCGCGCGGGCGGACGGCTCCGGGGCCCCGCACGGGCTCTGAGCGGGCTGCTCGGCGCCGCCCGGCAGGTGGCATGACGAAGGGCCCGGGAGATCTCTCCCGGGCCCTTCGTCATGCTCTGGTGCCTGCCGTCGGCTAAGGCTGTCGCCTAAGGCCGTCGGCTCGGACCGTCGGCCAGGACCGTCGGACGTCAGACCGTCGCGGTCTCCTCCGGCTCCGGCGAGCCGGACTCCAGCTCCATCTCCTCCGCCGCGTCCCGGGCCTCGCGCTGCGAGGGGATCTCGTCGGTGAGCCGGGTGGCCATCCGGGCCCGGCGCTCGTCGGCCTTGCGGCACAGGTCCTGCGTGGCCTGGTTGAAGCGCACCAGCGACGGCGGGTCGGACGGGCCGAGCAGATGCACCTTCAGCTCGGCGCGGGCGCTCGCGAGGGTGTCCTTCTCGGGGTCGCGGACCGCTTCCAGCAGTCCGGCCACGCCCGCGGCTTCCGGCGTGAGGATCGTGGCGGCGCGCACGGTCGGGAAGCCCGCCCGGAACTCCTCCTCCGTCATCCCGCTGGTGTTCGCCACCGCGTACGGCTTCTCGCTCGTCAGGTAGTCCGAGACCACGCTGGAGACATCGCTGATCAGCACGTCGGCCTGGTTGAAGCAGGTGAAGATCGCCGGACGCGGGCCGGTGATGATCTGGTGCTCCCAGACCGGCAGCGAGGCCCAGTAGGCGCTCTCCCAGGCGGCGGTGGCCGCGGCGACGGCCGCCGCGCGGTCGCCGTCCGGGGCTCCCTGGAGCATCATGCGCTCGGTCTCGTCCGCGCTGGGGCGGAAGGAGGTGCTGGTGAGCCGGTTGAGCTCTTCGGCGCACCGGGCCAGCTCGGCGGCGGCCTCCGCGCCGGGGCGGTCGCCGCCGCGCTTGGTGTTCGCCTCGGCGATCATCGCCTTGATGCGGTCGTTGGCACGGCCCGCGCGCGGGTCCACGGAGCCGGTCATCGGGTGCGGCTTGTACAGCAGGCGCACCTTGGGGTCGGCGAGCAGTTCGCGGACGATGTTCTCACCGGCCAGGATCACCGAGGTGTTGCCGGGGTTCCCGTCCCAGCCCTCCCAGGTCGGCGCGTACAGCACCGTCGTCAACTCACCGGTGGGCACGCCCGCGTAGGGGCGGATGGGGGCCAGCTGCGGCCGGCCGACCTCCACGACGTCCTTGTCCTCGACGCCGATGTCGGCGAGCTGGTAGCGCTCGCGCGCCGCCGGGCCCGCGACCCACACCTCGTCGTACGCCTTGGCGTACGGGTTGCAGCTGGAGAGCTTGTCGCTCTCGCCGTGGTTGATGAACGCGTGCTTGATCGAGGGGATGCGCAGCACCTGTGAGGTCTTGCCGGAGTTCGCCGGGTGCAGCAGCACCTTGAGCGTCGAGTGCTCAAGACGCATCAGATGCGCGACCTTGGGGAGGCAGACGATCGGCACGTCCGTCGCGTCCACCTTCTGCACCATGAACCGCTCACGGAGCACGATGATCGGCTTGCCGTCGAGCGCGGCGAGCGTGGAGAGCCACATGTTCGCCTGGTACGCCGAGGAGTTGCCGCCGGAGAAGTACATGCCCACGGTCGGCTGGTAGTCGGCCAGCCACTGGTCCAGCCAGCGCAGGGCCGTGGCCTCGTTCGCCACGCGCTTGCGCGGCAGCAGCCAGCTGGCGAGGTGGGCCGTGCCGCCGATGCCGATCAGCAGCGCGATCGTCAGGCCGACGCCGCCCCAGACGGCGTTCTTGGTGGCGGCGGTGACCAGCAGACCGGCGGTGACCGGCACGGCCAGCCGCAGCAGACGGCGCCCGTGCTGACGGGCGAACAGCCGCGGCGGGGCCTCGCTCAGGCGCAGCGCGGACGCGTCGATGTTGCGCGTGACGAACGGCAGCTGGCGGGTCCGGCGGACCAGGACGGCCGCCGCCTGGCAGGCGAAGTGCACCAGGTAGAAGAGCAGCAGCCCCGCGGTCAGGGGCGCCTGCTCATGCAGGGGATTGATGCCCTCGATGCGCAGCAGCCCGACCATGATGAGCATGTCGCGGAACAGCTGGCGCACCGTGACGTCGAGACGGATCTTCCCCAGCAGCGACAGCAGACCGGGCTGCTTGTGCTGCAAGAAGAGATCGAGCGCGAGTCCGCACGCCGAGGCGGCGATGAAAAGCGGTACGTTCGGAAGCACGGCGCCGACGAGCTGTGTGGCGAAGAACACGAGCATCGCGAGCAGCGCCGTCAGCTGTACGACCCGGCGTGGGGCGATTCCGGCAGAGGGCACGGGGTGGGCTCCTGGCAGGAGGGCAACGGACTGGGGGGACCCCTGACCGTATGCCGACGCCCCGCCCGGTGACAATCCGCGCCGGTGCCAACCGGTCGCAATCGGTGTCAAAGGTCCCCCGAGTGGTGTCCGTGGGGCGCTTATGGCGGTGCGTGAGGCGATGTGCGCGGGCGGTGTCCGGGGGCTGAAATGCCGAGGCGGGCGAGGGCCGACTGTCGTAGATTGCCCCCTTGTCATGATGAGTGTGTAAGGCATGCGTTTCTTCGGGGCGTGTGATGGGCCGGGGACGAACGAGGAGCGGCGTGGCGGAGCAGGACGGGTCGGCGGTACGGGACGAGGTGGCCGCCGCCCGCAGGATCGTGGTCAAGGTCGGCTCGTCCTCCCTCACCACCGCGGCGGGGGGCCTGGACGCGGACCGCGTGGACGCGCTGGTCGACGTGCTCGCCAAGGTGCTCGACGGCGACGGTAAGGGCGACGGCGGCAGGGACGGCGACCGTAAGGGCGGCGACGGTAGAGGTGGTGACGGTAAAGGTGGCGACGGTAAGGGCGGCGCGAACGGCAAGGAGATAGTCCTGGTCTCCTCCGGTGCCATCGCCGCCGGGCTGGCACCGCTGGGCCTGGACCGGCGCCCCCGCGACCTCGCCCGCCAGCAGGCGGCCGCGAGCGTCGGACAGGGGCTCCTGGTGGCCCGCTACACGGCCTCCTTCGCGCGCTACGGGCGCCGGGTCGGCCAGGTGCTGCTCACCACGGACGACACCAGCCGCCGCGGCCACTACCGCAACGCCACCCGCACCCTGGACCAGCTGCTGGCCATGGGCGCGCTGCCGATCGTCAACGAGAACGACACGGTGGCCACGGACGAGATCCGGTTCGGCGACAACGACCGGCTCGCGGCCCTGGTCGCCCATCTCGTCCGGGCGGATCTGCTGGTGCTGCTGTCCGATGTGGACGGCCTGTACGACGGGGACCCCAGGACCCCCGGCACCTCCCGGATCGACGAGGTCCGGGGCCCGCGGGACCTGGACGGCGTCTCCATCGGCAGCGCGGGCCGCTCCGGGGTGGGCACCGGTGGCATGGTCACCAAGGTCGAGGCGGCCCGGATCGCCACCGCGGCCGGGGTCCCGGTGGTGCTCACCTCCGCAAGCCGGGCCGGGGACGCCCTGCTCGGCCGCCATACGGGCACGTTCTTCCACCGCACCGGCCGCCGCTCGGCGAACCGGCTGCTCTGGCTCGCCCACGCCTCCGCGCCACGCGGCGCCCTCACCCTGGACGACGGCGCGGTACGGGCCGTCGTGGAGCGCCGCACCTCGCTGCTGCCCGCCGGGATCGCGGCCGTGGAGGGCGAGTTCACCGCCGGTGACCCGGTCGAGCTGAGGGACACCGAGGGCCGCCCCGTGGCCCGTGGCCTGGTCAACTTCGACGCCAAGGAGATCCCGCAGCTGATCGGCCGCTCGACCAGGGACCTGGCCCGCGAGCTCGGCCCGGCCTATGAACGCGAGGTGGTCCACCGCGACGACCTCGTCGTCCTGGACTGAGCCGCTCTGGCGGCACGGTCCACCCTCGCGGGGGCACCTCCCAGCGGTAGCCGGGGGAGAACCGGGCCGCCGGAAAAATAACCCCCCTCCGAAAAACCTCAAAAGCGCCCCGCGGGCGGGCGTGGGCTGGTCAACTTTGTTCAACGGGGTCGCGCGGGGCAGCGCGCCGGCTGTGGGAGACGCGGCGGAGTCCGAGCGGAAGGCCGCGGCCATGGCACCGTCACGAGATGCTCCGCCCGCGCGTGAGCGGAGCAGCGAGTTACAGGAGGCCGCCGGTGAGACGAGGGCGCCCGGGGGCGTCGCCCAGAGGGGCGGCGGAGCGCACCCTGACCAGTGTCGGAGCGGGCGACGCCGGATCCGGCGACGCCGTGGCGCACGGTGCCGTGGCGCACGACGCGGGGCGTGCCGAGGCGTCCCGGCTGTGGCACATCACCCTCAGCGTCTCGGGGCGCGAGGCGCCGCTGCCGGAGGTCCGCAGGGCGCTCGAGCAGCTGGCCCATGACCATCCGTTCCTGCTGACCAGCCGCTATGCCACCGATCACGCCGAGATCCGCTACTGGGAAGAGGCCCGTGATCTGCACGACGCGGCGGCGGTCGCGCTGCGGCTGTGGGGTGAGCACCGGGCCTCGGCCAAGCTGCCGCCCTGGGAGATCGTGGGGCTCGAGGTCATCGACCGTGATACGTATCACCAGCGGGTCGCGGAGGGATACGGGCCGCCACCGGCCTCTCCGGTGGGTGTGCACCCGTTCTGAGGACGGATGTGCGGCGCCGAGATGTGAGAACGCCATCTCGAAGTGCGGAATAGTGCGTGGATCTCCGCTCCCGGCTCAGTACGCTTCGGGCATGACCAGCGCACCCACGTCGCCGCTCACCGACCCCTGGCCGAAGTCCCCGGTCCTCCAGGCCGCCTACCGGGCCCAGGTCGCGGCCGCCGATCTCGCGCCACTGCCGCGCGCCGTCAAGGACGACGCGCTGCTCGCGATGGCCGACGCACTGGAGGTGCGCACCAAGGAGATCGTGGAGGCCAACGCGGCCGATGTGGAGCGAGCCCGCGAGGCCGGCACCAGCGACGCCATCGTGGACCGGCTGACGCTCACCCCCGAGCGGGTGCGGGCCATCGCCTCCGACGTCCGCGACGTGATCGCGCTGCCCGACCCGGTCGGCGAGGTGGTGCGCGGCTCCACGCTGCCCAACGGCATCGACCTGCGCCAGGTGCGCGTGCCGCTCGGCGTCGTCGGGATCATCTACGAGGCCCGGCCGAATGTGACGGTGGACGCCGCGGCGCTCTGCCTGAAGTCGGGCAACGCGGTGCTGCTGCGTGGCTCCTCGTCGGCGTCCCACTCCAACGCGGCGCTGGTGAAGGTTCTGCGGGACGCCGTCGGCGGGGCGGGGCTGCCCGCGGACGCGGTGCAGCTGGTGCCGGGCGAGAGCCGGGAGTCGGTGCGCGAGCTGATGCGTGCCCGCGGCCTGGTGGACGTGCTGATCCCGCGCGGCGGCGCGTCCCTCATCCGTACGGTCGTCGAGGAGTCCACGGTCCCGGTCATCGAGACCGGCACCGGCAACTGCCATGTGTACGTGGACGCCGAGGCCGACCTCGACATGGCGGTCGACATCCTGGTGAACTCCAAGGCCCAGCGGCCGAGCGTGTGCAACGCGGCGGAGACGCTGCTGGTGCACCAGGACATCGCCGACCGGTTCCTGCCCCGCGCCCTGGACGCGCTGGCCGAGGCCGGGGTCACGGTCCACGCCGACGAGCGGGTCATGGCGCTCGCGGAGGGCTCCAAGGCCACGGTGGTCCCGGCGGTGGTCGACGACTGGGAGACCGAGTACCTCTCGTACGACATCGCGGCGGGCGTCGTGGACTCCCTGGAGGCCGCGGTGAGCCACATCCGCCTGTGGTCCTCCGGGCACACCGAGGCCATCGTCACCTCGTCCCAGCAGGCCGCCCGCCGCTTCACCCAGCTCGTGGACTCCACCACGGTCGCCGTGAACGCCTCCACGCGGTTCACCGACGGCGGGCAGTTCGGCTTCGGCGCCGAGATCGGCATCTCCACCCAGAAGCTGCACGCCCGGGGGCCCATGGCGCTGCCCGAGCTGACCTCGACGAAGTACATCGTCACCGGCGACGGCCACACCCGCTGACTCACCCGTTCGGGGGATGGTCGATTTCCGGCGCCGCTGGGGTGGATCTTCCCCCGAATACCATTTCACCCTGCCCAAATTGACCCGTCCGGTCTACTCTGAATGGGTGCCGGACGACGTGGGGGGCAAGCCGTTCCCGGACGGCGACGAGCCCGACGACCGCAGCCACGGCGAGACGAACGACGAGTTCGCCGCCGTGGTCTTCGACGAGGACTTCGTACGGTCGGCCCCGATCCATGAGCCCACCGCCATCGAGCGGATGCTGGCCGCCGCCGAGGCCCGTGCCGAGGCCGAGGCGTCCCGGCGCGGCAGGGCCGGGGTCCCGCCCGAGGACGAGCTCTTCGAGGACGGGTTCGGCGCGGAGGCCGACTTCTACGGCGCGGACGACCCCGACCGCTTCGGCCCTGGGCGGGGCGGGGACGACGCCTACGGCCCTTATGGGCGTTACGGCAGCGCGGGGCGCCCTTACCGCGGCCATGCCCGCTGGCACCGCCCGGTGGCCTGGCTGCTGGCCGTCCTGATGGGCATCGGCGTGGTCGCCCTGGCCTTCACGGCCGTCTACCGGGGCGCCTCGGGCAACCGCCAGGACCCCGCCCCGCCGCCCGCCACCAGCGGTGTCGACGGATCGCCCTCGGGGCAGCCGCGCCTGGAGCCCTCGGGGTCGGAGTCGGCCCAGGCGCCGACCGGGGCCAAGGGCTCGCCCGCCTCCGCCGTACCGCCGTCGCAATGACGTCCTCGCACCCCGCTAGCACGGCGCGGCCTATGGGGCGTTTCCTCCGCACTCGCCTCCCAAGTTGTGGAGTACCACCGCGTTTACCGTCGCCCCTGGCGACCTACTCTTGAGGTATGACCGGGCGTGGAGACCCTCCCGAGGGGACACCCGAAGGCGTCCCGGGAGGTGGTGAGGACGAGTACCGCTCCGTCGTGTTCGACGAGTCGTTCGTCCGTGCTGCCCGGCTCCAGGAGTTCTCCGCCGACGAGCGCATGGGCGAGCACGCACGGGCGGTGCGCAGCCGGCACGCCTGGGCCAGGGCCGGGGCGTCGCGCCAGGCCGTCGCGCTCGTCCTGCTGATCGCCATCGCCTTCGCCGCGGCCGTCTACATGGGGGTGCGCCACCCGTACCAGACGCCGCAGCCGCAGACCGTGGAGCCGCTGCACAGCAGCGTGGTGCCGCTCGCGCCGCGCGGTGAGGTGCCCGGAGGGCCGCCGGACCGGCTGTTCCGCAACAGCCCGGCCGCCGAGTTCCGCACCGGCGCCGAAGGGGTCACCGTGCCCGGCGCCCGCCGCACCCAGAGCTTCTCCGAGAGCCAGGTGATGACGGCGCTCACCACCGCCAAGGACTACCTGGTCAGGTCCGCCATCGACCCGGGTGTGCTCACCGGCGGCCCGGTGCAGGCCGTAAGGCTGCTGCTGGACCCGGCCCAGCAGACCCAGTTCGACCAGAGCTTCCAGCACCCGGTCGACGACGGACGGCATGCGGCCACCGGCTGGCTGAACCGCTTCAACCCGGCCGAGGTGACCCTGGCCGACACCCCGGTGCGGGTCCGCGGCACCCTTACGGTCATCGAGCGCAGCGCCGCGACCCTGGAGGTCGCCGCCGACCACGTCTTCGTCTACGCGCTCCAGCCGGCCCATGAGCGCGGACCGGACCATGCCTCGCTGTTCACCGTGCGCCGTGAGACGCGGTTCCGCTTCGACCGGGACGATCTGCGCGACCACCACCTGGAGCTGGTGCAGAGCACGGTGCTGGCGGGCCCGCAGGCATGCGCCGCGAACGCCTCCGGCTATCTGCGCCCGATGCTCGCCGGTCAGAGCGCCAAGGGCGACGCCCCGACGGGCACCGACCCGTACACCACGGGCCGGACCACGGTCTCGCTGTGCGGCGTCCTGGCCCCCGGGACCCAGCCCGCCGCCGACGGGCGGTCCTGAGGGCCGTCAGAGGCCGTCTCAGCGGCCCGACGGAGTGTCCCCGGGACCCCCGGGGTCGTCGTTCCCCGGACGCTCCTCCGCCCCGTCTCCGGGCCGCCGGCCCTCGGCCGCGTCCTGAGCCCCGTCCTGAGCACCATCATGGCGCTCGTCCCTGGGCTCGTCCCTGGGCTCCTCCCGGGGCGGCGCGCCCTCCTCGGCGGTCTCACCGTGCTTGCCCGCGCCACCGGTGAACCGGTCGCGCAGCTTGCTGCCCAGGTCCCCGGCGCCGCCCGCCACGTCCCTGACGAAGGCGAACAGCGGGTCCTTGCTGCTGCGGACCGACTCCGCGTAGTGGCTGGCGGACTCCCGGAACGAGTCGCTGACCGAGGTGTCCCTGTCCTCGTCGCGGCGCGGGTAGTGGCCGTCCATGAGCCGCTGGTAGTCGCGGGTCGCGGCCCACTTCTTGAGCTCGGCGGCGCGCACGGTGGTGAACGGATGGCTGCGCGGCAGCATGTTCATGATCTTCAGGACGGAGTCCCGCAGATCGCCGCTCGACTCGTACTCCTCCGCCTGCTCCAGGAAGGCGTCCACGTTCATCTCATGCAGGTGATGGCCGCCCGCGAGCTTCATCAGCCCGCGCATCGAGGCCCGCAGATCCTGCCCGACCAGCAGTCCCGCCCGGTCCGCCGACAGCTCCGACTTGCGGAACCACTCCCGCAACGCCGTGACCAGCGCCAGCACCGCCACATTGCCGAGCGGAATCCAGGCGACCTTCATGGCGAGGCTGGTGAGGAAGAGCAATATCGTCCGGTAGACCGAGTGCCCCGACAGCGCATGGCCCACCTCATGGCCGATGACCGCCCGCATCTCCTCCTCGTCGAGCAGCTCGACAAGACCCGTGGAGATCACGATGATCGGCGCGTCCATGCCGATGCACATCGCGGTCGGCTGCGGGTTCTGGGTGACGTACATGGCCGGGACCCGCTCCAGGTCCAGGATGTAGCAGGCGTCCCGCAGCATGTCGTGGAGATGGGCGAACTGCCGCTCGCTGACCCGCACCGAGTCGGAGAGGTAGAGCAGCCGCAGACTCCGCTCGGGCAGCAGACCGCTCATCGCCTTGAAGACGGTGTCGAAACCGGTCAGCTTGCGCAGCGCGACCAGCGCGGAGCGGTCCGCCGGATGTTCGTACGCCCGTGAGGAGATCCCGGGGAACCGCCGCCGCTCTCGGCTGGGCACATGCTCCCGGGCGTCTCCCGTCCCGTTTCCACCACCGGTCTCGTGGCTGTCGCTCATGTCGCCCCCTCGTTGATGGCCCGCTCGACGAGGCGCCCGGCGCGGGTCCTCGTCCGGCGGCCCCCAGCCTAGGCCCTGAGCGGCTGGGGGTTAGCGTGGAGACATGCCCGAAATGACTGGCCTCACCGAAGCCCTCGCCGCCACCTCCCACAGCAACGACGGCCCGGGAGCGCTGCTGCGCGTCGTCATCGTGGTCGGCGTGGTGGGCGCCGCCCTGCTCGCCTGGTTCCTGCTGCGCGGTTACAAGCAGGACTGACAGGACTGAGCGGTGACGAGCGGGACCGAGCGGATTCAACCAGGACCGATACGAGCAGGACTGATACGGGCGGGGCTGCCACCGGCAGGACGGACATCGGGACCGAAAACCGCCTCGCATACGATGTGGCCGACGTGTTGTGACGCCTAGACCCGGAGTAGGTACTGCCGCGATGACCGCTTTCAGCACCGCACATGCCGCCCTGACCACGCTCGCGTCCGAGGGCGGTGAGCACACCGACACCCACCCGAGCATCAGCCCCTTCATGACCGGCGGTGCGGCCCTGGTGATCCTCTTCCTGCTGCTGTGGATCACCACGCGCTTCAACCGGGACCGCTGACCTGGGCGATTGCCCCTATGGGCCCCGGCTCCGGGCCGGGCCCAGTAGGGTCTGCACGCATGGAAGAGCAGAAAGGGTCCGGCAAGCGGCGACTGGGTGTGATGGGCGGGACGTTCGACCCGATCCACCACGGCCACCTGGTCGCGGCGAGCGAGGTGGCCTCGCAGTTCCACCTCGACGAGGTGGTGTTCGTGCCCACCGGGCAGCCCTGGCAGAAGAGTCACAAGAAGGTCTCCCCGGCCGAGGACCGCTACCTGATGACGGTCATCGCGACCGCCTCGAACCCGCAGTTCTCGGTCAGCCGTATCGACATCGACCGCGGCGGGCCCACCTACACCACCGACACGCTCCGGGAACTGCGCGCGCTCAACGGTGACGCCGATCTGTTCTTCATCACCGGGGCCGACGCACTCAACCAGATCCTCACCTGGCGCGACGCCGAAGAGCTCTTCTCGCTGGCCCACTTCATCGGGGTGACCAGACCCGGGCACATACTGGCCGACCCGGGGCTGCCGGAGGGCGGGGTGTCGCTGGTGGAGGTCCCGGCGCTGGCGATCTCGTCATCGGACTGCCGGGCGCGGGTCGCTCATGGCGACCCCGTCTGGTACCTGGTGCCGGACGGCGTGGTGCGCTACATCGACAAGCGCGAGCTGTACCGGCACGACTGCTGAAGGGGTACCGGTGAACGACCGGCAGGATCCGTACGACCCGTACGCACAGGACCCGTATGGCCAGGAGCCGCAGATCTACGGCTATGACGCCTATGGGCGTCCGGTTTACCAGCCGCAGGCGGAACAGCAGCAGAGTTACGACCCGTACGCGCAGCAGCAGGCGCAATACGGGGAGCAACAGCAACAGCCGCAGCAACACGACGGGTACGGATACGACCCTTACGGCCGGCCGCAGCAGCCCCAGCCCCAGCAGCCCCAGCAGCACACCCAGACGCAGAACTACGACCCGTACGTTCAGCAGCAACAACAGCAGCAGTACCAGCAGCAGTACCAGCAACAGCCGCCGCAGGGTTACGGCTACGGCTACCAGCAGGCGGCCGCCGCCCCGACCGTCCCCCCGCAGCGCGAGGAGCCCGGCCCCGAGTCCAACAACCCCTACGAGGAGCTGAGCCCGGAGCAGCTGCGCCCCGGGTCCGAGGCGCCTCCGGCCGAGGAGTCCCGTTCCGCCGGGCCCCGGTCCCCGGAGCGGAACCGCCCCGGGGGTGCCGACCAGGAGGAGTACCACACCGAGCAGTTCTCGTTCGTCGAGGAGCAGGACGAGGAATCCGACGACGTCATCGACTGGCTGAAGTTCGCCGAGACCCGCTCCGAGCGCCGTGACGAACGCCGCCGTAAGGGCCGCAACCGCCTTATAGCGCTCGTCGTGGTCCTGGTTCTCGCCGCGGCGGGCGGGGTCGGTTACCTCTGGTACGCGGGCAAGCTCCCGGGGCTGTCCGACGACGCCCAGGACCAGGCGGCCGCGGGCGGCCCGCAGAAGCGCGACGTGATCGTCGTCCATCTGCGCGAGACCAAGGGCGGCCGCACCTCCACGGCCCTGCTGGTGGACAATGAGACCACCAAGAAGGGCACCACCGTCCTGCTGCCGAACTCGCTGGCCATCTCCACCGAGGACGGCGCCTCCACCACGCTCGGCAAGTCGGTGACCGACGAGGGCTCCGACTCCACCCGGGACTCCCTGAGCACCCTGCTGGGGTCGCGGATCCAGGGCACCTGGCGGCTGGACACGCCGTATCTGGAGAACCTCGTCGAGCTGGTCGGGGGGATCAGCCTCGACACCGACGCGACCGTCCCCAGCCCCCAGAAGGGCGAGGACCCCCTGGTCAAGCGGGGCAAGGACCAGATCCTGAGCGGCCAGGCGGCCGTGGCGTACGCCACCTACCGCGCGCCCGGCGAGGCACAGTCCAAGCAGCTCGCGCGGTTCGGGCAAGTCATGCACGCGTCGCTGAAGAAGCTCTCCAGCGACGAGAAGGGCGCCACCAGCACCGTGGAGTCGCTGGCCCAGATCCCCGACCCGTCGCTGTCCGAGCAGCAGCTGGGCGCGTCGCTGGCGAAGCTGGCCGGGCAGGCCAAGAGCGGCGCGTACGACACCGCGATGCTGCCGGTCCAGCCGGACGGGACGCTCAGCAGCCAGGCGACCGACCATGTGGTCAAGGACATCCTGGGCGGCACGGTCAAGAACTCCGACAAGAACACCGCGCCCCGGGTCAGCGTGACCAACGCCGGAGGCCCCAAGGACGCGTCGAGCGCCGCGCGGGTGGCGCTGGTCAACGGCGGCTTCACGGTCGTCACGGCCTCCGAGGGCGGCGATGCGCAGTCGGCCTCGCGGGTGACCTACGCGGACGCCGCCCAGGCGGGCCAGGCCAAGGAGGTCGCCAAGACGCTCGGGCTGCCGGAGACGGCGGTGCGGAAGGGCAAGGGCGCGGCCAACGCGGACATCACGGTCCTCCTCGGCCCGGACTACGACGCCACGGGGTGAGCCGGCCCCGGCCGTGGTCCGGGCCGAGCCGGCCCGGACCACGGCCGCCCGGCGTGACAGTGGGGCGTGAGACCCTGGGGGGAACCAGACCTTCGAGGTACCACCGATCGAAAGCCTTGCCTGTGACCGCCACGGACCGCTCCCTCGAGCTCATCAACGCCGCCGCCCAGGCGGCCGCCGACAAGCTCGCGCACGACATCATCGCGTACGACGTCAGCGACGTGCTCTCCATCACCGACGCCTTCCTGCTGGCCTCGGCGCCCAACGACCGCCAGGTCAAGTCGATCGTCGACGAGATCGAGGAGCGGCTCAACAAGGACCTGGACGCCAAGCCGGTGCGTCGCGAGGGCGACCGCGAGGCCCGCTGGGTGCTGCTGGACTACGTGGACATCGTGGTGCACGTCCAGCACAGCGAGGAGCGGGTGTTCTACGCCCTGGAGCGGCTCTGGAAGGACTGCCCGCAGCTGGAGCTCCCGGCCGACGCCGAGGCCACCCGAGGCAAGGCGCAGGAGTACGCGCAGGCGCAAGGTCCGGACGGCGGCGCGGGCGGTGAGCTGAGCTGAACGGCACCCAAGGCGCCCGTGGCCGCCGCATCGTCCTGTGGCGCCACGGCCAGACGGCCTGGAACATAGAACGCCGCTTCCAGGGCTCCCTGGACATCGAGCTCACCGACACCGGTGTCGCGCAGGCGCACCGCGCGGCCCGGCTGCTGGCCGCGCTGAAGCCGGACGCGATCATCGCCTCCGATCTGAAGCGGGCGGCGGCCACGGCCGCCGAGCTGTCCGCCGTCACGGGGCTGTCGGTCGCGCATGACGCGGGCCTGCGGGAGACCTACGCGGGCAAGTGGCAGGGGCTCACCCACGAGGAGATCATCGAGCGCTTCGGCGAGGAGTACGCGGCGTGGAAGCGCGGGGAGCCGATCCGGCGCGGCGGCGGTGAGCTGGAGACCGAGGTCGCCGACCGGGCGGCGCCGGTGGTGCTCGAGAGCGCCGACAAGCTGCCCGACGACGGCACGCTCGTGGTGGTGAGCCACGGCGGCACGATCCGCACCACCATCGGCCGGCTGCTCGGCCTGGAGCCCCGCACCTGGGAGGCGCTGGGCGGCCTGTCCAACTGCTGCTGGTCCGTTCTGGGCGAGGGCGCGCGGGGCTGGCGGCTCCTGGAGCACAACGCCGGATCGCTGCCCGAGCCGGTGCTCGGCGACGACGACTGAGCGGATTTCCTTTTCCGGCAGGTCACCGGCTATGCTCCTTCTCGTTCGAAGCGCTACGGCGCCGAGAAGAGCGGGGCTATAGCTCAGTTGGTAGAGCGCCTGCATGGCATGCAGGAGGTCAGGAGTTCAATTCTCCTTAGCTCCACAGCACCAGGATCCCGTCTCCCTCACAGGGAGGCGGGATCGCTGCTTTCCGCACCGCTTCCGGCCCGGGGCTCCGCCGCGGCTCTCTCCTCCCGCAGTACGGAGAGCGGCTTGGCGTGCATCGTGCAGCCGAGGACGCCGGCGGGGTGTTGGTGACGGCGGCTCAACTCGGCCTGCTCACCGGCGTCGCGGTCTTCGGGGGGCGGTGTTCCTGGGCGCCGCGGACGATACGGTGCCCAGTGCGGGTGCCTCCGCGGACGCCCTGTGGGTGACCTGCGTCGCCTTGGCCGGGGCCGCGCTGTGCGGAGCGCTGATGAGTCTGGTGAGACGAGTGGGGCATCTCCGCTGACCTGCGCGTCGTCCCGTGGCAGAATCGGACGGCCGGAGGGGGATGGGGCCGACACGTCCGATGGGGAGGGCAGGTGGGATGCGGACCAGCATCCTCGATGCGATCGAGGACCCGTCCCGCAGGGCACGAGCGGGCATCGTGTGCCCGGCCTGCGGCTCCGGACATGTGGCACAGGTCCTCGGTGACAACGGCGGTGTTTCCTACGTGTGTACGGCCTGCGGCCATAGCTGGAGCTGAGTGAGATGGGAGCCCACAGCCGGAAGTGCGACTGGTGCGGCACCGGCACACCGATCGTCCGCGACATGGAGCCGCTCAACCCCGACTACCAGTACTGGTGTGCGGAGTGCGCGCGGGCGCTGATCATCAGGGGCGACCCCATCGAGACCTACCGTGAGCTCGAAGGGGAGCCGATCTACGGTCGGCTCCTCGACGAGCACTGCACGCTGAAGCGTTTCTATTCGTTCGCGACGGCGTAACGGGGAGCTGCTCCGGTCTCCGGCCAATCGATTTGGCGGAAGGCCGGGGCATCCGTGTAATGTAGGCGTCGCCGCCGGGGAAACCCGGCGGGGCAAGACCTGGGGCTATAGCTCAGTTGGTAGAGCGCCTGCATGGCATGCAGGAGGTCAGGAGTTCAATTCTCCTTAGCTCCACATTGAGGAGGCGAGTCGTCCGCAAGGGCGGCTCGCCTTTCGCGTCCCGTGACGAGGGTCACCACCTCCGTGCGGCCCGTCCGCGCCCTGCGGTAACCTGGCTCCATGCGTGCCGTACGCCTTCTGCTTAGCGGGCCGCGCTGATCACTACCGGCCGAGTACAGCTCCGGTCGGCATCAGCGCGGCGTCCCCTCCTGTGCGAGGGGTCTTTTTGTTTCGGAAGCAGGGATCCGCTGCGTTGCCGCAGGCAGAGACGACCGATGGAGCTTTGAGGACCATGAGCGAGACCAACGCCGCGGCCGAGGTGGCCGCGCCGCACCGCTACACGGCCGCCCTGGCCGCCGACATCGAAGCCCGCTGGCAGGACTTCTGGGACGCGCACGGCACGTATGAGGCGCCCAACCCCGGCGGCGACCTGGCCGGCGACGCCGAGGCCGTCGCCCGGCCCAAGAAGTTCGTCATGGACATGTTCCCGTACCCCTCGGGCGCGGGACTGCACGTGGGCCATCCGCTGGGCTACATCGCCACCGATGTGTTCGCCCGCTACCACCGCATGACGGGCCACAACGTCCTGCACACCCTGGGCTTCGACGCCTTCGGCCTGCCCGCCGAGCAGTACGCGGTGCAGACCGGCACCCACCCCCGGGTCAGCACCGAGGCCAACATCGAGAACATGCGGCGGCAGCTGCGCCGGCTGGGCCTGGGCCACGACAAGCGCCGCTCGTTCGCGACGATCGACCCGGACTACTACAAGTGGACCCAGTGGATCTTCTTGCAGATCTTCAACTCCTGGTACGACCCGGAGGCGAAGAAGGCGCGCCCCATCGACACCCTGGTCCAGCAGTTCGCCTCCGGTGAGCGCCCGACCCCCGACGGCCGCTCCTGGGCCGAGCTGACCGAGTCCGAGCGCGCCGACATCCTGGGCGACTACCGCCTGGCCTACGCCTCGGACGCGCCCGTCAACTGGTGCCCCGGCCTGGGCACCGTGCTGGCCAACGAGGAGGTCACCGCGGACGGCCGCTCCGAGCGCGGCAACTTCCCGGTCTTCAAGGCCAAGCTGCGCCAGTGGAACATGCGCATCACCGCCTACGCCGACCGGCTGCTGGGCGACCTGGACGAGCTGGACTGGCCCGAGGCCATCAAGCTGCAACAGCGCAACTGGATCGGCCGCAGCGAGGGCGCCCGGGTCGACTTCCCGGTGGCCGAGCACCCCGACGCCAGGATCACGATCTTCACCACCCGCCAGGACACCCTGTTCGGCGCCACCTACATGGTCCTGGCGCCCGAGCACGGCCTGGTGGACGAGATCGTTCCGGCCGCCTGGCCCGAGGGCACCCACGACGTCTGGACCGGCGGCCACGCCACCCCGGCCCAGGCCGTCGACGCCTACCGCAAGCAGGCCGCGGCCAAGTCGGACGTCGAGCGGCAGGCCGAGGCCAAGGACAAGACCGGCGTCTTCACCGGCGCCTACGCCGTCAACCCGGTCAGCGGCGACCGGGTGCCGGTCTTCATCGCCGACTACGTCCTGATGGGCTACGGCACCGGCGCGATCATGGCCGTCCCGGCGCACGACAGCCGCGACTTCGCCTTCGCTCGCGCCTTCGAGCTGCCCATGCGCTGCGTCGTCGAGCCGTCCGACGATCGCGGCACCGACCCGTCGACCTGGGACGACGCCTTCAGCTCGTATGACGCCAAGATCGTCAACTCGACGGGGGAGTCCGTATCGCTGGACAGGCTGGGCGTCGTCGAGGCCAAGGCGCGCATCACCGAGTGGCTGGAGTCCCGCTCCATCGGCGAGGGCACCGTCAACTACCGGCTGCGCGACTGGCTGTTCAGCCGCCAGCGCTACTGGGGCGAGCCCTTCCCGATCGTCTACGACGAGGAGGGCGTGGCCCACCCCCTGCCCGAGTCGATGCTGCCCCTGGAGCTGCCCGAGGTCGAGGACTACTCGCCGCGCACCTTCGACCCGGACGACTCCGACACCTCCCCGGAGACCCCCCTGTCCCGGAACGAGGAATGGGTCAACGTGGTGCTGGACCTGGGCGACGGCCGTGGGCCGCGGCCGTTCCGCCGCGAGACCAACACCATGCCCAACTGGGCCGGCTCCTGCTGGTACGAGCTGCGCTACCTGGACCCGCACAACAGCGAGCGGTTGGTCGACCCCGAGGCCGAGCGCTACTGGATGGGGCCGCGCGAGGGTCAGCCGCACGGCGGTGTCGACCTGTACGTGGGCGGCGCCGAGCACGCGGTGCTGCATCTGCTGTACGCCCGGTTCTGGTCCAAGGTGCTGTTCGACCTGGGGCATGTCTCCTCGGTCGAGCCGTTCCACAAGCTGTACAACCAGGGCATGATCCAGGCGTATGTCTACCGGGACAGCCGCGGTATCGCCGTCCCGGCCGCCGAGGTCGAGGAGCGGGACGGCGCCTACTGGTACCACGGCGAGAAGGTCTCCCGGCTGCTGGGCAAGATGGGCAAGTCCCTGAAGAACGCCGTCACGCCGGACGAGATCTGCGCCGAGTACGGGGCCGACACGCTGCGGCTGTACGAGATGGCCATGGGCCCGCTGGACGTCTCGCGGCCCTGGGACACCCGTGCGGTCGTCGGTCAGTACCGGCTGTTGCAGCGGCTGTGGCGCAATGTCGTCGACGAGGGCACCGGAGAGGTCACCGTCGTCGACACCGAGCCCGACGAGGCGACGCTGCGCGCCCTGCACAAGGCGATCGACGGCGTCCGGCAGGACATGGAGGGCCTGCGCTTCAACACCGCCATCGCCAAGATCACCGAGCTGAACAACCACGTCACCAAGGTGCGCGAGGTGCCCCGCTCGGTGGCCGAGGGCCTGGTGCTGCTGATCTCGCCGCTGGCCCCGCATGTCGCCGAGGAGCTGTGGCGCAAGCTGGGCCACTCCGGGTCGGTCGTCCACGAGTCCTTCCCGGTCGCCGATCCGGAGTACGTCGTGGACGAGACCGTCACCTGTGTGGTGCAGGTCAAGGGCAAGGTCAAGGCCCGGCTGGAGGTCGCGCCCTCGGTCTCCGACGAGGAGCTGGAGGCGCTGGCGGTGGGCGACCCGGCGGTCGTGGCGGCGCTGAACGGCGCCGGCATCCGTAAGGTCATCGTGCGGGCGCCGAAGCTGGTGAACATCGTTCCGGCCTGATCGGCTTTTCACGCGCGGGCGGGTTGGGGGTTCGTCAGGAACCTCTGATCCGCCCGGCGCGTTTACGCTGAGAGGACGACCGCCACCGTGCCGTGACCGCCGCCCCAAGGAGCGCACATGGAAGCCATCTGGATCCTGTTGACGCTTTTCGTCCTGATCATGCTGGCGGGGGTCTACGGGGCCGTTCGCGCGGTCAGGGCGGCCAAGCGCGGTATCGACCGTACGGTGCACCAGGCCCGCGTCACGGTGGAGGAGACCAGACTCCGGGCCCGGCAGCTCGCCCAGCCGGGCGCGGCCGGTGAGCTGGCCCAGCTGCGGCTCTCCCTGCGCGGCTCGATGCGCGCCACCGGGCAGGCGTTGCAGGCGGCCGCCCCGCAAGACCGGTCCCTGTCGGAGTCGTTGGGTCTGTTCCAGCGGCTGAGCAGCCATGCGCTGGACCTGGAAGCGGATCTGAAGCGGCTGGAGCAGGAACCCGACAGGTCCCGGCTCGCCGCCCTGCTGCCCGAGATGCGGGAGCGCACGCAGCGGATCACCCACTCGGCCGACTCGCTGCGCTGGGCGGTGCAGGAGCGTACGCATCGGATGGCGCACGACGATCTGGACTCGCTGGGCCGCGAGATCGAGATGGAGGCGGGCGCGCTGCGGCACTGGACGGCGGTGGAGCCCGACGAGCCGTCGGCGGCGCCCGAGACGGGTGCGCGACCTGGGCCGGGCGTGGGGGCGCGCTCTGGGCCCGAGGCGGGTGCACGACCTGGGGCCGGGGCGGGGCAGGAGCCGGAGCCGCCCCGGCCGTCGCTCGGGACGAGGCCGAATACCGAGCCCCAGGCGTGGCAGAAGCCCTGGCAGAAGTCCCCCCGTCCCGAGAACACGGCCTGAGAACAGGATCTGAGTCACGTCTGAACAGGGCATGATCGGCAAGGCAATTGATCACCCCGTGGGGTCGCGCTGTCGGCAGGCGCCATCCCCCGATAACCTCCCAGTCATGTCCCGCCATGTCGCGATCGTGACCGATTCCACGGCGTACTTGCCGCAGGATGCGATGGAGCGGCACCGCATCACCGCCGTGCCGCTGACGGTGGTGCTCGGCGACCGGGCCCTGGAGGAGGGCACCGAGATCTCGGCCCGGTCCCTCGCGCAGGCATTGCAGAAGCGGAAGCCGGTGACGACGTCCCGGCCCAGCCCGGAGATGTTCGCGGCCGCCTATCGGGCCGCCGCCGAGGAGGGTGCGGCGGGCATCGTCTCCCTGCATCTGTCGGCCGAGTTCTCCGGCACCTACGACGCGGCGGTGCTCGCGGCACAGGACGCGCCCGTTCCGGTGCGGGTGGTGGACAGCGGAATGGTCGCGATGGCGCTCGGCTTCTGCGCGCTGGCGGCGGCCGAGACGGCGGAGGGCGGCGGCACGCTGGACGAGGCCGTGGCAGCGGCGGAGAAACGGGCCGACGGCACGGCGGCGTACTTCTACGTCGACACCCTCGACTATCTCCGGCGCGGCGGCCGCATCGGCGCGGCCCAGGCCCTCCTCGGCTCGGCGCTCGCGGTCAAACCGCTGCTCCAGCTCGACGAGGGCCGGATCGAGCTGCGGGAGAAGGTCCGCACCGCCTCGAAGGCCATCGCCCGGCTCGAGGAGATCGTGGTGGAGCGGGCCGGCCGGAGCCCGGTGGACATCGCGGTGCAGCACCTGGCGGCGGGCGAACGGGCGGCGGCGCTCGCGGAACGGCTGCGGGAGCGGGTGCCGGGGCTGGCGGAGCTGTATGTGAGCGAGGTGGGCGCGGTGATCGGGGCGCACACCGGGCCGGGGCTGCTGGGGGCGGTGGTCTCTCCGCGGTAGCGGAGGGTGGGGGAGGCTCTTCACTCGGCCGGGTGACGGAGTTGTCCACAACGCGGGGGTTATCCCCGGAAATTGATGCGGATCGGTGCGATCGGCCGCATGTGTCTACCGTCAGGTGGCATGAGGTCACGATCACGCACAGTAACCACGGGCCCGGGGCGGGGCCGCCATCGCGACGGCGGGGCGGGCCGCCGTCCACGCCCGTCGTCGGGGGCGGGTCCGGTCAGCGCCGGAAGCCGCCACCGCGGCATCCACTGCCAGACGCACCCCGCCGCATCCTCACGCGCGAGCCGCGCGGCGGCGCTCTTCGCCACGCCACCGGCGCCTCGGGCGTCCCCGGTGGGGGCCGGGTCCATCGCTCTGGGCAGCAGGGACGGACCGAAGGGCATCGCGGGGCCGGCTGCGGCGGCGGAGCAGGTACGGGAGGAGGTACGGAACGAGGAGTCGCCCGAGGAGGGGCACGAGGAGTCGCCCGAGGAGGGGCACGAGGAGTCGCCCGAGGAGGGGCACAGGGCGGGGCACGAGGACGGGCGCGAGGAGGAGGGGCCTGAGAACGCGTCCGGAAACGCGTCCGAAATCGCTCCGCTGCGCAGACGCGACCGGGCAGGGCTGGCCCTGCGCGAGCGGCTGCCGTTGTGGCTTCAACTGCGCTGCGGCATGGAGCTGAAGACGGTCGCTGCCCTGGCGGTCGCCCTGCTCACCGCGGTGGCCTTCGCGGCCTACCACTTCTGGACCGGCCGCCCCCAGACCGTGCGTGCCCCGGCCCCGGAGCCCCCGCGCGCCGCGCCCTCCGAACCCGGTCCCACGCCGGGCGGACAGCTCACCTCGTCCGGCGGCGGCCGGAAGGTCGTGGTGGATGTGACGGGCAAGGTCCGCCACCCCGGCCTGCGGAGGCTGCCGCCCGGGTCGAGGGTCGCCGACGCGCTGGAAGCGGCGGGCGGGGTACGGCCGGGCGCCGACCTGAGCGGGCTGAACCGCGCCCGTCCGCTGGTGGACGGGGAACAGCTCGTGGTCGGCGCCCCCGCGGCAGGACCACCGGCGCCGGGCGCGGCGGTCAGCGGCTCGAACGCGCCCAACGCGCCCAACGCGCCCAACGGCCCCAACGCACCCAACGCGCCCAACGCACCGGCCGGACCGGGGGCACCCGGTGGCTCGGTCAGCCTCAACTCCGCGACCGCCGAACAGCTTGACACCCTCCCGGGAGTCGGCCCCGTCCTGGCCCGGCACATCATCGACTACCGCACCCAGCACGGAGGTTTCCGCTCCATCGATGAACTCCGCGAGGTGAACGGCATCGGCGAGCGCCGGTTCGCCGACCTGCGCCCGCTGGTCCAGCCATGACGTCCGAGCGGCCCCCGCGCACCCGCGCCCCGGTCCATGCCGCGGCCGCGTCCCCGCGCGGTGCGTCACACCCACGCCAGGAGGGCCCGCCCGACCTCCGCCTGGTACCCCCGGCCCTGACCACCTGGGCAGCCGCGGCACTGGCCCTGGACGCATCACCCCTAACGGTGGCCCTCGCCTGCACAGCAGCCACCCTCGCAGCGGTGGCCCTGCTCTTCCGGATCCGCCGACGAGCCCCGACACCGGACGGCCCACGCGCGGTCGCCTGGCGTGGGCGCCGTATGGCAGGGGCGATCGCCGCGTCGCTGTTGTGCGGGGCCGTCGCGGGGGCGGTTGCCGGGCTGCACGGGGCGGACGTACGCCGTGGCCCCGTCCTCGCACTCGCCAGGGAGTACGCCGAGGCCACCGCCGAGGTGACGGTCATGGGGGACCCACGGCTCACCCGGCCACGGGTGCGGGGCGCGGCGCTCGCGCCCGCGTCCGTGGTCCTGGAGGCGGAGGCCGATCGGGTCACCGGCCCCGACGGCACCACGACCACCACCCGCACCCCCGTCCTGGTCACGGTCCACCCCGGGTCCGGCAAGGAGCGGACGGCCTGGCTCGGGCTGCTGCCGTCCACACGTCTGCGGGTCCACGGCCGCTTGGCGCCACCGCTGCGCGACGGGGACCGCGTCGCGGCCGTAGTGCGCGTAAGCGGCGGGCCCCCGAAGGTCACGGGCCCGCCCAGCGCGGTCCAGCGGCTGGCCGGGCGGCTGCGCGCCGGGCTGCGCACCGCGACCGACGGGCTCTCCCCGGACGCGCGGGCGCTGCTCCCCGCGCTGGTCGTGGGGGACACCTCACGGGTGCCGCCCGAGCTGGACGAGGCGTTCCGGGCCACGGACATGCTGCACCTCATGGCCGTCTCCGGCAGCAATCTGACCCTGGTGCTCGCACTGCTCATCGGCCCGCCCCAACTGGCCGGGCGCGCCGAGCGGCGCGGTCTCGCGGGCGCGCTCGGCATCCGGCTGCGCACCACCGCCCTCCTCGGCGGCGGGCTCACGCTCGCCTTCGTCATCGTGTGCAGACCCGAGCCCAGCGTGCTGCGCGCCGCCGCCTGCGGGCTGATCACCCTGCTCGCCCTCGGCACCGGCCGCCGCCGCTCCCTGCTTCCGGCCCTGGCCGCCGCCGTCCTCGCGCTGGTGCTCTACGACCCCTGGCTGGCCCGGAGCTACGGCTTCCTGCTCTCCGTGCTGGCCACCGGTGCCCTGCTCACCATCGCGCCGGGATGGAGCGCGGCCCTCCGGCGCCGTGGCGTACCGCCCCGGGTGGCCGAGGCGCTGGCGGCGGCCGCCGCGGCCCAGGCGGTCTGCGCACCGGTCGTCGTGGTGATGGCCGCGCGAGTGAGCCTGGTGGCGATCCCCTGCAACCTCATCGCCGAGGTGGCGGTGGCCCCCACCACCACCCTCGGCTTCGCCGCGCTCGCCGCAGCCGCCGTCGCACCGCCGCTCGCCCAGTGGATCGCCTGGCCGGCGGGCTGGCCCGCCGAGTGGATCGCCCAGGTGGCCCGCACCGGCGCGGCACTGCCCGGAGCCGAGGCGGACTGGCCGGACGGCTGGCCCGGCGCGCTCCTGCTGGCCGCCGTCACCGTGGCCGTGGTCCTCGCGGGCCGCCGACTGCTGCGCCACCGCCTGCTGTGCGCCGTCTGCGCGCTGCTGGTGCTGCTGGCCGTCGTACGCCCGGCACCCCTGGCCCGGGTCATCACCGGCTGGCCACCGCCCGGTTGGCGGATGGTGGCGTGCGATGTGGGCCAGGGCGACGCCCTGGTCCTGGCCGCGGGCCCCGGCACGGCCGTCGTCGTGGACACCGGCCCCGAGCCACGAGCCGTCGACCGCTGCCTGCGCTCCCTGGGCATCGTCCGGATCCCGCTCCTGATCCTGACCCACTTCCACGCCGACCATGTGGCCGGGCTGACCGGTGCGTTACGCGGCCGGGCGGTCGGCGCGATCGAGACCACCACCCTGGAAGAACCACCAGGCCAGGCCGAGTCCGTACGCCGAACCGCCCGGTCGGCGCATATCCCGGCCATCCCGGCGCAGCCGGGGGAGCGACGACGCTTCGGCCCGCTGGCCTGGCAGGTCCTCTGGCCCCCGCCCCCATCCGCCCCGGCCGCGACCGAGGGCCCGAACGACGCGAGCGTCACCCTTCTCGTCCGCACGGCGGGCCTGACCCTGCTCCTCCTGGGCGACCTCGAACCCCCCGCCCAGCAGGCCCTGCTGACGACCCACCCGGCCCTCCCCGAGATCGACGTCCTCAAGGTCGCCCACCATGGCTCGGCCTACCAAGATCCACAGCTGCTCCGGCACCTCAGCCCCCGCCTGGCCCTGATCTCCTGCGGCGCCGACAACCCTTATGGCCACCCCTCGCCCCGCACCATCGCCGCCCTGCGCGCCCAGGGCGCCGCCGTACTGCGGACCGATACCGATGGCCCCATCGCGGTCACACGCGACCGGGGGCTGCGCGCGGTCCTCGGCGGCCGCGGTGGCGATGCGCGACGGTCCGCCCGGACCACCCAAAGCGGTTTCGGCGCGGGCAGGGCGCCACCGGAGCACGCGTCAGTTGCAGTGGCCGTGGCGGCCGAGGGTCTCCACGGGGGTCGCGCCGGGGCGGGTCCACTGCGGTACGGGGCGGCTGGTCGGGCCCCAGGTGGCGTTCCCGTCCGCGTCCGAGCGCCAGGACCAGCACGCGTCGCGCCCCTCGGGCCAGCCCTCGGGGTTGTCCTCCCACGCCTCGCCGCGGCCGTAGGGCGTCATGTCGAGCAGGCCGAGGGACGCGTTGACCCGCTCGTTGCCACGGCCCGTCGTGGAGTAGGTGAGGAACACGCGGTCGCCGTCGCGCAGGTAGCAGGTGAGAAACCCCATGCTGCCGCCGGCCGGCCCGTCCACGTCGCGTACCGAGTACCAGGGCTGGGTGTAGCCCATGAACTCGACATAGGAGGCCACTTCGTCCCAGCGGCCCGTGGTCAGGACGGCGAACGAGACGCCGCGCGCGTTGAGGTAGTCCGCTTCCTTCAGATGCCAGGCCGTGGTGGTGCAGCCCTCGCACTGCCCCTGGTGCGGTGCGCCGTCGTACCACATGTGCTTGTAGACCACGAGCTCGTCGCGGCCCTGGAACAGGTCCAGGAACGGGACCGGGCCGTCGGGTCCGACGACCTCGACCGTCCCGTCGAACTCCACCATCGGCAGCCGGCGGCGGGCCGCGGCGATGGCGTCGCCCTCGCGGGTGTGGGCCTTCTCGCGGACCAGCAGCTCGTCGCGGGCGGCCTGCCAGGTGGCCAGGTCGACCACGGGCGGGCGGCCGGGCAGCGTGGTGGTCGGGTCGTCCGGTGTGGCCGTCATGGTGTCCTCCGTGATGTCTTCTCGTACCGGGCGGCGTCGTACGGCGTTCTACGACGGTCACCAGAAGAGACTCCCGGCCCGGCCGGAACTCATCGCGGCAGGAGGGCCCGCTCTCAGACGCGGTCCAGGGGGCGGTGGGGTTCGGCGGGGAGCTCGGCTTGGATCAGGTCGCCCGGGCGGACGGTGCCGCCCTCCCGCACGACGCTCATGACTCCGGCCTTGCGGATGATGTTCCCGGCCTCGTCGCGGCCGACGACCTGCTTCAGGAGGCCGTTCTGGAAGTGGTCGATCTGGAGGCAGGGATTGCGGAGGCCGGTGACCTCCAGCACTGCCTCGTCGCCGATGCGGAGCAGGGTGCCGACGGGGAGGGCGAGCAGGTCGATGCCGCGGGTGGTGATGTTCTCGCCCAGGTCACCGGGCAGCACCTTGAAGCCCTCCGCACCGACCTCCGCGAAGAGCTCTTCGTGGATGAGGTGGACCTGGCGCAGGTTCGGCTGGGTGGGGTCCTGGGCGACGCGGGAGCGGTGTTTGACCGTTACGCCGGCGTGGACGTCGCCCTCGACGCCGAGGCCGGTGAGCAGGGTGATGCTGTCCCGGTTCGGCTTGGTGAACGAGTACTCGCCGTTGCTGCTGACTGCCGTCACAGTTCCGCTCATCCTCGGAGCCCCCCTCTTCCGCGACTGTCGGTTGGTCATGAGCCTAAGCGCTCCGCGGGAAGTGCCGCGAAATGCCGTCGTGCGTCTGCGGCCGCATCGTGGCTGGTCGCGCCCGCGCGGCGGAGCCGCACATCAACACGGCCCCGCGCCCCTTCGGGGCGCTGCCCGAACCGTAGCGGACTTCCTCCGACCTGCTTGGTCTCGGACGTTATTCGGCCTCCAGCCAACCGTCGTACTCGTCTGCGAGCGCGTCGAGCGCGGTCGGGTCCAGCCCGCCGGCCGGGTCCTCGATCACCACCAGCCACTGGGCGTCCTCGGCGTCGTCCTCACCCGCCAGGGCGTCCCGTACCAGCTGGGGCTCCTGGGTGATGCCGAAGCGCTCGGGGAGGGCCTCGGCCACCTCCTCCGCCGCGTCGCGGTCGGGGAGCACCAGGATGTGCCGGGCGTGGCGGGCGCCGGTCAGTCCTTCATCGATCACCGGAACATTGTCGGACATCCGGACGGCGGGGCTGTCGGTGGTCCGTGGGATGCTGGACCGCGATGGCCAGGAAGACGACGACCGACGATCCACTCGCCCCGGTGACCCTCGCCGTGGGCCAGGAGGAGCTGCTGCTCGACCGCGCCGTGCAGCAGGTGGTGGCGGCCGCGCGCGCGGCCGACCCCGACACCGATGTGCGCGACCTCATGCCCGACGCGCTCCAGCCCGGCACCCTTGCCGAGCTGACCAGCCCCTCGCTCTTCGCCGAGCGCAAGGTCGTGGTGGTGCGCAACGCACAGGATCTGTCGGCCGACACGATCAAGGACGTGAAGGGCTACCTCGGCACCCCCGCCGAGGAGATCACCCTGGTGCTGCTGCACGCGGGCGGCGCCAAGGGCAAGGGGCTGCTCGACGCCGCCCGCAAGGCCGGGGCGCGCGAGGTCGCCTGTCCGAAGATGACCAAGCCCGCCGACCGGCTGGCGTTCGTACGGTCGGAGTTCCGCGCCACCGGCCGGTCCGCCACGCCCGAGGCGTGCCAGGCCCTGGTCGACGCGATCGGGAGCGATCTGCGCGAGCTCGCCAGCGCGGTCTCCCAGCTCGTGGCCGATGTCGAGGGCACGATCGACGAGGCCGTCGTCGCCCGCTACTACACCGGCCGTGCCGAGGCGTCCAGCTTCACCGTCGCGGACCGTGCCGTCGAGGGCCGCGCGGCCGAGGCGCTGGAGGCCCTGCGCTGGGCCGTCTCCACCGGGGTGCCGCCGGTGCTGATCACCAGCGCCCTGGCCCAGGGTGTCCGCTCCATCGGCAAGCTGGCCTCCGCGCCGCGCGGCGCCCGGCCGGGTGATCTCGCCCGTGAGCTCGGCATGCCGCCGTGGAAGATCGACCGGGTGCGGCAGCAGATGCGGGGCTGGTCGGCGGATGGCGTGGCGATCGCGCTGCGCGCTGTCGCCGAGGCCGACGCGGGGGTCAAGGGCGGCGGAGACGATCCGGAGTACGCCCTGGAGAAGGCCGTCGTCACGATCGCCCGCGCTGCCCGGGCGGGCCGCCGCTAAGCGCTCCGCGGGAAGTGCCGCGAATTGCCGTCGTGCGTCTGCGGCCGCATCGTGGCTGGTCGCGCCCGCGCGGCGGAGCCGCACATCGACACAGCCCCGCGCCCCTTCGGGGCGCTGCCCGAACCGAGACTCCGCCCCGGCTCCCGCTTACTCCTTCATCTTCTCCAGCGTCGCCTTCGCGCTCTTCCTGAGCATCTCGGTGGCCTCTTCCGGCGTTTTGGCCGAGGCGTTGGAGGAGGTCGATACGTACTCCGACCAGGTCGACTGATAGGTCATCCAGCCGTCCCGCACGGCGAGGATCACATAGGCGCCGGTGTTGGAGGTGCTGCTCTTGCTCTCCTGCCGCACCACATACGCCTCTTCGCCCAGCCCCCTGACCGGGCTCACCTCATAGCTGTAGGTGGACGTCTTCTGGTCCTCGTACGACCGGTACTGGGCCTCGAACTCGGGGCCGGGGTCGGTCTTCTTGTGCAGCGACGCCGTCGTGTAGAGCCACACCGAGGAGTAGTCGCTGGTGCTCGCGCCGCTCGGCTCGAAGTCGATGTTGCAGGTCATCGAGTCCAGCGCGGGGTTCTCTGAGCTGCTGTGCTGGGGGTTCGACGACGAGCCGCTCTCGTCCTTCTGCTTGTACCCGGAGTCCTCGATGGCCTGGGGGTCCGTCGAGCCGCACAGGTTGGTCATATAGCGGTAGCCCGCGAGATCGGCCTCCGTCTCGTTCCCGTCGAAGCCTCCCGTGGCGAACAGCACCCCGGCCCAGACCGCCGAGGCGACGACGGCCCCGCCAAGGCCCCACAGCCGGCCCTTGCCGCCGCCCCCGGCCCCGCCCCCGGGGCCCATGGGCGGCGCGCCGGAAGGCATGCCCGGTGCGCCCATCGGGCCGTATCCGCCGCCCAGGGGGACGGACGGCATCGTCGGCTGGGCGTACGGATTGTGCTGGGGCGATTGGCTCTGGGGCGGCACCTGCCCGTACGGGCCGGGCGGCGCGCTCTGCGGTGGGCTCGGCGCCGGGCTTTGCCCCGGCCCCTGCGGCGCGCTCTGCGCCGGGCTCTGCTGAGGCGGCTGAGGCGGTTGGGGCGGCTGTGGCGGCCCGTACGGATTGGGTGTTTCCCCCGGTGTCGACATGACGTGAACATACCCGAATTAACCGCGAAAGCCCCGCGCTGTCCTGGGGAAAAGGACAGGCGCGGGGCCTTCGTATCGATCATGTGCGCCGCACCCGCGTGGCGAACGCAGGCCGCGTGCGGCGCGGTGCCGCTGAAGGGGCTGAAGGTGCTGGAGAGGTTCTCGGCTACCGGTTGGAGCGGGTGAGAGGGACCGCTGTGCCCAAACCGGCTGGAGACCATCCCCGGAAGGCGTCAGCCTTCGAGGTCAGCCCCGGAAGGCATCAGCCCCGGAAGGCGTCAGCCCTGGAGGCTGGAGACCTGCTGGGCGAGCGCCGACTTCTTGTTGGCGGCGTTGTTCTTGTGCAGAACGCCCTTGCTGACGGCCTTGTCGAGCTTGCGCGCGGCGATGCGGATGGCTTCGGCGGCCTTCTCGGCGTCACCGGCGGCCACGGCCTCGCGGGTACGGCGGATGGCGGTCTTCAGCTCGGACTTGACCGCCTTGTTGCGCAGGCGCGCCTTCTCGTTCGTCTTGTTCCGCTTGATCTGGGACTTGATGTTCGCCACGTAAAAGCCTTCGCAGGTTCGTTGGGTTTCACTTGCTTCGTGGTGCGTCCGTGCCCATAGAGGCGTCAGAGGCGTCCGTGAAGACATCCATGGCGTCCCCCGTGGAGATGTCCTTGGAGATCTCCGTGAAAGAGGGGGCACGAGACACAGTCGGCCAGGTTACCAGCAGGGTCCATGGCGTCCCAAACCCGGAAGAGGTCGCCATTCATGGGACCATGGACGGGACTGACCCATACCGATAACACCGAGTCCCGCCTAGACACAGGACCCTGCGTGCCCGCGACCCCTACCAATGTGCCGGAGCCGAGCCGTACCGACCCGGCTCTGATCCGTAACTTCTGCATCATCGCGCACATCGACCACGGCAAGTCGACGCTCGCCGACCGCATGCTCCAGCTGACCGGTGTGGTCGAGCAACGGCAGATGCGCGCGCAGTACCTCGACCGCATGGACATCGAGCGCGAGCGCGGCATCACGATCAAGTCCCAGGCGGTCCGGCTGCCCTGGGCGCCGACGAAGGACGAGGGCGGCGAGCCCGCCACCCACATCCTCAACATGATCGACACCCCCGGCCATGTGGACTTCACCTATGAGGTCTCGCGCTCACTCGCCGCGTGCGAGGGGTGCATCCTGCTGGTGGACGCGGCCCAGGGAATCGAGGCCCAGACCCTCGCCAACCTCTATCTGGCGATGGAGCACGAGCTCACGATCATTCCGGTCCTCAACAAGATCGATCTGCCCGCCGCGCAGCCCGAGAAGTACGCCGCCGAGCTGGCCCATCTCATCGGCTGCGACCCCTCCGACGTGCTGAAGGTCTCCGCCAAGACCGGCGAGGGCGTGGCCGAGCTGCTGGACCGGGTCGTCCAGCTGGTGCCCGCCCCGGTGGGCGTCCACGACGCCCCCGCCCGCGCGATGATCTTCGACTCCGTCTATGACGCCTACCGGGGCGTCGTGACCTATGTGAAGGTCGTCGACGGCACGCTCAGCAGGCGCGAGCGGATCAGGATGATGTCCACCGGCGCCGCCCATGAGCTGCTGGAGATCGGCACCAACTCGCCGGAGATGACCCCCGCCGACGGACTGTCCGTGGGCGAGGTGGGCTATCTGATCACCGGTGTGAAGGATGTCCGCCAGTCCAAGGTCGGTGACACGATCACCCAGGTCAGCGGCGGTGCCCAGGAGCCGCTGGGCGGCTACAAGGACCCCAAGCCGATGGTGTTCTCGGGGCTGTATCCGCTGGACGGCTCGGACTACCCCGAGCTGCGCGAGGCCCTGGACAAGCTCCAGCTCAACGATGCCGCGCTGGTCTACGAGCCGGAGACCTCGGCCGCGCTCGGCTTCGGCTTCCGCGTCGGCTTCCTCGGGCTGCTGCACCTGGAGGTCATCCGTGAGCGCCTGGAGCGCGAATTCAATCTCGATCTGATCGCCACCGCACCGAATGTGGTCTATCGGGTGGAGATGGAGGACGGCACCGAGCACACGGTGACCAACCCCAGCGAGTTCCCGGTGGGCAAGATCGACACGGTGCATGAGCCGGTCGTACGGGGCACCATCCTCGCCCCGAGCGAGTTCATCGGCGCGATCATGGAGCTGTGCCAGAACCGCCGAGGGGTGCTGCTCGGCATGGACTACCTCTCCGAGGACCGGGTCGAGATCCGCTACACCCTGCCGCTCGCCGAGGTCGTCTTCGACTTCTTCGACCAGCTGAAGTCCAAGACCCGCGGCTATGCCTCGCTCGACTACGAGCCCACCGGTGAGCAGACCTCCGAGCTGGTCAAGGTCGACATCCTGCTGCACGGCGACAAGGTGGACGCGTTCTCGGCGATCACCCACAAGGACAAGGCGTACGCGTACGGCGTCCGGCTGGTCGCCAAGCTGCGCGAGCTCATCCCGCGGCAGAACTTCGAGGTGCCCATCCAGGCGGCCATCGGCTCCCGGGTGATCGCCCGTGAGACGGTCCGTGCCATCCGTAAGGACGTCCTCGCCAAGTGCTACGGCGGTGACATCTCCCGTAAGCGGAAGCTGCTGGAGAAGCAGAAGGAAGGCAAGAAGCGGATGAAGATGGTCGGCAGCGTGGAGGTGCCCCAGGAGGCCTTCATCGCGGTGCTGTCCTCCGACTCCGACGGCGGTAAGGACTCCAAGGCGAAGAAGTAGATCAAGGCGAAGAAGCGGATATCGCCCACTGGGGCGGGAGGAACCGCCCGCCGGGGCGGGAGGAACCACCCACCGGGACGGGAGGAACCGCCCGCCGGGGACAGTGTGGTCAGTGGGCCTGGCGTGATGGATGCGCCGGGCCCGCCGCCTTCCGGGGCTTCTCTTGGGCATCTCGTGAGAACAACGTGACCCGGCCCCCTTACGCCGTAAGGATTCGGCCCCTACCCTGATCACCTACTCGAAGGTTACTCGCGAGTCACCAAGCAATGATGCGGGCCCCGGAGGATGCCGTGACCGACACACAGAACTTGCTCGAGAACCGGCCGCCGTCCCTGGCGTCGCACTTCCTCCAGCGAGTCGAGGCGACACCGGACAAGGAGGCGTACCGCTATCCGGTGCCTCCTGCCTCGGGCACGGGCCCCGATGAGTGGCGGCCGCTGACCTGGCGGGAAAGCGCGGATCGGGTCTTCGCCATCGCCGCCGGCCTGATCGATCTGGGCATCCGCCCCGAGGAGCGGGTGGCGCTGGCCTCCTCGACCCGGGTGGAGTGGATCCTGGCCGACCTCGGCGTGCTGTGCGCGGGCGCGGCCACCACCACGGTCTACCCGTCCACCAACGCCGACGAGACCTCCTTCATCCTCTCCGACTCCGGCAGCCGGGTGCTGATCGCCGAGGACGCGGCGCAGCTCGCCAAGGTGCGGGCGCAGCGCGAGGAACTCCCCGAGCTGGCCCATGTGGTGGTGATCCAGGCCGACGACGCGGTCCCCGCCGCGGACGACCCCGAGGGCTGGGTGCTCTCGCTCGCCGAACTGGAGAAGCGGGGCGCGGCCCTGCTGGAAGGGCGGCCGGACGCCGTACGGGAGCGGATGGACGCCCTGCGCAGCGATCAGCTGGCGACGCTCATCTACACCTCCGGTACCACCGGGCGCCCCAAGGGCGTACGCCTGGCGCATGACTCCTGGTCTTACATGGCCATTGTGATCGGCAATCAGGACGGACTGCTCTTCCCCGACGATGTGCAGTACCTGTGGCTGCCGCTCGCGCATGTCTTCGGCAAGGTACTGACGGCGGGGCAGATCTACGTCGGCCACACCACGGCGGTGGACGGCCGGGTCGACAAGATCATCGACAATCTGCCGGTGGTCCGGCCGACCTATATGTGTGCCGTGCCGCGGATCTTCGAGAAGGTCTACAACGGGGTGGCCCAGCGGGCGCGCGAGGGCGGGGCGGCCCAGTACAAGATCTTCCAGTGGGCGGCCGAGGTCGCCCGGGAGTACGCCAGGGTCTCCCAGGACAACTTCCGCCGCACCGGCACCGCCTCCGTGCCCTTCGGCCTCCGGGCCCAGCACGCGGTGGCCGACAAGCTGGTCTACGGCAAGCTGCGCGAGGCGTTCGGCGGCCGGCTGCGGGCCGCGGTGTCCGGCTCCGCCGCGCTCGCGCCCGACATCGGCTACTTCTTCGCGGGCGCCGGGATCAACATCCTGGAGGGCTACGGTCTGACCGAGTCCAGCGCCGCCAGCTTCCTCAACCCGGCGGACTACCGCACCGGCACGGTCGGCAAGGCGTTCCCCGGCCTGGAGGTGCGGTTCGCCGATGACGGCGAGGTGCTGCTGCGCGGCCCCGGCATCATGCAGGGCTACCACGGGCTGCCGGACCTGACCGCGCAGGTGCTGGAGTCCGACGGCTGGTTCCACACCGGGGACATCGGCGAGCTGTCCCCCGACGGCTATCTGCGGATCACCGACCGCAAGAAGGACCTGATCAAGACCTCGGGCGGCAAGTATGTGGCCCCGGCGGAGATCGAGGGCCAGTTCAAGGCGGTGTGCCCGTTCGTCTCCAACATCCTGGTGCACGGCGCCGACCGCAATTACTGCACCGCGCTGATCGCCCTCGACGAGCCCACGATCATGAAGTGGGCGGACGACCACGGTCTCGGCGGCAAGACCTACGCGGAGGTCGTGGACACCGATGAGGTGCGGGAGCTGATCGGCGGCCATGTGCAGCGGCTCAACGACGGGTTGCAGCGCTGGCAGACGATCAAGAAGTTCCGGCTGCTGCCCCGCGATCTGGACGTGGAGCACGGGGAGTTGACGCCCAGCCTGAAGCTCAAGCGCCCGGTCGTCGAGCGTGAGTACAAGGACCTGATCGAGGACATGTACGCGGGCACGCGGGAGGTTTAACGGGCAAGGATACGACCCCTCACCGGATTTCGGGTTGACCGGCCCGCCGGACACATGAATTTTCCCCTTATCGCGGTTCACTTGCGTAACCCGGTGCATATGAGGGCGGTCCGTCTGTCACTCTGTCCGTGCCGGATACGGTTACGGATACGGCGTTATGACGGAGCTTCTTCAGGAGCCGCACAGTGGGGACGTCATCTTCTGCCACTTCTGGTGGGTCGGTTGAGGGCGGTGGGGTGGTTCTACCGGTCGGGGGTGGGGTCGGACCCGTCCGTACCAGCGCATCGGCACGCGTCAGCCTGCCCTGTAGTCCGCTCGCGGCCTCGGCCGCGCGCCGGTTCGTCCGCGCCGCCCTCGCCGACTGGGCCGCGCTCGAGGTCCCGGCCGCCGACCGGGTCACCGACCAGGTGGCGGACGAGGCCGTACTGCTGGTGAGCGAGCTGGTCACCAACGCGGTGGTGCACGCCGGCACCGCCGTCGAGGTGAGCTGTGCGCTGGATGTGTCGGACCGCGAGGGCGAGCCGCCGTCCCTGGTGGTGGAGGTGACCGATCACCATCCCACCCGGGTGGTGCGCGGCGATCCGCCGGATGCGGACGAGCCGCCGGAGTACGCCGGGGGCCATGGGCTGCGGCTGGTGGCCGAGGTGGCCGAGTCCTGGGGGACGACCTATCGGCGGGCGACCAAGTCGGTGTGGTTCCAGATGGCGGTGGCGCCCACGGGCCCGGCCGCCGCGGGTGGCATGGGCTCGGCCTTTATGGACGCCGCGGCCGCCGTAGACGCTATGGACGCCATGGATGCCGTGGACGCGGCGAACGCGACCGCGAGCGCGGCCGCGGCCGGGCCGGACGGCGGCTTCGGGCCGGGGGCCGTCCCGGAGGGCCTGGGGCCCGTCGGTGACGACCGTAAGGAGGCCGTGGAGGCCGTCGAGGCGGTCGAGATCGTCGCGCCCGGGCAGGGCCTCGTCCCGGTCCGCCGCGACCCCGAGTGGATCCAGCGCGGCGCGCTCTCCTTCCTCGCCGAGGCGTCCGATCTGCTGGCCGGGCAGTTCGACGAGGACATGGTCACCTCGCTCGCCGGACAGCTGCTGGTGCCCCGGCTCGCCGACTGGTGCGCGATCTGGCTCGACTCCACCAGCGGTCCGCCGCGTCTCGCCCGGGTCTGGCACGCCAGCGAGGGGCGCATCGAGGGCCTGCGGCAGGTGCTGGAGAAGGAGCCGCCCCATGTGCCCACCGCCGTACGCGGCGGCGCCGTGGAGTGGCCCTGGCCGGCCGACCCCGCCGCGTACGGGCCCGGTGGCGCGGCCCTCGCGTGCCGGCTGGTGGCAGGCGGCCGCGCGCTCGGCACGCTGCTGCTGGGGCGGGCCGGGCTGGTGCGGATGCCGGCCGAAGTGGTCGGCCTGATCGAGGACTTCGCCCGCCGCGTCGCCCTGGCGCTCGCCTCCGCCCGCCGCTACACCCGCCAGGCGACCATCAGCCGGGTGCTCCAGCGCGGGCTGCTGCCGTCCGTGATCCCGCGGATCCCCGGGGTCGAGTCCGCGGTGGTGTACGAGCCGACCGGCGAGATCTCGGCCGGGGGCGACTTCTACGACGTCTTCCCGGCCGGTGACGGCCGCTGGTGCTTCGTCCTGGGCGACGTCTGCGGAAACGGCCCGGAGGCGGCCGTGGTGACCGGCCTCGTCCGGCCCTGGCTGCGGCTGCTCGCCCGCGAGGGGTACGGCGTGGGGGAGGTCCTGGACCGGCTCAACCAGCTGCTGGGCGAGGAGGCGGTGGAGCAGGCCGTCGAGGGCGCCGCGGAGGCCGTGGTGGCCGGTGTGGAGGCCGTGGGAGGCTCCGCCGGGGTCGTGGAGCTGGTGGACGGCGGCCTGGTCGGCGGCGCGGGGCTGCCGGCGGGCGGCGGGGTCGCGCGGTTCCTGTCGCTGCTGTACGGGGAGCTGGAGCCGCTGGGCGACGGCCTGGGGGCGCGCTGCACGCTGGCCAGCGCGGGGCATCCGCTGCCGCTCGTGCTGCGGCCGGACGGCGAGGTGCGGACGGTGGCGGCGCCGCAGATATTGCTGGGCGTTGTGGACGATGTGTCGTACGAGAGTGAATCGTTCGATCTGGCGCCCGGGGAAACGCTGCTCTGTGTGACGGACGGGGTGACGGAGCACCGATCTGGTGATCGGCAGTTCGACGACGAGGACGGCTTGGCGGCGACGTTCGCGCTGTGCGTGGGGCTCAGTGCGCGGCAGGTCGCGGAGCGGGTGCGCCGGGCGGTGGACGAGTTCGCGGCGGATCCGCCGGACGACGATTTGGCGATGCTGGTCCTGAAGGTGCTCTAGGGAGGGTGCTCTAGGGGCGTCCGGTGGGTGGTGACGCCTGCGGCGGGCCGTCCCCCTCCCCGCCCCTTCCCGAAACCGGGACTCCGCCCCAGCCCCCGCCCCCGAGGCTCCGCCCCTGGCCCCGCCCCCGGGGCTCCGCCCCTGGCCCCGCCCCCGGGGCTCCGCCCCTGGCCCCGCCCCCGGGGCTCCGCCCCTGGCCCCCGGCCCGGGGGTTCTGCGCTCAGATCCTGGGCCAGGGGCTCCGCGCTCAGGCCCCGGTCTGGGGGCTTCACGCTCAGGCCCCGGGCCAGGGGCTTTGCGCCCAGATCCCGGACGGGGGTGCCGTCCCCAGATCCCGGTCCGGGAGCTCCGCGCCCAGATCCCGGCCCGGGGGCTCCGCGCCCAGACCCCGGGCCGGGGGGCTTCGCGCCCAGATCCTGGGCTCCGCGCCCTGACCCCGGACCCCGGGGCTCCGCCCCCCAGACCCGGGGCTCCGGGCCCCGACCCTCAGATCCGAGGCTCCGCCCTCAGACACCGGGCCGGGGGCTCCGTCCCCAGATCCCGGACTGGGGGCTCCGCACCCTGGCTCCGGACCCCGGGGCTCCGCTCCTTCCCGCGGCATCGATATGTGGCTCCGCCCCGGACGCCGGGGTCCAGGGGCGGAGCCCCTGGTATCGGGAAGGGGCGGGGAGGGGAAAGCACCGCTGCGCGGAGCCCCCGCGTGGTCCGCCGAACGTCCCGTGGGCCTGGATGCCACGACCCCGGCGTCCGGAGCCGGCTCGCGGTCCCGTGTGGGGGCGGGCGTGCCGGACAATGGGGGCATGCCTTCCGTACTGCCTGATGGTGAGCCCATGCCCGAGGACGGCGCACTGCCCGCGACCGCTTTGGCGGGGGCGGAGCGGCGGCCGCTGGGGTTCTATCTGCATGTGCCGTACTGCGCCACCCGCTGCGGCTACTGCGACTTCAACACCTACACCGCCAGTGAGCTGCGCGGCTCCGGCGGTGTGCTCGCCTCGCGGGACAACTACGCCGAGCAAGTCGTCGAGGAGGTGCGGCTGGCGCGGAAGGTGCTCGGGGACGACCCGCGGGCCGTGGAGACCGTGTTCGTCGGCGGCGGAACCCCGACCCTGCTCGCGGCGGCGGACCTCGGGCGGATGCTGGGTGCGATCCGGGATGAGTTCGGGCTGGCCCAGGGGGCCGAGGTCACGACCGAGGCCAATCCGGAGTCGGTCGATCCGCGGTATCTGGCGGAGCTGCGGGAGGCGGGCTTCAACCGGATCTCCTTCGGGATGCAGAGCGCCCGGCAGCACGTCCTGAAGGTGCTGGACCGTACGCACACCCCGGGGCGCCCCGAGGCGTGCGTGGCCGAGGCGCGGGCGGCCGGATTCGGCCATGTGAACCTTGACCTGATCTACGGGACGCCAGGCGAGAGCGACGCGGACTGGCGCGCCTCACTCGAGGCGGCCCTCGGGGCGGGCCCGGACCATGTGTCCGCGTATGCGCTGATCGTGGAGGAGGGCACCCAGCTGGCGCGGCGCATCCGGCGCGGCGAGGTGCCGATGACCGACGACGATGTGCACGCGGACCGCTATCTGATCGCCGAAGAGACCCTGTCGGCCGCCGGGTTCGCCTGGTACGAGGTCTCCAACTGGGCCACCTCGCCCGCCGGGCGCTGCCGCCACAACGAGCTGTACTGGCGCGGCGCCGACTGGTGGGGCGCGGGCCCCGGCGCGCACAGCCATGTGGGCGGCGTGCGGTGGTGGAACGTGAAGCACCCCGGGGCGTACGCACAGGCCCTGGGTGAGGGCCGGTCGCCCGGCGCGGGCCGGGAGCTGCTGTCCGCCGAGGAGCGCCGGGTGGAGCGGATCCTGCTGGAGCTGCGGCTGGCCGAGGGCTGTCCACTGGAGCTGCTGCGCCCGGCCGGGGCGGCGGCCGCGGCACGGGCCCTGGAGGACGGCCTGCTGGAGCCGGAGCCGTACGGGCGCGGGCAGGCCGTGCTCACGCTCCGGGGGCGGCTGCTGGCGGACGCGGTGGTGCGGGACCTGGTGGACTGAGACGCGGCGCGGCGCGGCGGGGCGGGGCCGCCATCCCGTACGGGAGCCCGTACGGCAGCGGTCAGCCCGTACCCCGGCGGTCAGCCCGTACGGCGGCCGTCAAGCCGTGTACGGCGGCCGTCAGCCCCTTACCGAGACCGTCAGCCCCGTACGGAGACCGCCAGCCCCTTACGGCGGCCATCAGCCCCGTACGCAGGCCGCCACCCCACCCCCGTACGGAACCCTCAAGCCCCATACCAAGACCGTCAGCCCCGCCCGGCGGCCATCAGCCCCGTGGGGCCGTCACGAAGTCGATCAGCTCCTCCACCCGCCCCAGGAGCTCCGGCTGGAGGTCCTTGTAGGAGTGGACCGAGGACAGGATCCGCTGCCAGGCGGCCCCGGTGTTCTCCGGCCAGCCCAGGGCGCGGCAGACGCCCTTCTTCCAGTCCTGGCCGTGCGGCACCGTCGGCCAGGCCGGGATGGAGAGGGAGGACGGCTTCACGGCCTCCCAGATGTCGATGTAGGGGTGGCCGAGGACCAGCACATGCTCGCCGGTGACCTGCGCGGCGATACGGGACTCCTTGGAGCCCGTCACCAGATGGTCGACGAGGACGCCGAGCCGGGCGTCCGGGCCGGGGGCGAAGTCGTCCACGATGGCGGGCAGGTCGTCGACGCCCTCCAGGTACTCCACGACGACGCCCTCGATGCGCAGATCGTCGCCCCAGACCCGCTCGACCAGCTCCGCGTCATGGCGCCCCTCGACATAGATGCGACCCGCGCGGGCGACCCTCGCACGGGCTCCCGGCACGGCGATCGACCCCGAGGCCGTGCGCCGCGGCGCGCTGGGGGCCGCCGCGCGCGGGCGTACGAGCGTGACGACACGCCCCTCGAGCAGAAAACCGCGCGGCTCCATGGGGAAGACGCGATGTTTGCCGAAGCGGTCCTCCAGAGTGACCGTCGGACCCTGGGCGGTCTTCTCACAGCGGATCACGGCACCACAGAATCCGGTGGTGACCTCCTCCACGACGAGGTCCGGTTCGGCGGGGACCTCAGGGGCGGGCCGCTGCCGCTTCCAGGGCGGGGTCAGGTCCGGGTCGTACTGTCGCATCCGGATGACGATAGCGCGCGCCGGCCACCCGCTCCCGCAGACGCGCAACCGGGCGAACGACTAGGCGAACGCCTAGACCGACGGCTACCGACGGCTACCGAAGGCTAAGCGGATCGGTGGAAGTCGGCCGCGGTTCGGGTGCGTCCCGAAGGGGCGCGGGGCTGTGTCGATATGCGGCTCCGCCGCGGCTGTGTCGATATGCGGCTCCGCCGCGTGGGACCAGCCACGACGGCGCCGCAGACGATCGACGGCAGGTCGGGGCACTTCCGGCGAAGCGCTTAGCCGGACACGCCGAAGCGGGCGGCCAGTTCGTCGCGTTGGGCCCGTACGAACGCGGCGTCCACCACGGAGCCGTGCCCCGGGACGTACCGCGCGTCCGTGCCGCCGAGGGCGAGCAGCCGGTCGAGGGCGGCGGGCCAGTGGCCGGGGATCGCGTCGGGCCCGGCCTGGGGCGTCCCGGACTCCTCCACCAGATCGCCGCAGAAGACCACCTCGGGCCGGCCGGGCACCAGGACGGCCAGGTCATGGGCGGTGTGGCCCGGCCCCACATTGGCCAGCAGCGCCGTACGGCCGCCCAGGTCGAGGCTGAGCTCCCCGCAGACCAGGTGGTGCGGGGAGACCAGATGGTCCACCGCCTCGGTGGCGGCGTCCCGGTCCACCCCGTGGCGGATCGCGTCCTCGCGCAGCGTCTCCCGCTCACGGCGCAGCAGCTCGTCCAGGCCCGTGGCCCCGTAGACCTCGCAGCCCGCGAAGGCGGCCGAGCCCAGGACATGGTCGAAGTGCGGATGGGTGAACGCGATCCGGGTGGGGCGGCGGCCGGTCAGCCGGGTGATCCCGGAGCGCAGTTCGGCCCCGGCGCGCAGGGTCGCGCCGGTGTCCACGACGAGGATGTCGGTCCGTCCGACGACCACGCCGACCGTCTCGTCCCACTCCGGCATCCGACGGCGGGCCACACCGGGCGCGAGCCGCTCCCAGCCGGCCTCTTCCCAACACGTCTCCATACCGCGACGCTAGCTCAACGGGGGTGGGGGAGAGTTGCTGCCGACGGCGGCTCTTGCCCATGCCACCGCACCCCGCCGTACACTGGCGGAGGGGCTCTGGCACTCGTGCCCGGTGAGTGCCAGACGGATGACCTGATGAGACCGCTGGACTGGAGGTGCGCGGGGTGCTCAGCGAACGCAGACTCGAGGTGCTGCGTGCCATTGTCCAGGACTATGTGGGGACGGAGGAGCCGGTCGGCTCCAAGGCGCTCACCGAGCGGCATCGGCTGGGGGTCTCGCCGGCCACGGTGCGTAACGACATGGCCGCTCTGGAGGACGAGGGGTTCATCGCCCAGCCGCATACGAGCGCCGGGCGGATCCCCACGGACAAGGGCTATCGCCTCTTCGTGGACAAGCTGGCCGGAGTCAAGCCGCTGTCCAGCCCGGAGCGGCGGGCCATTCAGAACTTCCTGGACGGTGCGGTCGACCTCGACGACGTGGTGGGGCGCACGGTCCGGCTGCTGGCGCAGCTGACCCGGCAGGTGGCGGTGGTGCAGTATCCGTCGCTGACCCGCTCGACGGTGCGCCATGTGGAGCTGCTCCCGCTGGCCCCGGCCCGGGTGATGCTGGTGCTGATCACCGACACCGGGCGGGTGGAGCAGCGCATGGTCGACTGCCCCACTCCGGTCACCGAGGATTCGCTCGCCGATCTGCGCGCCCGGCTCAACAGCCGGGTCGTGGGGCGGCGTTTCGCGGATGTGCCGCAGTTGGTGCAGGATCTTCCGGAGTCCTTCGAACAGGAGGACCGGGGGACCGTCTCGATCGTGTTGTCGACCTTGCTCGAGACGCTCGTGGAGGAGACCGAGGAGCGGCTGATGATCGGCGGCACCGCGAACCTCACGCGTTTCGTGCATGATTTCCCCCTGACGATCCGGCCCGTTCTGGAGGCACTCGAGGAGCAGGTCGTCCTCCTCAAGCTGCTGGGCGAGGCCAAGGACTCGGGTATGACCGTGCGGATCGGGCATGAGAATGCTCACGAGGGGCTGACTGCCACCTCGGTCGTCGCGGTCGGCTACGGTTCCGGCGACGAGGCGGTCGCCAAACTCGGCGTGGTCGGACCGACCCGCATGGACTACCCCGGAACGATGGGAGCGGTACGCGCAGTGGCACGTTACGTCGGACAGATCCTGGCGGAGTCGTAAGTGGCGACGGACTACTACGCAGTCCTGGGCGTGCCTCGTGATGCCTCGCAGGACCAGATCAAGAAGGCATTCCGGCGGCTCGCCCGAGAGCTGCATCCGGACGTGAACCCGGATCCGAAGACCCAGGAGCGGTTCAAGGAGATCAACGCCGCTTATGAGGTCTTGTCGGACCCGCAGAAGAAGCAGGTCTACGACCTGGGCGGGGACCCGAACGCCGGGCCGGGCGGCGGTGGCGCCGGTGGCTTCGGCGCGGGTTTCGGCAACTTCTCCGACATCATGGACGCGTTCTTCGGCACCGCCTCGCAGCGCGGTCCGCGTTCCAGGACCCGGCGCGGTCAGGACGCGATGATCCGGCTGGACGTGGAGCTCAGCGAGGCCGCGTTCGGGACCACCAAGGACATCCAGGTCGACACCGCGGTCGTCTGCACGACGTGCAGCGGCGAGGGCGCGGCGCCGGGCACCTCGGCGCAGACCTGTGACATGTGCCGTGGCCGCGGTGAGGTCTCCCAGGTGACGCGGTCCTTCCTGGGCCAGGTCATGACCTCGCGGCCGTGCCCGCAGTGCCAGGGCTTCGGCACCGTGGTGCCGACCCCGTGCCCGGAGTGCGCGGGCGACGGCCGGATCCGCTCGCGGCGCACCCTTACGGTGAAGATCCCCGCCGGTGTGGACAACGGCACCAGGATCCAGCTGGCCGGTGAGGGCGAGGTCGGACCGGGCGGCGGCCCGGCGGGCGACCTGTACGTGGAGATCCACGAGGTGCCGCACCCCGTCTTCCAGCGGCGCGGCGACGACATGCACTGCACGGTGACGATCCCGATGACCGCGGCGGCCCTCGGCACCAAGGTGCCGCTGGAGACGCTGGACGGCCTGGAGGAGATCGACATCCGGCCCGGCACCCAGTCCGGCCAGTCGGTCCCGCTGCACCAGCGCGGCGTCACCCATCTGCGCGGCGGCGGCCGGGGCGACCTGATCGTGCACGTCGAGGTGACCACCCCGACCAAGCTCGACCCGGAGCAGGAGGAGCTGCTGCGGCGGCTGTCCAAGCTGCGCGGCGAGGAGCGCCCGACCGGCGAGTTCAAGCCGGGGCAGCAGGGGCTGTTCTCGCGGCTGAAGGACGCGTTCAACGGACGGTAGGCACTCCGGGCCGGGAGACGGACCGCGGGGAGCCGCTGATCTCCGCGCCGCCCTTGATCCGGTGGTGAGCCCGTGCGGAGGGCATGACACGATGTGGCCATGTCCTCCGCGCTGACCGATCTCTACCGGTACCCGATCGTGCAGGCGCCGATGGCGGGTGGAGCCTCCTGCCCGCAGCTCGCCGCCACTGTCTCCGAGGCCGGTGGCCTCGGTTTCCTCGCCGCCGGCTACAAGACGCCGGAGGCGATGTATGAGGAGATCAAACAGCTGCGGGGGCTGACCGACCGGCCCTTCGGCATGAATCTGTTCATGCCGCAGCCGCCCAACCCCGACCCGGCCGCCGTCGCGGCCTACGGCGAGCGGCTCGCGGGCGAGGCGGCCTGGTACGAGACCTCGCTGGGCGACCCGGAGTCGGGCTCGGACGACGCGTACGACGCCAAGCTCGCCGTGCTTCTCGACAACCCCGTTCCGGTCGTCTCGTTCACCTTCGGCTGCCCGACCCGCGCCGTCCTCGACGCCCTCGCCAAGGTCGGCACCCGTACGGTCGTCACCGTGACCTCGCCCGTCGAGGCGCAGACCGCCCAGTGGGCGGGCGCCGACGCCGTCTGTGTGCAGGGCGTGGAGGCCGGCGGCCACCAGGGCACGTACAGCAATGACCCGGCCGCGGACGGGATGGGTGTCGGACTCGGGCTGCTGTCGCTGATCACGCTGGTCCGTGAGTACGTCCAGATCCCGATCATCGCGGCGGGCGGGATCATGCGCGGTTCGCAGATCGCCGCCGCGCTGTCCGCGGGCGCGGTCGCGGCCCAGCTGGGGACCGCGTTCCTGGTGTGCCCCGAGTCCGGGGCGAACGCCCTGCACAAGCAGGCGATGACGGATCCGCTGTTCGGCCGCACCGAGCTGACCCGCGCCTTCTCCGGGCGCCCGGCCCGGGGCCTGGTCAACCGCTTCATGCGCGAGCACGCCCCGTACGCGCCCGCCGCCTACCCCCAGCTGCACCACATGACTTCCGGCCTCCGTAAGGCGGCCGCCAAGGCGGGTGACCCCCAGGGGATGGCGCTGTGGGCCGGGCAGGGTCACCGGCTGGCGCGTGATCTGCCCGCCGCGCGGCTGGTGGAGATGCTCGCGATGGAACTCGACGCGGCTCGGGCCGCGTTGGGCCTTCAGCCCCAGCGGGGTGCGGTGTCGTGACCGCCCCGGTGTTCGTGGCCGACTCCCTGGCGGGGGCGGCCGCGGGGGCCCGGGTCCGGCTGGAGGGCCCGGAGGGACGCCACGCGGTGTCCGTAAGGCGGCTGCGCGTCGGTGAGCCGGTCGTGCTGACGGACGGCCACGGTACGGGCGTCCAGGGCACCGTGGCGGCCGTGGAGGGCAAGGACCGGCTGGAGGTCGCGGTGGACGAGGTGCGCCGGGAGACGGCCCCGGACCCGAGGATCACCGTCGTCCAGGCGCTGCCCAAGGGCGACCGGGGCGAACTGGCGGTGGAGACCATGACGGAGACCGGCGTGGACGCCGTCGTGCCGTGGTCGGCCGCCCGCTGTATCACCCAGTGGAAGGGCGAGCGCGGACTCAAGGCGCTCGGCAAGTGGCGGTCGACCGCGCGCGAGGCGGGCAAGCAGTCCCGTCGGCTGACCTTCCCCGAGGTCACGGACGCGATGACGACCCGGCAGGTCGCCCGGCTGCTCGCCGAGGCCCGATTCGCCGCCGTGCTCCACGAGGAGGGCGGCGAACCGCTCGCGACGGCCCAACTGCCCACGAGTGGCGAGATCGTGCTGGTCGTCGGGCCCGAAGGGGGCGTATCTCCCGAGGAGTTGGCCGCCTTCGCCGAGGCGGGCGCGCGGCCGTACCGGCTGGGCCCGAGCGTGCTGCGCACCTCCACGGCCGGAACGGCGGCCGCCGCGCTGCTGCTCGGCCGCACCGGCCGCTGGGGCTGAGAGACCCCTCCGGGGGCCATCCGTCGGGCACGCCCGCACCTGGCCGAGGACGGCCTTCCGGTTGGCGGCGGCCGATGGGAACCTACCCCCATGGGGGTATTGAGCCAGGCAAGGCAGGCACGACGGGCACGGTGGGCACGGCAGGCACGAGGAGGACGGACGCTCTTCGCCGTCGCGGCGGTCGGCGCGGCGGTGGCCGTGGTGACGGCATGTGAGCCCACGGGCGGCGGCATCAGCTCCGTGACGATCGCGATCACCACGGACCAGGTCGCCACCGAGGCGCTGGAGCGGGGCGGTGTCGGCGTCCGCTGGATGAGCTGCAACGCCGAGTTCCGGCACGGCCGTACGGCGGGTGCCGCTTCGCCCTCGCAGAGCGAGCGGGCCGGGGAGACCGACGCACGGGTGGACTGCCACGGCAGGACCGACAACGACAAGGACGTCCGGATCAGGGGCCGGGTCACCTACGTCCGGGAGGACCATTGCGTCCGGGGCGACTTGACCGGCCAGGTGGACGGCCGGAAGGTCTTCGAGGCGAATGTGATCGGGGAGTGCCAGGGCGGCGGCCCGGACACCGAGAGCCCCCGGCCGACCCGTAGTCGCCCCTGGGAGCACCGGACCACGGAGCCCCCTGAGCCGACCCGTAGCCGCCCTTGGGAGCACCGGACGACCGAGGCCCCTGAGCCGACCCGTAGCCACCCCTGGGAGCACCGGACCACGGATGCTCCCGAGCCGACCCGCAGCCACCCCTGGGAGCATCCGACCACCGAGGGCGGCGCCGGCCAGGTCGGTGCCGCCGACGGCGCCGGTGAGGACGGTAAGGGCGGCACCGGAGGCGGCGGCCGGAGCGAATAACCCGCGATCGCTTCCGTCGGCAGGCCCTCCCGGTACCATCCGGACCGTACGTGCCGACGATCCCTGAGGAGCCACCGGTGGCGGGAGAACCGCAGGCCGACTGCCTGTTCTGCAAGATTGTGTCGGGGGAGGTGCCGGCCACCGTCGTCCGCGAGACGGACACCACCGTCGCCTTCCGCGACATAAACCCCCAGGCGCCCACGCACATCCTGGTGATCCCCAAGGTGCACCACCCGGACGCGGCCTCACTCGCGGCGGCCGAACCGCAGGTCACCGCGGATGTGCTGCGCGAGGCGGGCGCGGTCGCCGCGGATGAGAAGCTCGTCGAGACGGGCTACCGCGTGGTGTTCAACACCGGCTCCGGCGCCGGTCAGACCGTCTTCCACGCGCACGCCCACGTCCTGGGCGGCCGCGGGCTCAACTGGCCCCCCGGATAACCCTTGTCCGCGCGGGAACTGATCGTCCTCGGCACCGCCAGCCAGGTGCCGACCCGGCACCGCAACCACAACGGCTATCTGCTGCGCTGGGACGGCGAGGGCCTGCTGTTCGACCCCGGCGAGGGCACCCAGCGCCAGATGCTGAGGGCCGGGGTCGCCGCCCATGACATCGACCGGATCTGTGTCACCCACTTCCACGGGGACCACTCCCTGGGCGTGGCCGGGGTGATCCAGCGGATCAACCTGGACCGGGTGCCGCACCGGGTGACCGCCCACTACCCGGCGAGCGGACAGCGGTTCTTCGAGCGGCTGCGCTACGCGACCGCCTACCGCGAGACGGTGGCGCTGAGCGAGGAGCCGGTCGCCGGTGACGGCGCGCTGCTGGCCCGCACCCCCGCGTACACGCTGGAGGCCGTCCGGCTCTCGCACCCCGTCGAGTCCTACGGCTATCGCCTGATCGAACCCGACGGCCGCAGGATGCTGCCCGAGCGGCTCGCCGCGTTGGGCGTCCGCGGCCCGGACATCGGCCGGCTCCAGCGGGACCGGGTGCTGGAGATCGAGGGGCGCACAGTGGCGATCGAGGAGGTCAGCGAGGTGCGCCGGGGGCAGCGCTTCGCGTTCATCATGGACACCCGGCTGTGCGACGGCGCCGACGCGCTGGCGCAGGGGTGCGATCTGCTGGTCATCGAGTCGACCTTCCTGGACGAGGATGAGGCCCTGGCCGTCGAGTACGGGCATCTGACCGCCGGGCAGGCCGCCCGGCTCGCCGCCGGGGCGGGGGTGCGGCATCTGGTGCTGACGCACTTCTCGCAGCGCTACGGCGACCCCTCCGAGTTCGAGCGCCAGGCGCGGGACGCGGGGTTCGAAGGGGAGCTCACGATCGCCCAGGACCTGATGACGGTGGCGCTGCCCAAACGGCGCTGAGGGCGCCCGGGCGGGGCGTGGGGGCCGATGGGCCGCAGCGCCCCGGCGAGGGCGCCCGGGACCGGTGACCGCCGAGGGTGACGGTGGCCGGACCCCGGCCCGTTGTCGGTGCCATCGTGCACACTGGCCGCACCCGCATCAGACGGCGGCGGGCAGACCGGCAAGACCTGGGAGAGCGCGGTGACGACACACGAGGGCGACAAGCTCACGGCGGGCTACCACCTGCTCGACCCGCTCGCGGACGTGCGCCGCCCCGGCGACGCGGACTGCGACGTCTATCTCACCGGCACGGTCTTCCTGGACATCATCTTCACCGGTCTGGACAGCGCCCCCGTCCGCGGCACCGAGTCCTGGGCACGCGGCATGGGGTCGAGCCCCGGCGGCGTCGCCAATATGGCCACCGCCCTGGCCCGGCTCGGCCTGCGCACCTCGCTCGCCGCCGCCTTCGGCGACGACCACTACGGGGACTACTGCCGGGACGCCCTGGACCACGGCGAGGGCATCGATCTCTCGCTCTCCCGCACGATCCCCGGCTGGCACTCCCCGGTGACCGTCTCCATGGCCTACGAGGGCGAGCGGACCATGGTCTCGCACGGCCATGAGGCCCCGCCGCCCGAGGAGCCCGCGCCCAGCTGCCCGCCCCCGGCCCGCGCCGCCGTGGCCTCCCTGGTGCCCGGCGGCGGCCAGGGGTGGGTCGCCGAGGCCGCCCGCCGCGGCAGCAGGATCTTCGCGGACGTCGGCTGGGACGACACCGGCCGCTGGGACCCGGCCGACCTCGCCGAGCTGGAGCACTGCGAGGCGTTCCTGCCCAACGCCGAGGAGGCGATGCGCTACACCCGCACCGACTGCCCGCGCGCCGCCGCCCGGGCCCTGTCCGACCTGGTGCCGCTGGCCGTCGTCACGCTCGGCTCCGAGGGGGCGTACGCGGTCGACGGCCGCACCGGCGAGACCGCCGAGGTGCCCGCGATCTCCGTGGAGGCCCTGGACCCGACCGGGGCCGGGGATGTGTTCGTCGCCGGTTTCGTCACCGGCACGCTCGCCGGGTGGCCGCTCGCCGACCGGCTGGCCTTCGCCGGGCTGACCGCGGCGCTGTCGGTGCAGGAGTTCGGCGGCTCGCTGTCGGCGCCCGGCTGGGTCGAGATCGCCGCCTGGTGGCAGCACGCCCGCGCCTACGACGACCAGCCCGCCCGCGCGCTGCGCCGCTACGCCTTCCTCGACCGGCTGCTCCCGGCCGCCGCCCGCCCGTGGCCGCTGCGCCGGGCCGTGCCGACGATCGGTTTCCGCCAGGCGTAGCGCGGGCCGCGTGGCGGGCGTGGCGGGCCCCGGATGAGCGGGGCGATGAGCGGATAGGAGTAAAAGCGCTCGGGTGTTGTCGGTGCTCCGTCGTACCCTGGAACCCAAGGTTGTCGAGCGGCGAGAACCCTGTAGCGGGAGGTAGAAGCAGGCCAGAGAGCCGGCCCATGACGCAACCAACCACAGCACCGCAGGCGCATGCGCAGTTCACGGTCCCGAGCAAGCACCCCATGGTCATGGTCCTGGGATCCGGTGACGCGCTGCTCCGTGTGATCGAGAACGCGTTCCCGGCGACCGATATTCATGTACGGGGCAACGAAGTCAGCGCCACCGGGGATCCGACGGAAGTAGCCCTGGTCCAGCGTCTGTTCGATGAGATGATGCTGGTGCTCCGCACCGGTCAACCGATGACGGAGGATGCGGTGGAGCGCTCGATCTCCATGCTGCGCGCGGCTGAGAACGGCGGGAGCGAGGTGCAGGAGACGCCCGCCGAGGTGCTCACCCAGAACATCCTCTCCAACCGCGGCCGCACCATCCGCCCCAAGACGCTCAACCAGAAGCGCTATGTCGACGCCATCGACAAGCACACGGTCGTCTTCGGCATCGGCCCCGCGGGCACCGGCAAGACCTATCTCGCCATGGCCAAGGCGGTCCAGGCGCTGCAATCTAAGCAGGTCAACCGGATCATCCTCACCCGGCCCGCGGTCGAGGCGGGGGAGCGGCTCGGCTTCCTGCCCGGCACCCTCTACGAGAAGATCGACCCGTATCTGCGGCCGCTCTACGACGCGCTGCACGACATGCTCGACCCCGACTCCATCCCGCGCCTGATGGCCGCGGGCACGATCGAGGTCGCGCCGCTGGCGTACATGCGTGGCCGTACGCTCAATGACGCGTTCATCATCCTCGACGAGGCCCAGAACACGAACCCCGAGCAGATGAAGATGTTCCTCACCCGGCTCGGCTTCGACTCCAAGATAGTGATCACCGGCGACATCACCCAGATCGACCTCCCCGGCGGGACCAAGAGCGGTCTGCGCCAGGTGCGGGAAATCCTGGACGGCGTCGACGATGTTCACTTCTCCATGCTCACCAGCACCGACGTGGTCCGTCACAAGCTGGTCGGCCGGATCGTCGACGCATACGACCAGTACGACAGTCGCAACGGAAAGTAACCGCGAACCCCCATGGCGATCGACGTCAACAACGAATCCGGTACCGATATCGACGAGCGGGCGGTGCTGGACATCGCCCGCTACGCGCTCGCCCGGATGCGTATCCACCCGCTCTCCGAGCTCTCGGTGATCGTCGTCGACGCCGACGCCATGGAGCAGTTGCACATCCAGTGGATGGATCTGCCGGGTCCGACCGATGTCATGTCCTTCCCGATGGACGAGCTGCGCCCGCCGGCCAAGGACGACGAGGAGCCCCCGCAGGGCCTCCTCGGGGACATCGTGCTCTGCCCCGAAGTGGCCAAGAAGCAGGGGGAGGAGGCGCCGACCGGGCACTCCATGGACGAGGAGCTCCAGCTGCTCACCGTCCACGGCGTCCTCCACCTCCTCGGCTATGACCACGAGGAGGCGGACGAGCGCGCCGAGATGTTCGGCCTCCAGGCCGCCATCGTCGACGGCTGGCGCGCGGAGCAGGGCGTCACCGGCCCCTCCCCGGCCCCCACCGTCCGATGAGCGCGCAGCTCGTCACCGCGGCCGTCCTGCTGGTCGTGGTGGCCTGGCTGGCGGCGTGCGCGGAGGCCGGTCTCGCCCGCACCACCCGGTTCCGCGCCGCGGAGGCCGTGCGCTCCGGGCGCCGGGGCAGCGCCAAGCTGATGCTCGTCGCCGAGGACCCCACCCGCTATCTCAACGTGGCCCTGCTGGTCCGGGTCGCCTGCGAGGTCGCGGCGGGCGCGGTCGTCACCTTCGCGAGCCTGCGCGAGTTCCCCGAGACCTGGAAGGCGCTGACCGTCGCGATCGGCGTGATGGTCCTGGTGTCGTATGTGGCCGTCGGCGTCTCCCCGCGCACCATCGGCGCCCAGCATCCGCTCAACACCGCGACCGTCGCCGCCTATGTGCTGATCCCGCTGGCCCGGGTCATGGGCCCCATCCCGCCGCTGCTGATCCTCCTCGGTAACGCGCTGACGCCCGGCAAGGGCTTCCGCAAGGGCCCGTTCGCCTCCGAGGCCGAGCTGCGCGCCCTGGTGGACCTCGCCGAGCAGGAGTCGCTGATCGAGGACGAGGAGCGGCGCATGGTCCACTCCGTCTTCGAGCTCGGCGACACCCTGGTGCGCGAGGTGATGGTGCCGCGCACCGACCTCGTGGTCATCGAGCGCTTCAAGACCATCCGGCAGGCCCTCACCCTCGCGCTGCGCTCCGGCTTCTCCCGGATCCCGGTCACCGGGGAGAACGAGGACGACATCGTCGGGATCGTCTACCTCAAGGACCTGGTCCGCAAGACGCATATCAACCGCGAGGCCGAGGCCGAGCTGGTCTCCACCGCGATGCGGCCCGCCGCCTTCGTCCCGGACACCAAGAACGCGGGCGATCTGCTGCGCGAGATGCAGCAGGAGCGCAACCACGTGGCCGTGGTGATCGACGAGTACGGCGGCACGGCGGGGATCGTCACCATCGAGGACATCCTGGAGGAGATCGTCGGCGAGATCACCGATGAGTACGACCGCGAGCTGCCGCCCGTCGAGGACCTCGGCGACGGCACCCACCGGGTGACCGCCCGGCTCGCCCTGGGCGACCTGGGGGAGCTGTACGGCACGGAGCTGGAGGACGAGGACGTCGAGACGGTGGGCGGGCTGCTCGCCAAGGCGCTGGGCCGGGTGCCGATCGCGGGCGCCAAGGCCGAGGTCGACGTCCCCGAGGGCGGGGTGGACCCCGCGCTCAAGGCGCTGCGGCTGACCGCCGAGTCCCCGGCGGGCCGCCGCAACCGCATCGTCACGGTGCTGGTCGAGCCGATTCGCGAAACCGCCGCGGCCGAGCCGGAGTAACCCGCGCGCACGCCGTGATGCGGCCCCGTCCACACCCCGTGGGCGGGGCCGCGCTGTGCTCCGGCCCGGCCCGCCTGCCGCGCGCTCCCGCCTCCCGCGCTCCCGCCTCCCGCCTGCCGCGCGCTCCCGCCTCCCGCGCTCCCGCCTCCCGCCTGCCGTGCTCCCGCCTGCCGCGCTCCCGCCGTACGCGCCGGGGCGCGGCGCCCGCCCGTACGACAGCGGGCCGTCGCGCCAGCGCATCGGCAACGCGCGGGCCGCGCTGCGCCATCCGGGTGGAATAGCCGTCCGCTCCCTGGCCCATCTGGCGTAGGCGCCCGCTTACTTGCAGATACCGACTGGTGGGTCGCCCATACCTCTGTCGGGGGACAGTCGGCCTGTCTGCTTTGACGTAGACAGGTCGGCCGTATGGGCACCCCCGCACAGAGGCCATGGCTCCGCGCGGCAGGTTCCGCGCGGAGCCGGGCGGCTCATCCCCCTGAGCTCAGGAAAGGGCGGCCGCTTCCATGTCCACCACCACGGTGACCTCCACGCCGAATCCTTCCGTCTTCGGTCAATCCGTCACCTACACCGCCACCGTCACCGGCATCACCGCCGGAACCCCTCCATGGGGCGATGTGACCTTCGTCATCGCCGGTGGTCCGACCATCGGCCCCGTGGCGCTCACCCAGACCGGGGTCGACTCCGGCACGGCCAGCGTGACCGACTCCAGCCTCGGCGTCGGCTCCCATCTGGTCACGGCGAACTTCGTCAACTCCAGTGATCCTCTGGACAATTCGTCCGGCACGACCATCCAGCAGGTCAACCAGGCCGCGACCACCACCACCGTCACCTTCGTCCCACCCGCGCCCGTCTGCGGCGAGACCGTGACCCTGACCGCCAGTGTGGCGGCGGTGCCCCCGGGCAGCGGCACCCCCACCGGTACGGTCACCTTCATCATCAGCGCGGACGGGCCCACGGTGACCGGGGCCCTCGACGGGTCCGGGAACGCCTCCGTCACCGTTCCCGCCCTGAGCGTGGGCACGCACCAGGTCGCCGCGTTCTACAACGGCGACACCAACTTCGCCCCGTCCAACTCGCCCTTGACGCCGCTGACCATCAACCCGGCGTCCTCCACCACGACCCTCACGATCTCCCCCGCCTCGCCGGTCTGCGGTGAGGCGGTGACCCTGTGCGCGCAGGTGACCACGACACCGCCCGGCACGTGCGCGCCGACCGGGACGGTGACGTTCACGATCGCGGGCGGTCCGACCCTCACCGGGACGCTTGACGCGACCGGCCAGGCGTGCGTGACGACCAGCGCCATCCCGGTGGGTACCCATGCCGTGACGGCCACCTACGCCGGAAACGGAGATGTCGCGGCCTCGACCGACACCGGCTCGGTCACGGTCGGTCAGGGAGCCTCGACGACGACGGTCTCGGTGTCCCCCGCTTCGCCGGTCTGCGGTGAGGCGATCACCATCTGCGCCCAGGTGACAGTGTCGCCCCCGAGCACCTGTACGCCCACGGGCACGGTGACCTTCGTGATCACCGGTGGTCCGACCCTGACGGGCACGCTGAACGCGAGCGGCCAGGCGTGCGTGACCACCAGCGCGCTGACCGCAGGGTCGTACACCGTGACCGCCACGTACGGTGGCAGCACGGACATCGCGGGCTCCACCGGCACGGCGTCGGTCACCGTGGGCCAGGGCGTCTCGGGTATCTCGGCGAGCATCTCGCCCAGCCCGTCCGTCTGCGGTGAGCCGGTGACCATCTGCGCGGACGTGAGCGTCGCGCCGCCGAGCACATGTATCCCCACCGGGAACGTGACGTTCGCCGTCTCCGGTGGCCCGACCCTGACGGGCACGCTGGACGCGGCCGGTCAGGCGTGCGTGACGACCAGTGCCATTCCGGTCGGCACCCACAGCGTGACCATCACCTACCCGGGCGACGGGGACGTCCTGGGCTCGGCGACGACGCTCCCCCTGACGGTGAATCAGGCGTCCTCGACGACCACGCTGACCATCACACCCCCCTCGTCGTCGTGCGGAGAGTCGGTGACCCTGTGCGCGCAGGTGACCACGACACCGCCCGGCACCTGCGCGCCGACCGGGACGGTGACGTTCACGATCGCGGGCGGTCCGACCTTGACCGGGACGCTGAACGGCAGTGGTCAGGCGTGTGTGACGACCAGCGCCATTCCGGTCGGCACCCACGCGGTGACGGCCACCTACTCCGGTGACACCGGCGTCGCCGGTTCGTCCGCCTCCGGGTCCGTCACGGTCAACCAGGGCGTCTCCACCACGACGCTGAGCTTCCTGCCCACCTCTCCGGTGTGCGGCCAGCCGGTGACCCTGTGCGCCCAGGTGACGGTCTCGGCGCCCAGCACCTGCACCCCGACCGGAACGGTGACGTTCACGATCGCGGGCGGTCCGACCCTGACCGGAACGCTCGACGCGACCGGTCAGGCCTGTGTGACGACCAGCGCCATTCCGGTGGGCACGCACGCGGTGACGGCCGCGTACGCGGGCAACACGGGCGTGGCGGGCTCCTCGGCCTCCGGATCCATCACCGTCGGCCAGGCCGCGTCCACGACCGCGCTGACCATCACGCCCGCCTCCCCGGTGTGCGGCCAGCCGGTGACCCTGTGCGCGCAGGTGACCACGACGTCGCCCGGCACCTGCACCCCGACCGGGACGGTGACGTTCACGATCGCGGGTGGTCCGACCCTGACCGGGACGCTGAACGCCAGCGGTCAGGCGTGCGTGACGACCAGCGCCATCCCGGTGGGCACCCACGGCGTGACGGCCTCGTACGGGGGCAACACGGGTGTGGCGGGCTCCTCGGCGTCCGGCTCCGTCACCGTCGGCCAGGCGAGCACCACGACCACGCTCACCTCCTCGCCGAACCCGTCCGCCCCCGGCCAGAACGTGACCTTCACCGCCACCGTGACCGCGGTGCCGCCGGCGACGGGCATCCCGACCGGGAACGTCACCTTCGTGATCAGCGGCGGGCCCACCCTCATCGGCACGCTCAACGGCGCGGGACAGGCCACCGTCAGCACCAACACCCTCACCACCGGCGCGCACACGGTCACCGCCACCTACGGCGGCGACACCTGCTTCGCCGGTTCCACCTCGCCGACCATCACCCAGAACGTGGTCGTGGCGCCGACCGGGACCACCGTGACCGCCACCCCGGCCACCATCCGGCTGCGGATCAACGGCACGCTGATCATCCCGACCCTGAGCGCGACGCTGAGGGACGCGTCGAACAACCCGATCCCCGGCCAGACCCTCACCTTCGTCGCCAACTCCGTCCTGGGCCCGATCGCGCTGGGCAGCGCGGTCACCAACGCCAGCGGTACGGCGACGCTCAGCAATGTCACCGTCTCACCGACCGTGCTCACCGCCTCGACGTACACCGCCTCCTTCGCGGGGGCTCCGGGCCTGAGCCCGTCGTCGGGTTCGGCCTCGCTGACCTTCCAGCCGTCGCCGATCCTCCCGTAAGGAGCCGACCCCCCGTAGGGAGCTGAGCACAACCGCGAAACGCGCACACAACCGCGCATCGCCCGCGCCGGGCCGCCGTACCGCGGCCCGGCGCGGGCCGCCGTGTGCCCACCGGCGTCACCGCCGGTCAACGCCCCGCATATGCTCATCCGCATGAGCGAAGCAGCGCAGTTGGACCCCGAAGACCGCAAGATCATCACGCTGGCCCGCTCCGTGCGGGCCCGCAACTCCGTGCCGGAGGGCGCCGCCGTCCGTGACGAGACGGGGCGTACGTATGCGGCCGGGACCGTGGCCCTCGACTCGCTGAAGCTGAGCGCCCTCCAGACCGCCGTCGCCATGGCCGTGGCGAGCGGTGCCACGTCCCTGGAGGCCGCGGCCGTGGTGACCGACGCGGAGAGCACCTCGGAGGAGGACCGCGCGGCCGTCCGGGACCTCGGCGGGGCCGGGACCCCGGTGCTGCTGGCGGGCCCCGACGGCACCCTGCGGGCCACGTTGGACGCCTGACCCCGGCCCACCCGCCCCCGGCGGCCGTACGAGGCCGGGAAGGCTGGTCCGAGCGGGTCGGGGCATCGGGGAGAATGGGGGCCATGACTGCCGGTACCTCCCCGTCCCCGACCGAGCAGCGGGAGACCCCGCACCGCTCGGGCTTCGCCTGCTTCGTCGGCCGCCCCAACGCGGGCAAGTCGACCCTGACCAACGCGCTGGTGGGGACGAAGGTCGCGATCACCTCGAACCGCCCGCAGACCACCCGTCACACCGTCCGCGGCATCGTGCACCGCCCCGACGCCCAGCTGGTGCTCGTGGACACCCCCGGTCTGCATAAGCCGCGCACCCTGCTCGGCGAGCGGCTCAACGATGTGGTGCGCACCACCTGGGCCGAGGTCGACGTCATCGGCTTCTGCCTGCCCGCCGACCAGAAGCTGGGCCCCGGCGACCGCTACATCGCCACCGAGCTCGCGGGGATCAAGAAGACCCCCAAGGTCGCGATCGTCACCAAGACCGACCTGGTCGAGCCCCAGCAGCTGGCCCAGCAACTGATCGCCATCGACCGGCTCGGCAAGGAGCTGGGCATCGAGTGGGCCGAGATCGTCCCGGTGTCGGCGGTGGGTGCGGAAAAAATGGGGGCGGGACGCAGTCCCTCGGCTGAGGGTGGTGGTGGGAGAGGGGCTGGCCAGGTGGATCTGCTGGCGGATCTGCTGGTCCCGCTGCTGCCCGAGGGCCCGACGCTGTACGCCGAGGGCGACCTCACGGATGAGCCAGAGCAGGTCATGGTGGCCGAGCTGATCCGGGAGGCCGCGCTGGAGGGGGTACGGGACGAACTGCCGCACTCCATCGCGGTGGTGGTGGAGGAGATGCTGCCCCGCGAGGACCGCCCCGCGGACCGGCCGCTCCTGGACATCCACGCCAACCTCTACATCGAGCGGCCCAGCCAGAAGGGCATCATCATCGGCCCCAAGGGCCGCCGCCTGAAGGACGTGGGCACCAAGTCCCGCAAGCACATCGAGGCGCTGCTGGGGACGCCGGTCTTCCTGGACCTGCATGTGAAGGTCGCCAAGGACTGGCAGCGCGACCCGAAGCAGCTGCGGAAGCTGGGGTTCTGACCCCGGCGCGTAGGGCCCTGCCCGCGTAGGCCCCATCCGCGTAGGCCCCGCCCGCGCGGGCCCCTACGCGCCCTCCTTCAGCACCGCGCGGATCAGTTCCCGCTGAGCGTCGCTCAGCTGGGGATCCGCGGCGTGGACGGTGCGGCCGTCGATGGTGATCTCGTACTGGAAGCCGTCCGGGACGCCGCGGGGCGCCGTGGTGTGGCCGGTCTCGACGGCCTGGTGGGCCAGGGCGTCCAGATGGGTGGCGTCGGGCCGGCCGGCGGTGTCCAGCTCGGCCCGGCGCTCGATTCCGGCGAATCCGCCGGTGCGGGTGACGGAGATGCGCATGGCTCCATCACTACCCGATGGCGCGCCCTAGCGCGCGCCCACGTGGGCCCGCAGATCGGTGATGCCCACCCCGGCCCATGCCTCCCGCACCGCCGCCTGCTCCTCGCCCTCGCCGTACCGGGCGTGCGCCGCGGCCACCGTGAGCTGGGCGAAGTCGGCGAACTCCGCGTCGGAGGCCAGATCGCCGCCGGTCAGCACGTCGTACCAGATCTGCCCGGCGCGCTCCCAGGCGTTGCCGCCCAGGGCGGTGGCGGCCAGGTAGAAGGCGTGGTTGGGGATGCCGGAGTTGATGTGGACGCCGCCGTTGTCACGTGCGGTGTGGACGTAGTCGTCCATCGTGCCCGGCTGCGGGTCCTTGCCCAGCACATCGTCGTCGTACGCCGTGCCCGGGGCCTTCATCGAGCGCAGGGCCACCCCGGTGACCCGGTCCGTCAGCAGCCCCGCGCCGATCAGCCAGTCGGCCTCCTCGGCGCCGTGGCCGAGCACATGCTGCTTGACCAGGGAGCCGAAGACGTCGGACATCGACTCGTTGAGCGCCCCGGACTGGCCGAAGTACTCGAGGTTGGCGGTGTACTGCGTGACGCCGTGGGTGAGCTCGTGGGCCATCACGTCGACCGGGAGGGTGAAGTCCAGGAAGACCTCCCCGTCCCCGTCGCCGAAGACCATCTGCTCGCCGTCCCAGAAGGCGTTGTTGTAGCCCTCGCTGTAGTGGACGCTCGCGTTCAGCGGCAGCCCGGAGTCGTCGATCGAGCGCCGGCCGTACGCCTTGAAGAAGAGCTCGAAGGTCGCGCCCAGCCCGTCGTACGCGCGGTTCACCGAGTCGTCCCCGCCCGCCTGGTCGCCCTCGCCGCGCACCTTCCTGCCCGGCAGTGAGGTCCTGTGCTGGGCGTCGTAGATGGTGCGCCGGGGCTTTTCGGAGGGCGCGGCGGCCCGCGCGGCGGGGACGCCGCGCACGGTGGTGATCCGGCGGCGGGTGCGCTGGAGGGCGTCGTGCTCGAGCGTGCGGCGGGCGGGTTCGGCCAGCGACGCGTCCTCGGCATGGGACAGCTTGTCCAGGACGTGCGGCGGCACGATCGTGCAGAAGGCGGTGTGGCGGTGACCGCGGGCAGTGCGGGTCCGGCGGGCATTGGCAATGGCGTCCATGGCTGGCAATGTCGCATCGCGTGACGCCCGTGTCACGCCTTGCGGTCATGATTGCTGAAATCGAGTGGAAGATGTGTATTCCTCCGAAGCACATGCTTCGGTCCGCATAGTGATACGGGTCCGCTCCGCCCGCGCGTCTCGGTTAGGCTGCTCTCCATCATGCGTTTCGGGCTGCTTCTTCTTAGCTGCCGCGGCGAGGGCCTGTAGTCGTAGGCCGACCCCCTCCCCGCGGAGTTCGGTGTTGCGGTGTTTTCGCCCCGTCGGCCGCCCAGCGGACATACGAGGAGCCCTACGCATCATGAGCACGTCTGATCATTCCGCGAGCGCCCAGAGCCCCGTCGGCCGTCGTACGCCGATCACCGCCGCGACCGTCACCCAGCGCCCCTCGGGGATGCCGATCCACAAGTACGGCCCGTACGAGGCCGTCGACATCCCGGACCGCACCTGGCCGGACAACCGCATCACCGTCGCCCCCCGCTGGCTGTCCACCGATCTGCGGGACGGCAACCAGGCGCTGATCGACCCGATGTCCCCGGCCCGCAAGCGCGAGATGTTCGACCTGCTGGTGCGCATGGGCTACAAGGAGATCGAGGTCGGCTTCCCCTCCTCCGGCCAGACCGACTTCGACTTCGTACGGTCGATCATCGAGGAGGGCGCGATCCCGGAGGACGTGACGATCTCCGTCCTCACCCAGGCGCGCGAGGAGCTGATCGAGCGCACCGTCGAGTCGCTGCGCGGGGCGCACAAGGCCACCCTGCACCTGTACAACGCCACCGCCCCCACCTTCCGGCGCGTCGTCTTCCGTGGCACCCGGGAGCAGGTCAAGCAGATCGCGGTGGACGGCACCCGGTTGGTGGTGGAGTACGCCGACAAGATCCTCGGCGATGACACGGTCTTCGGCTACCAGTACAGCCCGGAGATCTTCACCGACACCGAGCTGGACTTCGCGCTGGAGGTCTGCGAGGGCGTCATGGACGTCTGGCAGCCCGAGGAGGGCCGCGAGATCATCCTGAATCTGCCGGCCACCGTCGAGCGCTCGACCCCGTCCACCCACGCGGACCGCTTCGAGTGGATGTCACGCCATCTGTCCCGGCGCGAGCACATCTGCCTGTCGGTGCATCCGCACAACGACCGCGGCACCGCCGTCGCCGCCGCCGAGCTGGCGATCATGGCCGGGGCGGACCGCATCGAGGGCTGCCTGTTCGGCCAGGGCGAGCGGACCGGCAATGTGGACCTGGTGACGCTGGGCATGAACCTGTTCTCCCAGGGCGTCGACCCGCAGATCGACTTCTCGCAGATCGACGAGATCCGCCGCACCGCCGAGTACTGCAACCAGATGGAGATCCACCCGCGCCACCCCTACGCGGGCGATCTGGTCTACACCGCCTTCTCCGGCTCCCACCAGGACGCCATCAAGAAGGGGTTCGAGGCGCTGGAGGCGAGCGCGGCCGAGCAGGGCAAGACGGTGGACGAGATCGAGTGGGCCGTCCCGTACCTGCCCATCGACCCCAAGGACGTCGGCCGCTCCTACGAGGCGGTCATCCGCGTCAACTCGCAGTCCGGCAAGGGCGGCATCGCCTATGTCCTGAAGAACGACCACAACCTGGACCTGCCGCGCAGGATGCAGATCGAGTTCTCCAAGACGATTCAGGCCAAGACCGACGCCGAGGGCGGCGAGGTCACCCCGGGCCAGATCTGGGCGGCCTTCCAGGACGAGTACCTGCCGACCGACGACAACCAGTGGGGCCGGATCTCGCTGCGCAGCGCGCAGACCTCGACCACCACCGAGGGCACCGACGCGCTCACCGTCGAGGCGGTCGTGGACGGCGCCGAGACGGTGCTGACCGGCACCGGCAACGGCCCGCTGGCGGCCTTCTTCGACGCCCTGGGCGCGATCGACGTGGACGTACGGCTGCTGGACTACTCCGAGCACACCCTGAGCGAGGGCGCCGCGTCCCAGGCCGCCGCGTACATCGAGTGCGCGATCGGCGGGCAGGTGCTGTGGGGTGTCGGCATCGACGCCAACATCGTGCGCGCCTCCCTGAAGGCCGTCGTCTCCGCGGTGAACCGGGCGCGCCGGTGATCCTTTCGGAATCCTTCGGATTCCTTTCAGATGCGTAGGTGATCTTTCACCGGTCTGATCGGATGACTTCATCACCCCGTTGACCTGGTCACCCACATGGGCCCCGTTCACCCCGCGAGGTGGGCGGGGCCTCGGGTTTGGCCTGTTGTCTCCGTTCGGGGTACTGACGTCACATCATGGATGTGGCTAGCATCACGTCAACGCGGCAACGTGGCCGAAGCGTTATGGAGGTGTGACGTGGTGCACCGGCGAGCCCGCCGTGACCGGGACCTGTGTGTGGTAGGCGTACGCACTCTGTGGCGGACCGTCGGCGATGGTGAGTTCTTCTGCCCCGAATGCGGAGGTGACCGCAATTACCGCCGCCGTACCGGCCGTCGCCGCATCGTGGTGCTCGGGCTGCCGGTGCTGCCGCGCGGACCGGTCGCGCCCATCGTGGAATGCGCGGCCTGCGGCAGCCGCTACGGCACGGAGGTGCTCGACCACCCCACCACGACCCGCTTCTCCGCGATGCTGCGCGACGCGGTGCACACCGTGGCCCTCGCGGTCCTCGCCGCGGGCGGCACCGAGGCGACGGCGGTGCGGCAGGTCGCGGTCGGCGCGGTGCGCGCCGCCGGGTTCGCCGACTGTAGCGAGGAGCAGCTGCTCGCGCTCATCGAGGCCCTCGCCGCCGACACCGGGCGGCTGCCGGGCGCGTGCGGTGAGCGCGACGGCCTGGACCCGTGCGGCACGGCGCTGGCCATCGAGCTGCACGAGGCCCTGGAGCCGCTGGCCCCGCATCTGGCCCCCACCGGCCGGGAGGCCATCCTCCTCCAGGGCGCCCGGATCGCCGTGGCCGACGGCCCGTACCGCCCGGCCGAGCGCGCGGTCCTGGAGACGGTCGGCCGGGCCCTGATGATCTGTCCGGACGACACGGCCCGCCTGCTCGCCGCCACAAGGGCGGCGTTCTGAGCGGAGGGTTCCGGTCCGCTCTCCGTACTCCCCAGGGAGTAATCACCCCCGTCCCGCCCCCGGCGTAGTAGTCGCCATTTCCGTCGTCGGCGCGAGGTATCGGCGCACGGGCGCCGGAAGCCTGGGGGCATGCAGACGACATCGTCAGGGATCGCTGGAGATCCCCAACAACCGGACGCGCCGCCGCCCGCCGCGGCCGGCGGCAAGCGGCGGCGCTCGCTGCCCTGGGCGGTCATCGCGGGCTGGGTGCTGCTGCTCCTCGTCGCCGTCCCCTTCGCGGGCAAGCTCGAGGGCGCCAAACGGGACACGGCCGTCGACTACCTCCCGGCGGGCGCCGACTCCACCCAGGTGGCCCGGCTCCAGGAGCGGCTGCCCGGCGGCGACACCATCGACCTCGTCCTCGTCTTCCACCGCGACGGCGGGCTGACCGACGCCGACCGTAAGGCGGCCGGCGGGCGGGTCGCCGAGGTGGCGGGGCGCCATGACCTCGTCGGTGGCACGGCCCCGCGCGCCGTCCCGTCCAAGGACGGCACGACCGTGATGTACCCCATGGCGCTCACCGGCCTGACGGACGAGAAGGAGCGGGCCGACGCCGTCAAGGACGTCCGCGCCGAGCTCGCCTCCCACCCCGAGGGCCTGACCGTCCAGGTCGGCGGCCCCGGGGCGCTCAGCGCCGACTCGCAGGAGGTCTTCGCCTCCACCGACGGCACGCTGATGTTCGCCACCGCCGGGGTGGTCGCCCTGCTGCTGATCATCACCTATCGCAGCCCGCTGCTGTGGCTGGTGCCGCTGGGGGTGGTCGGCGTCGCCGCCATGGCCGCGATGGCGATCGTCTACGGCCTCGTCCAGGGCTTCGACCTCATCGTCACCAGCATGAGCTCCTCGATCATGACGGTGCTGGTCTTCGGCGCGGGCACCGACTACGCCCTGCTGATCGTGTCCCGCTACCGCGAGGAGCTGCGCCGCCATAACGCCCCCTACGACGCGATGCGCGAGGCCCTGCGCGGCTGCGGTCCGGCCGTGCTCGCCTCCAGCGGCACCGTGGCCGCCGGGCTGCTGTGTCTGCTCGCCGCCGACCTCAACAGCAGCAGCGGACTGGGCCCGGTCGGCGCGGTCGGGGTCATCTGCGCGCTGGCCGCGATGATGACGCTGCTGCCCGCGGTGCTGGTGCTGCTGGGGCGGCGGGTGTTCTGGCCGCTGATCCCCGTCCACGGCAGTGAACCGCGGGCCACCCGGCGCGGGTTCTTCGAGGCGATGGGCAGCTCGGCCCGCCGCCGCCCCGGGGCCGTACTCCTCGGCGGTGCCGCGCTGCTGGGCGTCCTCGCCCTCGGGGTGCTCAATCTGCCGGGCAACCTCAAGCAGGAGGACACCTTCACCGACAAGCCCGAGTCGGTGGCCGCCACCCAGACCCTCGCCGACGCCTATCCGGACAGCAGCAGCCAGCCCATCAGCGTGATGGCGCGCACCGCGGGGGCGGACGAGGTGCTGCGGCGGGCGCGGGACACGGAGGGGGTCGCGCGGGCGGACACCGGGCGCAGCGGCGGCGGCTGGACCGAGATCGACGTCTTCCCCCGGGGCGCCCCGCAGTCGGCGGAGGAGACGGCCGCGCTGCACGCCCTGCGCTCGGGTCTGGTGCGGGTCGAGGGCGCCGACGCGCTGGTCGGCGGGCCCAGCGCCCAGCAGCTCGACCTGAAGGACACCAACGCCCGCGACCGGATGCTGGTCATCCCGCTGGTGCTGATCGCCGTACTGCTCATCCTCGCCGCCCTGCTGCGCAGCCTCGTCGCGCCGCTGGTCCTCGTGGTCGCCGTGGTCGCCGTGTGGGGCGCGGCGATGGGGCTCGGCGGGCTCTTCTTCGACCCGGTCTTCGGCTTCGCCGGGGTCGACCCCGGACTGCCGCTGTTGTCCTTCGTCTTCCTGGTCGCCCTCGGCGTGGACTACGGCATCTTCCTGATGCACCGGATGCGGGAGGAGTCGCTGCGCGGGGCGGACGTCCCGGACGCGGCGCTGACCGCCCTGCGCACGACGGGCGGGGTGATCGCCTCGGCCGGTCTGGTGCTGGCGGCGACCTTCGCGGTGCTGGCCACGCTGCCGATGGTGATGCTGGTCGAGATGGGGTTCGTGGTGGCGGTCGGCGTGCTGCTCGACACGTTCCTCGTGCGGACGTACCTGGTGACGTCGGCGAGCCTGCTGCTGAAGCGGTGGGTGTGGTGGCCGGGCGCCCTCTTCCGCCGTACGCCCGCCTCGGCGGCCCCGCCCGCCCAGGACGGGCCGGCCGCCGGGTCCCCCGGCGGGTCCCGTCCCGAACCGGCCGTACGCGGCGGCTGACGCCCTTCCTCGGCCCGGACCGGCCGCACAGGGGACGGCCGGTCCGGGACACGCTTCGTGCTGCCCCTGGCCGCACCTGGCCGCTCTGCGGCCGCTCTACGGGGGCCGTACCGTCCCATGGGATCCATGGGATCCGTACCGCCCTATGGAACGCATACAGCCCCATGGCAGCCCTATAGACAGCCCTATGGCAGCCCTATGGATCGGCCCGAGGCGGATCCCCGAGGATGGAGCCCGTGCCCGTACCTCCTACGACCCACTCGCCGACCACCCCGCCGGAGCGTGCCGCCGACGCCCGGTACCCCGCCGCGCGCGCCGCCGTCCACCGCGCGATCGCCTCCGCGTCGCGCGCCCTGCACAACGGCCCCCGTCCCGCCGAGGCCCCGGAGGAGGCCCGCAGGCGGCGGCGGGTGGACGCCCGGATCGCCGGTGCGGTGCTGGTCCTCCAGGTCGTCCTGGCGCTGCTCAACCCCGACCGGAACGGCCACCGCCCGGACGCCTTCGGGTGGGTGCTGCTCGCTGCCAGCGCCACGGTGCTCATCGGGCGGCGGCACAGCCCGATGGTGGTCACCGTGCTGGTGGTGTTCATGGTCGGGCCGTACCACGCCATGGACAACGTCCATCTCGCGGTCGTCCCGGCCGGGCTCCTCGCCGTCTACACGCTCGCCGTCATGGGCCCGCCGCTGCGGTCCTTCCTCACCGTCACCGCCGTGATCTCGATCATGGTGTCGGTGATGGCCCTGAGCGGGAAGCCGCACGCCGGTCTCGACATGCTGCGCACCTCGGGCTGGGTGCTGTCGGTCGTGGTGATCGGCGAGGCGGTCCGCATCCACCGCAAGTACATCGCCGCGATCCTGGAACGGGCCGAACGCGCGGAGCGGACCCGCGAGGACGAGGCGGCCCGGCGGGTCGCCGAGGAACGGCTGCGCATCGCCCGCGATCTGCACGATCTGCTCGCGCACAGCATCACCCTCATCGGCGTCCAGACCTCCGTCGCGGCGCATGTCCTGATCGCCGACCCCGAGCGGCTGGACCGCGAGGCGATGGCCAAGTCTCTCGACTCGATCGCCGACACCTGCCGGGACGCCCGCGCCGAGCTCCGGGCCACCCTCCAGGTGCTCCGCGGCGGCGCGGGTGGCGACGCCGAGCGCGCGGACGAGGAGGACACCGGGCCGCTGCCGGGGCTCGCCGGACTCGCCGACCTGGCCGCGGCGGCGGAGGCGGCGGGCGTCCGTGTGGACCTTACGGTCGACGTGGAGGCGTCGGAACTGTCGCCCGCCGTGGGCGCGGCCGCGTACCGGATCGTGCAGGAGGCCCTGACCAACGCGGTCCGCCACGCGCCCGGTACGAGGGTGCGGATCACGCTCGTACGGGACGAGGGGGAGCTGAGCGTCGCCGCCGTGGACGACGGGCCGAGGGGCGAGGACGCGCCCCTTACGTCGCCCGCGGAAACGGGCTACGGCATCGTGGGCATGCGCGAGCGGGCCCGCAGCGTCGCGGGCACCCTGTCCGCAGGACCGCGCGAGGACGGGCCCGGCTTCGCGATCAGGGCCACGCTGCCGTGGGGGAGGAGCGGCCCGCCGGGCGGCCGTACGGCCGCTGGCACTGGTACGGGGGCTGGCACTGGTACGGGAACGGGCGCTGGTACAGGCGCTGGCACCGGCAGGGGTCCTGCCACCGCCGCGGGCACCGCGACCGGTACTGGCACGGGCACGGGCGCTGGTACGGGCACGGGTACCGGCACGGGCCCTGTTACCGCCGCGGGAACCGGCACCGGTACGGGCGCCGGTACTGGCTCTGCCACCGGCACCGGCACCGGCACCGGCACCGGCACCGGTACGGGCCCTGCCACCGCCGCGGGCACGGGTACTGGCTCTGCCACCGGCACCGGTACCGGGCAGACCGCCGTACCGCCCAGGGAGGCCACCGCATGACCACGCCACCGGACCCGGCGTCCGGGACCAGCCCCGCCGACCCGTCCTCAGGGGCCACCCCACCGGCCCCCGCGCCCGGGGCCGCCGTGCCGATCAGGGTGTTGCTCGCGGACGACCAGACGCTCGTCCGTTCCGCCTTCGCCATGCTGGTGTCCTCGGCCCGCGACATGGACGTGGTCGGGCAGGCGGGCACCGGTCGCGAGGCCGTCGAACTGGCCCGTACCGCCCGCGCCGACCTCGTGGTCATGGACATCCGGATGCCCGATCTCGACGGCATCGAGGCCACCCGCCGCATCGCCGCCGACGAGGATCTCGCCGGGGTCAAGGTGCTCGTGCTGACGACGTACGACACCGATGAGCACATCGTCGAGGCGCTGCGCGCGGGCGCGTCCGGCTTCCTGGTGAAGGACACCAGGCCCGCCGAACTCCTGGACGCCATACGGACCGTGGCGGCGGGGGAGTCCCTGCTCTCGCCCGGTCCCACCGCCCGGCTCATCGCGCGTGTCCTGCGACTGCCGGAGGCCCCGCCGACTGGCGTTCCCGCGCCCGCCGCGCTGGCCGCGCTCTCCGAGCGCGAACGGCAGGTGCTCGCCCTTGTCGCCCGGGGCCTCAACAACGCGGAGGCCGCGCAGACCCTCGGGCTCTCACCGCTCACCACCAAGACGCATGTCAGCCGCATCATGGGTAAGTTGGGCGCCCGCGACCGCGCCCAACTCGTCATCGCGGCCTATGAGTCCGGCCTGGTGACTCCGACTTGTCGGTCGGAATCTCCTTGATCTCGGCCGTCGGGGCGCCGGCGGGTGTCTTGTCGCCTGCGGCGGGCTGCTCCCCTCCCCGCCCCTTCCCGAAGCTGGGGCTCCGCCCCGGACCCCGCTCCTCAAGCGCCGGAGGGGCTGGAAAGCGGGGTTTCGCCCCGGACCCCGCTCCTCAAGCGCCGGAGGGGCTGGACAGAGCCCGCTCCTCAAGCGCCGGAGGGGCTGGATGGCGGGGTTTCGCCCCGGACCCCGCTCCTCAAGCGCCGGAGGGGCTGGAAAGTGGGGTTTCACCCCAGAGCCCGTTCGTCAAGCGCCGGTGGGGTTGGGTGGTGGGGTTTGGTCCCGGGTCTCGTTCGTCATGTGCCGGTGGGGCTGGGTGGTGGGGTTTGGCCCCGGATCCCGCTCCTCAAGCGTCGGAGGGGCTGGATGGTGGGGCTCTTCGCCCCCAACCCCGCTCCTCAAACTCCCCCAGCCACCGCTGGGAGGTGCCCCCGGAGGGGCTGGAAGGTGGGGCTCCGCCCCAGGCCCTGGGGTCCAGGGGCGGAGCCCCTGGTAGCGGGAAGGGGCGGGGAGGGGAGAGCACCGCCGCCTCGGCCCCCAAACCACCGCAGAGCGGGCAATGCGGGCTCGCACTCCCGCAGCCCTAGGACGGCACGCCCAAACCGCGTCAGGATGCGCCGAACAGCGCGCGGCACGGCTCCAGTCCGGCGGTCTCGACCGGTGTGGCGCGGTGCTCCTCCCAGGCCGCGCGGTCCAGCCGCAGTCGCTGAAGGGTGCGGGCCTCGCCCCGTACGGCGAGTACGGACAGCCCGTCGGGGCGGTAGCCGAGCCGCCGGGACACCCCCAGCGAGCGGCCGTTCTCCACCATCGCGCCCGAGACCAGCGACCGCGCGCCCAGCCCCTCGAACGCCAGGTGCGCCACCGCCGCCCGCATCTCCGTGCCCAGCCCCTTGCCCTGGTGGGCGGTGCCAAGCCAGGAGCCGGTCTCGGCCTCCCGCGTGACGGCGAACTCGGTCGCGAACAGGTCCTGCCGCCCGATCACCGCCCCCTCGTGCAGCACCGCGAGGCTCAGCGTCCACTGCTCCGGCCGCCATTCGGCGATCGTGCGCAGCACATGCTGGAAGGTGCCGCGTCCGCGCTCCTCGGGGGGCGCGTCGGTCCACGGGACGCCGAAGGGCATCTCGTCCGGATCGTGCACCCCGCCCGCCGCGACGGCGGCGAGTTCGTCGAGCAGGGGGACGTCGGGAAGCCGCAGCTCCAGGCGTGGCGTACGCAGGCGAAGCCCGTACAGGGGCCAGTAATGGGGGTCCATGACGGGAGGTTGCCGGAGCCGCGGCCGCCGAGTCGAACCAATTACGGCCGCCCGCGCCGCCCGCGCCCCCCGCCCCGACTGCCCCGCGCGCCAGCGCACAATCCGTTTGCCGTGGTGCGGTATCCGGACGCATCCTGACCCGATGCTGATCCGACGAGAGACCCGCTCCGACATCGACGCCGTACGGACCGTCACCTCGGCCGCGTTCGCCAAGTCGGACACCTCGGACACCGTGAACGGCCCAACCCCGCCACCGCCGATCGAGGCCACGCTGCTGGACGAGCTCCGGATCAGCGACGGCTGGTTGCCCGCGCTGTCGTTCGTCGCCACCGGCGACCGCGGTGAGGTGATCGGACATGTCGTGTGCACCCGCGGCCATGTCGGCTCGGATCTGTCCCTCGCCCTCGGCCTCGGCCCGCTCAGCGTGCACCCCGCCCACCAGGGCCGTGGTGTGGGCCTCGCGCTCGTCCACGCGGTGCTCGGCGCCGCGGACGCGTTCGGCGAATCGCTGGTCGCCCTGCTGGGCAGCCCCGCCTACTACGGCCGGTTCGGCTTCCGCCCGGCGTCCGAGTACGGCATCACGGCCCCGGATCCGGCCTGGGGCGAGTACTTCCAGGTCCGGACCCTGACCGCCTACCAGCCGACCGTCAAGGGCCCCTTCAAGTACGCCGAGCCGTTCGACCACGTCTGATCGCGGCAGGTCGCTCCGCCGGGGCTCACTGAAGCGGCGCGTCGGGCGGCGGCAGCCGGACGATCCGCTCCCGGTCCACCGACTCCACCCCGTCCACCGCCTCCAGCACCGGGATCCGGTCCTCCGCGATCGTCCCGGACAGCGAGCCCAGGATCGGCTGCTCACCGGTGACCGTCAGCCCGACCCGGCGCGCGGCCTCCACCACCTGCGCGAACCGGTCCGGGTCGACCGAGAGGATGACCCCGACCGGCCCGGACCGCGCCGTCCGCCCCATGGCGCCGCCGCTCACGGGGCCTGGAGCAGACCGGCGCCGATGTCCGCGCCCGGTTGCGCCAGCGGATGGGCGCCGGACAGCAGACGGGTGCTCAGGTCGGCCGCCGAGGCGTCCGGATGCGCCTGCGCCAGCAGCGTCACCACACCGGCGGCATGCGGCGTCGCCATGCTGGTGCCGCTCATCGTCTGGTACGTCCCGTCGGGCGCGGCCGAGAAGATGTCCACCCCGGGCGCCGCGATATTGACCTCCCCGCCCGCGCCGTTGATGGCGCCGCAGGAGAAGAACGCGGTCCCCAGGTCCTTGCCGAGCGCCGCCACCGCCAGGATGGACGGGCAGTTGGCGGGCCGCCCCACCGGCGCCACGAAGCCGGGCCGCCGGCTCTCGTTGCCCGCCGCGGCCACGATCACGGTGCCGCGCCGCAGCGCGCGCCGCGCCACGTTCTCGTACGTCTGCGGGAACAGCTCGCCCGGCTCCACCGGAGCCCCGAGCGACATGGAGACCACCCGGGCGCCCTGGGCGACCGCCCAGGCCATCCCCGCCAGGATCCCGCCGTCGGAGCCCACGCCCTGGTCGCTGAGCACCTTGCCGACCAGCACCCGGGCCTCACCTGCCACGCCGTACCGCGGCGCGTGCCCGGGTTTGGCCGGACCGGCCACGGTGCCGACGCAGTGGGTGCCGTGGCCATGGCCGTCCTCGACGCTCGCCCCGGACACGAAGGAGGCCGTCGCCTCGACGCATCCGGTCAGATCCGGGTGGTCGGTGTCCACCCCGGTGTCCAGCACGGCGACCTTCACCCCGCTGCCCGTCAGATGCGACCAGTTGGCGCGGATCCCCTGGATACCCCAGGTGGTGTTCTGCTCGTCCCACGCCGGTCCCAGCGAGGTGGCGAGCTCGGCCCGGGTGTGCCGGGACACCTCGTCGTCGTCGCTGCGGTACGTCGGGAAGAAGCCGGTCAGCGTGCGCTGTGGCTCCGTGATCACCGACGCGTACACCACGCGCTCCGGCTCCGTCGCGACGATCGTCGGCTCCGCCTCCGCCGTGGTGACCAGCGCATGGCGCTGGTCCGGCTGCACATCGACGACGGCGACGCCGAGTTCGTCGAAGACCACCGACACATCGGTGCGCCCCAGCAGCTCCGCCGCCCCGGGCTCGGCCCCGCGGACGCGCTCCACGGACGAGATCCCCACGGACGAGCGCAGCGCCTCCATACCGCGGTCGGGCTCCTGCTGATCGAGCAGGACCACATACCGCCCGGTGTATTCGGTCTGCTGCGCCCCCAGCGGCATTCCGGCCCGCTGCTGCGGCCGCTCCCCGTTCGGCCCCTTACCCATGGGCCCCACGGGCCCAGGTCCGTTCGTCATTGCCTTTCTCCGCTCCTGTGCGCGGTCAGTGTGCTCCCCGGGATGTCAGTGCGCTCCCCGGGGTGTTTCACCCGCCCCACAGCCCCCGAGCCCCCACAAGCTCCCCGAGCCCCCACGTCCCCCTTATGCCCACCGTCACCCCCCGCGTGGGGGCCCGCAACTCGGGGCCCGGTCACCCCGCGCATCGATTGATCCGAGCGCCCGTCACGCGCCGCTCGGCGCGGCGCGTGACGGGCGCTCCGGGCTCCGGGCGCAGGGCTCCGGGCCTCAGCCGAACTGGCCGGGCTGGTAGTCGCCGGCGGGCTGCTGGACGATGACGTTCAGCCGGTTGTAGGTGTTGATGATGGCGATGATCGACACCAGAGCGGCGAGCTGCTCCTCGTCGTAGTGCTCGGCGGCCTTCGCCCACGCCTCGTCCGTGACACCACCGGCCGCGTCGGCGATGCGGGTGCCCTGCTCGGCCAGCTCCAGGGCGGCGCGCTCGGCGTCGGTGAACACCGTGGCCTCGCGCCAGACCGCGACCAGGTTCAGGCGCGTCGAGGTCTCCCCGGCCTTCGCGGCGTCCTTGGTGTGCATGTCGGTGCAGAAGCCGCAGCCGTTGATCTGGCTGGCGCGGATCTTCACCAGCTCCTGCGTCGCGGCGGGCAGCGACGAGTCGCCGATCACCTTGCCCGCGGAGTTGAGGTGCTTGAGGAACGTGCCGAGGAGCGGGTTGCCGAAGAGGTTCAAGCGAGCGTCCATGATGGGCTCTCCTATGTGGTTGCCGTGGTTACACCTCCCTGACGGAACGGCTCGGAGAGATGTGACAGGCCCGAATGTGACCCGCGTCTCTCCGGGATGGGTGAGCCGCCGTCCCCGGGCCCCGGGCCCCGGGGACGGCGGCTTCTCGGCCTCGCTGCCGCGCTGCGGGCCCCGCGGGGGGCCTCAGCAGGTCGGAGGAAGTCCGCTACGGGCTACGGTTCGGGCAGCGCCCCGAAGGGGCGCGGGGCCGTGTCGATGTGCGGCTCCGCCGCGCGGGCGCGACCAGCCACGATGCGGCCGCAGACGCACGACGGCATTTCGCGGCACTTCCCGCGGAGCGCTTAGTGCGTCAGCGCGTACCAAGCGGTGCTGCCCACCGTGATGCACACGGCCCAGGCCCACCGCAGCGCTTTGGGGGAGATGCGGACGGAGAAGGTCACGTGCTCGTCGAGGTTGACCTCGAGGTGTCGCCGGCGCTTGCGTTCGGCCATACAGGTTCTCCCTGGATTTCATGGCCCTCGGTCATGTGCCGGGGCCCGTCTGGTGAGGGGCTGACGGGGTGTTCGGCTCCAACTGCCAGGAAGGGGGGAACACCACGTCGGAACGTACGCCTGCCCGCGGACAGGTGTCGTGTAGTTAACGCAGCCACGTCGCTCGACGCAACTAAACCCGCACTAACCACTGACAAAGCGTCAGCCGTCGGCTGTCGGAGGGTGTCACTACAATTCCCCTCCGCTTCAGGGACATTGACCGCATAGCTCTCATCGCACGCCATAGTGGCCATACTTACCGGCGGGTATTCCGCAACTTTGCGATAGGGAGCGCATGTAAATGCACTTAACGCGCCACTTGGCCCCTCGTTCGGTATGGCCAACGCCACATACGAAACACCTCAAGGGCCGCTTGGCTCGCATATTCGGCGTGTCTTCGCGAAGGCGTCATGTCCGGCATGGGGTGCGGCGACGCTCAGCAGGAGTTTTTGGCTCTCCGGCGTCGGCTAATTGCCACTCAAATTGGCGGCTGCCTGCCGCTCGGCTAAGTGATTGCCCGGGCGATCTATCCATAGCGCATGCAACGAGATGATCGCGAATGCAAATCATCTGTGGATGGTGCGCGTGAGTGATGAGCAATGACGGTGTTGGCCGGAAACCGCCGCCCCTCCCTTCCTGGCAGTTGGAGCAGGGGCGGCGGCCCTCACCAGACGTGGAGAACCACGCCCGCTTACTTCGTCGTTGACCCCACGGATGTGCGGGCAGCGTCGCTGTTCCGGCCTCCGCCCAGTCAACGACTGGACCGAGGATAGTGTTTTTCTGTGCGGTTCGGATGCACTACAAGGGGTGAATATGTGTTATTCGCAACACTGTTCTGACCGTTCAGAAGAATGAAAAACCTCGGTTCTGGGCCCGATCTATCGACGCGTTCTGATAGCGGAACCTCTGATCCCGCCAGGGGGTCGAGGGGCCGCATGATGAGCATGTGGCCGGTTTTCGTCACCTTCTAATAGGGCGGCCGAATTGCCGATGGTCGCCCCGTCCCGCCGGTGACCCGCCCACCCCCTCGGGCCGTTTTGACCTGTACGCCGACGGCCTGGCCGATCTGGTCGATCAACTCGACAGGAGCTTGCTCCCGCAATAGGCGGCGCTTGCAATCATCTGCGTGTGCAACTATCGTCTCGAATCATCTCGCGTATCCGCGAAACAACCCGCGAACGGAACGGCTGGAGCGATGACGACCCGGACCCCCGAGCAGATCTTCCATGACCACGGCCAAGCGCTCGGCTCGGGCGACCTGGACAGGATCAGCGCCAACTACGCGGAGGACGCGGTCTTCGTCACGCCCTCCGGTGTGCTGCGGGGCCGCGAAGGGGTGAAGCGGGGCATCGGCGCGCTGCTCGGCGATCTCCCCGACGCCGCTTGGGAGTTGAAGCCCCAGTTCGCGGATGACGTCCTCTTCCTCGAATGGTCGGCGGCCACCGCCCATGCGCGGGTGGAGGACGGAGTCGACACCTTCGTCTTCCGTGACGGCCTCATCCAGGCCCAGACCGTGCGCTACACGCTGGTCGCCGAAGAGGGCTGACCCGCCGCGCCCAGGGAGTGTCCGGCGGGTCGTGGCGCCTGCGGCAGGCTGTCCCCTCCCCGCCCCTTCCCGACACCTGACGATATGCGGCTCCGCCGCGTGGGGGGCTCCGCCCCGGGCCCCGTGCCGGGCTCCGCCCCGGGCCCTGTTCCGCCGCGCGGGCGCGACCAGCCACGACGGCGCCGCAGTCGGCCGACGACGCATCGCGACACTTCCAGCGGAGCGCTTAGCGCACCAGGGGGAGGAAGACCGTGTCCACGATCTCTTCGAGGGCGTCGTCGGGCACAGGGGCGAAGGTCGTGAGGATTTCATGGCGCAGCAGGTCGAAGGGGAGCGACTTGACGCGCTCGGTGAGGCGTTCCGGTGTGACCTCGCCGCGGTCGACGGCGCGGGCGAAGAGCGCGTCGAGAGCTTCCGCGCGTCCCGTCACCAGGGGGTCGCGCAGATCGCCGGGGCTGTTTCCGGTCGCCTGGTGGTAGTCGGCCAGGTGCATGCTCATGATGGTGATGAACTGGACGCGGGTGGAGTTGATCTCCCGCATGAGGGTGAGGACGTCCTCCCGCAGGCTCCCCGTGTCGGGAACGTCGAGGCGGGACTCCTTCAGGGTGTGGACGATGGCCGCCCGGACGAGGTCGTCGCGGTTGGACCAGCGGCGATAGAGAACGGGCGGGCTGGTGCCCGCGCGCTTGACGACGGCATCCATGGTGAACCTGGCGTAGCCGGTGTCCGCGAGTTCTTCCCAGGCTGCGTCGAGGAGCGCCTTCTCCAGTGCCGCTCCGCGGCGTCGCTCGGGCATGCGCCCCTCCCTTAGATAGACTTGTCTTTCTTATCCTAGCGCCTTACCCTGTCCGCCGTAAGATAGATCGCTGTATCTTAAGGTGGCTGCTCATGAGCACTCCTCCCAACCGGTCCGACCCCACATCCGCGGCGGCGGACCCCGATCGTGTGGCTCCCGGTCGCGTAGACCCCGATCGCGTGGATCCTGATCGCGTAGGTGCCGATCGCGTAGATCCCGCCGTGTGGCGCATGGCGATCACCCTCATCGTGGGCGCCCTCGCCGCCGTCTTCGACACCACCATCGTCAGCGTCGCGCTCAACGACCTGGCGAGGGAACTCGACGCCCCGCTGGCCACCATCCAGTGGGTGAGCACCGGCTATCTGCTGGCGGTGTTCGTGACCATCCCACTCGCCGGATGGGCCCAGTCGCGGCTCGGCGGCCGGCATCTGTGGATCGCGGCCCTGGTCGTGTTCCTGCTCGGCTCGGTCCTGAGCGCGCTGGCATGGAACGCGCCCAGCCTGATCGCCTTCCGCATCGTCCAGGGCGGCGCGGGCGGCATGATGATGCCGCTCATGGCCACGTTGCTCATGCAGGCCGCCCGGGGCCGCAATATCGGCAAGGTCATGGCCATCATCACCGTGCCCACCGCACTCGGCCCGATCCTCGGCCCGGTGCTGGGCGGCCTCATCCTGCATCTGGCCGACTGGCGCTGGCTGTTCTTCGTCAACATTCCCTTCTGCGTCGTCGGCGCCTGGCTCGCCTGGCGCAATCTGCCCGACGACCGACCGGCGCCCGACCGCCCCCGCGCCCGTCTGGACACCGTCGGCCTGCTCCTGCTCTGCCCGGGCTTCGCCGCCCTCGTCTACGGCCTCTCCCAGGTCGAGGGCAGCGCGGGCTTCGCCGACGCCAAGGTCCTCGTCCCGCTGGTCGGCGGACTGGTCCTGGTCGGGGGCTTCACCGCCTGGGCGCTCACCCGCACCACCGCCGCCCTGGTCAATGTGCGGCTGTTCCGCCATCGCGCGGTGGCTTCCTCCGCCACCCTGCTCCTCCTGGGAGGCATCTCCCTGTACGGGTCGATGATGCTGCTGCCCCTGTACTTTCAGCAGGTCCGCGGCGAGGACGCCCTCGGCGCCGGGCTGTTGCTCATCCCGCAGGGCGTCGGCGCGCTCCTGGCCCGCGGCTTGGCGGGCACGTACACCGATCGCATCGGCCCCCGAGGGGTCGCCTTCGCGGCATTCGCCTTCGTCGCCGCGGCCACCGTGCCGTTCGCCTACGTCACCGCCGACACCAGCGAGGCCCTGCTCATGGCCGCGCTGTTCGTCCGCGGCATCGCCTTGGGCGCCGCCATGATCGCGCCCATGGGCGCCGCGTACGTCGGGCTGGAGCACGGGGAGATCCCCGACGCCAGCATCATCACCCGCGTCGCCCAGCAACTCGGTGGCGCGGTGGGTATCGCCGTCCTTGCCGTCATCCTCCAGCACAGCACCGGCGGCGCCCACACCCCGGGCGCCCTGGCCGACGGCTTCGGCACCGCCTTCTGGTGGTCGGTGGCCCTCACCGCCGTCGCCGTCCCGCTGTGCCTGCTCCTGCCCAGCCTCCCGGAACCGGCGGCCCCCGACGACGCCGTTGAAGCGGAAGCCGCCGCCAAGGCCTGAAACGCGACCGCTGGGCCCGACCCGAATGGCCGCGGACGGCGTGCACCCGGCGCCGGCCGGTCACGCCGCACTCGCGTCGCCTGGCCGCGCCTGGTCGCCTGATCGTGTCGCGTCCTTGTCCCTGCTCACGGCCGTGTCAGCCGTGTTAGCCGACCGTTAGCGGGGCGGCAGCCTCGCGGTAGCGGGCCCGACCAGAGTTGGTGAGGCACCGAGAAGACCACCACATCGACTGCCCCCGGGGGGACCCGAAATGAGCTCCAACACCGCCGTCCGCACCGTTCGTCGCCGCACCCTGCGCGTTGCCGCCGCGGTCCTGATCGCAGCCGCCGGCTTCAGCCTGACCGCCTGCAACGACTCGGACGCCGCGAGCTCGAAGCCCGCGGCCTCCTCCGCGAGCTCCGGCAGCGCGGACTCCTCCACCGGTGCGAAGGACTCCGGTGGCAACGGAGCGAACGGCTCGGACGCCAAGACCGACGCCAAGACTGACGCCAAGACCGACACCGAGTCGGGCGCCGCGGACGAGGCGGCATCCCCGGACCGCACCGAGACCCTGGCGGACGGCAGCACGGGCGAGATCTACAAGCTCGGCGACCAGCACTATCGCCTCAAGATCGTCAACGACGGTGACGTCCTGGCCACGTTCGAGGCGAACGGGCAGGACGCCGGGCTCGACGGCAACGGCATGTATGTCGTGCTCACGATGGGCGGCGAGGTCCAGTCCTGGATGGGCGGCGAGCACCAGGGGCCGGGCACCTTCGAGCTCGCGGGCGGTTGGACGGCCAAGGTGACGAAGGTCGGCGAGGGCCACTTCCGTGCGGAGATCATTGGCCACGGTGACGTCATGGGCACGATGGAGGCGAACGGACACGACGCCGGGCTCGACGCCAACGGCGTGTACATCGTGCTCAGCGCCGGCGGTGTGATCAGCGCCCACGAGTAGCTCACGAGTAGCCCACGAGAAACGTCAATGCCCGCCCGGCCGCGGGGGGGGGGGGTGTTTTTCTTTTTTCTTCCCCCCCCTCCC
>NZ_JBQTCE010000009.1:0-88431 GCF_052665095.1 Streptomyces sp. NEAU-174 | reverse complement strand
AGCCGGAAATACTCGAGGGGCGGGGGGGGGGAACCCACCAACAAACAACCCCCCCCCCCGCGGCCGGTTGCTTTTCGGGGTTTCTCCGTAGACTGACGGGCATGGCATGCCGCATCAGCGAACTGATCCTCGACTGTGCCGACCCCGAACGGCTCGCCGCGTTCTGGAGCGAGGTCCTCGGCTATGTCGAAATCGGCCGGGAGGACGACGGAGGCATCGAGATCGGGCCGCCCGGCGTCGGCTTCGGCGGCTTGCAGCCCACCCTCATCCTCAGCCCCAGCAGCGATCCCCGGCCCGCGAAGCTCCGGCTGCACATCGACGTCAACGCCACCGACCGCGATCAGGACGCCGAGCTGGAGCGGCTGCTCGCGCTGGGCGCCAAGCCCGCCGATGTCGGTCAGACCGGCGCCGAGGACTGGTACGTCCTGGCCGACCCCGAAGGCAACGAGTTCTGCCTCCTGCGCCGTCGGCTCCAGCCCCTCTGACCGGCCCGACCGGCTTCGAAAAAATCAGTGGAGCGGCACCGCTCCGCGTCATTACCGTTCTGCCGACCCAAGTCGTCTAGGCAGGGACGTGCCGTTGTACACCGTGTGAGACCTCCCAAGCGCTGATTTGTCGCGCGTCGCGCATTCCGCGCCGCGCTCCTTTTTGCTGCGGATTTCTCACTGAAACCGGTGTACTTCTGTGCTCTGTAACTGGGTGGTCATGCCCACCTGCCTGCCGCTCGTTCGTCGCCGTTGTCACGCATGCGCGTCCGAACGTTTCCGGGCAAACGGTAAATTCCGCGTCAACGCGAACCACAAGCTCATCGACGCCTGGCTCCTCGTGCTCTGTACCGGGTGCGGGGAAACGGCGAAGCTCACGGTCTTCGAGCGGATGAATGTGCGCTCCGTACGACCTGAGCTGCTCGATCGGCTGCATGACAACGACCTCGGCCTGACAGCCGAGTTGCTCCAGGATCCGGTCGTACGGCGCCGTAATCGCATCGCCCTCGACTGGGACAACGCCTGGCGCCTCGACACCGGCGGATCGGATCACCTGGACCGGGAGGTGGCCGATGTCTCGGTCAGCTTCGCGGCGCGGATCCCCGTCCGGCCGGTGCGGCTGATCGCCGAAGGCTTCGGTCTTTCGCGGGCCGAGGTCGAGAGGCTGATCACGGAGGGGAAGCTCGTTTCGGCGGTCCGGCTGAGTGGCAAGCTCACCGGCGACTTCACCTTCATGCTCAAGCGCTGAGCCCTCCCCTCATCGGGACCAGGGGCCTGTCCGGTACGACCCGCCGGACAGGCCCACGGGCGTCCGCCGCGTGCGTACCGTGAGGTAGGCGTAACCCTCGGCCGAGCCACCGTCCCGAGGGGCGGATGTGATCAGCGTCACCACTCCGGGGTGCCCGTACGCGCCACCCCGCCGTCCCGCGCCGCCAACTCACCCGAAACGCGCCCGGGTCGGCCGCCGGGGCGTAACCCGTCGGCCCTCCGCGCCGCCTCCCGCGCCGCCCGCGTGGGGACCGTCACACGCCGAGGCATCGGCCCACGCGGAGCCGGTATGTAGCGTGCGCCCATGCACGCCACGGATGACTCGACCACCCCGCATGACCACGTCCTCGGCCACCGCGCCGCCGGAGGCTGGATGTTCCTCCTCGAGGCAGCCCGCGACATGCGCACCACCGGGGCCCTGGCCCCCAGCGGCAGGGCGCTGGCCCACGCGCTGACCGAGCCGGTGCGCTCTCAGGCGGGGCGGCCGCTGAGCGTCCTGGAGGCCGGTGCCGGTACCGGGTCGGTCACCCGTTCCCTGCTCCACCAGTTGCCGGCGGGCAGCCGCCTGGACATCGTCGAGGCGAACCCCCGCTTCACCGGTCGGCTGCGCGACCTCGTCCGCACCCACCCGCACCTGGCCGGACGGTCCGGGCGGATACGCGTGCACGAGGCGTACGTCGAGGAACTCGACGTACGCCGCCGTTACGACGCGATCATCTCGGCGCTGCCCTTCGCCAACTTCGATCCCCACCAGATCGAGGCGATCATGGGCCGGTATCTGGAGCTGCTGCGCCCCGGCGGCCTCCTGGCCTACTTCGCCTACCGCGGCACCCGGCAGGCCCGCAACCTGCTGCCCTCCCGGAGCCAGGCGCGGCGGCACCGGGCCGCCGAGGAGGTGCTGGCCGACTACCGCCGCCGCTACGCCACCGGCCGCAGCACGGTCTGGGCCAACCTGCCCCCGGCCGACGTCTGGCACCTGCGCCGTCCCACGGGCAGCCTCCCGGCCGCGGGCCGGACATCCGCCGGAGCCGCGGCCGGCTGGTGACCGTCAGCCATAACCTCTCGGGAGCACGACGGCGGGCGATTTTCTCCGGCCGCATGCGAATTTGTCCGCGTCAGCGGGCCGAACGCCACCCGGGATCCATTCGTCTCGATCAACAAGAGGCCGCACCGTCCGGTGGACGAGCGGCCGAGTGTGTGCGAGTCGAAGGGGATCACATGACACTGTTCGAGCATCCGTTCGTCGCGGCTGGTTCCGCCACTCCGCCCGTGGACGACACAGGACGGATGTTGCAGATGTTCACGGGGTACTGGGTCACTCAGATGGTGCGGACCGCGGCCGAGTTGCGCATCGCCGACCATCTCCACCCGGGCGGGGGCACCGCGGACGAGGTGGCCGAGGCGGAGTCGCTGGACCCCGCCTCGACGTTCCGGTTCCTGCGGGCGTGCGCATCGCTCGGGCTGGCCACGTCGACGGACGGGAAGCGGTTCGAGAGCACGTCCCTGCTCGACACCTTGCGTACCGACAACCCCGACTCGCTGCGTGATCTGGCGCTGTGGGGCGGTGCCGAGTCGCACTGGCTGCCGTGGGGACGGCTCGCCGACGCGATACGCACCGGCACCCCCCAGGCGCAGGCCGCCTTCGGCGCGCCGGTCTTCGACTGGCTCGCCACCCAGCCGCGCGAGGCGGAGATCTTCACCAACGCCATGACCGCCATGACACATAACCTGGCCCACCAACTGGCCGATGTGATCGACATCAAGGACGCCGAGGTCGCCGTGGATGTCGGCGGCGCCGGCGGAAACCTCGTCCAGACCCTCATGCGGCGGCATCCCGGATTGACCGGCAAGGTGCTCGACCTTCCCCACGTGGGCGCCGATGCGGACGCCTCGGCGGAGAAGCTCGGCGTCGCGGACCGGTTCACCTTCGTCGGTGGTGACTTCTTCGACAAGGTGCCGTCCGGCGATCTGCACCTGCTGAAGTTCGTCCTCCACGACTGGGACGACGACTCCTGCGTACGCATCCTGCGCAACTGCCGGGAAGCGCTCGAACCCGGTGGCCGGGTGCTGGTGATGGAACTCCTCGTGGACGAGGTGGGCAAGCCGGGCCTGGAGCCGCTGATGGATCTGAACATGATGGCGCTGTCGACCGGACGGGAGCGCAGCGCCGACGAGTTCGAGGCCGTGTTCAACCGGGCCGGTCTGCGGCTCGTCTCGATGACGCCTTCCGCGTCCCTGCTCTCCGTGCTGGAGGCCGTGCCCGCCTGACGCCCCGTTCGTCGGCACCCCGCACGGCGCGACGCCCGTCACCCACGTTCCGGGACAGCACACCTAAGCGCTCCGCTGGAAGTGCCCTGACCTGTCGTCGATCGTCCGCGGCGCCATCGTGGCTGGTCGCCCACGCGGCGGAGCCGCATATCGACACAGCCGCGGCGGAGCCGCACATCGACACAGCCCCGCGCCCCTTCGGGGCGCACCCGAACCGCACCGGACTTCAATGAGGCGGCTTAGTCCCGGAACGAACCGTCCGCCCTGCGCGCGTGCCGGGACAGCAGGTGCCCGCACTGCGGGCAGTGCCGCCTGAAACCCTTCTTGATCAGAAAGCTGATGCCGATCGTCACCACATGCATCAGCCCCACCGCCGCGTTCTGGAACAGCCGCCCCAGCCACGACCTCGTACACGTCTCACAGTCCCGGCAACCGGCCGCCATGGCGTATCCCCCCAACTCGTCGCTGACCTGCCCCGCATCACCAGTGTGCGCAATGGAGAACGCCGCCGGGCCGCCAACTGCCCGGCCTGTGCCGGGTTGTGACCGGTCCAGATCGGGTCCAGCACACGGCTGTGACATCGCGACGGCGACGTCGTCCCAGGCCATGACCACAGGCCGTGACGTAGATCACCGAGAAAGGGTGACAGGGTGTTGTCGCGGGCGGCTGCGAACGTCGGCGGCATGACGATCACAGATGAGGACTGCCTCGCCGAAACCCTTGCCTTCAACGAGAAGTTCGAAGCCGACGCGGCGAGCCGGCCGGCCCGTGGGCCGGTGCCGAGCGCGGCCACGCTGGCGCTCCTGCGGCGCAATCGGCTCGGTGCCGACACCCCACCGGTGAGACTGGAGCATGGCCGGGACCGCGTCGTCGCGGGCGGGGTGAAGGTGCGGACGTTCGTGCCGGACCGCGTCGACGGCGTGCACCTGCACATCCACGGAGGCAGCTGGGCGTTCGGCTCCGCGGACGGGCAGGACGAGCGGCTCTGGCGGCTTGCCGTGGAGGCCCGGCTGGCGGTGGTGAGCGTGGAGTACCGCCTGGCGCCGGAGCATCCGTTCCCCGCCGGGCCCGACGACTGCGAGGCGGTCGCCCGGTGGCTGGTGGAGCATGCCGCGGCCGAGTTCGGCACCGAGCGGCTGCTGATCGGCGGTGAATCGGCCGGTGCCCACCTCAGCGTCGTGACGCTGCTGCGCCTTCGCGACCGGCACGGCGTCACCGGCGCGTTCCGGGCGGCCCACCTGCTCTTCGGCCCCTACGACCTGTCGATGACACCGAGCCAGCGGCTGTTCGGCCCCCGACCGCGGCTGAGCAACACCGATTCGCTCCGGGGCGCCTATGAGCTGTTCACGCCGGGGATGGGGGCGGAGCGGCGCCGCGACCCCGAGGTCTCCCCGCTCTTCGCGGACCTGGCAGGTCTGCCACCCGCTCGCATCGTCGTCGGCACCGAGGATCCGTTGCTGGACGACTCCCTTTTCCTGGCCCAGCGTTGGCGGTCGGCGGGCGCGCCCGTACGGCTCGACGTCATCGCCGGGGCGATGCACGGATTCACCCTGTTCCCCCTCACCATCACCGAGCGGGAACAGCGGCGCGAGCGGGACTTCCTGGCCACCGCGTGACGGTAGCGCCGAACCGCGTGACGGTAGCGTCCCACCGCGTGACGGTAGCGTCCCACCGCGTGACGGTAGCGTCGGCCCCATGAACCGCACCGCCCGGCTGTACGCGCTGGTGGAGGAGTTGCGCGCGGCCGCGCCGCGGCCACTGACGGTCGCGGCGCTCGCCGCGCGATTCGAGATCAGCACCCGCACGGTGCAGCGTGACCTCCAGGCGTTGATGGAGGCGGGCGTTCCGGTGCGCACCACCCCCGGGCGAGGCGGGGGCTGGTCCATCTCCCCGGAGATGACCCTGCCCCCGATCCACTTCACCGCCGACGAAGCCTCCGCGCTGACCGCCGCGCTCGCCGCTGTCGGCGCCGCCACCCCCTACGCGGGCGCGGCCCGCACCGCGGCCCAGAAGATCGCGGCCTCGATGACCGGCCCCGCCTCGACGGCGGCCCGCGAACTCGCCGCACGGATCGTCACGCGGCCGACCCGGACCGGCTCCGAGATCCGCACCGCCGTGGAACGGGCCCTCACCCACAATGTGGCGCTGCGGCTCTCCTACACCGACGCGGCCGGACGCGAAACCGACCGCGTCGTGGAACCGGCCGGACTGCTCACCGCCGACGGCCGCTGGTACCTCATCGCCTGGTGCCGCACCCGCCGCGCCGGCCGAGGCTTCCGCCTGGACCGCATCACCGCGGCGACCCCCACCGACGAGCGGTCCCAGCCCCACAACCTGCCCGAATTGCTCCTCGGCTCAACCGCCACCGACGCGGTCCGGCCCACCGCACTGGCTTCACTGGCCGCGCAAACCGAACCGGAGCCCCCTTCGCGGAGACTGAATGCGTGATTCCCCGGTTACCTTTGCCTCGATTATGGCGATGGTGGGGGTGTGGTGGGGATGGAACCGGATCCGACGGGGATGCTCGAGCGGCCGGGGAAACGGCCTCGGAAGCTGATCTTCCGGCTGCTGGTCGCCTTGAGTCTGGCTGCCCTCGTCGGGTGGGGCGTGTGGCAGTACCGGGAGGCCGAGCGGTTGGTCACGGGGGATCGGGCCGATGTGCTGGATGTGCGGCGGTGCTCCACCCACAGCTACAAGGGCGCCCCGCAGTACACCTGCCGCGCGACGTGGCGATTCTCCGGCGGGCGTACCGGCGAGGGGGATGTCGACGCGGGCGCCGAGCCGACGAGGAAGGGCTCCACCGTGTTCGCCGGCGACGACTGGGGATACGGCTCGCGAGGCCGACTGCTGGACTCGGTACTACCGAAGGCCGGGGTCTTCCTGCTGATACTTGGCGAACTGACCGTCCTGCTGGTCATCTCCCGGTTCGGGCTCAGACGCGGCTACACGCTGCCGCGGATCCGCTGACACCCCCTGCTGCGCGGCAACTCGGACGCGAGCACGTAGCCGCCCGCGTCCAGCGTCCGGCCGCCGGCCGCTGAGCGCCCTCAAGTGCCGGGTCCGGTGGCGCGCTTGCCACCGGGCCCGGCGCGGCCTCGGCGTTCCGCCGCCGGAGCGGGAAGGGCCCGCAGGCGTTCGGTGTGTCGGCTCTGGAGCGCGGTGGTGGACCGCAGGAAGTCCATGACCAGTTCCAACTGCTCCGCGCTGTACTTCGCGCCGAGTTCCCGCGCCCCGTCCTCGATGAGCGGGGCGATGAGCTCGTAGCAGCGTCGGCTCCCCTCCGAGGTCACCTTGACCACGCTCTTGCGGCGATCGACGGGGTGGGGGGCGCGGGTGAGCAGGCCGAGCCTCTCCAGCCGGTCGAGCATGGCGGTCACGCTGCCGGTGGTCAGCCCGAGCTGTCTGCTGAGCTCACGCGGAGAGAGCTCCTCGGCGTCGATCAGCAGCTCCAGACACCGCAGATCGGTTTCGTTCACGCCGAGGAGCCGGGCGGTCTCGCGATCGGAGTCATCGACCGCGGCCTGGTAGCCCTGAATGACTTTGCCCAGCTCAGCGAGGACCTGTTCCTTCTCGTTCGCCAATCGGGACACCTCCTTGCCGACCAGATTGCTTGACAGTCGAGTCTCTTGATGCTCAAGCTACATATGTCTTGGCATTCAAGATACCTGACTCTCAAGGGAAGCGATCCTCATGCATGTCTTGATCATCGGCGGCGGCACCGGCGGGATGTGCCTGGCCCACGGCCTGAAGAAGGCCGGTGTCTCGGTGGCCGTGTACGAGCGCTACGGCTCCCGTCGCGACGGTCTCTACGGCTACCGGGTCGGCATCGACCCCACCGGCAGCCGCGCGTTGCACGAGTGTCTGCGGCCCGAGCTCTTCGACACCTTCGTCGCCACCGCTGCCCGGGAGCCGCGCCACTTCAACGTGTTCACCCAGTCCCTGCGCACCACCGCCACGTTCCAACTGCCCCCGGCGCGCGACGCGGTCAACAGCGAGCGCTCGGTGTCCCGCGCCACTCTGCGTCAGGTGCTCTTCACCGGCATGGACGACGTCGTGCACTACGGCAAGGAGTTCACCCGCTACGAGCGGCACCCCGACGGCACGATCTCCGCCCACTTCGGCGACGGCACCACCGCGACCGGCGACCTCCTGATCGCCGCCGACGGCACCCGCTCCGCCGTGCGCCGGCAGTTCCTGCCCCATGCCGAGATCAAGGACGCCGGTGTCACCGCCATCGCCACCAAGACCGCGCTCACGCCCGAGACCCGCGCGCTGCTGCCGGACGAGGCGCTCAACGGCCTCTCCTTGATCTTCGGTACGAAGGGCATGATCGGCATGTTGCACGTCATGACGTTCAAGCGGGACGCCCAGGGCGGTTCGCCGGGGCTGGAGTTCGACACCGACCGCGACTACATCAACCTGTCCATCTGGAGCTCGCACGCTCACTTCCCCGAGGACACGACCCGGCGGCGCGGGCGGCGGCTCATCGCGACCGCCCTGGAAGCGGCCGCCAACTGGCACCCCAATCTGCGCCGGATCTTCGAGCTGTCGGATCCGGAGGCCGCGTTCCCGCTGAAGATAGCGACCTCGGTTCCCGTCGACCCGTGGCCGACGACCAACATCACCCTGCTCGGCGACGCCATCCACACCATGACCCCCGGCCAGGGCGTCGGCGCCAACACCGCACTGCGCGACGCCAGACTGCTGTGCCGCGAGCTGACCGCCGTCGCGGGCGGGCGCAAGCGGCTGCCGGCCGCGATCGGCGACTACGAGGCCGAGATGATCCCCTACGGCTTCGCGCGCGTCGCCGAATCCCTCACCAGCAATGGCACCAGCGGCGACGACCCGCTCTTCCGGCCCGTCACGGGTCGCCTCGCGCTCTTCGCCGCCCGCAGCTACTTCGCCGCGACCAGCAGGGTCCCCGTCCTCCGCCGTAAGTTCCTGGCCGACCTCTCCACCTACCGTGGCGAGGACTTGGCCAGATCGTGAGGCCCACCCTTCACTTCGGAGCGCTCGCGCGCACCATGAGGGTGCCGACGTCCGTCGGCCTGGGCGCGGGGAGCACACGGGCGTCGATGTCGACGAACCCGGTCCGCTTGAGCAGATCGGCCCACCACTGTGGCGGGTACGACCAGCGCAGGAGAGTGAGCTTGCGGCCCGCGAGGCCGTTCCCGTACATCGGCTGCGGGCCGTAGTAGCCCTCGAGCGGCTCGGCCTGCGAGAAGGCAAGGGTGCCGCCTGGGCTGAGGCGCCCAGCTCCAGCCCGGTACGCGGGCTGCCCAGGAACTCCTCGCCGGGGCCGGGCCCGTCGTACTGGGTCCACGCGAAGGTCTTTGATCACTCGGTGATGGCTTCGCGGAGCTCGAACCAGATGTGCTTGCCGGTGGGGCGCAGGCCGTTCTCCCAGGTGACGCCCCACGCGTAGGCCAGCTCCTGCATCAGGAACAACCCGCGTCCACCCTCCTCGTCGGGTTTGGCGTCGCGGGGGTACGGGTGGCGGTCCGGGGAGCCGTCGCGTACGGCGATCGTCGCGATGCGGTCGCGGACGAGGGTGTCGATGTGGATCAGCTGGGTGTTGGTGTGCTGATTGACGTTCGTCACGGCCTCGGAGACCAGGAGTTTCGCCGTGTCCGCGAGGTCGTGCAGGTCGTTGGCCTGGAGGAGGGCGGCGATCGCGTCCCGGCAGACCCTGGGGCTCTTGGGGGAGTTGGGGGCGCTGAGGCGGTAGGCGTATGGGGGTTCGGCGGCTTTGGCGACTTCGGGCATGGCGGTGCTCCCAACGCGGTGCGTGATTGGTTCGATGCGCTGCGCTACCAGGACCATAGAGCATCTGAGTGCACGCGTGCACTATGCTTCCGGTAACCGTTAACTGAAGGGGAGCGCGCTGGTGTCACCCAGGTCAGGCCCGACCGCGAGGCAGCGGCGCCTCGGTACGGAACTGCGCAAGATGCGCGAGCACGCCGGAATGACCGTGGCCCGCGCCGGCGAGGAACTGGGCGCGGATCGCACGCGGATCAGCAACATGGAGGCGGGCCGCCTCGGCATGAGCGAGGAGCGCGTCAGAACGCTCGCGGCGATCTACTCGTGCGCGGACCAGGCGTACGTTGACGCGCTGGCGGCCATGGCCGTGGAACGGGTGCACGGCTGGTGGGAGGAGTACCGGGGGAAGCTGCCCGCAGGCGCGCTCGATCTGGCCGAACTGGAACACCACGCGGCGAGCCTGAGGAACATGCAGCCGATGCATATCCCGGGGCTGTTGCAGACGGAGGACTATGCCAGAGCCGTGTTCGCCACAGCGGTACCCGATCTCACGGCGGTCGAGCACCGGCGCAGGCTGTCCCACCGGCTGAAGCGTCGGGACGTACTGGACAGGGACAATCCGCCGCAGTGCACCTTCCTCGTCCATGAGGCCGCGTTGCGGATGCGGTTCGGTGGCGCCAAGGTGGCCCGTGGCCAGTTGGAGTACCTGCTGGAGGCGTCCGAGCGCGACAACGTGACCCTGCGCGTGATTCCATTCGCGGCCGGAGGTTTTCCTGGCGCGGGGGCTTCCGTACTCTATGCGGCCGGACCGGTGCCGCAGCTGGACACCGTTCAGCTCGACGTGGCGACCGGAGTCGCCTTGGTGGACGCGGAAACTCTCGTTGCCAACTACCGGGAAGTCCTGGACCGGACGCAGGGGCTGTCACTCAGCCCTGAGGACACGCGCGACTTCGTTCGCGACATCGCGCAACAGCTCTGAAGGCATGGAGATGTCGGACATACAACCCTGGCGGAAGTCCTCGTACTCAGGTGACGCGGCCAACAACTGCGTCGAGCTGGCCCGAACACCGGACACCGTCCTCCTGCGCGAGAGCGACGAACCGCACACCGTGATCGCCACCACCCCCGCCGCCCTCCGGGCGCTCACGCGGGCCGCCCGGGCCGGGCGGTTCGATCAGCTGTCCCGCTAGGGGACAATGGGCGCCATGAGTCTGTTCCGCGACGACGGCATCGTGCTGCGCACCCAGAAGCTGGGGGAGGCGGACCGGATCATCACCCTGCTCACCCGCAACAACGGCCGGGTCCGCGCCGTCGCGCGGGGCGTGCGGCGGACGAAGTCGAAGTTCGGCGCGCGGCTCGAACCGTTCAGCCACGTCGACGTGCAGTTCTTCTCACGCGGGGGCGGCGAGCTGATCGGGCGCGGGCTGCCGCTCTGCACGCAGAGCGAGACCATCGCTCCGTACGGTGGCTCGATCGTCACCGACTACGCCCGCTACACCGCCGGTACGGCCATGCTGGAGACGGCCGAGCGGTTCACCGACCACGAGGGCGAGCCCGCCGTACAGCAGTATCTGCTGCTCGTCGGCGCGCTGCGCACCCTCGCCGCCGGGGATCATGAGCCGCATCTCGTCCTGGACGCGTTTCTGCTCCGTTCCCTCGCCGTGAACGGCTACGCACCGAGTTTCGACGACTGCGCCAAGTGCGGGATGCCCGGTCCGAACCGGTTCTTCTCGGTCGGCGCGGGCGGGGTCATCTGCGGAGAGTGCCGGGTGCCCGGAAGCGTCGTACCCTCGGCGGAGTCGCTGACGCTGCTGGGCGCGCTGCTGACGGGCGACTGGGAGACGGCGGACGCGTGTGAGCTGCGACACGCCCGGGAGGGCAGTGGGCTCGTGGCGGCGTATTTGCACTGGCACCTGGAGCGGGGACTTCGGTCGCTGCGGTACGTAGAGAAGTAGCAGCAGAAGCAGTAGCACGAGAGCAAGGGCTGAGGGAGACATGGCAGGCATCGCAGGACGCGGGTTTCTGGGCCGACAGCGGCGCGAGTACCGGACCCCGGAACCGCACCCGTCCGGGGCCAGGCCGCCGAAGATCCCCGGCGAGCTGGTGCCGCAGCACGTGGCCTGCGTGATGGACGGCAACGGCCGCTGGGCCAAGGAGCGCGGGCTGCCGCGCACCGAGGGGCACAAGGTCGGCGAGGGCGTCGTGATGGACGTGCTCAAGGGCTGCCTCGAGATGGGGGTCAAGAACCTCTCCCTCTACGCCTTCTCGACCGAGAACTGGAAGCGCTCGCCCGACGAGGTGCGCTTCCTGATGAACTTCAACCGCGATGTCATCCGCCGCCGCCGCGACGAGATGGACGCGATGGGCGTCCGGATCCGCTGGGCGGGCCGGATGCCGAAGCTGTGGAAGTCGGTGGCGCAGGAGCTCCAGGTCGCCCAGGAGCAGACCAAGGACAACGACGCCATGACGATGTACTTCTGCATGAACTACGGCGGCCGCGCGGAGATCGCGGACGCTGCGAAGGCGCTGGCGGAGGACGTCCGGGCGGGTCGGCTCGATCCGTCGAAGGTGAACGAGAAGACGTTCGCGAAGTACCTCTACTACCCGGACATGCCGGATGTGGATCTCTTCCTGCGCCCGTCCGGTGAGCAGCGCACGTCCAACTACCTGATCTGGCAGAGCGCGTACGCCGAGATGGTCTACCAGGACGTGCTGTGGCCGGACTTCGACCGCCGCGACCTGTGGCGGGCGTGCCTGGAGTACGCCTCGCGGGACCGCCGCTTCGGCGGGGCGATCCCCAACGAGGAGCAGCCGGACAACGGCTCCCGGCCCGCGTAGACGGCAGGGGTCGCGGCTCGGGCCGACCCCTTACTCCGCCGCCACGATGCGCTCCACCGCCGCCGCCACCAGCTGATCCCGCTCCGCCTCCGTGAACACGTCCGGCAGGGTGAGCTGCTCGACGATCAGCCAGTTCAGCGCCAGCATGAGCAGCTTGACGGCCATGGCATCGCCGGGAAGGCCCGACTCCTCGTGGTACGCGACGTTCGCGTCGAGGTCGGCCCGGACCCGCTCGGTGAGGACCTTGCGCAGTTCGGGCCGGCGGGTGGCCTCGAGGCGGAGTTCCAGCAGCGCGAGATAGCCGGTGCGGAAGGCGGCGACGCGGCTGACGAGCTCACGCATCAGCTCCGCGTAGGTCTCCCGGTCGCGGCCCGCCGCCCGCTGGCGGGCGATCGTGGCCTCGTCGGGCTGGAGCCGCTCATAGACCCGGGCGCCGGCCTGGGTGAGCAGATCGTCGCGGCTGCCGAAGTAGTTGGACGCGGTCCCGGCGGGCACGGCGGCCTCGGCGTCCACCGCGCGGAAGGTCAGGCCGCGTGCGCCCTCCCTGGCCAGCACCTCGATCGCGGCGTCCACGAGGGCGGCGCGCCGCTGGTCGTTCCGTCTCACCATTGACACCACTCCAGCTGTAGTACTACGTTCCAACCACTACAAGTAGAGTACTACGTCTGGAGCGGCTAGAGATGCGAAAGCTCGTGTACTACGTCGGCGTCACGCTCGATGGCCGCATCGCGGGCCCCGGCGGCGAGTACGACTTCTTCCCCAGCGGCGACGAACGGCAGTCCGCCGCCTACTCGGCCTGGACCCACGCGCTGTTCCCCGAGACGGTCCCGACCGCCTACCGCGCGGCGATCGGCCTGGCCGACGCGCCGAACCGCCACTTCGACACCGTCGTCATGGGTCTCGGCACCTACCGCCCCGCCCTCGACGCGGGGATCACCAGCCCGTACGCCCATCTGCGCCAGTACGTGGTGTCCAGCACCCTCGAGCCGGACACCGACCCGGCCGTCACCGTCGTCCCGGGCGACCCGCTCGCCCTCGTACGCGAGCTCAAGCGGGAGGACGGCGCGGGGCTGGACGTATGGCTGTGTGGCGGTGGCAAGCTCGCGGGTGCCCTGCTGCCGGAGATCGACGAACTGGTGATCAAGAACTACCCGGTGGTCGCGGGTGCCGGGGTCCCGGCCTTCGACGGTGCCTTCGACCCCACCGTCTTCGACGTCGCCGAGCGCACGGCCTTCCCCAGTGGCGTCACCCTCACCCACCTCACCCGTCGCTGACTCGGGGCTGCGACGGGCTCCGGGCCGGTCCTCGGGCTTCCGGACCCGGTCCTCGGGCTCGGGGCCCGGCCCTCACCGCTCATTGCCCGCCCGCAGCCACGCGATGTACTCGGCGACCGCGCGCTCGGTGTCGTAGGCGGGCGCGTAGCCGGTGTCCTGCCGGATGCGGGTGATGTCGAGGTATGTCTGCGAGGTGGCTCCACCGGTGGGGAGGTCGACCCGGGCGTCGGGGACGACCTTCTTGATGGCGGCGATGATCTCGGCGTTGCTCGTGGCACGGCCGGAAGCCACGTTGTAGGTGCGGTGGTTGAGGTGGTCCGCGAGCTGGAGGAGTGCGATGGCCCGGCCCGCGTCCTTCGCGTAGCACAGGTCGAGCGAGTCCTCCGCGTACGCGGGCGCCGGGAGGGGCGAGAGATCCGGCTCGGTGCCGCGCGCGGCGGCGTGGACGAGCTCGGGGGCGGCGAAGAACAGCGGGCCGTGCGGCTCGAGCGGCCCCCAGATGCCGGAGATGCGGTAGTTGATGATCTCGATGCCGGTGGCGTCGGCCAGGTGGTCGTTGAGGAGCTCGCCGATCTTCTTGAAGGTCGGGATGAGATGTCCCGAGCTCAACGACACGGGCATGTCCTCGGTGAGTGCGCCGCCCTCCGTACCGCCGCCGTAGACGCCGATCGTGCTCGCGACGCCCACCCGCCGCACACCCCAGTCCCGCGCGGCCTGGAGGACGTTGAGCAGACCGCCGATCGCCTTGCGCGTCGCCTCGATGGGCTGCTCGGGGTCCGGCGGCCAGGGCATGGAGCCCGCGAGGTGCACAATGCCGGTGATCTTGTGGCGGGTGCCGATGTCGAGCAACGCGCGCGGATCGGTGATGTCGGCCCGCTCCACCGCGACCGGCGCGTCGAAGCGCCCGGCCGGCGGCTCGGTGGAGCTGCGCTGGACCAGCACACACTCCTCACCCGCGTCCAGAAGGGCCTGCACGGTGTGGGAGCCGATGAAGCCGAGCCCCCCGGTGACCAGAATCATTCCTGAACTCTCCTTGCGGCGTGGTTGTGTGGTCCCGCCAGAAGCGGATCGTCGTTCCGATTAATATACGGATCCACGTTCCGTTTCGTCAACAGCCCTCGGGAGGGGCGCGGACGTCCATGCGGGCCACCGCGAACGCGGGCAGGAGGCAAGCGCGCCGGTGCGCGACGCACCTCGCAGACGCTGCGGCATGGCGGGCCGAAGCGGGCGGGGGCGCCTGGGGCAAGAAAGGGGTGGTTGGCTTCTCTCGGTGCGCTATTGGGATGCCTCGACAGCCGCGCACCGCGACTCGATACGCACCCTAGTCGCGGACCAGGAGGGAGACCGCGTCCTCGATGAGGGAGTCGCCCTCCTCGGCGGTGATGCGGCGGGTGCTGACGAGTGCCGCGATTCCCTGCATGACGGCGGCGAAGAGCAGTTGCAGTCGTTGCGGGTCCTGGGGCTTGAGTTCTCCAGCCTCCGCGCCGCGGTCGATCAGGTCGCCGAAGGCCGAGAAGAGTCGTTCCGAGGCGGTGCGCAGCCCCTCGGGGGCGTTGCCGTTCTTGCCGGTGAACATGAGGTCCAGGAGCGCGGCGTCCGTGACGGCGAAGTGCACGTATGTGGTCGCGATCGCGCGGAAGCGTTGCTTGTAGTCCGCGGCATCGGAATCGATCACCGCTTCCACTTCGTCGGCCAGGCGGTTGAAGCCCCGCTCCGCGAGCGCGTCCAGGAGCGACTGCCGGTCGACGAAGTGGCTCCGGGGCGCGCCGTGGCTGACGCCGGCCTTCCGTGCCAGGTCGCGCAGGGACAGCGCGTCGATGCCGCCCTCGCGCAGGGTGCGCTCGGCGTGGTCCAGCAGGACGGCTCGTAGGTTCCCGTGGTGGAAGGGCCTGTGACTCACTCTGCGATCCTACCTCGAAATAGGCATTGCCTAGTTTCTAGGCAGTGTCTAGTCTCGGTGTCGTGAATCCCGATCTGACAGGCAAGACAGCCATCGTGACCGGCGCGAACAGCGGAATCGGTCTCGCCACCGCCAAGGCTCTCGCCGGGTACGGCGCGCGCGTCGTGTTCGCGGTGCGTGACACGGTGAAGGGCAGGAGCGCCGCCGTGGCGGCGCCCGGTGACGTCGAGGTACGTCACCTGGATCTGGCCGATCTCGCGTCGATCCGCCGGTTCGCCGCCGACTGGCGCGAGCCGATCCATCTTCTGATCAACAATGCGGGCGTCTCGGTCCCCGAGCTCGAACGGACCGTCGACGGATTCGAGCTGCAATTCGGGACCAACCATCTCGGTCCGTTCGCCTTGACGAACCTGCTCCTGCCCCACGTCACCGGACGCGTGGTGACGCTGGCGTCACAGTCGGAGCGAATGGGGCGGATCAACCTCGACGACCTCAACTGGGAGCGCACCGCCTACAAGCAGTCCAGCGCCTATGCGACGTCGAAACTGGCGAACGTGCTGTTCTCCTCCGAGCTGCAACGTCGACTGAACGCCGCCGGGTCGAGCGTGCTGGCAGTCGCGGCGCACCCCGGCTTGGTCGCAACGAACATGTACGACCGGTCGACGGGGCTCGGCACGAGACTGATGCTTCGCCTGCTCGCACAGGACCCGGAGGAAGGCGCCCTGCCGGTGCTGTACGCCGCCACCGGCGACGTTCCCGGTGACGGCTTCACCGGGCCGGAGCACTGGATGCACATGCGTGGCGGTGCCGAACTGATCAGCCGGTCCAAGACCGCGCGGGACGCCGATATCGCCCGCCAACTCTGGGACGCCTCGGAGAAGCTCACGGGTGTGTCGTTCGGTCTCTGACCATCGGTGTAAGCGGCGCGAGCGCCGAGTGCCGACCCGCGTGACCCTGAGCCGTTCCGGGTCGGCACTCTTTACTCGCTGTAGAGGCCACATTGAACGGTCCGTGAGGGTCGCCGCCCTAGCCTGGGAGCTTTGTGCGGCGGACGTTCGGTTCAGTGGGGGAGGCGTCGTATGGGCAGCGGCGGCGGGCACGGCGGCGGCAAGGTTCTGGACATCAAGGTGGCGGACATCAAGTCGGTCGCGCCGACGTTCCATCACCAGGCGGTGAAGTTGAGTGAGGCGCTGACGACGCTGATCTCGACGCTGGACGGGTATGGCGAGCCGTGGGGGGATGACAAGCCGGGGAAGGATTTCGCCAAGCAGTACAAGCCGAACCAGAAGCACATCGAGTCGGCGGCCGGCATTCTCGTCCTCGGCCTGACCAGCATCTATGAGGCGATGAACGACATGGCGGATGGTCATGTCGACAATGACAAGCTGATCGAGGGCATGTTCACCAAGGCCAAGCACGGACCGGGCCACGGTGGCGGCCGGTGAGCATCGAGGACAAGGCCAAGGCCCTGCTGATGAAGCTGGGCATGTGGTGGCCGGATGCCAATTCCGGCACGCTGCGCCATGCCGCGGACGCCTGGCGGACGTTCGCCGACAGTGTGGACGATGTGCGGGTCGCGACCAACAAGGCGGCCACGACGCTCATTCACCACAACAAAGGTGAGGCGATCGACGCCTTCGAGACCTTCTGGGGCCGGTACGCCAAGGGCAAGGACGAGGGCTGGCTGAGCAATCTCGCCAAGTCCGCGCGGAACATGGCCAAGGCGCTGGACAAGTTCGCCGACACGGTCGATGACGCCATCGAGAAGCTGTGGACGCAGATCAGCATCGATGCCGTCGCACTCGTTGGCGGTGGGCTGCTGACCATCGTCACCGGGGGCGCCTCCGATGGAGTAGCGGCGGAGATTATCGCCATGGCCGCCGGCCTGGGCGTCGCCGTGGAGGAGTCGGTCGCCATCATCGCGGCGGAGATGCTGACGGGCGCGGTCTTCACCAGTGTGCTGTCGGTGACGATCGACGCGGCGGTGGCGCAGCCGGTGAAGATCGCCCTGGGGCAGCAGAAGGGTTTCAGCCTGGACGAGGTCAACCAGGCTGCCAAGGACGGCATGATCGACGGCGGGATCTTCGGGGCCGGGCTGGGGGTGCTCAAGCCCGGTGTGACGCCGAAGCTCACCGGTGTCCCGGACCTGCTCAAGCCGCCGAAGGTGCCCTCGCTGCGCCCGAACCTCGTAGAGGAGGGCCCGGCCGCCCGCCCGGCCAAGAAGTGCCCCTGTACGGGTGAGCCGATCGACATCGCGACCGGCGCGATGTTGATGGAGCACACCGATCTGACGCTGCCCGGTTCGCTGCCGCTGGTCTTCGAGCGCACCCATGTGTCCTCGTACCGGGGTGGGGTGTGGTTCGGCCCGACGTGGGCCAGTCTGCTGGACGAACGGGTCCAACTGGACGCGGAGGGTGTGGTGTTCGCCGCCGCGGACGGGATGCGGCTGGTGTACCCGGTGCCGGAGCCGGGCGTGCCGACGCTGCCCGCGAAGGGCGCGCGGTGGCCGCTGGAGTGGGACGGCAAGCCGGACGGCGTCATGACGGTCACCGATCCGGAGGCGGGTGTGGTGCGGACGTTCGTCCGTCCCGCGGCGACGGAGGAGGCGGGCGCGGTCTATCTGGCCCTGGAGAGCCTTCAGGACCGCAATGGCGCGCGCATCGAGATCGAACGCGCCCTGAGTGGCGCCCCGCTGGCCATCCGCCACTCCGGGGGCTACTACCTGGCCATCGACACCGAGGGCCAGCGGGTCACGGCGCTGCGGCTCCTCGACGAGCCGCCGTCGGCCTACGCCCCCGAGCGGGGCCGCGAGGGCGGCACGGTGGTGATGCGCTACGGCTACGACGAGGCGGGCAACCTCACCGAGGTCATCAACTCCAGCGGTACGCCCCTGCGGTTCACCTACGACGGCGAGGGGCGGGTGACGTCCTGGACGGACCGCAACGGCACGTCGTTCCGGTACGTCTACGGGCCGGACGGGAGGGTGGTGCGCACCGAGGGCAGCGACGGCGTCTTCAACGGCAGCCTGGAGTACGACGACGAGGCGCGGACGACGGTCTACACGGACTCGCTCGGCCACGCGACGAGGTACTGCTACAACCCGGACGGTCAGCTGGTCGAGGAGACCGATCCGCTGGGCCACACCACGCTGACGGAGTGGGACGCGCGTGGCGACCGTAAGGTCGCGGTGACGGATCCCCTGGGCCGTACCACCCGCTACGCGTACGACGAGGACAGCAACCTGGCCACTGTCACCCTGCCGGACGGCAGCGAGGCCCGGGCCACGTACAACGCGTTGTGCCTGCCGGTGGAGGTCACCGAGCCGGGCGGCGGGACGTGGCGCCACACGTATGACGACACGGGAAACCTCCTCTCGACAACTGACCCCGTGGGGGCCACCACGGCCTACGGCTACACCGAGCGGGGCCACCTGGCCGAGGTGACGGACGCGCTGGGCAACACCACGCGTCTGACCCCGGACCCGGCCGGGCTCCCCATCGCCGTAACGGACCCGCTGGGGCACACCACGAGCGTCCGCCGGGACCCCTTCGGCCGGGTGGTGGAGGCGACGGATCCGCTGGGCCACACCACCCGTATGGGCTGGACGACCGAGGGCAAACCGGCGTGGCGGGAGGAGCCGGACGGCGCCCGGGAGAGCTGGACCTGGGACGGCGAGGGCAACCTCCTCAGCCACACGGACCCGGCGGGCCACACCACCCACCAGACGTCCACCCACTTCGACGTCCCCGCCAGCCGTACGGAGCCGGACGGCGCGAGGTACGCCTTCGCCTACGACACCGAGCTGCGCCTGACCGAGGTCACCAACCCCCAGGGCCTGACCTGGACCTACACCTACGACCCGGCGGGCCGGCTCACCTCCGAGACCGACTTCAACGGCCGTACCGTGGCCTACACCCACGACCCGGCGGGCGACCTGCTGACCCGCACCAACGGCGCGGGCGAAACGCTGCACTTCACCCGTGACGCGCTGGGCCGCACGACGGAACAACGCGACGAGGCGGGCGCACGGACGACGTATGCCTATGACGCGCGGGGCGCCCTGACGCGAGCGGCGAATCCGGACGTGGAGCTGACCCTCGAACGGGACGCGCTCGGCCGAGTCCGGTCGGAGACGGTCAACGGCCGGACGACGACGTACGCATATGACGCCGTGGGCCGCCGCACCGAACGCACGATGCCCTCGGGCCTGAGGAGCGTCTGGACCTACGACGAGTTGGGCCGCCCGGCCGCACTGCGTACGGGCACGGCGGGCACCCTGACCTTCACGTACGACGCGGCGGGCCGCGAGACGGAACGCCGGGTGGGCGAGGCGGTGAGACTGACGCAGACCTGGGACAGGTCAGACCGCGTGACCACCCAGACCATCGCCGAGGGCCGTGGCGACGAGGCGAACCGGATCCTCCAACACCGCTCCTACGCCTACCGCCCGGACGGCTACCTGACCGAGATCCGCGAGCTGACGTCCGGCACCCGCCGCTTCGACCTGGACCCGGTCGGCCGCGTGACGGCGGTGCACGCCCACGGCTGGACCGAGACGTACGCCTATGACACAGCGGGCAACCTCACGAACGCCACGGCCCCGAACCACGCGTCACCCGGCGACCGCGAGTTCACCGGCACAGTGATCCACCGAGCGGGCCGCACGACGTACGAACACGACGCCCAGGGCCGCCTCACCCGCCGCACCCGCAAACTCCTCAACGGCCAGACCCGCACCTGGACCTACACCTGGAACGCCGAAGACCGCCTGACGGACGCGACCACCCCGGACGGCGACCACTGGCACTACACCTACGACCCCCTCGGCCGCCGCATATCGAAACAGCGCCTGGCGGGTGACGGCACGATCGCCGAATCGATCGACTTCACGTGGGAAGACACCCGCCTCGCGGAGCAATCCACACCAGAGGGCAACCACACCACCTGGGACTACGCCCCGGACACCCACCGCCCCCTGACCCAAACCGACCACACGTCACTGGTGCGCGAGCCCGGCGAATCCCTCATAGAGAAATTCACCGGCGCCGATGACGACACCGCGCCGCGCTTCCACGCCATCATCACGGACCTGGTCGGCACCCCAACGGAGTTGGTCACCACGGCCGGTGACCTGGCCTGGCAACACCGCACCACCCTCTGGGGCACAGATTTCCCCACCGGGGCGAGCACCTCAACGGTCGACTGCCCCCTCCGCTTCCCCGGCCAATACGCCGACCCCGAAACGGGCCTGTACTACAACTACTTCCGCCACTACGACCCCGAAACGGCCCGCTACACTGCCGCCGATCCCCTCGGTCTGGATCCCGCACCTAACCATCACCGGTACGTCGAGTCGCCGTTGACATCGCTCGATCCTCTGGGTTTGAAGTGCGGAGACCCGGTGCCTGTCCCGCGCACCGGTGTGAAGGGACTACTCAAGGATGCGCAGCTCCCCATCTCGGGGCGCATCCGATTCGTTCCTCCAGAAAACACCTCAGTCAACTCCGGATTGCTGCGTGGTACCCGGAAGGGCTACATTGACCGATTCGGAAATGAATGGATCAAGGGGCCATCCCGTACTGCCGGGCAGCCGTTTGAATGGGATGTCCAGCTGAGCAAGACAGGAAGGGCTAAGCTCGGCTGGTTGAGCCGGGACGGAAGCCATTTGAACGTCTCGCTGGATGGGGAAATCACTCACAAGTAGGCCATGGAGTGCTTCCGGGCACGCTTACTCAAGGATGAATCATGGAAGATCCTCTTCACTTCTACGCAGAGGTTCGGGTCGTCGCTTGTCCCGACCGGCCGGAACTGGAGGGGGTTGTCGGTGCAATCGTCGGCATCTCCGAGCCGCCGAACCCCGACATCGCTCCGAGTTTTGGGGTGATGCTTGACGGGTTCGACGTTGTTCGCATCTTTTCCAGGGAACAGATCGCTCCGACGGGACGGGACCGCCAGGAGTCGGATTACTACTGACACCCCGCTTTTGCTGACGTCGCACTCGACCACCGGCCGGTGGGTTAGCCGGATTCCTCGACTCGGATGCGGGCGACCCCCGCCCGGGAAGCCGCGACGGTGGCGGCCGCCATCGTGGCCAGGGTGGCGCTGACCCACGCCGCGTCCCGGTAGTCGCCGGTCGTGCCGGTCGCGACGCCCGCGATCAACGGGCCAAGGAAGGCGCCCGCGTTGAGGGCGACCGTGGCGAATGAGCCGCCCAGCGAAGGGGCCTGGGGCGCGACATGCATGACGCGGGCGACGAGCGTTGAGCCGATGCCGAACGACAGGGCGCCCTGGACGATCGTCACGACGAAGAGCGGGGCCGTATGCGCGCTGGTCGCGGCCAGCACCGCCCAGCCCACTGGCAGGACGCACAGCGCCAGGAGCAGGCCCCTCCCCAGCCCACCGTCGGCCTTACGCCCCGCCGTAGTCACCCCCACGAACGCGCCCACCCCGAACGCGGCGAGGAGGGCCGGGACCGCGGTGGCCGGGAGGTGGGCGATGTCCGTGGCGATGACGGCCAGGTAGGCGAAGGTCGCGAAGGTCGCGCCGTTCACCACGGCCGCGAGGACCATGGCCCACCGCACCGGACGCGACCGCAACGCACCCGCCTCCCGCCGGATCGAGACCTCCGCCCGGCCGGCCGCGTCGGCGGGTGCCTGACGGAAGACCAGCGCCAGCGCGGGCAGGCACAGGGCGGCCACGGCCCAGAACGCGGAACGCCAGCCGGACCAGTCCCCGAGCAGCGCCCCCGCGGGGACGCCCGCGACGCACGACAGCGTGACCCCGGACAGCAGCACGGCGGTGGCCCTGCCGCGCTTCTCGGCGGGGACCAGCGCCGTCGCGGTGGACATCGCGACCGCCAGGAAACCGGCGTTGACGATCGCGGCGACGACACGCGTTCCGAAGAGGACGGCGAAGTCCGTCGTGACCGCCCCGATCACATGCACCACCACGAACGCCGCCAGAAACCCCGCCAGCGCCCTGCGCCGCGGCCAGCGCGCGCTCAACGCGGCCATCACCGGGGCGCCGACGATCATCCCGATCGCATAAGCGGACGTCAGACTCGCCGCGGCTCCCACCGATACGGAGAGGTCGCGGGCGATTCCCGGTACGAGACCGGACAGCATGAACTCGGACGTCCCTTGCGCGAAGACGGCTAGCGCAAGGACATAAAGGAAGACAGGCAAGAGGTCGACTCCAGCGATCAGCGATGAGCGTATGCGGGCAAGAGCGGCCGCGTGCTGGATGCCGGATCGGACTACGTCACGAGCCCGGGAAAGGAACCAGACACACGGAGTCGTGTCCGGTCGCCGGAAGCGAGATCGACCCGGGAATCAGGTCGGGTCAGTGGTCAGAGAACGACTCGCCGCCGAACGACCGGCGGCTCCGTTCTGTCTGATTCAGGGCTCATCACGTCGGGCACCGTACCCACAACCCCCACCGAGATCAATCCGATTTCGGCGCGCCCCAGCCCCTCCGGTACGCGGCCCAGTCACCCGGCGTCGCCGCGAAGTCCACATACAGCGCCACGCCGAACCGCTCGCGGCGCGCGTCCTGGCGGCTCAGCCCGAGGCGGGCGCCCCGGGTGGCGGCGGCCACCGTCTCGGCCGATTCATGGTGGCCGATGTCGTCGGTGTGGAAGGCCGGGAGGCCCATCAGCAGGTCGGTGCCGCGCGGGGTCGCCTCCAGGGCCAGCCGCGTCTGCTGCGCCACATAGCCTCCGTACAGGCTCTCCATGGGCATCGCCGTGTCGTAGGACATCACCGCGATCTGATCGACCCGGCGGGCGACCGCGCCGAAGTACGACTGCGACCACCACTTGGGGTGACCGGCGACGAAGCCCGCGACGGAGTGGAGGGAGGGCAGCGGGTCGATCTGGTGCGCGGCCACCGACAGCGGTGCGTGGTGGGCGCGGGTGACCGCGTGCACATCGTCCAGCAGCGACAGGTAGTCCCGGTCGCCGGAGTGCAGGGGCTCCAGATCGAAGTGGACGCCGGCGAACCCCGCGTCCAGCACCTGGCCCGCCGAGCGCACGACGCGTTCACGCGTCGCCGGTGCGCCGAGGTCCATCCCCGTCTCGCCCTCGGTCGACAGCACATCGCCGAGCCACGCCTGAACGCGCACCCCGGGCAGCTCCCGCCGCACCGCGTCCACCAGCCACCGGGCCTTCGGATAGCGCGCCGCGCGCAGGCTGCCGTCATGCTCCAACGGGCCCGCGTGCACATACAGATCCCGGACGCCGGTGCCACGCATCCGCTGGACCAGCTCGGCCAGCTGAGCCTCACCATTGCGTCCGTCCACCCAGGCATGCCCCAGCCACACCGCGTCCCGCTCACGGGTCCACGTCCCGGGCGCGGGATCCCCCGCGTACTGGAGCCGCAGCGACACCCCGGCGGTCAGCACGGGCACCACCAGCAGCACGACGGCCCCCGCCGCCACCCGCTTGGGCCACTTCAGCCGCGGATGCGCCCAGCCCCGCACCAACGCCACCCGCCCACGCCCGAGCAGGGAGCCCGCTCGGCGCAGCACACGGACGGGGGCGCGGTCGGGGTGTTCCGAGGGCATCGGCGGTCAGCCTCCGTCGTAGGACACGACCGTGCCGTGCAGGGCGTCGGCGACGCGTGACCCGAGGTCGTAGTCGCAGAGGTTGACGGTCCAGTTGCCGGCCGTGACCAGGGTCGCGGGCACGCCCTTGTAGGCGATGGCCTCGCGCAGCACCGCGTTACGGTCGGCGCCCGAGGCGTGCAGGGCGAGGGTGGCGCAGTTGGGCGAGCCGGTGTCCTTGCCGGTGGTACAGGTCAGGACGGTGTCCGAGCGCTGCTTCCGCTCGTCGCAGCCCACCACCGCCGCGAGGTCGTCGGCGAGGGCGCCGACGGTCCGGTAGCGGGGGGTGCGGGGGATGTCCGGGAGCGGATAGTCGGGGATCTTGGCCTTCTTGGGCGGCAGTACGACGCCGCCGAGAGCGGCCGCGATCCGGTTCGCGAAGCGGGGCTCGGTGACCCATACGAACCAGTGACCCGCGGCGACCAACGTATGGCTGGTCGGCGGCTCCCGGTGGGAAGCGATGGACTCGCCGATCTCGTCGCGGCTGAACTTCTTCGGATTCAGTACCTGGATGTCGTTCTCGAACTTGATGCCGTCGATGACGGAGGCGCATCCGAGGCCGCTTCCTCCGGCACTGCCGCCCTGCGAACGGCGGGTGATCTCGCAGGGAACGCCCCCTGCCTCGAGGGCTTCCACGACCGCGTCGGCGTCCGGGTACTCGGGCTTCGTGGGCACATTGCCCGGCATCGTGGCGCTCGGGCTGGGCGACGAGTCGGCGCCGTCCCGTGTGGTGTTGCCGCACGCGGCGAGGACGGCCATGGCCACCCCCGCCGCGAACACGCTGATCACTCGCTTCATGAACTCACTTCTTCAGGGCTCCTAGCCCGTGGCCGAGGGACGGGGTGTGAGGCCGGGGCTCGGCTCGGTCGGCTTCTTGCCGCCGCCCCCGCCGCCTCCATCGTCGTTCTTGCCACCCGAGGACGGCGGGGTGGGGGACTGCCCGGGCTCCGGAGACGGAGTACCGGGCTCCGGCTCGCCTGTCCCGGTGCCGGACAACTCACCGCCGTAGACCGGGTCGATGGTGAACGAGTGCCCCTTGGGAGTGGCGCCCTCCAACTGCTCCAGGGCCTTCTGACGCTCCTCGTCGCTCAGCGCCTCCCACGCCTTGGCGTCCTCGAGACGCGGCTGGAGCTTGTCCCAGTTCTCGCCGCGGGTCTTGATGTCGCCCCCTCGGTGGTCCGAGTCGTCCCCGTACTGCTCGTTCTTCTCGCGGACGTCGGGAGTGTCGGCGGCGTAGAGCACGAACAGCTGCTTGTCCGTGTCCGAGCCGTACGGATTCTTCTGCAACTCCTGGAGGTAGTACGCGCTCAGGCGGATGTCCTCGTTGGGGTTCTCCTCGATGTACTTGGTGAGTTGGGCATCGCTGAGGTCTCCCAGATAGGTGCCGTCCGGCGTGGTGAACGCCTGTCGGTGTTGACCGATCACATTACGGGCCGTCCCCAGCTTCATATGCGTGATACCGAGCGACTTGTCCGGCTTGATCGTCTGCTGGAGCGTCCAGTTGAACATCCTGCCGACGCTCGGCAGGAGACCGCGGCCGTCCTTGTCGTAGTTCTGGTACCACTGCTGCTCCTGCCAGAGGATCGACAGCAGCAGCGTCTTGCTCATGCCGGTCTCCTTCGCGGCCCGTTCCACGGCGGCGAGCTGCGCGGGGGAGACGTTGATCGGATGCGGGCCGTCGGGCGCTCCCGTCAGGCGCAGTGCGATGGCCAGCGGGCTGTTCTTCTTCAGCGCCTCCTTGACCAGCTTCGGGTCGGAGATCTCCGTGAGGCCCCGGATGGTCCGCAGCGCGGCCGACGCCGTGGTGTCGGCCTTGGTCGCGCGGGAGAGGGCGCCCTCGATGATGCCCTGGGCGTGCCGGACCGGCTCCGACTCGCTGTCGTCGCCTTGACCGGAGGCCACCGGCTTGGAGTGGGAGACGCGACCGCTGTCGTCGACGGACAGCTCATGGTCCTTGGCGTAGCCGAGCGCGCTGCTCAGATCGCGCTGGGCGGCCTCGATCTCGTCGGCCAGGTCGTCGTAGACGCGGCACAGTTCGCGCAGTGCCAGATGCGCCGCCTCGTAGTCCTCGGCGTGCTTGACGAAGGTGCGGCGGGCGGCGAGCCCCGCGTCGGACACCCACTGCTTCTCGATCGTACGAGCCACGTCGTCGCGGGCGACGGTGCCGATCTCCTCGCAGTGCTTGGCGGCGCTGAGGGCGTCGGTGGCGGCGTCGCGCCAGGCTTGCGGGCTCGCGGAGTGGAGGTCGGGGACGGAGACCATCAGGCACCCTCCAGCCAGCGGGCGTCCTTGCGGAGTTCCGTCTCGATGGAGTGGTCGGTGTCCATGTAGTCGTCCATGGCATCCGTGATGGCGGCGGCCGCTTCCCTCGCCGACTTGCCGAGCTCGTGCAGGCGGTTGCGCCATGCCGTGACGCACTCCTGGTTGGGCGTCGCGACCGCCCAGCCCGAATGGGCCTTCCCGGCGGCCTCGGGGTCGTCCAGCTTGGTCTTGTTCTGCCCCGCCGCGCTGGTGGCGTGGAAGGCGCCCGCGGTCTTCTTCGGAGACGGCGGATCGATGAAGAGGTCCGGCAGCCCCGGTAGATCACCAAACAAGGACATCAGGCTTTCCCCCAAGTAGCCGTAATGTTCATGTACTTAGCACCGTACTCGGCGCCCCGCCGATGGGCAGGGTGCCGCGCGGACGAGTGTGGTTTCAATACAAGGCTGTGACGGCCCCGGGGGAAGCGGACCGCGAGGGTGACCTTGCGGAGCGAGGGCTGACCCTGCGGAGCGAGGGCTGACCCTGTGGAGTCGGGGTCAGCCCTGGGATGTCTTTGCCGCGGCGCAGTCGCAGCAGGTGCCGAAGATCTCGATCGTATGGGCCACGTCCACGAAGCCGTGCTCGGCGGCGATCGCGTCGGCCCACTTCTCGACGGCGGGGCCCTCCACCTCGACCGCCTTGCCGCAGGCGCGGCAGACCAGGTGGTGGTGGTGCTCCTCGCTGTTGCACCGGCGGTAGACCGCCTCGCCCTCCGTGGTGCGGAGGACGTCGACCTCGCCGGCGTCTGCGAGGGACTGGAGGGTGCGGTAGACGGTGGTCAGGCCGACCGAGTCGCCGCGGTGCTTGAGCATGTCGTGGAGCTCCTGCGCACTGCGGAACTCGTCCACCTCGTCCAGTGCCGCCGCCACCGCGGCGCGCTGCCTGGTGGACCGGCCGCGTACTGGGGGACCGGCGGTCGCCACAGCTGCCTCCTCAACCTCGCATGCTCCGTCGCTCTCGGGGCTCGTTCCGCGCCCACTGCGCTTTCTGCCCGGCCATTGTGCCAGTTATCGCTCGGGCAACGGACGAGAGTGATGGGATGGGTGATGGAGCCGGGCATCGGCCGGGCCTCGGCCGGACAGTGGACCACGAGCGGTGACCCCGAGCGGTGGACTATACGAGTACATCGTCCCTCAAAGTGCATCGTTCATCCGCCTCGGCCACCCGCCCCGCGCGTCGTTTCGCCAGGGGCGCGGCCAGGGCCGTGATCACGGCGAAGACGCCGATGGCGAGGACGACGATGCTGGCCCCCGGCGGGACGTTCTTGTAGAAGGAGAAGACCGTGCCGGACAGGGTCACCACGACGCCGATGGTGACCGCCAGCGCGAGCGTCATCGCGAAGCCCCGGGTGGCCTGCTGGGCGGCGGCGACCGGGACCACCATCAGGGCGCTGACCAGGAGCAGGCCCACGACGCGCATGGCGACGGTGACCGTGACGGCCGCGGTGACGGCCAGCAGCAGGTTGAGCGTGCGGACCGGGAGGCCGGTCACCCGGGCGAACTCCTCGTCCTGGCAGACCGCGAACAGCTGGCGGCGCAGCCCCAGGGTGATCAGTACGACGAAGGCGGCGAGCAGGGAGATCGCGACGACGTCCTCGGGGGAGACCGTGGTGATCGAGCCGAAGAGATAGGTGGTGAGGTTGGCGTTGGAGCCGGTCGGCGAGAGGTTGATCAGCAGCACACCGCCCGCCATCCCGCCGTAGAAGAGCATCGCGAGCGCGAGATCGCCGCGGGTCTTGCCGTACCAGCGGATCAGCTCCATGAGGATCGCGCCGAGGGCGGAGACGACGACGGCGGTCCACACCGGGTTGGTGCCGGTCAGGAAGCCGAGGGCGACGCCGGTGAGGGCGACATGGCCGATACCGTCGCCCATGATCGCCTGGCGGCGCTGGACGAGGTAGATGCCAACGGCGGGCGCGGTGATGCCCACCAGGACCGCGGCGAGCAGGGCCCGCTGCATGAAGGCGTAGTCGAGGATCTCGAGCATCTCAGGTCAGCAACCCTGTCCGGATCGGTTCGGCGTCGGGCGCCGCGTGGGGATGGACGTGATCGTGGCCGGGCAGCGCGTGCTGGCCCACGGCCTTGGGCGGCGGTCCGTCGTGGACGACACAGCCGTCGCGGAGCACCACCGCGCGGTCGATCAGCGGCTCCAGCGGGCCGAGCTCATGCAGGACGAGCAGGACCGTGGAGCCGCCCGCGACCTGCTCGCGGAGGGTGCCCGCGAGGATCTCCTGGCTGGCGAGGTCGACCCCGGCCATCGGCTCGTCCATGATCAGCAGCTCCGGTTCGCCCGCGAGGGCGCGGGCGATCAGTACGCGCTGGTGCTGACCGCCGGACAGGGCGCTCACCGGGTCCCGGGCGCGGTCGGCCATGCCGACGAGCTCCAGGGCCCGCTGGACGGCCGCCCGGTCGGCCTTGCGCGGCGGCCCGAACCGGCGGCGGGCCAGCCGCCCCGCCGAGACGACCTCGCGCACGGTCGCGGGGACGCCACTGGCGGCGGTGGTGCGCTGCGGTACGTAACCGATCCGGGCCCAGTCGCGGAAGCGGCGGCGGGGGATGCCGAAGAGGGCCAGCTCACCGCCGCTGAGCGGCACCTGGCCGACGATGGACCGTACGGCGGTGGACTTGCCCGAGCCGTTGGCGCCGAGCAGCGCCACGACCTCACCGCGGCGGACGGTCAGATCGATACCGCGCAGCACGGGGCGGCCACCGAGGGTGGCCGTCGCGCCGCGCAGGGATATGGGGTCCGCGGCCGGGTCCGCGGCCCGGTCCTCGGCCGGCCCGGGCTCCCCGGCAACCCCGGATTCCCGGGTCTCCTCGGCTTCCATGGCTTCCTCCGTCACTTGGCGCCCAGCGCCCTCTTCAGCGCCTTCAGATTGGCTCGCATGACCTGGATGTAGTCATCGCCCTTGGACTTGGAGCCGATGCCCTCGATCGGGTCCAGCACATCGGTCCGCAGATGGAGGTCGCCCGCCAGCGTCCTGGCCGTGCGATCGCTCACCAGGGTTTCGAAGAAGACGGTGTTGACCTTGTCCTTCTTGGCGATGGTGTGCAGCCCCTTGACCCGGGCCGGGCTGGGCTCGGACTCGGGGTCGAGCCCGGAGATCGCCTCCTGCCGCAGGCCGTAGCGCTCGGCGAGATAGCCGAAGGCGGCATGGGTCGTGATGAAGGTGTCCGAAGAACGGCCCTTCAAACCGGTCCGGAAGTCCTGATCGAGCGTGTTCAGCTCCTTGACCAGGGCGGTGGTGTTCTTCTTGTACGCCGCGGCGTGATCGGGGTCGGCCTTCTCCAGCGCCTTGCCGACGCCCTTGGCCACCTGGGCGTAACGCACCGGATCCAGCCAGATGTGCGGATCGGCGGCCGCGTCGCCTGAGTGGTCGTGCCCCTCGTGGCCATCGTGCCCTTCCTCGCCCTCGTCGCCGTGCCCGTGCTCGCCCTCGACCTCCGTGCCGTGGTCCTCCAGCGAGGTGTACGAGGCGGCGTCGGCGACCTGCTTCGGCTGGGCCTGGGCGATGGCCCGGTCGACGGAGGGCTGGAGCCCCTTGAGGTAGACCACCAGACCGGCCTCGCTGAGATCGGCGGTCTGGCGGGGGCTGATCTCCAGATCGTGCGGCTCGACGCCCGGCTTGGTCAGGGAGGAGAGATGGACGGCGCTCCCGCCGATCCGCTGGGCGAGGAATTGCATGGGATAGAACGACGCCACCACGTCCAGCTTGCCGTCCGTCCTTCCGTCTCCGGCGTTGGTGGAGCAGGCTGTGAGGGTGGTCAGACCCAGTGCGGCGGCTCCTACGAGGGCGGTCGTGGGCCTGAGGCGGCGTATGTTCATGACTCTCATTTTCAACAAAGATGGAAACGATTGTCAACAACTGTCCTCTTGTTGATCGCTTCGACTATCGATTTGATCCGGGGGGTGCCGCCGCCGGTAACCTGAAGCATTCGCTTCGTCGTCAATGTCGTCATCAATGAAGAGAGCACCGTGGCCGCCGACAAGATCGACACCATCGTCAGCCTCAGCAAGCGCCGTGGCTTCGTCTACCCGTGCAGCGAGATCTACGGCGGCCAGCGCGCCGCCTGGGACTACGGGCCGCTCGGCGTGGAGCTGAAGGAGAACATCAAGCGGCAGTGGTGGCGTTCCACGGTCACCTCGCGTGACGACGTCGTCGGACTCGACTCGTCCGTGATCCTGGCCCGTGAGGTGTGGGAGGCGTCCGGCCACGTCGCCACCTTCACGGACCCGCTGACCGAGTGCACCTCCTGTCACAAGCGGTTCCGCGCGGACCACCTGGAGGAGGCGTACGAGGCAAAGCACGGCCGGCTCCCCGAGAACGGCCTGGCCGACGTCAACTGCCCGCACTGCGGCAACAAGGGCAGCTTCACCGAGCCCAAGCAGTTCTCCGGGCTGCTCGCCACCCACCTCGGCCCGACCCAGGACTCCGGCTCGGTCGCGTATCTGCGCCCCGAGACCGCCCAGGGCATCTTCACCAACTTCCTCGCGGTCCAGCAGACCTCGCGCAAGAAGCCGCCGTTCGGTATCGCGCAGCTCGGCAAGTCGTTCCGCAACGAGATCACGCCGGGCAACTTCATCTTCCGTACGCGTGAATTCGAGCAGATGGAGATGGAGTTCTTCGTCAAGCCGGGCGAGGACGAGAAGTGGCACGAGTACTGGATGGAGCAGCGCTGGAACTGGTACCGGGACCTCGGCATCCAGGAGGCGAACATCCGGTGGTACGAGCACCCCAAGGAGAAGCTCTCCCACTACTCCAAGCGCACCGCTGACATCGAGTACCGCTTCAGCTTCGGCGGCTCGGAGTGGGGCGAGCTGGAGGGCGTGGCCAACCGCACCGACTACGACCTGAAGGCGCACTCCGCGGCGTCCGGCCAGGACCTGTCGTACTTCGACCAGGAGGCCGGCGAGCGCTGGACCCCCTACGTCATCGAGCCGGCGGCGGGCGTGGGCCGCGCGATGCTGGCCTTCATGCTCGACGCGTACGTGGAGGATGAGGCGCCCAACGCCAAGGGCAAGATGGAGAAGCGCACCGTGATGCGGCTCGACCCGCGGCTGGCGCCGGTCAAGGTCGCGGTGCTGCCGCTGTCCCGCAACCCGCAGCTCTCGCCCAAGGCCAAGGGGCTCGCCGCGGACCTGCGCAAGCACTGGAACATCGAGTTCGACGACGCGGGCGCGATCGGCCGCCGCTACCGCCGCCAGGACGAGATCGGCACGCCCTTCTGCGTCACCGTGGACTTCGACACCCTCGACGACAACGCCGTCACCGTGCGCGAGCGCGACACGATGAAGCAGGAGCGGGTCTCGCTCGACCAGATCCAGTCCTACCTCGGTGGCCGTCTGATCGGCTGCTGACCCGGTCCGGGCGCGGTCGCCCGGATCACGGTCCGGGACGACGCGCCCGGACCACGGGTACCGGACACACACCCGACGACGGGCTCCGGTGCCGCGGATGCGAGATCCGTGGCACCGGGGCCCGTCGACTCGGCAGAACGGGGGGTTCACCAGTCGTGCGAGGCGTGACGCATCACATCACCGCCATCCACGAGGACGGCACGGTCTACGAGGTGAGCTACGGCTACGGTCCGGGGCAGCGGCGGCTCCTCGGCTGCCGGCACTGCGACTGGCAGGAGCGGATCACCTACGGCGGCGCCCGGCACAAGGGGCTCGATCACCTCGCCCAGGCGCACGGGGCCCTCGGCTCGCCGCGGATGACCGCCGACGCGGCGGCGCGGCGGCAGGTCGTCCTGATCATGCTGGCCTGTTTCGCGGTGGCCGCGGTCATCGTCTGGTGGGCCGCCTCCCAGGGGTGAGCCGCGGTCATCGTTTGGTGGGCCGCCCCCCAGGGGTGAGCCGGCGGTTGTCGCGGAAGCGGGCGGTCCGCCCCTCCCGGCCGAGGGCCAGCGCCGTGCACACCGCCGCCAGCGGCAGCTCCGCGCAGAGGGCCATCGCGACCGCCGCCGCCAGCTCCCCGCCCGGCGCGGCCGTCACCGTGTCGAACCACGCGTCCACCACCAGCAGCGCCCCCGTCGCCGCCGCGGTCAGCCGGTGGCGGTCGTCGCCGCGCCGCCGCAGCGCGGCGGTGGTGAGCAGCCCGAGCGCCTCGAGGGCGTCCAGGCCCACCCACGCGACGTTCCAGTGGCCGACCCGCGTCGTGGACGGCAGTGTCCGGGCCAGTACGTACAGCCAGGGGACCAGCGCCGCAAGCTGGACCTGCCGGTCGCCGAGGCGGACCACCGCAGGGTGCTGGCTGTGCTGCGCTTCCTGGGCGTGGGGTGAGGGGCGCCCCGAAGGGGCGCGGGGCTGTGCCGGTGTGCGGCGCTGCCGCGCGGGCGCGAGCCGCCTGCGGCGGGCTACTCCCCTCCCCGCCCCTTCCCGAAACTGGGGCTCCGCCCCAGCCCCCGGGACCGGGGTTCCGCCGCAGACCGCGGGGCGGGGGTTCCGCCCCAGTCCCCGGGCCGGGGCTCTGCCGCAGACCGCGCGGGGCGGGGGTTCCGCCGCAGACTGCGGGGCCGGGGCTCTGCCCCAGTCCCCGGGCCGGGGTTCCGCCGCAGACCGCGCGGGGCGGGGGTTCCGCCGCAGACTGCGGGGCCGGGGCTCGGCCCCAGTCCCCGGGCCGGGGCTGCGCCGCAGACCGCGGGGCGGGGGTTCGGCCCCAGTCCCCGGGCCGGGGCTGCGCCGCAGACCGCGGGGCGGGGGTTCGGCCCCAGTCCCCGGGCCGGGGCTGCGCCCCAGTCCCCGGGCCGGGGCTGCGCCGCAGACCGCGGGGCGGGGGTTCGGCCCCAGTCCCCGGGCCGGGGCTGCGCCCCAGTCCCCGGGCCGGGGCTCCGCCCCAAACCCCGAACCCAGGGCTGCGCCCCAAACCCCCGGACCGGGGCTCGGCACCAAACCCCGAACCCGAGACTCCGCCCCAAACCCCGGGGTCCAGGGGCGGAGCCCCTGCCGCGCGGCGGAGCCGCATATCGACTCTGCGGGAAGGGGCGAGGAGGGGAACAGCCCGCCGCAGGCGTCAAGATCCGCCGGACTCCTAGCGGGCCCGCAGACCGTCCAGCAGGAGCTCGCAGACGGCCGCGAAGGCCGGATCCATGTCCGGGTCCGTCCACCGCGGCGCGTAGACGGGGTCGTGGAACTGCGCCGTCGCGTCCCACAGCGCCCGGCCCGTGACACGGGCATCCCGCATCGTGAACTCCCCGCTCGCGATGCCGCTTTCGACGATCGTGGTGAGCTGGCCGATCATCGTCTCGACATGGCGCGCGACGATCTCGCTGTTCTCGGAGGCCAGCGCCAGATACGTGGCGAAGAGCTCCGGATCGACGCCCGCCTTACGGCGCTTGGCCGCGAACAGCGTGAGCAGCCAGTCCTCCAGCCGGTCGGCCGCCGGGCCCTTGGCGCGGGCGATCCGGGACAGGCTGTCGTGCTCCTGGTCCAGCCACCGCTCGGTGACCGCCTCGCGCAGCGCCGTCTTGGAGCGGAAGTGGCGGTAGACGCTGCCGTGGCTGACCCCCAGCGCCCGGGCCACGTCCACCACCGTGGCCTTCGCGGGGCCGTAGCGGCGCAGCACGTCCTCGGTGGCTTCGAGGATGCGGGCGGGCGTCAGGGGGGTCTCGGGCGGCGGCGGCATCGGGTCCCTTACTTCTTCTCGCTGTCGAGGGTGGCCATCTGGGCCTCCGGGTAGCGGGCGCCCGCGGCGGCGTCCGCCGGGACGGCCTCCTCGATGGCGTCCAGGTCGTCGGCGTCGAGCGTAACGTCAAGCGCGCCCAGGGCCTCGGCCAACTGGTCGCGGCGGCGGGAACCGACGAGCGGGACGATGGCGGTGGAGCGCCGGACGCCCTGCGCGAGCACCCACGCGATGGCGATCTGGGCGACGCTGACGCCCTTGGCGTCGGCGATCTTGCGGAGCGCCTCCACGAGTTCGAGGTTGCGGTCGAGGTTCTCGCCCTGGAACCGCGGGGCCCTGTTGCGGAAGTCCTGGGCGTCCGTCGTGCGCTCCCGGTTCCAGTGGCCGCTGATCAGCCCGCGCGAGAGCACTCCGTACGGGGTGATGCCGATGCCCAGCTCACGGCAGACGGGCAGGATCTCGTCCTCGATACCGCGCGCGACCAGCGAGTACTCGATCTGGAGATCCGAGATCGGGGCGACGGCGGCGGCCCGCCGGATGGTCTCGGCGCCCACCTCCGAGAGGCCGATGTGCCGTACGTAACCCGCCTGTACGGCCTCGGCGATGGCCCCCACCGTCTCCTCGATCGGGACGGCCGGGTCGAGGCGGGCGATGCGGTAGATGTCGATGTGGTCGGTGCCCAGCCGCTGGAGCGAGTAGGCGAGGAAGTTCTTGATGGCGGCGGGGCGCCCGTCATGGCCGGTCCAGGCGCCGTCCGGGCCGCGCAGGGCGCCGAACTTCACGCTGGTCAGGGCGCGTTCGCGGTGGGCGGCGGGGGCGGTGCGCAGGGCCTCGTTGATGAGCAGTTCGTTGTGGCCCATGCCGTAGAAGTCGCCGGTGTCGAGCAGGGTGATCCCGGCGTCGAGTGCGGCGTGGATGGTGGCGATGGACTCGGCGCGGTCGACGTCGCCGCCGTACATGGCGGACATGCCCATACAGCCGAGGCCGAGCGCGGAGACGTGGGGGCCGGTGGTGCCGAGCTGGCGGTTCTGCACGGGGGTGCTCCTTGGGATTCCGGGGTGGGGTGTCCAAGGAGAGCGTGGCATGTGCGATGACAGATTTCAATATCTGTCATCGCCCACCCGTTGCCTCGTTCGGTTGTTCCGCTTGTTTCGCCACTTGCTCCGCTTGTTTTCCGCGACCTCCTACGACACCTTGCGCGGCAGCCGCAGGCTCATCAGCAGGGTCAGCGCGACCGCCCCCAGCTGCGCCGCGAGCGTGATGACCAGCGCGTCACCCATGCCCGCCGACGGCCCCAGGGACAGGAAGAGCGTGCCGAGCGTCGCCACGCCCAGCGCCAGCGCCGACTGCTGGGTGGTGACCATCACGCCGCTCCCCACCCCCGCCCGCTCGCTCGGCACATCGGCCAGCACGATCCGGATCAGCACCGGAAGCTGGAGCCCCTGCCCGAACCCGGCCAGCGCGACGCCCGGCAGCAGCCCGGCCAGCGACAGATCCGGCCAGTTCCGCCATACGGCCACCGTCAGCAGCGCGATGCCCACCGCCTGGATCAGCCCGCCGGCGGTCACCACACGGCTGCCGTAGCGGCCCACCAGGCGCGGGCCCATCAGCGAGGCCACGAAGAACGTCGTGGCCATCGGCGCCAGCGCCAGCCCGGCCTCCACCGGCCCGTACCGCAGCCCCTGCTGGAGCGCGACCGCGATGACGAACATGAAGCCGCCGAAGCCGATCGAGAACGGCACCACCATGGCCAGCCCGCGCCGCAGCCCGGGCAGGGCGAACAGGCTCGGCGGCAGCAGCGGCGTGTGCCCCGCCCGGTCCCGGCGCCGCTCCACGACGTAGAACGCGGCGGCCACGAACGGGAACGCGCCCAGCCCCAGCCAGGTCCACAGCGGCCAGCCCGCCGCCCGACCCTCGGTCAGCGGCACCATCAGGGTGATCAGCGACAGCGCGAGCAGTACGGTGCCCGGCACGTCCACCGGCGCGGGCCGCTCCGAGCGGGTCTCGGGGACGGTGCGGACCGCGAGAACCAGGCCGAGCAGCGCGACCGGCACATTGACCAGGAAGACCGCGCGCCACCCGGTGCCCGCGATGTCCGCGGCCACCAGCACACCGCCCAGGATCTGCCCCGCGACCATGGACAGACCGGCCGTCGCGCCGTACATGCTGAGCGCGCGGGCGCGGCGCGAACCGCTGGTCGAGGAGTGGATCGTGGCCAGCACCTGCGGAAGCATCAGCGCGGCCGAGGCGCCCTGCGCCACCCGGGCGCCCACCAGGCTCCAGGCGTCCGGCGCGAGCCCGCAGGCCAGCGAGGTCAGCCCGAAGGCCGCCATCCCGGCGAGGAAGAGCCGGCGCCGCCCGAAGGTGTCGCCCAGCCGCCCGCCGAGGACCAGCAGCACCGCGTACGCCACGCCGTATCCGGCGACCACCAGCTCCAGTACGGCCGGACCGGCGTGGAGGTCGTGGTCCATGGTGGGCAGCGCCACATTGACGATGAAGAAGTCGATCAGCGGCAGCGCCGCGCCCAGCAGCACGGTGAACAGACCGAGGGGGCTCAGCGCGGGTCCGGAGGAGGTGTGGGTCTGGGTCCGCCCGGGGGTCTTCGTCGCACCCGGGGTGGCGGTTCTCGTTCGTATCGTGGAAATCTGCGTTTCGGTCACGCTTACGAAGATCCCGCGTCGCTCAAGCTGGTACCAGAGTGTCTTTATCCTGGTACAAGAAGTACCTGGCAACCGGCTGAGCTCTCGGGCACCCTGGAGGCATGACCACGATGGTGCACGATGCCACGGCCGGGGCCACGGCCGAGAGCAGGAGCGCGGGGGCCGAGATACGGCGGGGCGAGCTGGCCGCGTTCCTGCGCAGCCGACGGGAGCGGATCACACCCGAGCAGGTGGGGCTGCCGCGGGGCCGCCGCCGGCGCACCCCCGGGCTGCGCCGCGAGGAGGTCGCGCAGCTCTCGACCGTGGGTGTGACCTGGTACACCTGGCTGGAGCAGGGCCGCGACATCCATGTCTCGGCGCAGGTCCTCGACGCCATCGCCCGCGCGCTGCTCCTGGACCGCAGCGAGCGCGCCCACCTCTTCGCGCTCGCCGGTGCCATCGATCCGACCCCGGCGAGCGAGTGCACCGGCATTCCGCAGTCGCTCCAGCTCATGCTGGAGCGGCTCGAGCCGTTCCCCGCCTGCGTCCAGAACAGCCGCTTCGACCTGCTCGCCTACAACCGCAGCTACCGGCTGCTGATGTGCGACCTGGACCAGGTGGCGCCGGAGGACCGCAACTGCCTGTGGCTGGCCTTCACCAATGACGAATGGCGCTCCAGCCTGGTGGACCGGGACGAGACGATCCGGCTGATGGCGGCCAAGTTCCGGGCCGTCATGGCCGAGCATGTGGCCGAGCCCGCCTGGAAGGCGATGGTGAAGCGGCTGGAGGAGGCCTCGCCGGAGTTCCGGGAGATCTGGGCGCGGCATGAGGTGATCCGGCCCGGCGACAAGATCAAGGTCTACCGCCAGTCGCAGGTGGGCATCCTCCGGCTGGCCTCCACCAGCCTGTGGACCGGCCCCCAGCAGGGCTCCAAGCTGCTCACGTACACCCCGGCGGACGTGGAGACGCAGGAGCGGCTGGAGCGGCTGCACGCGCTGGCGCTCGCGGAAGAGGCCACGACGGAAGAGGCCACAACGGAGCAGGTGGCCCCGGCCACGGTCTGACCCGCCGGGCCCGGGGCTCTGCCCTGGTGAGCGCGCGGGCTCCGTTACGGCCCCACCGCTCGTGTGCGAGCGGTGGGGCGGCGGGAGGGCGAGCGTGGTGGTCGGGTGGTCAGTAGAGGTGGCGGACGAAGACGTCCGACTTGCCGTTGGTGTCGCCGGGGACGATGTCGTCGGCCGTGGAGTGGAAGACCACATCGCGCCCACCCGCGCTGACCGCGTCGGTTCCGGCCGAGGCGGGCTGGTTCGAGACGATCTCGTCGGTGCCCGTCTCCAGGTCGCGCAGCATGAGCGACGGCCCGTTCGTGTCGTGTGGGGCGTACAGCAGATAGCGGCCGGTGGGGTCGATGGCCACGCCCCGCGCGTTCGGCACCAGTTGGTCGGCGCCCGAGCTCTCGTCCTGGACGTAGGTGTCGGCGCCCGAGAGGTAGACGATCTTGCTGCCGTCCTTGCTGATCTGGACGAGGGTCGCCGCCTTGGACGGGCCCTCGATCGGACCGGCGGAGGTGTCGTCGGTCTGGTCCCATACGAAGACGTCCTCCGCCTGGCCGTCCTGGTAGGCGACAAAGCGGCCGTCGCCGCTGATGGACGGCCGGGACGAGACGTTGTGGCCGAACTCGGTGACGGTCTGCGTGTGGTTGGCCTGCCAGTCATTTACCTCGATGCGCTGCCGGGACGGCGGTCGGCTGAAGGTGGCGACCTGGGCGATGTAGCGGCCGTCCGTGCTCAGCGACGGCTGACTACAGCTGAGGCCCGAGCAGTTGATGCCGATCGTGCTTGCCGAGCTCACCCGGGACAGGAAGGTCGTCGTGTCCCTTTGCAACAACCCCCATAGGGCGACGTATTGCCCGTCACCGCTGATCACCGGCGGCTGGATCGGTGCGGTGAGGGTGCTCATCAGTGTGGTCTGGCTCGTCCGCTGGTCGCGGACGAATACCCGCTGCCCTGTCACCGGGGTGGCGGGTGCGAGGTTCTTCGCCGACGACGCGAAGGCGATACGCCGGCCGTTGGCCGTGATCGTGGCGTCGGCGGAGTCGCCGTCACCCTGGGTGCCGTCGGTCGCGACACTGATCCGCTCGACCCCGGCTCCGCTGACGCTCGTGGCGCCCGGCACGGTCCTCGGCTCAGCCGAAGCGGCTCCGGGCAGCGCCGCCGTGACCGCGCAGACCACGACCGTGGCGCCTAAGGCGGCCCGCACACGTCTGGTGGCACTCCGATTCGCGTTTCCCCTCATTTTCCCCCCTGAGACAGGACATGGTCCTTCTCCCCGGTTCCCCAACCGAGGGCCACAAGCATGCAACCGTGACCGCGCTGTGGGGTCAATGCGTCGCATGACTATCGAGAGGTGCGGTTCCGGTCACGTGAGAGCGGCCGGTTTCGCAGCGCGCAGGGCAGGGCGATGCTGCGGGAGGGGGCGAGAAGGGGGCGGCCCGCCGCCGCAGGCGGCACGGTTCGCCGGACGGCCGCCCCCCCCGGGCGCCTATGGCGCCTTCGCGTTCGCCGACGTCTGCCCCGTCGGCTTGCCCTCCTCGAACAGCGCGGCCGCGTGCCGGGTCGTCCTCTCGGCCCACTGGCCCGTGGTCACCAGCCCCAGCAGCAGGATGACGGCACCGCACGCGGCGATGATCCACCACGCGGGGCGGGCCGCGTCCACGAACGACGCGGCGGCCGCCGGCGAGGCGGCGTGCCCCATTCCGCCCGCCGCCGCCGACGCGGCGCCCGCCGCCAGCACCGCGCCGATGACCGCGACACCGAGCGACTGGCCCACCTGGCGGCTGGTGGAGGCGACGGCCGCGGCGACCCCGGCCTGGGAGCGGGGCATCCCGGAGACCGCCGTATTGGTGATGGGCGCGTTGACCATGCCGAAGCCCAGGCCGAACAGCACATAGCCGATCAGCAGCCCCGCATCGCTCGCCTGGACGTCGAAGACGGCGAACAGGATCCCGCTGGCCGTTATGGCCACCCCGGCCACCAGCATCGACGGCCGCGGCCCGCGGGCGCCCACCAGCCGTCCGGACAGCGGCGCGCAGACGAAGCACATGAACGCCATGGGCAGCATCCACAGCCCGGCGTGCAGCGCGTTGAGCCCGCGCACGTCCTGGAGGTAGAGCGTATTCATGAAGAGATAGCCGCCGAGCGCCGCGAAGGCGCACACCGCGACGACCGTCGCCCCGCTGAACGGCGCGCTGTGGAAGAACCGCACATCGATCAGCGGTTCCGCACGCCGCCGCTCGTAGCGGATCAGCGTGAGCAGCCCCAGGGCGGCGATCCCCGCACAGGTCGCGATCAGCGGCGAGTCCCAGCCGCGGTCCGGCGCCTCGATGATCGCGTAGGTGAGGGTGCCCAGCACCGCGATGACCAGCAGCTGGCCGACCGGATCGGCCCGGCGCGGCCTGGGGGCACGCGACTCGGGGACGTAACGGGCGGTGAGGAGCAGCGCCGCGAGCCCGACCGGAATGTTTATCCAGAAGATCGAGCGCCAGCCGACGGACTCCACCAGCAGCCCGCCCACGATCGGCCCGGCCGCCATGCTGATGCCGACGACCCCGCCCCAGGCCCCGATGGCGCGGGCCCGCTCCCTGGGCTCGGTGAAGACGTTGGTGATGATCGACATGGCGACGGGGTTGAGCATCGAACCGCCGATCGCCTGCACCATCCGGAAGAGGACCAGCGTCTCCAGATTGGGCGCGAGGCTGCACAGCCCCGAGCCGAGGGTGAAGATCACCAGCCCGGTCTGGAAGGTGCGCTTGCGTCCCACCCGGTCGGCCGTCGACCCCGAGAGCATCAGCAGGGCGGCGAGGACCAGGGTGTAGGCGTCGATCGTCCACTGCATCCCCGAGACGGAGGCGTGCAGATCACTCCGTATCGAGGGCAGCGCGACATTGAGAACCGTGTTGTCGAGGCTGACGAGCAGCAGGCTCATGCAGCAGATCGCCAGCACAAGCATGCGCCGCCGATGGCTGAGCTCACGCATGGTTGAACGCTACATCGATACCGTCGGTGCGGCGGTCAGCACCGCCCTGTCGATCCCTCTCGCGGGTGCGGGACGAGTTCCCTCCCGCGGGTGCGGGACAATAAGAGATCGGCCCCGCCCTCCCACCGTAGTACGCACGAGGAAGCTGATCCCATGACGCAATCGCCGCAGACGCCGCACCCGGAGCGGACGCAGCTGCGGATCGGACCCCATACGGTCCAGCCGCCGGTCGTCCTGGCACCGATGGCCGGGATCACCAACGCTCCGTTCCGCACCCTGTGCAGGGAGTTCTCGGGCGGCAAGGGCTTGTTCGTCAGCGAGATGATCACCACCCGGGCGCTGGTGGAGCGGGACGCCAAGACGATGCGGCTGATCCACTTCGACGGCACCGAGAAGCCGCGCTCCATCCAGCTGTACGGGGTGGACCCGGTGACCGTCGGCAAGGCCGTCCAGATGATCGTGGACGAGGACCTCGCCGACCACATCGACCTCAACTTCGGCTGCCCGGTGCCCAAGGTGACCCGTAAGGGCGGCGGCTCGGCGCTCCCGTACAAGCGGCATCTGCTGCGCTCGATCCTGCGCGAGGCCGTGACCGCCGCGGGCCCGCTGCCGGTGACCATGAAGATGCGCAAGGGCATCGACGACGACCACATCACCTTCCTCGACGCGGGCCGGATCGCCGTCGAGGAGGGCGTGACCGCGATCGCCCTGCACGGCCGCACCGCGGCCCAGCACTACGGCGGCACCGCCGACTGGGAGGCGATCGCCCGGCTGAAGGAGGCCGTCCCCGAGATCCCGGTGCTGGGCAACGGCGACATCTGGTCCGCAGACGACGCCGTCCGGATGATGCGCGAGACGGGCTGTGACGGCGTGGTCGTCGGGCGCGGCTGCCTGGGGCGGCCCTGGCTCTTCGGCGACCTGGTGGCCGCGTTCGAACCGGGCGGCGGGGCGTCGGTGTCCGGCTCCGGGGCGCCGGGGTACGCGCGGCCGACGCTCAAGGAGGTCGCGGCCGTGATGCGCCGCCACGCCGAGCTGCTCGCCGAGTGGCTGGAGGACGAGGAGCGCGGCGTGATCGACTTCCGTAAGCATGTCGCCTGGTACACCAAGGGCTTCTCGGTGGGCTCGGAGATGCGCAAGCGGCTGGCGATCACCTCCTCACTCGCCGAGCTGGACGCCCTGCTGGCCGAGCTGGACCTGGACCAGGAGTGGCCCCCCGGCGCCGACGGCCCGCGCGGCCGCACCTCGGGCCGCAACCGCGTGGTGCTGCCCGACGGCTGGCTGGACGACCCGTACGACTGCGCGGGCGTCGGCGCGGACGCGGAGCTCGACACCTCGGGCGGCTGAACCCGGTAGTCCGGGGGTCACACGGGGTCATCACCGGATAAAGTGATGGGCTCGTGGTCGCGGTGGGATCTGGACGATCTGGGGGGATCGGTGACAAGCGTCGTCTTCGTCCACGGCACGGGGGTCCGGGCCAAGTCGTACGAGAAGAGCTTCGCACGGGTCATGAGCGGCCTGGGGCGGGTGAGAGCCGATGTCCAGGTCGCCCGCTGTTTCTGGGGCGAGGAGCACGGAGCCGCGCTGGGGCTCGGCGGGGCGTCGCTCCCGGTGCGCACCAAGAACCGCGGCGTCGGCGGTGACGGCGCGCTGGACGAGGACGATCCGCTGGCCGTATGGGCGCTGCTGGAGGTGGATCCGCTCGCGGAGCTGCGGGAGTTCGTACAGGCGGCGCAGGACGGCGGCGAGGAGACGGGCTTCGCGCCCGGCCGCGTCGACCCCTGGGAGACCGTGGCCGACACGGTGCGCGGGCTGACGCTCGCCGGCACCGGGCAGACCGGTGGCGGTCTGCCCCGGCTCGTCGCGGATCTCGCACCGCATCTCGACGAGGCCGCCGGCCGCGTGGCCGACGAGATCTCCGGCAGCCTGGGCGGCAGCTCGCCCGCCGACGGCATCGAGCCCATCGCGGCCCGCGCCGTGTACGCCCTGGCCGTCCAGCTGGCAGAGGGTCCGTACGGCGACGACGAGCCACTCGCGGTGGACGGCGCCGACCGCGACGCGCTCGTCGGCGCGCTCACCGATCAGCTGGGCGGCACCGACCGGGGCGGATTCGTCGCCGGTGCCGCGAAGGGCGTCGCCGTACGGGCGCTCAACGCCTACCTCTCGCCGCTGTCTTCACTGGCCCATACCTTCCGCGGCGGAATCACCAAGGGTTCCGTCCCGGCCAGTGGCGACATCCTCCGCTACCAGGTGCGCGGCGCGGGGGTGCGCGCCGCGATCCGGGCGGCGGTGCGCGACGCGGTCGAGGCGGGGGACGGCCCGGTGGTGCTGCTCGCCCACAGCCTCGGCGGTATCGCCTGTGTCGATCTGCTCGCCGAGCCCGATCCGCCCGCCGGGGTGGAGCTGCTGGTGACGGTCGGCTCCCAGGCACCGTTCCTCTACGAACTGGACGCGCTCACCGCGCTGCGCCGCGACGAACCGCTGCCGGCCGCGTTCCCCCGCTGGATCAACGTCTACGACGAGCGGGATCTGCTCGGCTTCGTCGGCGAGAAGGTCTTCCCCGGCCGGGTCACCGATCTGCGCGTCAACACCCGCCAGCCCTTCCCGCGCGCCCACACCTCGTACTTCGCCCACCAGCGGCTGTACGACCTGCTGGCCCCGGAGCTGCCGAAGTGACAGCGGTGGCGCACGACTGGCGCCGCACCCACGCCGTGATCGTGGCGGTCGAGCAGTACAGCGGCGGCGACGGCTGGACCCTCGACGGCCCGGTGAACGACGCGCTCGCGATGCGGACGTGGCTGACCGGGCTGGGCGTGCCGCCGGAGAACATCCGCCTGCTGGCCTCGCCCACGGAGGGAAACAAGGCGGCCGTGGAAGCGGCGGACCGCGACTACCGCCCGGCGGACGGCCCCACCATCCGTCAGGTCTTCATGGAGGAGCTGCGGTCCCTCGACGCGGACTGGCTGTGGATCTACTGGGCGGGGCACGGCGTACAGGCCCCGGGAGGCCGCTGGAGCCTGCTGTACCCGGAGGCGCGGGACCGGGACATACGGGGCCTCGACGCGCTGAACCTGATGACGCTGCTGCGCACCGAGCATCTGCCGAAGCGGGGCGTGGACCGGGTCACCGTGATTATCGACGCCTGCTGGCAGGCCCTTCCCCTCCGCGCCCACATGATGGTCCCCAAGCCGGACGAGCCCGCCACGAAGCCGGAGATCAACAACGCCCGCGAGATCTACTGGATGCGCGCCTGTCAGCCCGGGGCGGTGTCCAAGAACCAGCAGGGCGCGGGCCTGTTCACCTCCGTGCTGTTACGGCAGCTCGAAGCGGCCTCCGCCGGCGGCGTGGCGCCGGACCTCGACCGGGTGTGGCAGGGGGTCCGGGGCGAGTTCGAGCGGCTGGGCCGGGAGGAGGGACTGCGGCAGTTCCCGACCGTGCACATCAGCAGGGGGGACCGGAACGGTGAGGACATCCCGCTCGGCCCGCCCCGTTCGCCGCTGGACGAGCAGCAGCGGCGGGAGCGCACCAAGCTGATCCACGCGATCGGCGTGCTGCTGGGGGAGCGTCCCGGCCTCGCGGGGGAGGCCGTCGTCGGGCTCTGCGAGCAGTTCACCACCGACCCGCCCGCCACGACGCCTCCCTCGGCCGAGGACCTGGTCGACTGGGCGCTGGAGAACCCGCACGGCACCGTCACCCTCTTCGCGGAGCTGAGCGCGCGGGCCCCGGTCCGCACAGGGATCCGCGAGGCGTGCCATCTGCTCCAGAACCAGTGGCTGACCCATGCCGAGTACGTGGGGCTGGTCGGGCTGCTGGAGCGGCTGGGGCAACGGGGGTGGCACGACTTCGCCGAGGTCGCCCGCGAGAAGTACCCCACCATGGCCCTGTCGTCCCTCGATCCGGCCGCGCTGGTCGACGACCTCGAAGCCGTGCTGCTCCCTCCGCCGAAACAACTCCCGCAGCTGCTGCGCGTCGTGGAGCACTTCGCCGCGCTCTGCGGGGGAGCGGTCGCGGGAGAACTGCAAGCGTGGTCGCTGAAGTGCGCCAAGCGGATCGACCTCGAGGGCCAGCTGCACGAACGGCGCGGTGAAGCGCAGGAGCACGCCGAGCGCGTACAAGCAGACCCGGACACCGTCACGGACCAGCGGATCCAGATACGGCTCCACTCGCCGAGCGGGGACGGGCAGCGGCGCGCCTATGAGGTCTGGTCGCGGCGCGGTGACAACGTCAACTCCCTGGCGAAGGCCGATACCCCCGCCTCGCTGGAGGAGATACAGCGCGGCCTCGATCGCCTCCTGAGCGGACATGCCCGCACCCATGACACGCTGGTGGAGTTCTTCGTGACCCCCACCGACCTGGAACTGGCCGTGCACCGCTGGCAGCTCGACGCCGAGGGGCCGCTGGAGCGCTCGCTCGGCACGGACTATCCGGTCGTCGTGCGCTGCACCGAACTCCGGGAGCACCAGCGGCATCTGTGGGAGCGGCGCTGGGAGCGGGTCGGTACGGCGGGCGCCGAGGATCTGCACTGGCTGTCCGCCCACTATGAGACGTTCAAGCAGGTCAACGGCGACCTCCAGGGCCAGGAGGACGCTCCGGGCGTGGTGCTGACGTCCCCGGTGCGGGCTCGTTCGGAGGTCTTCAACGCCTGTCTGTTCGGCGGCGTGCCCGTCCTCATATGGCACGGCGAGGCGGAGGGCGCCGCCGCGCAGGCCGAGTTGGAGACCCTGCTCCGCACCGAACGGCTGTGGTCCCTGCCTCAGCATCTGCGCAAGCTCCGGTCGGCGAGCGAGGCCGACGAGAGCCACCACGGCCGCCATATGGCCCTTCTGTGGGACGATCCGCACCGCCCGCTCCCCGACCAGCTCGACCTGTCCGCACCCTAAGTCCGCACCCTGAGGAGAGACGAAGAAGATGGCACAGGACTGGAGGCTCTTCCAGGGCGGCGACACCCGGCCCCACGAGGTGGAGACCTGGCCCGCCGCCCCGCCGTGGCGGCGCTTCGGCGAGGACGCGCGGCGCCGGGACAAGGAGCGGCCGCTGCCGTATCTGATCTCCGACGAGGACCGCGACGTCGTCAACATGGCGCTACACCTGCACCGCCCGCTGCTGGTCACCGGCCGGCCAGGCACCGGCAAGTCGACCCTGGCCCACGCCATCGCCCGCGAGCTGATGCTGGGCGAGGTGCTGCACTGGCCGGTCAACAGCCGCTCCACGCTCACCGAGGGCCTCTACTCGTACGACGCGGTGGGCAGGCTGCGCGAAGCCTCCCTCAAGCGGCGCGCCGACGAGACCGCCGGGACCGAGCCGGACATCGGCGACTATCTGCGGCTCGGCCCGCTGGGCACCGCGCTCCTTCCGGCCCGCACACCGCGGGTGCTGCTCGTGGACGAGCTCGACAAGGGCGATGTCGACCTGCCCAATGACCTCCTCACGGTCTTCGAGGAGGGTGAGTTCGAGATTCCGGAGCTGGCCCGGCTGGGGGAGGGGAGGACGGTCCATGTGCAGTACGCCGGCTCCCGGGAGAAGGTCGGGATCACCAGCGGCTGGGTCAGCTGCTCCGTCTTCCCCGTCGTCGTCATCACCAGCAACGGTGAGCGTGAGTTTCCCCCGGCGTTTCTGCGCCGCTGCGTCCGGCTCGACCTCAAGCAGCCCGACGAGGCGCAGCTCCAGCAAATCGTCACCATGCATCTGGGCGAGGAGGTCGGCGCGCGGGCCCAGGAGCTGATCGCCGACTTCGTGTCCCGGCGCAACGAGCGGGAGCTGGCCACCGACCAGCTGCTCAACGCGGTCCGGCTGCGCTCCTCCGGGGTACGGGTCGACCAGGACGTCCTCGACAAGCTGTTCCGCTCGCTGAACGAAGTCGACGCGCAATGATCGAGCGGCTGTGCGCCCTGCTGGAGGACGCGGGGGTCGAGCTCTCCGAGGTGGAGCTGCGCGACGTCCTGTGGTTCGCCGCCACCACCGCCCCGGCGCGGGACGAAGGGGACGGCGAGGAACCGGCGCCGTCCCGGCGTTCCGCCGCTCCCGCCTCCGGCGCGGCCGACGGCGAGGACGAGGCGAAGGGCGCCCAGCGGCAGCTCCCCGGGGCGCTCACCCCCGGCGAACCCGAGCCGGGACCCCTCGTCCCCGCCGGGCTCTACGCCCCCGGCGCCGCCCGCCCCGCCGCGGCCCGCCCGGCGCGTGCCGTCGGCGTCCGGGGCGTCCGGGCGCTCCCCGGGACGCGCCGGCTGTCCCGCGCGCTGCGGCCGCTGCGGCGCAGCGTGCCGTCGCGCACGTCCTTCCGCGTCGACGAGACCGCCACCGCCGAGTGGATCGCCGAGACCGGTCTGCCGGACGTGGTGTTGCGCCCCCGCCCGGAGCGCTGGCTGAGCGTCGCGCTCATCGTGGACGACGGCCCGTCGATGGTGCTGTGGCAGCAGCTCGCCGCCGAGGTGCGCGGACTGCTGGAGCGTCAGGGCGCCTTCCGCTCGGTGCGGACCTACGGCCTGGACAGCGCCCAAGAGGACCGGCCGGTGCTCAGGGCGCGGCCGTACGCCCCCGGCGCCCCGCGCCGCACCGCCCGCCAGCTCACCGACACCTCCGGCCGCACCGTGATGCTGGTCCTCTCGGACGGGGTGGGCCCGGGGTGGCGCGGCGGCGCGATTCCGCGGCTGCTGCGCCGCTGGGCCCGCCACTCACCGGTGGCGGTGCTCCAGCCGCTGCCCGCGCGGATGTGGCCGGAGCGCGGTATGCCCACCCAGCGGCTGCTGGTCGACGCGGGCGGCCGCGAGGGCGCGCCGGGCCGCGCCCTGTCGGTGCGCCATCCGGTGCTGCCGCGCGGCCTGGTGTCGTACGAGGGCATGACACCGGTGCCCGTGCTGGAGCTGGCCGAGGGCGAGCTGGGCGCGTGGGCGGCGCTCACCGGTACCGGCGGCGGCGGTGAGCCGCTGCCGGTGATGCTGCTGGACGGCGCGGAGAAGCCGGTGGCCGCGCGGGCCACGGCCCACGCCCCCGAGCCGACCGCCGAGGAGCGGCTGCGCCGCTTCCGGGGCGCCGCCTCGCCCGAGGCCCAGCGCCTGGCCGGGGCGCTGGCCACGGTCCATCCGCTGACCCTGCCGGTGATGCGGCTGATCCACCAGGCGGGCGCGGGCCGTGGGAAGCGCTTCCACCCGGCGCAGCTGGCCGAGGTGTTCCTGGGCGGGCTGCTGCGCGGACGGGAGGGGAGCGCGGAGGAGTACGAGTTCCACCCCGGCGTCGTGGATCTGCTGCTGGACGCGGTCCGGACCTCGGACGCGCTGGAGACGGCGGCGCAGGTCACCGAGTTCCTGCTGCACCGCCAGGGCAGCGGCCCCGAGTTCCGCGCCCGGCTCTCGGGCGACCACGGGGACTCCCGCGTCGCCGAGGAGGCCCTTCCGTTCGCGGCGGCCTCGCCGGAGCTGCTGTCGCGGCTCGGGCTGCTGGAGGACGCGGCGGAGGAGGCGCCGCCGGAGCGGGAGGAGCCGGTGCGGCAGCCGCCCGAACCGGCCACCCCGCCCCCGACCCGCGAGGTCCCGCCCCGGTCCTACACCTCGGAGCGGGTCCAGCCGATGATGATCGCGCTGGTGCGGCGGCTCGCGGCGGACAACGGATTGCCGAGGGGGGTGCGCTACCAGGTCGACCAGGTGCTGGACAACGCCGACGCGCGGAACGAGGAATCCGGCTGGTGGGGCGTGCGGTTCCTGCCCAACCTGGCCTACGAGCTCGTCAGGGCCGGATGGAAGGGGTACGCCGAGGAGCTGAAGGAGGCGGCGCGGGAGCAGATCGCGGGGCTGAGGTCCGCCGAGGACCTCGAATCCCGCAACCTCCGTGGGCATTTGGCGATCACCCTGAACAAGCTCGGGGAGCGCGACGAGGCGGAGCGCGAGCTGCGGGCGGTGGTCGCGGTCTCGGCGCGGGTGCACGGCGAGGAGCACGACTACACCCTCTTCGCCCGCGGCTACCTCGTGGACCTGCTCCACGACGCCGGGCGGCTGGAGGCGGCGGAGGAGGAGTCCCGCACGCTGCTCGACGCGTGGGACCGGCGGGTGGGCGGCGACCATCGGGCGGAGGTCCTGTCCCGGCGCCAGGTCTACGGGCGGGTGCTGGTGGACCTCGCGCGCGTGGAGGAGGCCGCGCGGGAGTTCCGGACCGTGGCCGCCGGGCGGCGGGAGCTGGACGGCCCCAGGCACGCCAGGACCGTGGCCCCGCGGGTCTGGCTGGCCGTCGCGCTGCGCAGGCTCGGGCTGTACGACGAGGCCGAGGCCGAGCTGCGGTCGGTGGTCGAGGACTGCCGCTCGGCGGAGTCGGACGTGGACGACGCGCTGCTGACGGCGGAGTTTGCCCTCGGCGAGCTCTTGGACACCAGACAGCGCAACGAAGAGGCCGAGGCGCTGTGGCGGGAGTTGGTCGAGCGGACCTCCGCGAGCCTGAAGCCGTGGAACTGGCGGATCCGCCGCGCGCGCCGCAACCGCATCCACCGGCTGCGCGCCCTGAGCCGGTACGCCGAGGCGGAGGCCGAGCTCGACACGCTGGTGGAGGAGACGGTCGGCACGCTCGGGAAATGGCACGACGACTCGCTCATCGCCCAGCGGCTGCGCGCGTTCGTCCTGGAGGACCAGGGGCGGTACGACGAAGCGCGGCCGATCTACCGCGAACTCCTGGAGCAGCAGATCCCGGTGTTCGGGGAGGACCATGCCAATGTCCTGAGCACGCGCTACTGCCTGGCGACCAGCATGAGGCTGGCGGGGCTGAACGAGGAGGCGCTGGCGGAGTACACCGAGGTGCTCGACGACTGGCTCCGCGTCCTCGGACCGGACAAGCAGTCGACCCTCATGACCCGGGGCGGCCGGGCCAGGACCCTGGCCAACCTGGGACGCCGCGAGGAGGCCGAGGCCGAGTACCGGGTGGTCGTGGAGGCGGAGGCCCGGGTCCTTGGCCGGGACGCCCCGCTCGCGCTGACGACACGTCTGAACCTGGCGGCGCTGGTGCGCGATCAGGAGCGCTATGAGGAGGCCGAGGCGGAATTCCGCCAGGTGGTCGAGGGGCGCGTCCGGGCGCTGGGCGCCGAGGCCGAGGCCACGCTGGCCGCGCGGCACAGCTGGGGGTACGTGCTCAACAAGCTCGGCCGGTTCGCGGAGGCCGAGCGGGAGATCCGGGAGACGATCAAGGGACGGCTCCGCGTGCTGGGCCCGGAGAACACCGGAACCCTCTGGACCCGCCACAATCTCGGCATCACCCTCAAGGGCCTCGGCCGCCTCGACGAGGCGGAGGCCGAGTGGCGGGCCGTGCTCGAGATCTGCGAGCGCGTCCTGGGCGATGAGCACAACTGCACCGTGAAGACCCGCGAGGCCCTCGCCGGGTTGCGGGAGCCCGGGGACGACCGGGCGTCCTGAAATATGGCGTGATTCCTTCGCCGGGGACGGCGGGCCCCGGCCCCCTGATGCGAAGAGGGCCCGTATCAGCCGTATCAGGGGACCGTGGAGGAGCTGCCCCTCGGCATTCGCGGAGGTGGTCGGCCCCCCTTCCCGGCGTGTCGCTCATCTGAGCGTGCCCCCTCTCGTTGTATCCAAAAGGCGAGACAATGGACCCTGACAAGGCGTGATTCTCGCCACTCTGATCGGGCCTTCGCTCAGATGAGCGGCAACTGAGAGGTGAATCGGTGGCATCCCGCTGTGCTCACCTCTCCAATGCGTGGCACTCAGTGCCACCCACTTGATGTTCGACACCTCGAACCATCGGTTACGTATAGTGAAATTCCAAGCGTCCATCGCGGGCGGAGGGTGGGTGTGTGTTCGAGGCTTGAAGGCACCTCGTAAGGGCCTCGTTCGGGCGCCGCACTTTCGAACACGTGGCAGGCGGGTGGTTACAGCCGTATGACGGTGGAGTGGACCTGCTCAGGGGCCTTTGATCTGGGTACGCTCCCCGCCGTCAGGGCAGCCGAGCCGAGGAGATCGAGTCCCGTGCCGGAAACACAAGATCAGCAGAAGTTCGTTTACGACTTCACCGAGGGCAACAAGGATCTCAAGGACCTGCTCGGCGGGAAGGGAGCCAACCTCGCCGAGATGACCAATCTCGGTCTCCCCGTGCCACCGGGCTTCACCATCACCACCGAGGCCTGCAAGGTCTACCTGGACAGCGGTGCGGAGCCCCCGGCCCTGCGCGACGAGGTGAGTGCGCACCTCGAAGCCCTCGAAGCGAAGATGGGCAAGAAGCTCGGCCAGGCGGACGACCCCCTCCTCGTATCCGTACGGTCCGGCGCCAAGTTCTCGATGCCCGGGATGATGGACACCGTCCTCAACATCGGCCTCTCGGACCAGTCCGTGGCCGGGCTTGCCGCGCAGGCGGGTGACGACCGGTTCGCCTGGGACTCCTACCGGCGCCTCATCCAGATGTTCGGCAAGACCGTGCTCGGCGTGGACGGCGACCTCTTCGAGGAGGCCATCGAGCAGGCCAAGCACGCCAAGGGCGTCACCGTCGACGTGGACCTCGACGCCGCCGACCTCAAGAAGCTGGTCGGCGAGTTCAAGGACATCGTCGCCAAGGAGACCGGCCGGGGCTTCCCCCAGGAGCCGCGCGACCAGATGGACCTCGCCGTACGAGCCGTGTTCGACTCCTGGAACGGCGACCGCGCCAAGCTCTACCGCCGCCAGGAGCGCATCCCCCACGACCTCGGCACCGCGGTCAACATCTGCTCCATGGTCTTCGGCAACCTCGGCCCCGACTCGGGCACCGGCGTCGCCTTCACCCGCGACCCGGCCAGCGGCCACCAGGGCGTCTACGGCGACTACCTCCAGAACGCCCAGGGCGAGGACGTGGTCGCGGGCATCCGCAACACGGTGCCGCTCGCCGACCTCGAGCAGATCGACCAGCGGTCCTACAACCAGCTGATGCAGATCATGGAAACCCTCGAGACGCACTACAAGGACCTGTGCGACATCGAGTTCACCATCGAGCGCGGCAAGCTGTGGATGCTCCAGACCCGCGTCGGCAAGCGCACCGCCGGGGCCGCCTTCCGGATCGCCACCCAACTGGTCGACCAGGGGCTGATCGACGAGCCCGAGGCGCTGCGCCGGGTCAACGGGGCGCAGCTCGCACAGCTGATGTTCCCGCGCTTCGACCACGAGGTGGCCTCCGGTGACACCGTCCAGAAGATCGGCCGGGGCATCGCCGCGTCCCCGGGCGCCGCCGTCGGCAAGGCCGTCTTCGACTCGTACACCGCCGTCAAATGGTCGCGCTCGGGCGAGAAGGTCATCCTCATCCGCCGCGAGACCAACCCCGACGACCTCGACGGCATGATCGCCGCGGAGGGCATTCTGACCTCGCGCGGCGGCAAGACCTCCCACGCCGCCGTCGTCGCCCGCGGCATGGGCAAGACCTGCGTATGCGGCGCCGAGGAGCTCGAGGTCGACACCAAGCGGCGCCGGATGACCGTCCCCGGCCGGGACGGCAAGGACGGGATCGTGATCGAGGAGGGCGACGTCGTCTCGATCGACGGCTCCTCCGGCAAGGTCTACCTCGGCGAGGTGCCCGTCGTGCCCTCGCCGGTCGTGGAGTACTTCGAGGGCCGGATGCACGCGGGCGCCGACGACGCGGATGAGCTGGTGGGCGCGGTGCACCGGATCATGGCGTACGCGGACCGAGTACGCCGACTGCGGGTACGGGCCAACGCGGACAACGCCGAGGACGCCGCCCGCGCCCGCCGGTTCGGCGCCCAGGGCATCGGGCTCTGCCGCACCGAGCACATGTTCCTCGGCGAGCGCCGGGAGAAGGTCGAGCGGCTGATCCTCGCCCACACCGAGGAGGAGCGGGACACGGCGCTCGGCGAGCTGCTGCCGCTCCAGAAGAACGACTTCGTCGAGCTCTTCGAGGCGATGGACGGGCTGCCGGTCACCGTCCGGCTGCTCGACCCGCCGCTGCACGAGTTCCTGCCCGACATCACCGAGCTGTCGGTGCGCGTCGCCCTCGCCGAGTCCCGCAAGGACCACAACGAGAACGATCTGCGGCTGCTCCAGGCCGTGCACCGGCTCCATGAGCAGAACCCGATGCTGGGCCTGCGCGGGGTGCGGCTGGGCCTGGTCATTCCCGGACTGTTCGCCATGCAGGTGCGGGCGATCGCCGAGGCCGCCGCCGAGCGCCGCAATGCCAAGGGCGACCCGCGGGCCGAGATCATGATTCCGCTGGTCGGCACGGTCCAGGAGCTGGAGATCGTCCGCGAGGAGGCCGAGCGGGTCATCGCGGAGGTCGAGCAGGCCCGGGGCGTGGACCTCAAGCTCACCCTCGGCACCATGATCGAGCTCCCGCGCGCCGCGCTGACCGCCGCTCAGATCGCCGAGTCCGCCGACTTCTTCTCCTTCGGCACCAACGACCTCACCCAGACCGTCTGGGGCTTCTCCCGCGACGACGTCGAGGCCAGCTTCTTCACCGCCTACCTGGAGAAGGGCATCTTCGGCGTCAGCCCGTTCGAGACCATCGACAAGGACGGCGTCGGCTCCCTCGTCCGCGCCGCCGCCCAGGCGGGCCGCGCCACCCGCCCGGACCTCAAGCTGGGGGTCTGCGGTGAGCACGGCGGCGACCCGGAGTCCGTCCACTTCTTCCACGAGGTGGGCCTGGACTACGTCTCCTGCTCCCCGTTCCGCATCCCCGTGGCCCGCCTGGAGGCCGGCCGCGCGGCGGCGAACGGCCGGTAGCGGCCGGTGAACCGGTAGGAGCCGGTAGGACCACCGGAGTCGGCGCCGGGAACACCCACCCTCACCCCCGGCGGCGGCTCCGGATCTCAAAGGGGGCGGCACCTTGTGCGGAGGTGCCGCCCCCTCATTCGTCGGTCAGTCGAGGGGCGTATCGGGTGAGCGGAGCCAGAGTCGCTGTCCGCCGGGGGACACGGTCAGCCCGAAGTCGCCGGAGTCCGGGCTGCCGTCGTTCACGTACGCCTTGTGCACGGCCGTGGCCTCGTCCCACAACTGGCGTGGGCCGTAACTCCACACCTCCTCCTGGGTGACCGTGGCCGCCGACCCGTTTCGGTCGTGCAGCCAGAGCTGATAGCTGCCGTCCGCTGTGCCGTCGGCTATGACCACGCCCGGCAGTTTCGCGCCCGCGTAGAGGGCGAAGCCGAGGCTCGCCATGGTCTCGGCGGGAAGCGCGTTTTCGGTGCTGCCGCGCCGCCCGGTTCCGCTGTCCACCGGGACGTCCGGGCCAGGGCGCTCCGAGCGCATCGGCATGAACCGGGCACCGCCCACGAACCGGCCGGACGCCACCCCGTCGCCGCCCACGTCGAGCCGTACCAGCGCCCCGGACCAGAAGTCCCCCGCCACCGGGGCGAGGATGCGCCCACCCGGCTTGGTCTGCCGTACCCATGCGGAGGGGATGCGGCGCACCGAACAGGTCGCGATGACCCGGTCGTACGGCGCCCCGGACTCCCACCCCCGTGCGCCGTCGCCCCACACGACGTCGGGGCTGTATCCGGCCTCCTTGATGACCTTCGCGGCCTTCTCCGCCAGCACCGGATCGACCTCGACGGTGGTGACGTTCCCGCTCCCCAGGCGCGCGGCGAGCAGCGCCGCGTTCCAGCCGCTGCCGGTGCCGATCTCCAACACCCGCTGCCCGTCGGCGACGTCCAGCGCGGTGAGCATGCGCGCCACCATCGTGGGCATGGAGTTGGACGAGGTCGCGATGGCCGGGCCGTCGCTCTGCCCGTCGTCCACCTGCGTCACGATCGGCACATCCCGGTAGACAAGGTCCCACCAGGCCGCGTCCGTCGTGACGGGGACGCAGGTGGCCCGCTGCTCCCAGATGTCGGCGGGGATGAAGTGATGGCGTGGGACGGCGTCGAAGGCCGGGCGCCATGCGTCCGGGAGTTCGCCGGACGCGGTGAGGGCTTCCACCAGTGCCTTGTGACGTGGTCGCCAGTCCTCGGTCATGGGCCCTCACTTCTCCCTCGGGGGCGGCGTGCCGTCCGGCGGGGGCGGCGGCGGGGGCGTCCACGGCTTGATCGGAGCGGGGTCGCCCTTGTGCTTGTTCTCGACGGTCATGGTTCTACCTCCTGGGTGCGGGTGCTTGGGCGTCCGTGCTGAAGGCCTGTCCCGACCGGGCCCGCCGCGTGGCCTCCTCGTAGGCGCGCAGCAGCCCCTCCCCGGTCTCGCACTTGGCGCCGGGCGTCCGGCAGGACGGGCAGCCCGCGGCGTGCTCGATGGCCGTACGCCATGCCTCGTCGGCGAACGGGTCTCGGGTCTCTTCGGTGGTGTGCTCGGAGAGCTTGCCGTAGGAGTCGTCCTGGACAACGGCGCCGGATCGGTCGCCAAGCAGTTCCAGGGCGCGGTTCGCGACGGGGGTGGGCGCGGAGGTGGCGTCCCACCGTTTGCCCACCGGTAAGGGCTCGATGTCCTCGGTGTTCGACGGTGTCCACGGCAGGTTACTGGTCGTCATGGGCGGCTCCGTGCACGGTCTGTGTTCTGACCGTCACATCGTGCCGACCTGGCGCGGCGTCACATTGCACTCCCCTGTGCAACTTGACGGTTACGTTCCGTGCTACAGGCCGATCCAGTGCGAGAATTCGGCGAGCTCGCCGCTCCGCGACCGTTCACGCGACCGCAGGGCGATGACCGTCTCGCGGGTCGTGGGGTGGTACCGCGTCTGCTGAGGTGCCGTCCGGCGCGCCTTTTGCAGGCAGGTGAGGGCCTGTGCCGCATTCCCGGTCCATAGGTTTGCCCTGCTCAGGTCCAGCCAGTGATGGCCTGCCCGGGACCGGTCCCAGCGCTGGGGGAACCGTACGCCGTCCGCCAGTTGGACTGCCTGGTCGTACTCCTCCAGATCGCAGGCGATCGCGACGGCGTGGACGCCGACGTTCGTCGGTCCCCAGCCCACGCCGTAGGCCGCGGTCTCGCCGGTTCGCCGGGCCAGTTCGCGGGCCTCGGTCACACGGGCCTCGACCTGATCGGGGTTCTTCATCCGGCCCGCGATGACGGCCGCCCGCAGCTGAAGGACGCCGGCCATCGCGGCGAGGCCGTGCGGGCTCCGTGCGTCCTGGCCTGCCAGGTCCCGGAGAGTACTGTCCACGACGCGCATGCCCAGGTCGTATCGGCTGGAGGAGAGCGTGGTCTGGGCGCGCAGATAGCCGTACATGGCCGCGAGGCCCGGCTCGTCGGCGCGAGGTGCCGCCCAGTCCAGGCGTTGCAGGGCAACGGTGGCCAGGTCCACGTATCCGAAGGACCAGGCCAGCGTGAAGACGCACCGGAATGCCCAGGCCAGGCATTCGTGGGCCTGCCGCCGCTCCTCGCCGCCGGTGGTGTGGATGGCCTGCACGCATTCGTCGATGAGTGCCGGGAGATCGACGGCCATCGGTAGGTACTCGGCCTGCCGCCGCTGCACCAGGACCCTCTCCATGTCGGCACGGATGAGCGCGACCGGACGGGGCGGCACCTGCCAGTCGAGGGGGATGTCCCAGTTCTCCATGCTGACCCGGATGGGCTGTATGACCTCGTCGAGCCGCTCGCGCCGAAGCTCCTGGGTGTAGGGCTGGCCGAGCAGATCCGAGGTGGTCACGCTGAGGGCGCGTGCGCAGGCCGCGATGAGTGAGGGCGAGGCGGGTCGCTGGCCGCACTCGACCTTGGACAGCAGGGACTTCGAGACGTTGGCGCGCATGGCCAGACCTTGCTGGGTCAGGGAGCGTTCGCGGCGGGTGCGAGCGATGCGTGCGCCGGTGTGTTCCTCATGGCTCTGCGGCATGGTGAACTCCGTTCTGGCCTCGACACTCAGAACGGTACCCGCGGCCGACGCCACGCGTGCGACTGCTCGGCCCCATTCCGGTGGCGGCCGTCGCGCCTCCTTGACGCGCCCGTCGTGGGCATCCGGATCTCAAAGGGGGCGGCACCTTGTGCGGAGGTGCCGCCCCCTCTCACTCCCCCCACGGGAGCTGTTGCCGCGCGCATCGGCTACGTGCGGCAACACAAGTGCCCAGTCGCCGTAACGTACTCGTCACCCCCCACGGGAACGAGCAAACTGGCTCTGAGCACCGCCTGTTGAATTCCGGACGGCCCTCGGAAGTTCTTTCCCGGTGGCCCCCGGTTTTCCTGGGGAACAGCTTTCCTCTTCCGGGCTCCGCGCCGCTCCCCGTTTCACATCTGGCTAAAAGGGCGTGGTGACTGACCGTGCCAGCGTGCATACTCAACGGTGATCGGGGGGCGGTCGCAATGGCACGTGTGGGGGTCTGGTGCTCCGTGTTCATTTCAGCGAACTCGATCTGGCCCGGCTGCGGATGGCAGTCCGCCCGGACGCACTCTGGGAAACCGTTTTAAGTTTCCATAGGTTGCGGGAGAACCGGGCCGAGACCGTATACGGGAAATGGCGTTCGGAGGCGCGAAACCGACTCAACGGCGAGGCGCGGCTGCTAGCGCCGCTCATTCCGTCGCGCGGGTATTTCCCGGACTTCCTGACACCCGCCGAAGGGGTAATCGGTTGCGATGCCGCGATGTCCGCGCTGCGCGCCATCTCGGGTGAGCGCTTGCACTCGGAGCTGGCCGGGCTTCCGGCGGCCCGGACGCTTCCGGGGTGGATACGGGACCTGGCGCAGGGCGAGCGAAGATCGCTGGACCGGCTGATCAGCACGCTGCGCGCCTACCACAAGGCCGCCGTCGCCCCGTACTGGGCGCATATCCAGGCCCGGATCGAGGCCGATCGGGTGGCCCGGGGCCGCGCCCTGCTGGACGGGGGCGCCGACGGGCTGCTGGCCTCGCTGCCGCCGACGATGCGGTGGCGGGCGCCGGTGCTGGAGGTGGACTATCCGGTGGATCGCGATCTGTGGCTGCGGGGACGGGGGTTGCTGCTGCTGCCGTCGTTCTTCTGCCGGGGTACGCCGGTGGCCTACCGGAACCCGGAGCTGACGCCCGTTCTGGTCTACCCCGTCGAACACGCCCGGTGCGGTCTGATTCCCCGCCCCGAGCAGCGGTCCGCCGTGACGTCCGGGGCCGGGTCTGGGTCCGGGGCCGGAACCCGGTCCGGGTCCGCCCAGACGCTCGGCAAGCTGGTCGGGCAGACCCGCTCGGCCGTGCTGCTGGAGGTCGGCGGCGGCTGTACGACCAGTGAACTCGCCCGCAGGGTGGGCGTATCGCTGGCCTCGGCCAGTCAGCACGCCAGTGTGCTGCGCGAGGCGGGCCTGGTGCACACCCTCCGCCAGGGCAGTGCCGTCCTGCACACGCTGACCCCGCTGGGGGCGGCGCTGCTGCGGGGCGGGGCGCCGGGGGAGCGCGTCTTCGGCGTACCGGCGGCGCTGCCGCCGGTCGCCACGAGCGGACGGGGGCGGTCAGGGCGCGGATGACGCTTTCCGGGCAGGAAGGGGTGGCGGGATGACGGCGACCGACGAGGCGGCGGACGGCCTCCGCGCCATGATCGCCAAGGGTGAGCTGACCCCCGGGCAGCAGCTCCCCGCCGAGCCCGAACTCTGTGCGCGGCTCGGCGTCTCGCGCGGATCGCTGCGCGAGGCGGTGCGCTCCCTGGCCGCCCTCGGGCTGCTGGAGTCCCGCCACGGCTCCGGCACCTTCGTCTCGGCGCTGCGCCCCGGGCAGATGCTGGCCGGGTTCGCCGCCACCGTGGACGTCCTGCCGCTCGACGGGCTGCTGGAGCTGTTCGACGTCCGCCGCCCCCTGGAGGCCCAGGCCGCCGTGCTGGCCGCCGCCCGCGCCGACGAGCGGGTCGTCGCCCGGCTGCGCGAGGTGCAGAAGCGGTTGGCGGTCGCCGAGGACGAGGCGGAACGGCACGCGCTGGACCGGGAGTTCCACTCCACGCTCTGTGAGGCGAGCGGCCACGAGGCGCTGGCCGCCCTCGCCGATGCGCTGCGCGCCCGGGGCAGCCACTACAGCATCTACGGCGCCGCCGAGGCCGACACCATCCGGCTGGCCAGCGATCTCGGCCACGAGGCGCTGATCAACGCCATGGCCGCCCGCGATCCGGCGGCCGCCGCGGCGGCCGCCACCGCGCATGTGTCCCGACCGAGGTCTGGCTGCGGCGGTACGCCCCGCTGCCGGACGACGGCCCGGCCGCCGGACGAGCCACACCGGCCGCCGGCGGCCTCAGTCGTCGATGCCCGTGCGCTCGACGCCCGCGACGATATGGCGCTGGAGCACCAGGAAGACCACCAGCAGCGGCACGATCGACACCGCCGCCGCCACGAACAGCTCATGGAGGTTGACGGTCTGGGCGGTGGTGAACGTCGACAGCGCCACCTGCACCGTCCACGCGTCCCGGTCCTGCCCGATGACCAGCGGCCACAGGAAGGAGTTCCAGGCGCCGATGAAGACGATCGTGCCGACCGCCGCGAACACCGGCCGGGAGTTCGGCACCACGACGCGCCAGTACGTACGCCAGTAGCCAAGCCCGTCCACCCGCGCCGCGTCCTCCAACTCCCGGGGGAAGCCCAGGAAGTACTGACGGAAGATGAACGCCGCGACCGCGCTGAACAGCGTGGGCACCACCAGACCGCGCAGCGTGGACACCCAGCCGAGCGAGCTGACCAGCACGAAGCTGGGCACGAAGGTGACCGCGGCCGGGACCATCAAGGTGCCCAGGATCCAGTAGAAGACCACATTGGCGTAGGCGTACGGGATGCGGGCCAGACCGTACCCGGCGAGCGAGGCCAGCAGCAGGGTGCCCACGGTGGTGAGGACCGCGATCAGCGAGGAGTTGAGCAGCGCGTGCGCCATCGGCACATTGGGGTCGTCGAACAGCTCGCTGACGTTGGACCAGTGCAGCTCGCGCGGGAAGAACGTCCACTCGGGCGAGGTGAGGTCCGCCTCGCTCGACAGACCGTTGCGCACCAGCAGATAGAACGGGATCAGGAAGACCAGCGCGAGCGCGAGCAGCAGCACCAGCCGCACGGCGCGCCCCACGCCGACGAGGGCGTCCCGGACGTCGCGCGCGTTCCGGACGTCGCGCGCGTTCCGGCGCCGGGCGTCGCGGGTGTTCGAACGGGGGTGCATCAGTCCTCCTTCCGGCCCAGGCCGAACCAGCGGGCCTGCACCACCGTCACCACGGCGATGATCAGCGCCAGGATCACCGCGCCCGCGCTGCCCAGGCCCAGGTTCTGCCCCTGGCCCAGCGCCGTGTAGTAGAGGTAGACCAGCGGCGGGCGGGCGTAGGGCGGATAGCCGCGCGAGTCCGACAGCAGGTTGTAGAACTCGTCGAACGCCTGGAAGGCGTTGATCACCAGCAGCAGCACCACCGCGACCGAGGTCGCCCGCAGCTGTGGGAAGGTGATGTGCCGGAACACCTGCCAGCCGGGCCGCGCCCCGTCCACGGCCGCCGCCTCGTACAGCCGTGGGGAGATGCGCTGGAGTCCGGCCAGGAACAGCACCATGTAGAACCCCGCCTGGAGCCACAGCCGTACGGTCACGATCACCAGCCAGTACCAGGGCGGGTCCGTGGTCGACAGCCAGGCGATCTGATCGGCGCCGAACCAGTCCAGCACGGTGTTGGCCAGCCCGAAGCGCACCCCGTTGAAGATCGACATCTTCCAGATCAGCGCCGCCACCACATACGAGCACGCCACCGGCAGGAAGAACACCGACCGGAAGAACGCCTGCGCCCAGCGCAGCCGGTTGACCATCAGCGCCAGCGCGAGCGAGAGCGCGTAGGTGGCCGGGACGATGAAGGCGGTGAAGACCAGGAAGGTCACCAGGCTGCCGGTGAACGCGTCGTCGCCCAGCATCGCCGTGTAGTTGTCCAAGCCGACGAACTCCGTGGGCGAGACGGTGTTGTGCGCGTCGAAGAAGCTGAGGTAGACGCTCCAGGCCAGCGGGACGTAGGTGAAGAGGGTGAGCCCCAGGACGAACGGGCCGACGAATATCCAGAACCACAGATGGCGGTTCTGCGGGCCCAGGAGCCTGCGGACGAACGCCCCCCGCATCAGCTCTTCTTCTTCACGCGCCGCAGCTCGGCCTCGGTCTTGCGGACCACCGACCGCAGCTCGCTCTCCGGGTTGGCCCCGCTCTTGATGATCCGGCTCAGCGCGTCCTGGTAGGCCGTCTTGCTCGCGGAGGTCCACAGCAGCGGTTCGGCGTGGCCGTGGTCGGTGGCGTAGCGCACCGCCTCACCGGCCGCGCCCTGCCGCAGCTTGGCCGCCTTCGTGGCGAGCGAGATCCGGGCGGGGATGTGGAAGCCGTAGCGGAGCGCGAAGTCCTCCTGGTAGTCGGTCCGTTCGACCCACAGCCACTTCACATACGCCTTCGCCAGCGCCTTGTCCCGGGCCCGGGCGCTGACCGCCGACCCGTACGCGCCGACCGGCACCGCGGGCGCGCCGTGCGCCCCGTCCTGGGGGAACGGCAGCACCCCGAAGTCGTCCCCCAGCGCCTTCTTCACCTGCGGCAGCGCCCACAGCCCGGACCACTGCATGGCGGTGAGCCCCTGCGTGAACGCGGCCGGGTCCGACCAGTCGGAGGGCGCCCCGAGCAGCAGCGACTTCTCCGCGTAGAGCTGCCGCAGCTTGCCGAGCGTCCGGGCGGCGGCCGGGTCGTCGAAGCCGACCTCGCCGTCCTCGGTGACCAGGGTGAGCCCGGCGGCGTTGAGCGGGGTGCCGCCGAGGACGCCGGGGCCGCCGTCATTGCCCAGGAAGAGCCCCTTGACGTCCTTGGTGGTCAGCTCCTTCGCCGCGTCGATCAGCGCGTCGAGGCTGCGCGGCGGTTCTACTTTCGCGTCCTCGAGCATGCTCTTGCGGTAGTAGAGCAGCTGGGTGTCGATGACCTGCGGTACGGCCCAGATCTTGCCCTGATACGTCTTCGGGGCGAGCACGGCCGGGTTGAAGTCGTCCTTGGCCTCGCTGAGGAGATCGGTGAGATCGACCACCTGGCCGCCCTGGATCTGGTCCAGCGTCGGGCCGTTGACCTCGAAGACATCCGGGCCGGACTTGGTGAGCAGCGCGGCGGCGGTCTGCTGGTCGTAGTTGCCCGGCCGCCACTGCACCTGGACGTTCGCCTTCTCAAACGCGTCGGCGTAGCGCTTGACCGCCTGTTCGGTGCCGGGCTCGCCGTACTGGTGGTACCACTGTTCGAGCACCGGCTGGCCGGCGTGGTCATCGCCGTCCCGCCCGGTGTTGGACCCACAGGCGGAGGCGAGCGCTCCGGTGAGGGCCAGCCCTCCGCCCGCACCCAGCAGCCTTCGGCGGCTCATGGACATTGGCGTGCGCCCCCTCGTCTCCCGGTCTCGGTCTCCCGGACTCCCGGTCTCCGTTACGACTCAACGATCAACGATGGAGGCGGATTACGACAGAGGTATTGCGGGCGGATGTCACTTTTCGGTATCGGAATGTGACGCAGAGTCGACGTCGCTGTGCAACCCGGCGTCGATTTCGTCGAAGACGCGCTGGGCGGTGGCGAAGGCCGAGTTGGCGGCCGGGACACCGCAGTAGATCGCGGACTGGAGCAGCACCTCGCCGATCTCGTCACGGGTGAGCCCGTTGGTGAGCGCGGCCCGGATGTGCATGGCCAGTTCGGCGTCATGGCCGTGGGCGATCAGCGCGGTGAGGGTGATGCAGCTGCGGGTCCTCCGGTCCAGCCCGTCGCCGGTCCAGATCTCGCCCCAGGCGTAGCGGGTGATGAAGTCCTGGAAGCGGGCGGTGAACGGGGTCGTCCGGGCCACCGCGCGGGCCACGTGCGCGTCCCCGAGGACGGCCCGGCGCACGGCCATTCCGGCGTCGTGGCGCGAGGCGTCGTCCCGTGGTTGCGACGGTGTGGGGTTGCTGAGGTGGGTGAGCAGCGCCCCGGTGACCGCCTCCGGCCGCTCCACGCCCGCCAGGTGGGCGGCCCCGGCGACCTCCAGCAGGCTTGCGCCGGGCACGGCGTCGGCGATTTGGCGGGCGTGGGAAGGCGGCGTCGCGGGGTCGTCCCGACCGGCGACGACGAGGGTGGGCGCGGTGATCTTCGCCAGGTCGGCCGTCATGTCGTACGTGGCGAGAACGTCGCAGCAGGCGGCGTAGCCCGCACGGTCGGTGGCCCGCAGATCCTCGATCAGCGCGGCGCCGACGGGTGTGCGGGCGAAGTCGTGCGAGAACCAGGTGCCGGGGCGGCTCGCCACCATCGCCTCCGTCCCCTCGGCCCGTACGAGCGCGGCCCGCTCACGCCAGACGGCGGGGTCGCCGAACCGGGCCGAGGAGCAGACGACGGAGAGGCGGCTGATCCGGTCGGGGTGGTGTGCGGCGAGATGCAGCCCGACAGCGCCGCCGATCGAAATCCCCGCGTACGCGAACCGCTCCCACCCCTGCTCGTCGGCGAGCCGCAGCACGAGGGCGGCGAGATCGTCGATGGTCGCCGAGCCGTCCGAGGGCAGCAGCGTGGCGGGGGAGCCGCCGTGCCCGGGCAGATCCCAGCGCAGGACGCGGTGGCCTCGGGCGAGCGCGGGGAGCTGGGGCTCCCAGACGGCGAGGGAGGTGCCGAGGGAGGGGCCGAGGATGAGGGGTGGGGCGGTGGGGGGTCCGGTGAGGTTGTGGTGGGGTGGGGTGGTGGTCATGGGGTGGGTGCTCCGGGGGTGGTCCGGGGGTGCTTCGGGGGTGGTCCGGGGGTGCTTCGGTGGGTGGGCGGGTTGGTTGTGTTGTGCGGCGGGGGGTTTTCGCCCGCCCCTTCCCGAACGATGGGCTCCGCATCTGGGGTCTGGGGCCTGGGGTTTCGCTGCCTGGGTGCGGGCCGGTGGGTTTTTCCCCGCCCCGCCCCTTCCCGAACCAAGGGCTGCGCCCCTGGACCCCGGGGTTTCGTTGCCTGGTGCGGGCCGGTGGGTGGGTTGTGCCCACCCGTTCCGCCCCGCAGAACGATTGCCCACAACCAGGTGCACCTCCAGCCCCTCCGGCGATTGAGGAGCGGGGGTCCGGGGGCGGAGCCTCCGGTTTTGGGGAGGGGCGGGGTGGGGAACAGGCCCCCGCAGGGGTCACCCATCGCGCGCCAGGGCCCGCATTGTCAGGGCGGGGGCCGCCCCCACATACGTGGTCGGGTCCATCAGTTCGCGTAGGCGATCAGGTGGCAGGACCCCCGACAGCGCTTCGGACACCCCCACCCCCTCCCGAGCCGCCTCCGCCAAGACCTCCTTCGCACGGACCCGCCCAAGCCCCGGCGCAAGCACCGCGATCAGACGTTCGCTCACGATCAGCCCATCCGTCAGCCCCAGGTTCGCGGCCATCCGGTCAGGAAAGACCCGCAGCCCGGAGGCGAGTTCAACGGCATCGCGGGCCGCCCCGCCCGCGAGCCGCAACAGCTCCCGCAGCGGCTGCCACTCCGCATGCCACGCCCCACCCGGCCGTTCGTCCTCCGCGGCGAGCGAGCCGAGCAGGGTCGCGGCGAGCCCCGGGGCCTGACGGGCCGCGGCGGCCATCAGCGTGGCACGCACCGGGTTCGACTTATGCGGCATCGCGGACGAGCCACCCCCCGCCCCCTCCGCCACCTCACCGATCTCCGTCCGGGAGAGCACCAGCACATCCGCCGCCAGCTTCCCCAGCGCCCCCACGGCGAAGGCGAGCGCGGTGCCCAGGTCGGCGACGGGGGTGCGCAGGGTGTGCCACGGCAGTCCGGGCTCGGCGAGACCGGTCTCCTCGGCGAACCGGCCCAGCAGCGGAACCCCGCCGTCGAAGGCGGCCAACGTCCCCGCCGCACCGCCCAGTTGGGCGGGCGGCCGCAGCGCCGCGAGCCGGTCGCGGGCGTCCAGGGCGAGCGCCCGCCAGCCCGCCGCCTTCAGCCCGAAGGTGGTGGGCACGGCGTGCTGGGTGAGGGTGCGGCCGGGCATCGGGGTGTCGCGGTGCGCGGCGGCGAGCCGCGCCAGCTCCGCCGCCGTACGCTCCAGATCGGCCACGATCAGCGGCAGGGCCCGCGCGGCCACCAGCATCGTGGCCGTGTCCACGATGTCCTGGCTGGTCGCGCCCCGGTGGACATACGACGCGGCCTCGGCGTCCGTACCGGCCACCGCCGCCGTGAGATCGGCGACCAGCGGGATGACCGGGTTGCCCCCGGAGCGGGCGCGCAGCGCCAGATCGCGTACGTCGTACAGCTCGGCGCGGGCCGCGCCCGCCACCGCCTCCGCCGCCCCGGCCGGTGCCACCACCCGCGCCAGCGCGGCCTCGGCGTCCAGCATGGCCTGAATGAACGCCGTGTCGCCCGTGGCGGCCTCCACCGCCGACCCGGCCCGCACCGGGGACAGCAGCCCCACGTCGTCGCTGTCGGAAGTACCAGGGCTACCGGAACTCAAGGAAAACCGTCTCCCCTTCGCCCTGAAGGCGGATGTCGAAGCGATAGGTCCCCGGCGGGGACGCCGCCGTCGCCACCAGCGTCTCGCGGCGCGCCGGATCCAGCGAGGCGAGCAGCGGGTCGGCGGCGTTGGCCTCGGCGTTCTCGGGGAAGTACACGCGGGTGAAGAGGTGGTGCAGCAGCCCCCGGGCGTGGACGCACACGCTGATGTACGGCGCGGCGGGCGCGGCCGGGCCGCCGGGCGGCAGCGTACGGGCCGTCCAGTGGCCGTCCGCGTCGGTGGCGATACGGCCGAAACCGGTGAAGTCCACGCCGTTGCGCCCGAGGAAGCCGCCGGTCACCGGGTCGCGCCGCATCGACCCGCCCGCCCCGGCGAGCGAGCCGTCCGGGCCCGCCTGCCACAGCTCCACCAGCGCGTCCGGGACGGGGGCGCCCGCGCCGTCGCGGACATGGCCGTGGAGCGTGATGGCACCGGGGTGCCCCGCCGGGGCCATCTCGCCGCCGCCGGGGAAGGGCAGGGCGTAGCCGTAGAACGGGCCCACGGTGTGGGAGGGCGTGGGCGCGAGCGTCTCGGCGGATGCGCTTTCGACAGGCGCGAGCCCTTCGGCGGGTGCGAGCCCCTGTGCGGGTGCGGGTACAGGCTTCTCGCTCATCAGCGCCCCTCCTCGATCCAGGTGGCCGACGGCCCGTCCAGCACGATGTCCCAGCGGTAGCCCAGCGACCACTCCGGCCGCGACAGCGCGTGGTCGTAACGGGCGACCAGCCGCTGCCGCGCCGAGTCGTCCGTCACCGACTGGAGGATCGGGTCGTAGGCGAAGAGCGGATCGCCGGGGAAGTACATCTGGGTGACCAGCCGCTGGGTGAACGCCGCGCCGAAGACGGAGAAGTGCAGATGCGCGGGGCGCCAGGCGTTCTCGTGGTTGCGCCACGGATACGCGCCCGGCTTGATGGTGGTGAAGTGGTACGAACCGTCGTCGCCGGTCAACGTCCGCCCCACACCGGTGAAGTTGGGGTCGAGCGGCGCGGGGTGCTGATCGCGCAGATGGGCGTAGCGGCCGGACGCGTTGGCCTGCCACAGCTCGATGAGCTGCCCCCGGACGGGGCGGCCCCGGCTGTCCAGGAGCCGCCCGGAGACGGTGATCCGCTCGCCGAGCGGCTCGCCCCGGTGCTGCACGGTGAGGTCGTTGTCGATCGCGGTGATGTCGGTGTGGCCGAAGACCGGGGTGTGCAGCTCCACGGTCTCCGGGTCGCCGTGCACCGCGACCAGCGGCTGCTTGGGGTGGCGCAGCACACTGCTGCGGTACGGGGGGAAGTCGCGCGGCGGGTGGTCGGCGGCGGGAGCCCCCTCGGCACGCGCCTTGTCGTACGACTCCCGTATGTGCGCGAGTTCGCTGTCGATGTCGGACTGGGTGAGAGTCATGTCTGCCGTCAGCCTTACCTTTCCAGCCATTGCGGTGCCATTGAGGTGGCGTTGCCGGTGCCGGTGCCGGTGCCGGTGCCGTTCAGGGATTACCTCTCCAGGACGAGGGCGAGGCCCTGTCCGACGCCGATGCACAGGGTGGCCAGGCCCGTTCCCGAGCCGCGGGCGGCGAGCTGATGGGCGACGGCCCCGGTGAGCCGGGCTCCGGACGCGCCGAGCGGGTGGCCGATGGCGATGGCGCCGCCGCGCGGGTTGACGATGTCGGGGTCGAAGCCGGGGTCCTGGGCCGACCACTCGGCGAGGCAGCCCAGCACCTGCGCGGCGAACGCCTCGTTGAGTTCGAGGGTGGCCAGATCGGCGAACGAGCGGCCCGCCTTGGCGAGGGCGCGGCGTACGGCCTCGACCGGGCCGAGCCCGAAGTACTGCGGCTCGATACCGGTCACGGCCGAGGCACCGATCCGGGCCAGGGGCTCGCGTCCGGTGGCCTTCAACCCCTCCTCGTCAACGAGCAGCAGTGCGGCCGCGCCGTCGTTGAGGGGCGAGGAGTTGCCCGCGGTGACGGTGCCGCCGGGCTTGCGGAAGGCGGGCTTGAGCTTGGCCAGGGCCTCGGCGGAGGTGTTCTCGCGGATGGTCTCGTCCCGGATGAGCTCGGTGTCCGGATACGGCAGCACCTCGGCGTCGTACGCCCCGTCCTTCCACGCCCGCGCCGCCCGCTCATGGCTGGTGAGCGCGAACGCGTCCTGTGCCTCGCGGGTGATGCCGTGCTTGTCGGCGATCAGCTCGGCGCCCTCGCCGAGGGCGACGGTCCACTCGGGCGGCATGTCCGGGTTGGTCATCCGCCAGCCGAGCGTCGTGGAGTACATCTGCTGATGCCCGGCGGGGAAGGCGCGCTCGGGCTTGGGCAGCACCCAGGGGGCGCGGCTCATCGACTCCACACCGCCCGCGAGCGCGATGTGCGCGTCGCCGACCGCGATGGCGCGGGCGGCCTGGAGCACGGCCTCCAGGCCGGAGGCGCAGAGCCGGTTGACGGTCGCGCCGGGCACGGTGACGGGCAGCCCGGCCAGCAGCACGGCCATGCGGGCGACATCGCGGTTCTCCTCGCCCGCGCCGTTGGCGTTGCCGAAGTAGACGTCGTCGATGCGCGCCGGGTCCAGGGCGGGGGTGCGGGCGAGCAGGCCGCGCACCACATGGGCGGCCAGGTCGTCGGGGCGCACCCCGGACAGTGCGCCGCCGTAACGGCCGATGGGGGTGCGGACGGCGTCGACGATATAGACGTCACGCAGGGCGGCGGTCATCGTGCGTCCTTTCCGGCGGCTTTGAGGGCGCGCAGCGCCGCCAGCTCTTGGGGGGTGGGCGGCTCGGTGGTGCCCACGGTGTCGGCGACGGTCAGCTCCCAGCCGGTGGCGGCCCGTACCCGCTCCACGGTGACGTCCGGGTGCACTTCGGTCAGCACCAGCTCGGCGGTGGCCGGGTCGGGGCGCAGGATGCCCAGGTCGGTGATGACGGCGGTGGGGCCGGCGCCCGGCATGCCGAGCTTCTTACGGTCGCCGGGGCCGCCGCCGTGGCCCAGGGTCGTCACGAAATCCAGCCGCTCCACGAAGTTGCGGGTGGAGTGGCGCAGCACCATGAGCACCTTGCCGCAGTTGGAGGCGATCTCGGGGGCGCCGCCCGCGCCGGGGAGGCGGCCCTCGGGCTTGTCCGGGCCGCGGTCCACGACGGTGGTGTTGATGTTGGCGTAGCGGTCGACCTGGGCGGCGCCGAGGAAGCCGACGTCGATCCGGCCGCCCTGGAGCCAGTAGTTGAACATCTCCGGCACCGGGACCACCGCGTCGGCCGTCTCGGCGAGCTCGCCGTCGCCGATGGACAGCGGGAGCCGGGTGGGCTTGGAGCCGATGGTGCCCGACTCGTAGATGAGTACGAGGCCGGGGTTGACGGTGGCGCGTGCCAGGTTGGCGGCGGTGCTGGGGAGGCCGATGCCGACGAAGCAGGTGGTGGCGTCGGTGAGCGCGCGGGCGGCGTTGACCTCCATCAGCTCGTCGGATGTGTAGTTGTAGTCCGTCGTCCCTGCGGGGGTGGCGGTCATCGGGTGAGGGCTCCCTCGCTGTCGCGCACGTCGCTGTTGCGCACGTTGTCCTCGATCCACCTCAAGAACGCCTCGCGGTCGCGGGCGATCGGGTCCCATGCCTGGTAGAAGTCGTTGTCGCGGGTCGAGTACCCGGTGGCGTAGGAGGGGTGGGCGCCGCCGGGGACGACGGACACCGCGTCGATCACCCACGTCGGCAGGACGATCCCGCCGGGGCGTGGCGTGAGCTCCTCGACGATCTCCTCCACGGTCACCAGCACCCGGTCCGCCGCGAGCGCCGCCTCCTTCTGCACCCCGGTCAGCCCCCACATCTGCACATTGCCGGCGCGGTCGGCCTGCTGGGCGTGGATGACGGTGACGTCGGGGTTGAGCGCCGCGACTGCGGCCAACTCCTCCCCGGTGAAGGGGCAGACGACGGTGGAGACGGTGTCCGTACGGGTCGGGATGTCGCTGCCGCGATAGCCGCGCAATACGGCGAACGGCAGCTTGGAGGCGCCCGCCACATAGCGGTTCGCCATGCCCGCGTGGCTGTGCTCGTCCAGCTCCAGCGGCCGCGGCCAGCCGTTCTCGACGGCGTCACGGAAGCGGTGCAGCGAGCCCACGCCGGGGTTGCCGCCCCAGGAGAACACCAGCTTGCGGACGAGTCCGGCGCCGATCAGCTGGTCGTAGACGACGTCCGGGGTCATCCGGGCGAGGGTGAGATCGGTGATGCCCTGACGGATGACCTCGTGCGCGGCGGCGTACGGGATCAGGTGGGTGAATCCCTCCATCGCGACGGTGTCCCCGTCGTGGACGAGGTCCGCCACGGCGTCCCTCAGGCTTCGGATGTCGGCCATCGTCACTCCGCGGGTTCGGGATGCTCAGTGTGCTGACTAATGTGGTGCCGGTCAGCCGGTTTCGCACGGTGCCATTGGGTGGTGCGCTCGTCAAGGGAGTCTAGGTCGGATGTCGGCCTCTCGACATGGGGTCTTCCACAGGGCAGAATTACTCAGTGCACGGAGTAAGTCAGTGCGCGGAGTAAGTGGAAGTAAGTGAGCAGCGGGGAAGCGGAAGCCGTGAGGCACGGCATGGGAGGCACGGCATGGGTGGCGCGGTCGATCTGAACACGCACCCCGGGCATCTGGCCCGCCGCTTCCAGCAGGCGCACTCCCTGCTGTGGGGCGCGATGGTCTCCGAGGAGACCACCTCGCCGCAGTTCGCGGTGGTCAACGCGCTGATCGAGAAGCCGGAGATCGACCAGCGGACGCTGAGCGAACACGTCCACCTCGACCGCTCCACCATCGCCGACCTGGTCGCCCGGCTGGCCCGGCGCGGCCTGCTGGAGCGGGTGCGCGACCCGAACGACGGCCGCCGTAACGTCCTGCGGCTGACGGATGAGGGCGTCCGGCTCCACCGGAAGCTGGTCACCCGGACGTCCCGGATGAACCGGGTCTTCCTGGCCCCGCTGGACGAGACGGAGCGGGAGACGCTGCTGCGGCTGATCGCGAGGGTCACGGACGCGGCGGAGGAGCTGCGCGCGTAGCCGCGGGCGTGTCGGATGACCAGGCGTGCAGGAAATCGTCGATCAGAGGGTTGGCCTCGGCCGAGCGGGTCGCCAGGACGACGCGGACCGGGTCGATGCCCTCGATGGGCACGGTGGTCAGGCCGGGGCGCAGTTGGGGCCGCCGGTCGCCGGCGGCCAGAATCAACACCGTCCGCTCCTCGGCCACAAGGTCGAGCTTGTCCTCGAACGATTCGTAGTCGATCGGCGCGCTGCGAGCCGGAACGCCATCCGGGCGCGGCTCCAGACGGGCGAAATCGCTCCATTGCGGGACCGCGCTCGGGCATTGCGGCAGAACTTCTTCGCTGAGGTCGTCGACGGTCACCGACTCCTTTCCGGCCAGGCGGTGGTCCGTGGAGACGACCAGAACCCGTGGCTCGGTCCACAGCTCGGTGAGGCGTAGGCGGTCGGCGGGGAAGGGCAGCGGGGCGCGGGCCACCAGGGCGTCCACGCGGCGGTCGGTGAGCGCGTGGGCGTCGTTCCACTCCAGGTGGCGGGTGCGGATGCGGGCCGTGGGGTGTCGATGCCGCAGCCGGCGTACGGCATGAGTGATGACCAGGTCCTCGACGTACCCGATGGTGAACTCGCGCGGGGTGGCGCCGTCGCGGGCGGTGAGCTCGGCTTGATGGGCTGCCTGGAGCAGCGCCTGAGCCTGCGGCAGAAACGCGCGACCGGCTTCGGTGAGCCGACTGCCCTGTGGGGTGCGGTCGAAGAGGCGCACGCCCAGATGTTCCTCGAGGCGCTGGATCTGGCGGCTCAGGGACGGCTGCGCGACGTGCAGCACCGCGGCGGCGCGGCTGAAGTTGGCGTGCGCTGCGACGACCGTGAAGTAGCCGACAAGCCGCAGGTCGAGGTCCGATCCGGGAACGCGCACGCTTCTGATCGTACCAATATGCAATGCGCGCATGACGGGTTGCATATCAGGTCTTGGACGCCGTCGCCGGTCCGGGATTTGAATCGGGGCATGGAAAAGCACAACGGAAAGCGCGCCCTCATCACCGGTGGCAGCAGCGGAATCGGCCTGTCGATCGCACGCCTGCTGGCGGCCGAGGGTGCTCGGGTAATGGTCACGGGGCGCAAAGAAGCCGCGCTCGAAGCGGCGCGCGAAGAGGGGCTGGTCGCGGTGCGCAGCGACGTCACCTCAAAAGCCGACATCGACGCCCTGGCGGGGAAGGTCGAGGAGGAGTTCGGTCAACTGGACGCGGTGTTCCTGAACGCGGGCATCACCGACTCGGTGTCGTTCGAGGCGACGACCGAGCAGATGTACGACGCCATCTTCGCGGCCAACACCAAGGGGCCCTACTTCACCTTGCAGCGGCTGCTTCCGCTGCTTGCCGAGGGCAGCGGCGTGGTGCTGACCACCTCGGTCTCAAACGTCCTGGGGCAGCTGGACCATGGTGTCTACGCGGCGAGCAAGGCGGCCCTCCGGTCGATGGCGCGCACCTGGGCTCGCGAATTGCTGCCGCGCGGCGTACGAGTCAACGCGGTGAGCCCGGGGCCGATCGACACGGGAATTCTGCACAAGCACCTGCCCGCCGAAGTGGCGGATGAAATGGTGGCGGGTTTCGCCGCCCAGATTCCGATGCTGCGCATAGGGAATCCGGAGGAGGTCGCGCGTGCCGCCATTTTCTTGGCTTTCGACGCGACCTACACCACCGGCGCCGAACTCGCGGTGGACGGTGGTGGCACCCAATTGTGATGCCACCCGCGGGAACACCGCTCAGGATCGGGTGGTGTTCCCGCTCGCCCTCGGTGTCGGATGTGGATTCCGGTCACGCGACCGCCGCCCCTGCTGGACGCGGTCCCGATGGCCTGGTGCCGATGGCTTGGTGCCGATGATGACCGTCGCGTCCAGCTCGTCGCATTCGGCCAGCCGTGGCTCCAGCCCGTCCTCCGCCACGATGGCCATCGCCGTGGCCGCCTGCCGTCCGCTCGTCTCGAAGAGCAGCGAGCCGCCCGGGGTCAGCCAGCCGCCCGCCCCGGCGGTCACCCGGCGCAGGACGTCCAGCCCGTCCGCGCCGCCGTCCAGCGCCACCCGCGCCTCGTGGACCCGGGCCTCCGGCGGCAGCAGCCCGACCTCCTCGGTGGGCACGTACGGGACGTTGGCCAGCAGGAGGTCCACGCGGCCGCGCAGCGCGGCGGGCAGCGGCTCGTAGAGGTCGCCCGCGTACACCGTGCCGCCCGCCGCCCCGACATTGCGCCGCGCGCAGCGCACCGCGACCGGGTCGATATCGGTCGCGTACAGCTCCACCCCGCCCAGGGCGGAGGCCAGCGCGGCGCCCAGCGCGCCCGAGCCGCAGCACAGATCGACCACGACGGCCCCGGACCGGGCCAGCGGTACGGCCTGCTCGACCAGGAACTCGGTGCGCCGACGCGGTACGAAGACCCCGGGGTCGATGGATATGCGAAGCCCCCGGAAGTCCGCCCAGCCGAGGACGTGCTCCAGCGGCAGCCCGGCGGCGCGCCGGTCCACCATGGCGTCGATCTCGGCCGGAACGTGGCCCGCGGAAAGGATCAGCCGCGCCTCGTCCTCGGCGAACACGCACCCGGCGGCGCGGAGCCTGGTGACGACGGCGGAAAAGGTGGCAAGCGAAGGTGAAGGTGAAGGTGAAGCCGACATGGAAGCCTGGAAGCCTTTCGGGATCCCTGAGGGCGCCCCCCGGCAGTCGGCTATCCCGTGAATCCCTGCGGCGAGAGCACCCAGCCTGAACTGGCGTTGATGGGTCTCACCTCCTCGGTGCGTACGGGTGTGGCCACATTACCCGATGCCCCGGCGCCGTGGCGGTCACGGTGCGGCCGGGGCAGCCGGTGCGGTCGGGGTAGCCGGGGTGGCCGGGGCACCTGGGGTAGCCGGGGCGCGGAAGGTGCGCCGGTACGCCGACGGGGCGACCCCCGCCTCCGCCGCCAGATGCCGCCGCAGCGAGGTGGCGGTGGCGAAGCCGACCTCGTGGGCGACCCGTTCCACCGGCAGATCGCTGGACTCCAGCAGGTGCCGCGCCCGCCGCAGCCGCTGCTGGGTCAGCCAGCGGCCGGGGCTCAGACCGGTCTCCTCCCGGAAGCGCCGGGCGAAGGTACGGGTGCTCATCGCCGCGTGCGCGGCCAGCTCGTCCAGCGACAGCGGGAGTTCCAGCCGTTGCAGCGCCCAGTCGCGGGTCGGCCCGGTGCCGGTGTCGCCCGCGGGCGGCAGCGGACGCTCGATGTACTGCGCCTGCCCGCCGTCCCGGTACGGCGGCACGACGCAGCAGCGGGCGACCTGGTTGGCCACCTCGCTGCCGTGGTCCTGGCGCACCAGGTGCAGGCAGACGTCGACACCGCTCGCCGCCCCGGCGGAGGTCAGCACGTCACCGTGGTCGACGAAGAGCACACCGGCGTCGAGCTCGACCCGGGGGAACAGCTCCCGGAAGTGGTCGCCGAGCGCCCAGTGGGTGGTGGCCCGCCGCCCGTCCAGGAGACCGGCGGCGGCCAGCAGGAAGGCACCGGTGCAGATGGACACCAGACGGGTGCCGGGGCGGACGCGGGACAGGGCCGCGAGGGCCTGCGGGTCCGGGGTGGCGGCGGAGGCCCGGGAGATCGCGTACGGAGGGATGACCACGGTGTCCGCCTCGGCCAGCACCTCGGGGCCGTGCCCGGGGGTGACGGTCAGATCCGAGTCGGTACGCACGGGCCGCCCGTCCGCGCTGGCGGACAGCACCTCGTAGCGGCCGTCGGCGGAACCCAGGACCCGGTGCGGAATGCCGAGTTCGAAGGGGTAGACGCCGTCGAGGGCGAGGACGACGACCTTGTGGGCGCCGGGTCGTGGGTCCGGGTGCATCAGGCGGTCCAGCCCGGCGGCGCGCTCGGCGAGGTCACGGGCCCGGGAGGGCGCGGTGGGCGCGGTGGGCGCGGCGGCCTCGGGGCGGGGGCCGAGGGTGCCGGGGGTGTCGAGGGCACTGGGAACGCGGCGGGCGGCAGGGGCGGTGGACATGGCAGGAATGTATCGGAGACTGACCTTCTGGCCATCGTCCCGGGCCGGACCGTACGGCCAGGATCGAGGCATGACTTCGACGGACACCCCTGACAACCCCGCCGCCCCGGCCGCCGCCCCCGTGATGCTCGCCCTGCACCAGACGGCCCTCGGCGGCCCCGAGGTCCTGCGGCTGACCGAGCTTCCGCGGCCCGCGCCCGGCCTCGGGGAGATCCTCGTCGCCGTGCACGCGGCCGGGCTCAACCCCACGGACTTCAAGCACCGCGCCATGAGCAGATTCCTGCCGCCCCCGCCGCTGACCCTCGGCTGGGACGTCTCCGGCACCGTGGTGGAGACCGGTTTCGGCGTCACCCTCTTCCGCCCCGGTGACGAGGTGTTCGGCATGCTGCCCTACCCGTACGGGGTCGGCTCCCACGCCGAGTACGTCACCGGCCCCACCCGCGCCTTCGCCGCCAAGCCCGCCGGGATCGACCACGTCCAGGCGGCCGCTCTGCCGCTGGCCGCGCTCACCGCCTGGCAGGCCCTCGTCGATACCGCGGACCTCCGGGCCGGGCAGCGGGTGCTGATCCACGCCGCGGCCGGCGGTGTCGGCCATCTCGCCGTACAGATCGCCAAGGAGCGCGGCGCGCACGTCACCGGGACGGCGAGCGCTCCCAAGCACGACTTCCTGCGCGAGCTCGGCGCGGACGCCTGTGTCGACTACCGCTCCGAGGACTTCACCGACACCGACGAGCGCTACGACGTCGTCCTCGACGCCCTCGGCGGGGAGACCGCCACCCGTTCCGTGAGCGTGCTCCGCCCCGGCGGCACCCTCGTCTCCCTGCTGCCGGGCGCCGAGGACACCCGGGCGGCGGCGGAGAAGGCACAGGTCCGCGCCGTCACCCTGCTCGTCGAGCACGACCAGGCCGGGATGCGCGCCATCGCCGAACTCGTCGAGCGGGGCAGGCTCCGCGCCCACGTCTCCGGCACCTTCCCCCTCGCCGAAGGCGCCCGGGCCCATGTCCAGGGGGAGACGGGCCGCACCACGGGCAAGCTGGTCATCACCGTGCGCTGAGGCGGGACGACTCGAGAGCGGCAGACGTGGCTCAGCTCGTGAGCGCCTCGTACCGCACCCCCGTCAGCCGCTCGGACGCGGCCCACAGCCCCCGCCCCGCCGTGTCGCTGAGCGTCCACTTGGCGCGGGCCGAGCGGACGGGGGAGCCGCGCCACAGGCCCTGGAGCGGCGGGCCGAAGAAGTCGTCCTGGCGTACGTCCGGCCCGGTCGCCGCGTACAGGACGGGGAGCGTGCCCTGCTCCGGGCTCTGGGCGAAGTAGCGGTTGCCGATCGCCATGAACCGCTCCTTCGCCCGGCGGCCCTCCATCTTCGGCGCGGCGGACATGAGGTTGGTCGCGGCGTAGCCGGGGTGCGCGGCGGCCGCCACCAGGCGGACGCCCGCGGTGCGCAGCCGGTGGGCGAGCTCGTGGGTGAAGAGGAGATTGGCGGACTTGGAGCGGGCGTAGGCGACCCAGCGCCGGTACCCCCGCTCCATGTTCAGGTCGCGCGGATCGACCGTCCCCAGCATGTGCATAAAGCTGGAGACGGTGACCACCCGCGCCCCCGGGCCCGCCTCCAGCAGCTTCGGCAGCAGCAGCCCGGTCAGCGCGAAGTGCCCCAGGTGGTTGACGCCGAACTGCATCTCGAAGCCATCGGCGGTCCTGCGGTGCGGGAGGGCCATCACGCCCGCGTTGTTGATCAGCAGATCGAGCCGGTCGCCCTTGTGCTCGGCCGCGAAGGCCCGTACGGACGCCAGGTCCGCGAGGTCCAGCGGCGCGACCTCCACCCGCGCACCCGGCGCCTGCGCCCGGATCCGCTCCGCGGCCTCGGCTCCACGCCGCTCGCTGCGGCACCCGAGCACCACCCGCGCACCGCGGCGCGCCAACTCCCGGGCGGTGACGAAGCCGAGCCCGCTGTTGGCGCCGGTCACGACGGCGGTGCGGCCGGTCTGATCGGGGATGTCGCTCGCGGTCCAGCCCTTCATCACGCGCTCCTTCGCGGTCTGCCGCGGTCTGTCGCGGTGTGCGTTACGCGCCGGTAGCCATCGATTGCGGCGACAGCCTAGGCGCGCCCCCGCGAGGATGCGAGATGAACGGCCTTACAGGCCCGCGGGGGCGATACCGGAGCGCAATGTGCACAACGTTGCAGGTGCTATGCCATTGAGGGCATTCTGGACGGTGGCGTTCGCGAAGGCTTCATCGGGGGGTTGGAGTGAGTTCGCACGACTTGGCGGGTCCCCCCGAGGGGGCACGGGGGCCTGCGGCGACGGTGCGGCTGGAGGGCCGGCAGGCGACGGTCGAGTTCGACGGGCGGCATTGCGTCATCCGATATCCGTTTTCCGGCCGCTGGTCGGTGCTGCGTGCTCTGAACGGCCGTCCGATACCCCTCTCCGCGCTGGCCCGCGTCATCCTCACGCCACCTGCCGAACGGTCCGGATGGGGCTTCCTCCGACTGGTTCCGCGTCCAGGGGCCGATGCCGTCTCCGAGGTGCTCGGCGCTCAGCCGCCCGATTCCGTCGACCCCTACCTGATCCGCTTCCACCGCAGGGAGCTGGCTCAGGCCAGGAGAGTCCACGGCCTGTTGACGGAGGCGATCGGGAGGCTCTCGCCGCCCTCCGTCGGGGGTCGGCTCCCGCTGTCCGTACCGTCGCCACCCCGGCGGTTGCGGGCCGTCCACAGCACGGTGGAGTTCGACGGCCGGGTCATCCGGCTCACCGGTGGTGCCCATCATGGAGCCGACGGCTCGGCGCGCGTCGTCCCGCTGTGCGCGCTCGACGGGGTCAGCTACATCCATCGGCACCCCGAGCTCGGTCCTCTCCTGCGCCTCCACCTCCCCGGGGCCGGACCGTCGTTCGCCGATCCCCTCCACGATCCGGACACGCTCGTTCTCAACGCACTGAGAGAGGCCGAGAACGTGCTCTTCGCCGCCTCGCTGCTGGAAGCCCTGAGCGTCTCGGCGTCGTCCCCGGTCGCGCTGCGCATGGACCACGCGGGCCAAGGGCAGGACGAGTTCACCGCCCATGCCGAGCTGGACGGACAGCGCGTGGGCACGGTCCTGGCGCGTACGCCCGCCGGGGCCCCGCATATCCGTGAGATCGCCCAGCTCCACGTGGCCCCGTCGACCGGCATCAGCCGGGTGAGGGGCGTGGAAGACGCGCTGCTCAAGGCAGTGCTCCGGTGGGCGTACGGATCAGGGGCCGAGTATCTGACGGTGGCCCGGGACGATGGCCGGCCGGGGCGTGGCGATCTCTACCGGCGCCATGGGTTCGGGCGTACCGTGAGCCGGGCGCCGGGGGAGAGCGTCCCCTGTCTCGCTCTGAGGCCGTACGCCGCCCACCGCGCCGATGTGCTTTCCGTGCTGGGCGATGTGTCGCCCCGCCGCGGCCGCAGGAAGACGGCGGGGTGCGGCGCCTGGGCGCTCGGCTTCTTCGTCTTCTTCGCGCTCGTCCTCATCGGCGGGGCCTACCAACTCACCGAGGGACCACGGGTGGCGGGGCTGCCCGTGGGCTTCCTCGCGATGGCGCTCCTGATCACGGTGCTCGTCTGGCCGCTGGTCCGTGCCGCCCTCCGTGCGCGGGAGCTGACGCAGGCGACGGACGCACCCGGCGTGATCCGCGAGGATCCCCGTCCTCCGGTCCTCTACCTGCGCTCCTTCCGCGATGATGAAACGGCGCGGAAGCCGACCAGGATCGGCTCCTTCGCCACCGAGGAGGAGTCGGTGGCCACGGCCATGACCGGGATCGGTCCATTCATCGGTCTCGATCAGGAGATCCAGGTGCTGGGAGCGGCGAAGGCCAAGGTCGCGGACGAGGACTGGCGCGATGCGGTGACCACGTTGCTGTCCCGGTGTCAGCTGGCGGTGATGCGCTGTGGGGCCGGGGACTCCCTGTACTGGGAACTGGAGCAATCGGTGCGGTTGCTGAGGCCGGAACAACTGGTGATCCTGATCCCCAGAGACCGGAAGCTGTACGAAGGCTTTCGGCGGCGCGCTGCGGGGATCCTGCCACATGCGCTTCCTCCGCTGCCCGCCGCGACCTCTGGGCGTCGGCCACTCGTGGCCGCGATCAGGTTCTCCGACGGCTGGCTGCCGCGGCTGATTCCGCTGCGATTGCCGTTCCTGCTGCGCTTCCTCTCTCTGGAGTCGTGTCTGGCCTTCCGTCTCCTCCCGGAGCTGAGGGAGTTCCACTACAGAAGGTCGGTCTTCTGGAAACGGCGCGTGCTCTTCTTCCTGTTCGTCACCGCCGGGGTCTACCTGCTTCTTGGCCGCGGACTGCCGCTCATGGAGGCGCTGACCAACATGATGGACGCGGGCGACGATGTGCGGCGCGAATGGGACAAGATCACTCCCGTGCCCACGCTTCCCGCTGCCGGCGAAGGCCCATGACATTGAGGACCGTGCGCCACGGGAGCCCCCGCGGCCGCCCGGTTGGGTCCTTCACCGCGCGGATCGGCGGTGTGGACGCCGTCCTGGGGTGTTCCACAGCCGGAGGCGGCACTCGGGGGAGCCGGTGTGCTTGGTAGGATATGCCCACGATGCGCACCCTCACCCCTGCCGTTGCTGAGCCGCGTGGACGTGAGTCGCGAGCAGGTCGCGCAGACTCGCCGTGTAGGCGGACGGGTGGCTGGTGTTGCCGTTGTGGCCGCCGGGCAGTTCCACGACGTCGGTGCCGAGTGCGTCCGCGAGGGCGTAGGCGCAGCGGCGGTCGAAGACGCCTTCGGGGGTGGTGTGGCCGACTGCGGGGACGACGCGGGTGGGCGTGGCCGCGAGGGCGGCCGCGTCGAGGGTGTCTTCGAGCACCGCGGTGAAGTCGTGACGGATGAAGTAGTCGAAGTTGGTGCGGCGCAGGTCGTTGATCGGCTGCGGGGTCAGACCGGGTTCGGCGTCGCGTCCGCTGGTGTCGACGCCGAGTACCCGGGCGATCTCCGGGAGGGCCGCGGCGAGGCCGGAACGTATGTAGAGCCGCCGCAGGTCCGCGAGTTCGTGTTCATGGCGAGCCCGTTCGGCGGCGGGCAGCAGCCGGGGTGCGACGGGCTCGTGGGCGATCAGCGTGTGGATCCGGCCCGGGTGCCGCACCGCGAGGTGCAGGCCGATGACGGCGCCGAGGCTGCATCCGAGCATGGCGGCCGGTTCGGATGTCACCGTCGCGAGCAGGAGTGCCGCGTCGTCCGCGTGCTCGGCGAGCGTCGCCCCGCGTGACGGGTCGTCGAGTCGGCTCCGGGACAGGCCCCGCCGGTCGTAGGTGATCACCGTGTGGGTGTCCGCGAGGTGTGCGACGAGGTCGACGGTGCGGTCGGCGTCTCCCTCTCCGCTCTGCCCGATGAGCAATGTGGGTCCGTGCCCGCGCAGTTGGTAGTGGAGTGTGGCTCCGGGCGCGCGGACGGTGCCGGTGTGCGTGGCTTCGTCGTTCGTCATGGGCTCCCCCTCGTCTCGGTCGTGACGGCCATGCGTCAACGCTAATCCATCGGATTCGATGCATCAAGATAGATGCATCGAATCCGATGGATCGAGTATCATCGGGGTGTGAACGGAGTTGAGCTCTTCCTTCTGGGGCGCACGCTGATGAAGATCGGTGAGGACGCCATGCCCGAGCCTCCCGGCGGAGCCGACCGCCATAAGGGCAGCACGCGCTTGGTGTTGATCGCTGCCAGCGACGTGGCCGCGCACCCCGGCACCACCGTGGGCGACATCGCGGCCCGCACCGGGCTGCCGCAGAGTCAGATCTCCACCGCCGTCGCCCGCCTGAAGGAGGCGGGGGCGATCACCGTTGCCCCCGACCCCACTGATCGCCGCCGCGTTCTCATCAGTCCCGCCGTGGAGCCATCTGCCCGCGTCGAGCAGGTCCGCGCCACGACCATCGACGCCGCCCTGGCCGCTGCCCTCGGTACCGACGATCCTCACCGTCTGCGTGAGGTGACCGACGCCCTCGCGGTCCTCGCCCGCCACCTCATCCCGTAAGTCCCACAGTTGGAAGGGGGCCGCGCCTTCCGGGGGCCGCGCGGCGTGGTCCGGTGCGGCGCCGTCTCGCGCCTTCGGCGCAATTGAGCAGCGGGGCAGGGGGTGCCCGGCGCGGGCTGCGTCGCCGACCGCCGGGCCGGTGGGGGCGGGCGCCGGTGGCGGCTCCGGCGCTCGGGGGCTGGGGTCGGTGCCGCGCTGCGGGCGTCGGGGTACCCCCTCTCGAAAACGTTTGACGAATTAGTTGCTTCAGATCAAGCGTTTTTTAGAAGGGGTACCCGGAGGGGCTGCCCCGGGGCCCACCGGCTCGCGGTCCGGAGGGGCCTCGGGTGCCGAAGTGGGAAGCCGCCACCGGCGCTCACACCCGCCGACCCGGCACCCGGCGACGGTGCCGCGCCCCCCATCCCCTGCCCCGCTGCTCAATTGCGCCGAAGGCGCGAGACGAAAGCGGCACCCGACCGAGCACAGTAGCCCCGCTCACCTCGTAGGCGGCGGGGTCGCTGTCGGAGCCATGAGCGATGATCTGCCCATGGCTGTATGCGACGGGGGAGACGGGGGAGGTCCGATGACGACCGGTGCGTGGACGGCTGTGGATGACCGGCGCGTGGTGCCCGCGCTGGGTGGGCTCATCGAGGGCACGGGGATGTGGCGGGCCGGGACGCTGGCCTGCATGGACCGTACCGGCCGGTTCCTGACCGGGGCGTGGGATCCGCCCGGCCCCGAGGGGGAGGACGGGCCCGGGATCGCCGGGGAGGGGTCGTGGACGCGGTTCATCGGGCGGATCGGGGCCGTGGCGCTCCGGGCCGCCGTCGCGTCCACGCGGCCCGAGCGGCGTGAGCGGCAGCTGGCGTTGCTGGAGATGTGGGCGGAGAGCCCGTTCGCCGACCCGGAGGCCCGGCTGCGCACCGGGATCGTGGTCACCGAGCGGTCGGCGGTGCGGGACGGGCGCGGGGCGGCCGTCAGCGTCGGGTGGGGCCGGGAGGGGCGGCGCCGGTTCGTCGAGCTGCGGACGGGGGACGCGGAGCCGCCGAGCCTGGGGGAGATCGAGGAGGCGCGGGAGGTGCCGCGCGGCTGGGGGAGCCCGGAGCAGCTGCGGCGGCTGGTGGCGCTGGTCCGTGAGCGGGGCCCGGCCCCGTGGGACCGGGAGGCGGTGGCCCTGTTGCGGGAGCGTACGGGCATGGGGCGCCCCGCCGCGTCCCTCGCGCTCGCCGGGCTGCTGGAGCGGATGTACGTCCCGTTCCTGGACGCCGACGAGCGGGCGACGCTGCGGCTGAAGGTGGCCGAGGCCGAGGACGGCGCGTCCGAACTGGCCCGGCTGACCCCGGCGGAGCGGCTGGACCTGCTCGCGGACGTGCTCCCCGAGGACCCGGCCGAGCTGTGGGAGCCGGACGGGATGCGCGGAGTGGCCGAGCGGCTCGCCGAGGCGTGGCAGGCGCGGCGCGGCAAGCGGATCGTGGTGCCCGAGCGCACCCTCAAGGCGGTCGTGGAGCTCCAGCTGCTCCGCGTGTCGGCGGCCGAGTTCTGCGCGGCGTTCACCCGCCCCGCCGCCGAACCCGGGCTCGGCGCGCCCCTCGACACCTGGCTCAAGAACAGCGAGCACGGCCCGCTGCTCACCGACGCCCGGTGGGACGTCATGAGGTTCCAGGACCGCCTGCACTCCGTCGTGCCGCACCTGTCCTGGGTCTACGCCGAACTCCCCGCCGGTGACCCGGTCCGCGAGGGGCTGCCAGGACTGGTGCGGCTGCTCCTCGAGCGCCTGGACCACCCGGGGCTGCTGCTGCGCGCCGGACTTCCCGCCGGGGCCGGGCGTACGGTCGCCGAGCTCCAGGAGCGGTTCGGGTTCCGGCCGTACGCGGGCCCGGAGCGGCTGGACGTCGCGAGCATCGACGACGGGCTCACCGTCATCACGGACGGCTCGGTCAGCCGCCGGGGGGATCGGTCCCCGCCCAGGGTGTACTTCCGCCCCGCGTTCTACGGCGACGACGAGCGGTCGAGGGCCCTGGCGGAGGCCACATCCGGCTACGGCCGTGAGGATTTCCCCCTCGTCGAGTGGCTGCGCGGCCCGGCCTGCGCGCGCATCGTCGAGCGGGTCGAGAGCGGGTCGCTGCCGGTCGGGGCGTACGAGTCCAACCCGGCGGCCTCCGCGCCCGACCTGGTCGCGCGGGTCGCCGACGCGCTCGGTCTCGACGAGGACGCGGCGGCGCTCCACCTCCAGCTGCTGGCCCTGCCCGCCCCGACCGACCGGAACGTCCGCACCTGGAACGGCTGGAAGACCGCCCGGCACGAGAAGGCCGCCGCCGCGCTGGTCGAGCGCGGTATCGTCATCGAGGACAAGCGCCCCCGGGCGGGCCGCCAGGTCTTCCTGCCGGGCGAGTGGATCCACGCCAAGAAGCCGTACCAGCCCATGGAGGCATGGAAGGCGGAGCTGATCGGGGTGCGGCGCTCCTACAACCGGCGGCTGGAGAATCCGCTGCCGCTGCCCACCCGTACCCTGCCCGAACTGTTCGCCCACGCCTGGGCGCTGGTGGAGAAGGGCGAGGGACCGACCTGAACCGGCCCCTCCGCCTCGTGGTCTGAACCGGTCCCTTCGCAACCGGCCCCGGGCGCCCCGCCCCGCCGCTACTTCACCCGTACCTCGCACACCATCCGCCGCCGATGGTCCACCGTGCGCTCGGGCCCGGTCAGCGTCAGCGGCACGGTGTGCCGTACGTCGGACTCGGCGCTGGAGGAGGCCAGCCGCAGCTCCAGGGCGCCCGGCTCCACCACCCGCGTGCCATCGGCGCCCAGCGGATACGAGGCGAGGTCGGCGTGGAAGGCGAAGTGGACCTCGGCGGACTCACCCGGCCGCAGCGGCACCCGTGCGTAGCCGATCAGCCGGGACACCGGCCGGGCGATACGGGCCACCGGATCGTGCAGATAGAGCTGTACGACCTCGGTCCCGGCCCGGTCACCGGTGTTGCGCACGGTCAGCCGGACCGTGGTCTCCCCGTCGGTCGGCACATCGGCCGCGTCGGCCACCGGGCGCTCCCAGGCGAACGAGGTGTAGGACAGCCCGTGGCCGAAGGGGAACAGCGGGGTCGGGTCGATCGAGCTGGCGTTGTTCTCCCCCAGCCCGAGCGGCGGCTGGGCATACGTCCAGGGCTGGCCGCCGGGCGCGTACGGAACGCTCACCGGCAGCCGGCCCGAGGGGTTGACGCGCCCGCTCAGCACCCCGGCGACCGCCGGGCCGCCCTCCTCACCGGGGAAGAACGCCTGCACGGTGGCGGCCAGCAGGCGCGACCAGCGGCCGAGGGCGTAGGGCCGGCCGGTGAACAGCACCAGCACGACGGGCGTGCCGGTGGCCACCAGCGTGTCCAGCAACGCCCCCTGCTCACCGGGGAGTTCGAGGTCGGCGGCGTCACAGCCCTCGCCCGAGGTGCCCCGGCCGAACAGCCCCGAGCGGTCGCCCAGCACCGCGACGCACACATCCGCGTCCGCCGCCGTCCGGGCCGCCTGGGCCAGCCGGCTCTCGGCGGTGAGCGCCGCCGCACCGGCCGAGGCCGCGCCCCCAGCGCCCCCCGCGCCCCCCGCGTCCCCGGCGGACGCGTCCGGGCCGGGCGCGGCGCACCCCTCGGCATGGGTGATCCGCGCACCGGGCAGCTCGGCGCGCAGCGCGGCGAAGAGCGTCGGCACCTCGATGCCCAGGGGCAGTCCGGGGTGTTCCACCCCGACATGACGGGGGAAGGTGTAGCAGCCGAGCATGGCGGCGGGGTCGTCGGCGAGCGGGCCGACCACCGCGATCCGGGCGTCCGGCGCGAGCGGCAGCACATCGCCGTCGTCGGCGAGCAGCACCACCGACTCCTCGGCGAGCTCCCGCGCGACGGCCCGCATCTCCGGGGGGTCGAGATCGACGGTCCCCGCGGAGTCCACGGCCCCCGCGAGCACCGACGGCGTCGGCGACCAGTCCGCGTCCAGCAGCCCCAGCTCGCACTTCTGCCGCAGCACCCGCAGCGCCGCCCGGTCCACCAGCGCCTCGTCCACCTCCCCGGCCAGCACCGCCTCCCGCAACGGGGTGCCGAAGCAGCGCACCGCGGGCAGCTCCACGTCCACACCGGCCGCCAGGGCGAGCCCGGCCGCGCCGCCCCGGGTGTCGGCCACCCGGTGGGCCAGCTCCAGGAAGGACACCCCGAAGTAGTCGGAGACGACGGTGCCGGTGAAGCCCCAGGTGTCGCGGAGCAGTTCGGTCAGCAGCCAGGGGTTGGCGGCCGAGGGCACCCCGTCGAGGTCGTTGTAGGCGTGCATGACCGACCGCGCGCCCCCGTCCCGTACCGCCAGTTCGAAGGGCGGCAGGATGACATCGGCGAGTTCCCGGGGGCCGATGGAGACGGGTGCGTGGTTGCGGCCGCCCCGGGAGGCGGCGTAGCCCGCGAAGTGCTTGAGGGTGGCGACGATCCCGGCGGACTCCAGGCCGTGGACGTACGCGGTGCCGATGGTCGCGACCAGATACGGGTCCTCGCCGATGGACTCCTCCGTACGGCCCCAGCGCGGGTCCCGCACCACGTCCAGCACCGGGGCCAGACCCTGGTGGATACCGGCCGACCGCAGCGAACCGCCGATCAGCCCGGCCGCCCGCCCCACCAGCGCAGGGTCGAAGGACGCGCCCCAGGCGAGCGGGGTGGGGAAGACGGTGGCGCGCCAGGCGAAGAAGCCGGTCAGACACTCCTCATGGGCCAGCGCCGGGATCCCGAAGCGGTTCCCGGCGGCGATCCGGGCCTGGAGGCGGGCGAGCGCGGCGGCGCCCTCGGCCGGTTCGACGGGGGAGGTGCCGAACGGGCGGGTCAGTTGGCCGATGCCGTGCGGGAGGAGGCCGTCGAGGTCCACGGCCTCGGACACCTCGTGCTGGAGCGGGGCGACGTCCTCGCCCTCCTCGGCCTCGGATCCCGGCCAGACGCCGACGAGTTGGGCGAGTTTCTCCTCCAGCGTCATCGAGGAGAGCAGGGCCGCCGCGCGGTCCTCGGCGGAGAGGGAGGTGTCCTGCCAGGGCTGAGGCATGAAGCTCCTTGTCGGGGAGGGACGGCGGGAGAGACGGCGGGGTGGGAGAACGGCTCGCGTACCGCGCGCGGGGGGCCTATTTGCCGCCCACGCCCATCAGCCCGCTGATCAGCTGACGGCGGGCGAAGAGATAGACCAGGAAGATCGGGACGATGGAGAGGACCACGGCGGTGAGCAGCGCCGGGGTGTCCACCCGGAACTCGCCCACGTAGTCGTACAGCCCCAGGGTCAGCAGCCGGTTGCTCTTGGACTGGGTGAGCAGCAGCGGGAAGAGGAAGCCGTTCCAGGCGTGCAGGGCCGACATCACCCCGACCGTGGAGATCCCGGACCGCGACAGCGGCACCACGAGCTGGAGCAGCACCCGGGTCGGGCTCGCCCCGTCCAGCGCCATCGACTCGTACAGCTCCTCGTCGATGTCGCGCATCGTGCCGACCAGGATCAGCACGCTGACCGGGAGGGAGAACGCGGCCGTCGGCAGGATCACCGCGAGCAGGGTGTCGTACAGATGGAGCTTGGTGATGACCAGATAGACCGGGATCACCACCGCCTGGGAGGGGATCGCGAGACCCAGTAGGAAGATCTGGAAGATCCGGCGGGAGGCCCGGCCGCGGGCACGGACGACGGTGTAGCCGACGGTCACCGACAGCGTGATCACGATCGCCGCGCACACGGCCGTGACCAGCGCGGTGTTGAGGAGATAGGAGAGGAAGTCGGAGCGCAGCACCCGACGGTAGTTGGCGAGCGTCGGATGGTCGGGCAGGGCCAGCGGGCCGTCGTCGATATAGCCGTCGCGGGTCTGGAAGGTGGCGGCCACCAGGACGTACAGCGGCAGTCCGACGATGCCGAGCCAGATCAGGGAGCCGAGCCCGGCAGGGTAGTTCCAGCGGGGCAGACCCCGGCGGCGGAGGCGGGGGCGAGGGGCCGCCGGGGTCTTGTTCGGCGTACGGACGCCGTTCAGGGGGCGGTTCGGGTGAGGATTCGGGTGGTCGTGCAGGACGTCGGTCACATCCCCTCCCGGGTGCTGCGCATCGCGGCGAAGCCGGTGAGCCGCACCAGCAGCAGCGAGACGGTGGTGGCGACGACGACGAGGATGGTGGCGACCGCGCTGGCGTAGCCGAGGTCGAACGCCTGGAAGCCGTTCTTGTACATCAGGTACGGCACGATCGTGGTGTCCGTGCCCGGCCCGCCCTTGGTGAGGATCAGGACGGTGTCGAAGAAGGTCAGCGCGCCCACCACCATGATCACCGAGGAGGTGACGATGGTGTTGCGCAGCTGGGGCAGGGTGATCGAGAAGAACTGCCGTACGGTCCCGGCGCCGTCGATCGCCGCCGCGTCGTAGAGCGAGCGCGGGATGGCGCGGGCGCCGCCCTGGTAGATCAGCGTGTGCAGCGGGATGAACTGCCAGGCGGTAACGAAGAGGATCGCCCCGAAGGCGCCCTTGGAGCTGCCGAGCAGATCGCCGTCCGCGAAGCCCAGGGCGGGCCCGATGTCGGCGATCAGACCGAAGTTGGGGTCCAGCAGCGACTTCCAGACCAGCGCGAGCGCCACGGAGGAGCCGAGCAGCGGCAGGAAGAAGATGGCCGACAGCACGGCCCGGTTGCGCTGCCGCCCGGCCGCCCAGACGCCCAGCAGCAGGGCGAGCGGGGTCTGGAACACCCAGGTCAGTACGGTGAGGATCAGGCTGAGCCAGATGGCCTGATGGGTCTCCGGGTCGTCCCACAGCCGGGACCAGTTGCTCATCCCGGTCCAGCTCGGGGTGCCGATGCCGTCCCAGTCGGTGAAGGCGAGGGCGCCGACCAGGACCATCGGCGCCACGGCGAAGAAGACGAAGAACAGCGCGCCGGGGAGCGCCCAGACGACGCCGGGCCGGCCGACCCCGGCCCGGCCGACTTTCGGTCGGCCGACGCTTTGGCGCGCTTCGCGCGCCGGGCGCCGTTCGCGGGTCGGGCGCCGCCCGCTCGTCGCGGCGTCCGCCATCACATGCCCTTCAGGGCGTCGATGAACCCGGCCGGGCTGAGCTGCCCGTTGAACAGCTTCTGCACGGCGGTGTGCAGCGGTGGGGTGTACTTGGCGGGCAGCGCCTGGTCCCAGGAGAGCGTGAAGTCCGGGGCCTGCTTGACCAGGTCGTACTGGAACCGCGCGTAGTCGGGGTTCTCGTGCCCGGCGAGCAGGGAGGTGGCGTCGGAGGTGGTGGGGACGTCCCCGTTGGCGATCAGGTCCTTGGAGTAGTCCTTCTTCGCCGCGAACTTCACGAACTCGATCGCCGCCTTCTGCTTGTCGCCCTTCACCTTGGCGTTGACCGACCAGTAGTTGGTCGGGTTGCCGACGACGCTCTTGGGGTCACCGGTGCCGCCGGGGACGGCCGGGAAGGTGGTCCAGCCCAGCCCCGACTTGGCGAACGCGGGCTGGTTGGCCTTCTGGTTGGCGTACTCCCAGCTGCCCATCAGATGCATGGCCGCCTTGCCCTTGGCGAAGAGGGTGGAGGCCCCGTCGGCGGTGTAGTTGACCGACTTGTAGTTCTTGCCGAACGCGCCCCGGCCGACCAGGTCCCTGACGGTCTGCGCGGCTTTGAGCACCGCCGGGTCGTCCCACGCCGCCATGCCCTGGCTCTGGATCTTCTGGAACACCCCGGCCCCGCCGTAGCGGTCCACGAGGTACTCCACCCACATCAGCTCGGTCCAGGCGTCGGTGCCCGCCAGCGCGAAGGGGGTGACGCCCTTGTCCTTGAACGTGTCGATGAGCTTCAGCAGATCATCCCAGGACTTCGGGGGCTGGGCCCCGGCCTCCTCGAAGACGTCCTTGTTGTAGAAGAGGATCACCGGCTGCATCCCGCGCATGGGGATCCCGTAGTGCTTTCCGTCGATCGCGCCCGCGTCGAGGATCGTGGGGATGAACGCCTTCTTCAGCTCCGGGTCCTTGGCCATCGCCGGGTCCAGGTCGAGCAGCATGTCCTTCTTGACGAAGTCGCTGATGCTGCCGCCGCCCCAGTTGAAGAAGACGTCCGGGGCGTTGGGCGTGCCCATGGAGGTGCGCATCTTGTCCGAGTAGCCCTCGCCGGGCACCTGGGTGAGCTTCACCTTGATGTCGGAGGTCTTGTTGAACCGCTCAACGACCTCGCGCTGCACCTTGGTCGAGGCGTCCTGGTAGACCCAGACGTCGAGGGAGCCGTCATCCGAACCCCCGGGCCCGCCGCTGCCGCAGCCGGCGAGTGCCGTTCCGACCAGCAGCGTGGCGGCTGCGAGGGTGGACCTTGTCCTTGCCCTTGCCCTTGCCCTGGACCTTGACCGAGGTATGCGCATCGTGTGCCTTCCGGAAGTAGCCCGATAATTCTCGGAAGCGGTTGCGTGGAAGGTATGGGGGTGCTGATGCGGTGTCAAGGGGTCCGGCACCGCCCGGCGTTGCTCCCCACCCCGCCCCTCCCCGAACCGGGGAACACCCCCGGCCCCCCACCCCGGGGGCTGCGCCCCCACACCCCCGCCGGGGCTCTGCCCCCGCACCCCGCGGGTCTGCGCCCCGGTCCCCGGCGGGGCTCTGCCCCCGCACCCCGCGGGTCTGCGCCCCGGTCCCCGGCGGGGCTGCACCCCGGCACCCCGCCGGGGCTCTGCCCCCGCACCCCGCGGGTCTGCGCCCCGGTCCCCGGCGGGGCTGCACCCCGGCACCCCGCCGGGGCTCTGCCCCCGCACCCCGCGGGTCTGCGCCCCGGTTCCCCGCGGGGCTCCGCCCCGG
>NZ_JBQTCE010000008.1:0-567402 GCF_052665095.1 Streptomyces sp. NEAU-174 | reverse complement strand
CGTGATGGGTTAAGGCTCCCAGTAGACGACTGGGTTGATAGGCCAGATATGGAAGCCGGGTGACCGGTGGAGTTGACTGGTACTAATAGGCCGAGGGCTTGTCCTCAGGTGCTCGCGTCCACTGTGTTGGTTCTGAAGCAATGAACCGTCTGACCGCCCCTTTGTGGGCTGGGTCCGGTTCATCTTCATAGTGTTTCGGTGGTTATAGCGTTAGGGAAACGCCCGGTTACATTCCGAACCCGGAAGCTAAGCCTTTCAGCGCCGATGGTACTGCAGGGGGGACCCTGTGGGAGAGTAGGACACCGCCGAACAAATTTTACGAAAAGCCCGGTTGGGAGCTTCGGCTCGCAACCGGGCTTTTCGCATTTCTGTTTGTAGGCTGACCGCATGCACTATGACCTGGTCATCTTCGACAACGACGGAGTGCTCGTCGACAGCGAACCCATCTCCAACCGGCTTCTCGCGGCCTACCTCACGGAGTTGGGACACCCCACCAGCTACGAGGACTCCATACGCGACTACATGGGCTCCGCCATGCATCGCATCCACGACCTGGTACTCGAGCGCTCGGGCCGGCGGCTTCCGCCCGACTTCGACACCACCTTCCACGGCCGGGTCTTCGACGCCTTCCGCCGTGAGCTGCGGCCGGTGACCGGGGTGGCCGAGGTGCTGGAGAAGCTGCGGGCCGACGGGGTTCCGTACTGCGTCGCCTCCTCCGGAAGCCATGAGCGCATCCGCGTGGCCCTCCGTACGACCGGGCTGTACGACCTCTTCGGCGAGGACCACATCTTCAGCTCCGAGGACGTGGGCCGGGGCAAGCCCGCCCCGGATCTGTTTCTCCACGCGGCCGAGCGCATGGGCGTGGCGCCCGAGCGCTGTGCCGTCGTCGAGGACAGCCCGCTCGGGGTCCAGGCCGCCCTGGCGGCCGGGATGGATGTGTACGGCTACACGGCCATGACACCCGCCGCCAAACTCGCCGCGGCCCGGGGCCTCTTCATGGAGATGGCCGAACTGCGAGGACTGCTCACCTCTACCCACAGGTAGCCCGGGGCCGTACGCTCCACGGCCATGACGGATTCGCGTCCGAGCCGCCGGCTTCGGCAAGGCCGGGCCTCATTGGCCATCAGCTTCTTCGTCCAGGGCGCGATCTTCGCTCTGCTGGTGACGCGCATCCCCGCGCTCCAGGACCGGTACGGGATATCCGATGGGCTGCTGCCCCTCTTCCTGGCCGCCGTGCCGATCCTCGCCGGGGTGGGCAGCGTCTCCACCGAGCATCTCGTCAAGCGGATGCGTCCGGGGCTGGTCCTCCGCGTGGTGCAGCCCATCGTCTCCCTCGCCCTGCTGTCCGCCGGATCGGGGACGACGGTGTGGCAGCTCGCCGTGGCGCTCGGGGTGTTCGGGCTGACGGTCGGGGCGCTCGACGCGTCGATGAACATGCTCGGGGTGAGCCTCCAGCGCGCGTACGGGCGCAGCATCATGCTCGGTTTCCACGGCGCGTACAGCCTGGGCGGGATCGCCGGGGCCTCGCTCGCCTGGGTGGGGGCGCACTGGGATCTGCCGCTGCCCACGCTCTACGCGCCGCTGGTGGCCGTCCTGGTGCCCGTCGCGCTGATCGCCGGCCGCTGGTACGTCGACCACCGGGGCGAGCACCGGAGTGGCCGCCGGGCGAAGCACCAGGGCGTCGAGCCGACCGAAGTGTCGCGGGGCGGGACCACCGTGAGCATGCGGGCGCTGCTGCCGCTCTGTCTCGTCATGGCCTTCGCCTACATCGGTGACTCCACCGTCTCCAACTGGAGCGCCAAGTACCTGGAGGACGTGCTGCACAGCTCCGAGCAGCTGGCCACGGTCCCGTACAACGTCTACATGGTCACCACGCTCCTCGGCCGGTCCTTCGGCGATCTCGGGGTGCGGCGCTTCGGCGCGGTCACCGTGGTCCGGGCCGGGGCGCTGCTCGCGGGCGGCGGCTTCGCGGTGGTCGCGGCGGCGCCCGGCGCCTGGGTGGGGATGGCCGGGTTCACGCTGCTGGGGCTGGGGTTGTGCGTGCTGGTGCCGCAGACCTTCGCGGCCGCGGGGCGGCTCTTCCCCGGGGCGTCCGACGCCGCCGTCGCGCGCCTCAACATCTTCAACTACGTGGGCTTCCTCATCGGCTCCCCGCTCGTCGGCGCGCTGGGCGGGGCGTGGAACTACCGTGCGGCGATGCTGGTGCCGATGGCGCTCGTGCTGATGACGATCCGGTATGCGAGGTCGTTCAGCCCTGTACCAGCCGGATACGGTGACGGGCATGAGCGGCCGCGCACAGTTGATGTGGGATGAGGAAGTAACCGGATACGACTTCGGCGCCGGGCATCCGATGGACCCGGTGCGGTTGGCGCTGACCATGGGGTTGGTGCGGGCGTACGGGCTGGACCGGGCGGTCCGGGTGGTGGCCGCCAAGCCGGCCGGGGAGTCGACGCTGCGCCTGGTCCACGGGCAGGAGTACATCGAGGCGGTACGGCGCGCCTCGGCCGCCCCGGAGGCGGCGGACGGCTCGTACGGCCTCGGGACGATCGACGATCCGGCCTTCGCGGGGATGCACGAGGCATCCGCGCTGATCGCCGGGCAGTCGGTGGGCGCGGCCGAGGACGTCTGGAGCGGGGAGGCCCTGCACGCGGTGAACTTCGCGGGCGGGCTGCACCACGCGATGCCCCGGGGCGCGTCCGGGTTCTGCATCTACAACGACGCGGCGCTGGCGATCGCGCGGCTGCTGGAGCTGGGGGCCGAGCGGGTCGCGTACGTGGATGTGGACGTCCACCACGGGGACGGGGTGCAGGCGGCGTTCTGGGACGATCCGCGGGTGCTGACGATCTCGCTGCACGAGCACCCCCGGACGCTGTTCCCGCAGACCGGCTGGCCGGAGGAGGCGGGCGGGGAGGGCGCCGAGGGCTCGGCGGTCAATCTGGCGCTGCCGGCCGGGACCTCGGACGCGGGCTGGCTGCGGGCCTTCCACGCGGTGGTGCCGGAGCTGCTGGCGGCGTTCCGCCCGCAGGTGCTGGTGACCCAGCATGGCGCGGACACCCATGTCGAGGACCCGCTGGCCCACTTGGCGGTGACCGTCGACGCGCAGCGGGCGGTCGCCGAGAGCTGTCACCGGCTGGCGCACGAGCACGCGGACGGGCGGTGGGTGGCGCTCGGGGGCGGCGGCTACGCGGTGGTGGACGTGGTGCCGCGGTCCTGGACGCATCTGGTGGCGATCGCGGCGGGGCGGCCGGTGGAGGCCACGATGGCGGTGCCGGAGGAGTGGCGGCAGGAGGTGTATCGGCGGACTCGGATGGATGCGCCGCGGCGGATGACGGATGGGCGGGAGCCGGAGTGGGAGGACTTCCACGAGGCGGGGTACGACCCTGCGGATCGGTTGGACCAGGCGATTTTGGCGACGCGGCGGGTGGTCTTTCCGCACCATGGGCTGCTGCCGTAGATCGGCCCGTACGACGGCCGCGGCCCGGGGGTGGCCGGCGTTCCGGGACGCCTGCGGCGGGCTGCTCCCCTCCCCGCCCCTTCCCGGCACCTGACGATATGCGGCTCCGCCGCGTGGGGGGCTCCGCCCCAGACCCCGCTCCTCAAACGCCGGAGGGGCTGGAAGGTGGGGCTCCGCCCCGGACCCTGCTCCTCAAGCGCCGGAGGGGCTGGAAGGCGCGGCTCCGCCCCAAGGCCCCGCTCCTCAAGGGCCGGGGGCTGGAAAGCCCGGGGCCAGGGGCGAGGGCACTGCCGTGCGGTGGACGACCCGTAGTGGCCGTTACGCCAACCGTGGGGTCTGCTTGCGTATTCGGGCGGCCGACGGGGTGGGTCCGCCAGCATCGGGGGTGTGTTGAGTACCGCGGCGCTGCGTGCGCATCTGCTGGCGGCGCGGCTCGCCGGGCCCGTGGCCACGAGCCGGGAGGAGAGCCTGCGCCGCTATCGGCTCTTCGCGGCCCGGGACCCCCGGGTGCTGCTCGGGCTGGAGCCCGATGACGACTGGTCCTTTATGGAATTGCTCGGTCTGATGGGCGAGAAATGCGGGGTTTCGGTCGACCCGGCCCATGTTTCGGGGCCGGATGTGATCGATCCGGAGCTGACGATCGCCGCGTTGGACGCCTTCGCGGACCGGCTGCGCGGGGCCGCCCGGGACCGGGTCCCGGTGCTCCTCGGCACCGGCCATCCCCACCGTCTCCTCGGCTTCTACGCCGCGTTGGCGTCGGCGCTCTCGGCGGCGGGCTGCCGTGTCCTCACCCCCGCAGAGGGTAGATGTATCGACATAACGACGCGGTTCGGCGTACGTACCCACCGGCTCGCCTACGTACGAGGTGTCGCGATGGTGCGGGCGCCCGGCGCTCGTCCGACCGCGAGTGAGCCGGGCGCCCACAGCCATTCGCCGCTCCCGGTTCGGGTCGCTCTCGGCTGTGCCGCGGAGTCCGGCGGGCCCCTGCCGGGACTGGTCATCGGGGACCACGGATGGGTCTGCGGAGCAGGTCAGCTGGGCTTTGAGGCCATGGGTCCGGGTGACACGGACGACCCCGCGCTGTTCGTCGGGGAGGCCGAGGGACGGGTGTCCGTCGCCGTTCCGCTTGATGACGGTGTGCGGTCTGGTTACTACCGGCCGATTACTCGCTATGTACTCAATCGAGCGTGTCTGTCACAGTAGGCGTCCGATCGCTACTCCTCTTCCCCACTTGCATCACCCGCCCCTAACCTGGGGTGGAGCGCGCATGCGACAAGGAGTCACCGGAGGGGAAGCCGGTGCCCGACATGTGCGGAAGGTTCAGGTGTTGTCATGGCTGCTGGCGAACGGCCTCTGAACGAGGTTCAGTTTCTGACCGTGGCGGAAGTCGCCTCGGTGATGCGAGTGTCCAAGATGACCGTGTACCGCTTGGTGCACAGTGGTCATCTGCCGGCGATCCGGGTGGGCAGGTCTTTCCGGGTCCCAGAGCAAGCGGTTCATGAATACCTCCGCGAATCGTATGTGGGGGTGGAGTCCGCCTAGGCCGTTTCCGGGCCCGGGGAGGACCCTCGGATTACGTGGTTCGCTCGGCGCCGGGTAGGCTGGCCCGATGTAGGTCGTGTGGGCTCGGACGCCCCGCACCGAGTGAATCGAAGTGAGCGAGGGTAGTCGTGGGCTCTGTTATCAAGAAGCGGCGCAAGCGGATGGCGAAGAAGAAGCACCGCAAGCTGCTCAAGCGCACGCGCGTCCAGCGTCGCAACAAGAAGTAAGCAAGCGACGCTGTGTTCGTCCCGCAGCCCTTCCACCACCGGTGGGAGGGCTGCGGTGCGTGGGTGGCACCGGTCTGAAGCCACCCTCGCCCCTCCGGCCCCGGCTCAAAACGTCGCACCGCGCGGCGAGTGGTCATCACAGCGCAACACCGAGCGGTTACGGTGTTCGGCACAGCCCAGCTCGGACGAGGGTGGGAAGGAAGGCGCTGATCTTGGGAAAGGTCGTGCTCGTCACCGGAGTCGCTCGCCGGCTGGGAGGCCGTTTCGTCCGGCGCATACAGCGCGAACCCGATGTGGAGCGGGTGATCGGCGTGGACGCCGTACCGCCCGAACACCACCTCGGCGGCGCCGACTTCGTCCGGGCCGATATCCGTCATCCCACGATCGGGAAACTGCTCGCCGAATACGGCGTCCACACCGTCGTCCACATGGATATCAACGGCACTCCGCTGGGCGCGCGCGGCAATCGCGCCTCGGTCAAGGAGACCAATGTCATCGGCACCATGCAGCTGCTCGGCGCCTGCCAGAAGGCCCCGTCGGTGCAGCGGCTGGTGGTGAAGTCCAGCACCAATGTGTACGGCTCCGCGCCCCGCGACCCCGCCGTCTTCAGCGAGACCACCCCGCCCAAATCCCTCCCCAGCGGCGGCTTCGCCAAGGACACCGTCGAGGTCGAGGGGTATGTCCGGGGTTTCGCCCGGCGTCGCCCCGATGTCGCGGTGTGCGTGCTGCGCTTCGCCAACATCCTGGGGCCGTGCGCGGACTCCCCGCTCGCCGAGTACTTCGCGCTGCCGGTGCTGCCCACCGTCATCGGCTACGACCCGCGGCTCCAGTTCGTCCATGAGAAGGACGCCATCGAGGTGCTGCGGATCGCGGCCTCCGAGCCGCGCCGGTCCACGCTCAACAGCGGCACGTTCAACATCGCCGGAGACGGGGTGCTGCTGCTCTCCCAGGCCGCCCGGCGGCTCGGCCGTCCGACCCTGCCGCTGCTGCTGCCCACTCTGCGCTGGGCCCGCACCGCACTGCGGTCCCTCGGCATCACCGACTTCTCGCCCGAGCAGATCCGGCTGCTCACCCACGGCCGGGTCGTGGCCACCACCCAGATGCGCGAGACCCTGGGATTCGAACCCGAGCACACCACCGCCGGCGCCCTCGCGGACTATGCGCACAGCCGTGGCCCCGGGCTGCTCCCGCCCGAGACCCTCGCCCGTACCATCGACCGGCTCGCCGCGCTGCTGCCCGCCGGCGCCCAGCCTTAAGGAGCGCAACTACCATGGCGGACGCCAAGGTCATTCCGTTCGGCGAGGAACCCCGGTCGTCCCGGAGGAAGGTCCCCCGGCTGGGCCGTGGCGGCCGCTCCCAGGGCTCGCTCAAGCCCGTACCGCAGCAGCGCGACGAGGCGCTCGAGCAGCGCCCCCAGACGGCGGCCGCGGCCGTGCCGCCGCTGCCGCCCGACCCGCCCAAACCCGCTCCGGGCAGCGGCGACTGGGAGCGCAAGCTGGCCCACGGGCTGAGCTTTCTGCGCCGCCGGATCACCGGGGACTACGAGGTCGACGACTTCGGCTACGACCACGATCTGACCGAGCAGGTGCTGATGTCCCTGCTGCGCCCGCTGTCCGACAAGTACTTCCGGGTCGAGGTGAAGGGGATCGAGAACATCCCCGACAGCGGCGGCGCGCTCGTCGTCGCCAACCACTCCGGGGTGCTCCCGCTGGACGGGCTGATGCTCCAGGTGGCCGTGCACGACAACCACCCCGCCAAGCGCCATCTGCGGCTGCTCGCGGCCGACCTGGTCTTCGTGCTGCCGGTCATCAACGAGCTGGCCCGCAAGGCCGGGCACACCCTCGCCTGCGCCGAGGACGCCCAGCTGCTGCTGGAGCGCGGCGAGGTGGTCGGGGTGATGCCGGAGGGCTTCAAGGGGATCGGCAAGCCGTTCTCGGAGCGGTACAAGCTCCAGCGCTTCGGGCGGGGCGGCTTCGTCTCGACGGCGCTGCGCGCGGGGGCGCCGATCGTGCCGTGCTCGATCGTGGGCGCGGAGGAGATCTATCCGATGGTGGGGAACGCGAAGACCCTGGCCCGGCTGCTCGGCATTCCGTACTTCCCGATCACGCCGACCTTCCCGCTGCTCGGGCCGCTGGGCGCGGTGCCGCTGCCGACGAAGTGGACCATCCAGTTCGGCGAGCCCATCCCCACGGACGGGCATCCGCCGGAGGCGGCGGACGACCCGATGCTGATGTTCAACCTGACCGACCAGGTACGAGAAACGATCCAGCACACGCTCTATAAGTTGCTCGTGCAGCGGCGGTCGGTGTTCTTCTGAGGGCTTGCTCCCGGGGGGTGGTGTGCGCTGTACACCACCCCCCGGGCTTTTTCACCTCGTGTCGTCGCCGTCGATGCTCAGGCCCGGCAGCAGGTCCGGCAGCAGCGGGGGAATCGTGATGTCCGGCTGGGACGGCTTGCTGCCCTGGTCGCCCTTGCCCGTGGACGGACTGGGGCTTGATCCGCCGCCGAGCGGTGGGTCCAGCAGATCGCCGGCCCCGCCCACCAGGCCGCCGCTCTGGCTGTGGGTGCTCGCCGAGGACGACGGGTGCGGGCGGGGGGCCGTCTTCTCGTCCGTGCGGCTGCCGCTCGGGGTGGCCGAGGCGGACGCCGGGCGGTCGTCCGGGTCCGGCCCGCCCGCGCGCTGCGGTGCATGGCCGGTCTGCGGACCGGACTGGGCCTGCTGCTCCTTCTTCGTGGGCAGCAACGCCCGCAGCGGACCGACCTCTTGGTCTATGGCGTCGAAGACCGAGCTCACCTCGTCGCCCACGTCCATGAGCTGGACCGGCAGCTGCTCGCGCAGCCGGCTCCAGCCGTCGCGGTGGGCCTGCGAGAAGGTGGACAGCTGCTGGATCGGGCCGAGCGAGCCGTCGCGCTCATAGACCTGGTGCAGCAGCCGGTGGCCCTCTGAGGCGTCATGGCGCATTCCGGCGAGGACCCGGCGGATCTCGCCCAGCGAGTCATGGTCCAGATCGCCGGTGCGGGTCCGCTCCATCAGCCGGCGCGCCTCGCTCATCCGCGTGGACGCCTGGTCCAGATAGATCCGGCCCCGGTCGGCGTCGCCGTCCGCCATCTCCAGCTTGAGGTCTTCCATACCGCGCTTGAACCCGTAGAGGGTGTCGCCCGGCAGCGCGTTCGAGCTGGCCGCGGCGACGCCGCCGAACGCGCCCGCCGCCACGCCGACCGTGAGCCCCCCGGCCGCGAGCCCCTTGGACCAGCGGGAACGGGGGCGGAATCTTGCCACCGGAGGTTTGGCCCGGTGGGCGCCGCTGGGGCGGCGGCGCTGCTCGGGCACGCGCGGCGCCCCCTCGGCGAAGGCCGCCTCCATGGCGGCGAGCAGCTGCGCCCGCTGGGTGGCGCGGACCTCCGGGTCCAATGTCGGTGCCGGCAGCTCGCCCAGCCCGCTCGCCAGGGCCAGCAGCCGTCTCCGCTCGGCGCTCTCCGCCGATGGGGAACCTGGCTGTTGCTGCGGCGTCTCGTCCCGGGCGGCCTGGTGGTTGCTCTCCAGGGCCTCCAGGGCCTCCAGGGCCTTGGCGAAGGCGTTCGCCCGCCGGTGTGCCGATACGTTCGCGATCACAGGCGGCACCTCCTCTCGTCGTGACGGTCGACTCCCCAGGACACCCGAGGGTTCCGTGCCATGCGCGCGTCCACCCGATCGAGTGAGTGGATCACTGGCAGGGTACGACCACAAGGCGCCTGCATCCCCCACAACGAGCGGCGCAGCACCCGGGTTACGCCCTCCCCGAGGGCCCTCCCGGCGGGCGGACGTACCGTGGCCGGGAGGCTACGGGCGGTCAGCGGGCGTCGTCCGGAAGAAGCCGGGCCAGCGTGCGTACGGCCCGGTACTGAAGCGTTTTGATCGCGCCCTCGTTCTTCCCCATGACCCGGGCGGTCTCGGCGACCGAGAGGCCCTGGAGGAAGCGGAGCGTCACGCACTCCTGCTGCTGCGGGTTGAGTTTTCGCACCGCTTGGAGCAGGGCGGCGTTGGACAGCGATTCGAGGACGGAGTCCTCGGGGCTGCGCTCGACCTCGTTGGCGTCCAGCATCTCGCCGGTGGTGACCTCCAGCCGGAAGCGGCTGGACTTGAAGTGGTCGGCGACGAGGTTGCGGGCGATGGTCACCAGCCAGGCGCCGAAGTCGCGGCCCTGCCAGGTGAAGGTGCCGATGCGGCGCAGGGCGCGCAGGAACGTCTCGCTGGTGAGGTCCTCGGCCGTGGCCCGGCCGCCCACGCGGTAGTAGATGTACCGGTAGACCGTGTCGGCGTACTGGTCGTAGAGCCGGCCGAACGCCTCGGCCTCCCCGGACTGGGCGCGCTCGACGAGGTCCATCATGCGGCGGCTGTCGCTGTCGGCGCCGGGGCGCCGGGCGGTGGGGGTGGAGCCGCGGGAACGTCTGCCGACCGCGGCGCCGCCGTCCGCCAGGGCGTAGCACGGACCGGCCTGGCCGGGGCGGTCGACCGTGCCGACGGCCGGGCTGACGGGCTGTGGGGTGGCGAGGGCGGGAACGGCATACGCGGTGGGGACGAAGCCGCGCAGACAGTCGAGGACCGTTGCGCGCAGCGTAGCCAGGCCCGAGGCGTCAACCCCGACGTGTGGGTACACGGGACTCCCAGAGGCAGAGCTTCCATCACGTGCAGTACGGGACCGTCACCCGCCGTAGGGACGCGTGGGTACCGGTTTGCGTCTAAGGAGAATAACGCTTCGTACAGGCGGCACTACACCCAGTTGCTCAAATCATCGTTTCCGTTCGCTCTGTTATGGATTGATGACGCATCAAGTATCGAACGTGTACCGCCAATTGACCGGAACCGTTCGTGGATTGTGCGATTGTGTGGCGTGTTGTGACAAAGCGGCGGTAAGGGGACTGGCGGGGGCGCTGTGGGGTAGGAAGCGCGGAATGACCGAAACAGGGCGGGTGCGTTCGGTTGGTGACCCTGTGCATCGATGGGCACGTCGTCACGGAGCGCGATCGGCGGTCAGGCTTGACCGTCCTCGGTCACGGTCGTACGAAGGCGGTCAGCACCGCCCGAACGGGGCACTCCGCAAGGGGTTCAACGGGAGGTCAGGCAGGGGGTCGGCGATGACGCCAGGCGGGCGAGCGGGCCTCGGCCGCCGACGGTCAGCGGAAGCCGCCGGTGGTCAGCGGCGCCTGCGGTGCAGGGCCACGGCGGCCGCAGTACCGCCCGCCACCGCGCCCACCCCGGCCGCCGCCGGGATGCCGATCTTGGCCGCTTTACGCCCGGTGCGGTAGTCGCGCAGCCGCCAGCCGTGCTCTCGGGCGTGCCTGCGCAGCCGTGTGTCCGGATTCACCGCGTACGGATGGCCCACGATCGACAGCATCGGGATGTCGTTCGCGGAGTCGCTGTAGGCCGCGCAGCGGGTCAGGTCCAGCCCCTCGGCCCCCGCCAGCGCCCGTACGGCCTCGGCCTTGGCCGGGCCGTGCAGCGGCTCGCCGACCAGCCGGCCGGTGTAGATGCCGCCCACCGACTCGGCCACCGTGCCCAGCGCCCCGGTCAGCCCCAGCCGCCGGGCGATGATCGTCGCGGTCTCGACCGGCGCGGCGGTCACCAGCCAGACCCGCTGCCCGGCGTCCAGATGGGCCTGGGCGAGGGCCCGGGTGCCGGGCCAGATGCGGTCGGCCATGTACTCGTCGTAGATCTCCTCGCCGATCGACATCAGCTCGGAGACCCGGTGGCCCTTGACGATGGACAGGGCGCTGCTGCGCACGTCCTCCATGTGCGCCGGGTCCTCGACCCCGGCCATCCGGAACCAGGCCTGCTGCCAGGCGAAGCGGGCGAGTTCGCGCTTGCGGAAGAAGTGCCGCTTGTAGAGGCCGCGGCCGAAGTGGAAGAGCGCGGCGCCCTGCATGACCGTGTTGTCCAGGTCGAAGAAGGCGGCGGCCCGCTCGTCGCCGACGACGGGGAACTCCGGCTCGGCGGGGGTCTGCGGTGCGGGGGCCTCGGCCGACGACTTGCGCGCGGCCTCGGCCGATGCCTCTCCGGCGAGGACACTCCGCTCGGTGGCGGGCTGTCGACGTCGGGTGAACCATCCCAGTGCGGCCATGGGGCGAGCATAGCCAGCGCTCCGGCGCATCCCGTTACGCCCGGGTGTCGGGCCGATTCAGGTTACGCGAAAGGGAGGCGCGCAAGGGCGGAACGGCCCCGGTCCGGCGGCCGGAATCAGCCGCCGAGCGCGGCGCGCAGCCGCTGGGGGTTCACCCGCCAGAAGTCGTGCTGCTCGCCGTCGATCAGCACCACCGGGATCTGCTCCCAGTAGGCGCGGTACAGCTCCTCGTCCTGGGTGATGTCCTTCTTCTCCCAGGGGGTGCCCAGCTCGCCGCAGACCTCCTCGACCACGGCCTCGGCGTTCTCGCACAGATGGCAGTCGGGCTTGCCGATCAGCGTGACCGTGCGCTCGGTGGGCTTCTTCCGCGGGGTGCGGCGCAGCAACGGGCTCATGGCCCCCAGTGTGCCCGCCCGCGTGTGCCCGCCCGCGCGGGCGGGCGGGTTCCGATGAGTCCGGGCCGGTTCCGGCGGGTTCGGAAGTGGGCTCTCGGTCGATTACGATCGTGGGCGTTTTGTTGCTGTCCGGGGGTAAAAAGGTGAGGAGTGAGGGCCTGTGCTCCCGTCGGCGGCCCAGCGGGGCGAGCGTGCCCGCGGGGAACGGTGCGACGCAGGTAGTGGTTCCGCGGCTGGCTCGATAAGGCGCGTGACACCGGTCACTTTGCACGGACAAAGCGGACACCATCTTTGTGCACGCGTTCACAAAGACATAGCCTGCTGTCGATGGGGCGGTCATGAAACACCCGGCCGCCCGCAGCCTCGCTCTACCCGCAGGAGCACCGTGGCAACTGGCCGAACTCACCGACCGGCGACCCGCAGCCGAGGGATCCCCGAGGCCACCGTCGCCCGGCTACCGCTGTATCTGCGTGCGCTGACCGCTCTCTCCGAGCGCTCGGTGCCCACAGTGTCCTCGGAGGAGCTGGCCACCGCGGCCGGCGTCAATTCGGCCAAGCTGCGCAAGGACTTCTCCTATCTCGGTTCGTACGGCACCCGCGGTGTCGGCTACGACGTCGAGTACCTCGTCTACCAGATCTCGCGGGAGCTCGGGCTCACCCAGGACTGGCCGGTTGTGATCGTCGGCATCGGTAACCTCGGCGCCGCGCTCGCCAACTACGGCGGCTTCGCCTCCCGGGGCTTCCGGGTCGCCGCGCTGATCGACGCCGACCCCGCGATGGCCGGGAAGCCGGTCGCGGGCATCCCGGTGCAGCACACCGACGAGCTCGAGAAGATCATCACGGACAACGGCGTCTCGATCGGCGTGATCGCCACCCCGGCGGGCGCGGCCCAGCAGGTCTGCGACCGGCTCGTGGCCGCCGGGATCACCTCGATCCTCAACTTCGCGCCCACCGTGCTGTCCGTTCCGGACGGGGTGGACGTGCGCAAGGTCGATCTCTCGATCGAGCTCCAGATCCTCGCCTTCCACGAGCAGCGCAAGGCGGGCGAGGAGGTCGGCGCCCCCGAGGAGGCCGCGGGGGCGGTGCCACCGCCGCCCGTGACGCCCCATCGAGCGCCCACCGGTGCCCCCGGCGCCCCTGGCGCTCCCGGCGCCGACAGCGGCCGCCAAGGACCTGACGGGGATGTGCCCGCCGTGATGCCGGCATGAGTCTCCTCGTCGTCGGACTGAGCCACCGCAGCGCGCCCGTGAGCGTGCTGGAGCGCGCCGCCCTGGTGGGGGACGAGCAGGCGAAGCTGGTGCAGGACACCCTCGCCGCCGAGCCCGCCACCGAGGCCGCGGTGCTGGCCACCTGCAACCGCATCGAGCTCTACGCCGACGTGGACAAGTTCCACGCCGGGGTCGCCGAGCTGTCCACGCTGCTCGCTCAGCACACCGGCGTCGGGCTGGACGAGCTCACCCCGTACCTCTACGTCCACTACGAGGACCGGGCCGTCCACCACCTGTTCTCGGTGGCCTGCGGGCTGGACTCGATGGTCGTGGGCGAGGGCCAGATCCTCGGCCAGATCAAGGACGCGCTGGCGCTGGGGCAGGAGCTGCACACCGCGGGGCGGCTGCTGAACGATCTCTTCCAGCAGGCGCTGCGGGTCGGCAAGCGGGCCCACAGCGAGACCGGGATCGACCGGGCGGGCCAGTCGCTGGTCACCTTCGGCCTGGAGCAGCTGGCCCAGGGCGCGCCGGTGGCGGAGTGGGCCCGGGGCAGGCGCGCGCTGGTGATCGGCGCCGGTTCGATGTCCTCGCTGGCCGCGGCGACGCTCGCGCGCGCCGGTGTATCAGAACTGGTGATCGCCAACAGGACGTTGGAGCGGGCGCTGCGTCTGGCCGAGTCCCTGGCCCAGCAGCACGCCGCCACCCCGGCCGCGATCATCCCCGCCGGTGAGGACGGTTCCGCCAGTGCGGAAACCGGTACGGAAACCGGTACGGAAACCGGTGCGGAAACCAGTGCGGAAACGTTGCGCGCGGGCCTGGTGGCCCGCGCCGTGCCCCGGGACCGGGTCTCCGCCGAGCTGCCGCACGCCGACATCGTCGTGTCCTGTACGGGCGCGACCGGGCTGGTCCTGACCGCCGCCGAGCTGCGCACCGCGCTCGCCCAGCGCGCGGCCTGCCCGCCCGCGGCGTACCCCGCCGCGGCGGACGTCTCGCTGCTCGACCTGGCGATGCCGCGCGACATAGACGCGGCGGCGCACCGGATCGAGGGGCTGCACCTGGTCGACATCGAGTCCCTCGCCGAGGCGGCCGCCGAGCCGTCCGGCGCGCCGGGCTCGTCCGCCGGGGCGATGGCCGCCGACGTGGACAAGGTGCGGACCATCGTCTCCGAGGAGGTGGCCGCCTTCGGGGCGGCCCAGCGCGCCGCGCACATCACCCCGACGGTGGTCGCGCTGCGTACCATGGCGGCGGACGTCGTCGCCAGTGAGATCGCCCGCCTCGACGGGCGACTGCCCGATCTGGACGACAAGCAGCGGGCCGAGATCACGCAGACCGTGCGCCGGGTGGTCGACAAGCTGCTGCACGCGCCCACCGTGCGGGTCAAGCAGCTCGCGAGCACTCCGGGCGGCGCCGGTTACGCGGACGCGCTGCGGGAGCTCTTCGACCTCGACCCGCAGGCGGTCGCCGCCGTCAGCCGCGCCGACGGCTCGGCCCGCGCCGCGGAACCGAACGACCCGAAGGGAGGCCGGGCATGAACGCCACCCCCTCACCCACCGCCTCCGGCGGCGCTCAGCCGCTGCGCCTGGGCACCCGCCGCAGCGCGCTCGCCATGGCCCAGTCCGGCCTGGTCGCGGACCTGGTCCGCGAGGTCACCGGGCGCCCCGTCGAGCTTGTCGAGATCACCACGTTCGGCGACACCTCGCGGGAGCACCTCGCCCAGATCGGCGGCGCCGGCGTCTTCGTCTCGGCGCTGCGCGAGGCGCTGCTCAGGGGCGAGATCGACCTGGCCGTGCACTCGCTGAAGGACCTTCCCACCGCGGAGCCGGAGGGGCTGACGCTGGCCGCGGTCCCGCGCCGCGAGGACCCGCGCGACGCGCTGATCGCCCGGGACGGGCTCACCTTCGCCCAGCTTCCGCCGGGGTCCCGGATAGGCACCGGGTCCCCGCGCCGCGCGGCCCAGCTGAACGCGTGGGCCCGCTCCTTCGGCCTCGACATCGACACCGTGCCGATACGCGGCAATGTCGACACCCGCATCGGCTACGTCCGCTCGGGACGGCTGGACGCCGTGGTGCTCGCCGCCGCCGGCCTGATCCGCCTGGGGCGGATCGGCGAGGCGACCGAGCTGCTCGATGCCGACCATGTTTTGCCCGCCCCCGGCCAGGGGGCCCTGGCAGTGGAGTGTGCCGCGTCCAACGTGGCGCTCGCTGCCCGGCTCGCCGAGCTCGACGACCCGTCCACACGGGTCGCCGTGACCGCCGAGCGATCCCTGCTCGCCGCCCTGGAGGCCGGCTGTAGCGCACCCGTGGGGGCGCTGGCCGACCTGTTGGGCGACGGTCAGGCTGTCACCGAAATGCGCCTGCGCGGCGTCGTCGGCACGCTCGACGGCACGACGCTGGTGCAGCTGTCCACCACCGGTCCCGTACCCGCGTCGCCCAGTCAGGCCGCGGACCTCGGTTGCGTACTCGCCGCCGAGATGCTCGCCAAGGGTGCGGCCGGTCTTATGGGGGAGCGAGCACTTTGAACCCCACCGCCCCGAATCACCCCGGCTGCGGACACGTCACCTTCCTCGGTGCGGGCCCCGGAGATCCGGGCCTGCTGACCTTGCGCGCCGTGGAGGCACTCGCCACCGCGGACGTGTTGATCGCCGACCCTCAAGTGCTCGACGTGGTGCGCAAGCACGTCAGGCCGGGCGTGGCCGCGGACGCTCAGGGCACACCGCAGCAGGCGGACGCTGATGGGTCATCAGCCACCGCCACCGTCCCCGTACTCAGGGACAGTGCCAATCTTGTCATGACGGCCGCGCGCGGCGGCAAGCGGGTCGTGCGCGCGGTCGCGGGCGACCCCGGCCTCGACGGATACGCCGCCGACGAGATGCTCGCCTGCGCGGCCGAGGGCATCGTCTTCGAGGTGGTGCCCGGTGTGGCCGCCGCGGTGGGCGTGCCGGCCTACGCGGGGGTGCCGCTGCGGGACGCCCACAGCGCGGATGTGCGCTTCGTGGACGCCCTGAGCGCCGACGAGCGCTGCTGGAGCGAGATCGGCTCGTCCGACGCGACCGCCGTGGTCTCCGCGACCCTGGAGACGGTGGCCGCCGCCGCGGGCGAGCTGGTGGCCGCGGGCCGCAAGCCGGACACCCCGCTCACCGTCACCGTCGCGGGCACCACCACCCGCCAGCGGACCTGGACCGCGACGCTCGGGACCATCGCCCAGGTGCTGAAGGCGGCGAAGGTGCTGCCGTCGCCGCAGGGCGCGCAGCCGGTGATAGCCGTGGTCGGCGAGCAGAGCGCGGCCGGCCGGCGCGATCAGCTGTCATGGTTCGAGTCCAAGCCGCTGTTCGGCTGGAAGGTCCTGGTGCCGCGCACCAAGGAGCAGGCCGCCTCGCTCTCCGATCAGCTGCGCGGCTACGGCGCGGTGCCCAGTGAGGTGCCGACCATCGCCGTGGAGCCGCCGCGCACCCCGCAGCAGATGGAGCGCGCGGTCAAGGGCCTGGTCACCGGGCGCTATGAGTGGATCGCCTTCACCTCGGTCAACGCGGTCAAGGCGGTGCGCGAGAAGTTCGAGGAGTACGGGCTCGACGCCCGCGCGTTCGCCGGGATCAAGGTCGCGGCGGTGGGCGAGCAGACCGCGAAGTCGCTGATCGAGTTCGGGGTGAAGCCGGATCTGGTGCCCAGCGGTGAACAGTCCGCGGCCGGGCTGCTGGAGGACTGGCCGCCGTACGACCCGGTGTTCGACCCGATCGACCGGGTGTTCCTGCCGCGCGCCGACATCGCCACCGAGACCCTGGTCGCCGGGCTGATCGAGCTGGGCTGGGAGGTTGACGACGTGACCGCGTACCGCACGGTGCGCGCCTCGCCGCCGCCGGCCGAGACCCGTGAGGCCATCAAGGGCGGTGGGTTCGACGCGGTGCTCTTCACCTCGTCGTCCACCGTGCGGAACCTCGTCGGCATCGCGGGCAAGCCGCACAATGTCACTGTCATCGCCTGTATCGGCCCGGCCACCGCGAAGACCGCGGAGGAGCACGGGCTGCGGGTGGACGTGCTGTCGCCCGAGCCCTCGGTGCTCAAGCTGGCCGAGGCGCTCGCGGACTTCGGGGCGGCGCGGCGGCAGGCCGCGCTCGAGGCCGGGGAGCCGGTCACCCGCCCGAGCGAGCGACGGCCCGGTTCGCGAAGGAGGGCACGCTCTTGAGCATCTCGTACGGCAGCTTCCCCGGTACGCGGCCGCGTCGGCTGCGCACCACGCCCGCGATGCGGCGCATGGTCGCGGAGACCCGGCTGCACCCGGCCGAGCTGATCCTGCCCGCGTTCGTCCGCGAGGGCGTGACCGAGCCGGTGCCGCTCCAGTCGATGCCGGGCGTGGTCCAGCACAGCCGGGACACCCTGCGGAAGGCGGCGGCCGAGGCGGTCGCCGCGGGGCTCGGCGGGATCATGCTCTTCGGGGTGCCGGAGGAGTCCAAGAAGGACGCGGTCGGCACCCCCGGCACGGACCCGGACGGGATCCTCCAGGTGGCGATCCGCGATGTGCGCGCCGAGGTCGGCGACGACCTCGTGATCATGTCCGACCTCTGTCTGGACGAGCACACCGACCACGGTCACTGCGGCGTCCTGGACGCCGAGGGCCGGATCGACAACGACGCCACCCTGGAGCGCTACGCCGAGATGGCCCGCGCCCAGGCCGACGCGGGCGTCCACACGGTGGGCCCCAGCGGCATGATGGACGGTCAGGTCGGCGTGGTCCGCGAGGCCCTGGACGGCGCCGGGCACCAGGACGTCTCGATCCTCGCCTACACCGCGAAGTACGCCTCCGCCTTCTACGGCCCGTTCCGCGAGGCGGTGGGCTCCTCGCTGAAGGGCGACCGCAAGACGTACCAGCAGGACCCGGCCAACGCCCGTGAGTCGCTGCGCGAGCTGGAGCTGGACCTGGCCGAGGGCGCGGACATGGTCATGGTCAAGCCGGCCCTGCCGTACCTGGACATCCTGAGCCGGATCGCCGACGCCGTGGACGTGCCGGTGGCCGCGTACCAGATCTCCGGTGAGTACGCGATGGTCGAGGCGGCCGCGGCCAACGGCTGGATCGACCGCGACCGCGCCATCATGGAGACGCTGACCTCGGTCCGGCGCGCGGGCGCGGGGATGATCCTCACCTACTGGGCGACCGAGGTGGCCCAGCGGCTGAACCGCGGGGAGTAGTTCTCCCTCGTGCTCTGTGGGCCGGACGCGCGCCTGTCGCGTCCGGCCCGGCTGCCGAGCCGAGCGTGCCGGTCATCACTGGCCCCTGACCACGCCTGCCGGTATCACCGGCCCCTGACCACGAGGTCGGCGGCCGCCCGTCCGGGGGCCACCAGCCGGGCGTTGGCCTCGTCGGAGGCGAGGACGAAGCGCTCGGCCTCGTCATGCGGCTTGCCGAACCGCTCATGGCGCTCGATCAGCCGGCGCACCCGCTCCTCGGTGTCCAGGTCGACCCACCAGGTCTCGTCCAGCAGCTCGCGCACCGGGAGCCAGGGCGCCTCGTCCAGCAGCAGATAGTTGCCCTCGGTGATCACCAGCGGGACCTCCGGCGGCACCGGGATGGTGCCCGCCACCGGCTGCTCGAGCTCGCGGTCGAACCCCGGCGCGTAGACGACCTCCCCGGCGCGCGGCGCCCGCAGCCGCCGCAGCAGCGCGGTGTAGCCGTACGGGTCGAAGGTCTCCGGCGCGCCCTTGCGGCCGGTCAGGCCGAGCCGGCGCAGCTCGGCGTCGGCGAGGTGGAAGCCGTCCATGGGCACCAGGACGGCCCGGTCGGCGCCGAGGGCTTCGGCCAGGTGCTCGGCGAGGGTGGTCTTGCCGGCCCCGGGCGGTCCGGCGATACCGAGCAGACGGCGGCCGCCTGCGTCGGCCAGGCGCTGGGCGCGCTCAAGGAGGTGCTGGGGAGTCATGGCGGGCACTTTCGGCACGTCGGGTTCGGTGCGCCAGGCAGGCTATCCGGAGACGGCGACGCGGCGGTGGTCGACTGCCAACTGTCGTAGGCCCGCGCTAGGTTGAGGCCGTTCGCTCCCTTCGCGTTCCTCAGCAGAGAGGCAATGCTTGTGCGCTCACGCACCAGATGGAGACGTATCGTCTCGTCCGCCGCCACCGGCCTCATCGCGGTGACGGGACTCCTCGGGGCCGTCGCCGCCCCGGCTCACGCGGCCCCCGCCGCGGACACCACCCCGCAGGCCAGTACCTCCTTCAGGTACACCAGCGAGCGCGGCGACTGGGTGGGCCGGGGTGAGACGGGGTCGTACGCCGCGCCCGCCGACACCCTCAAGGCCACCGGCACCGCCGAGTACCTCACCGTCCAGGTCTCCACCGGCGCCCTGCGGTCCTGGACCATCGAACTCGCCGCGCCGAAGGGCGAGACCCTGCACCCGGGCGTCTACCGCGACGCCGAGCGCGCCGGATTCCGCACCGGCCGCGCCCCCGGGCTGGACGTCTCGGGCCTCGGACGCGGCTGCAACGAGGTGTACGGGCAGTTCGCCATCGACCAGATCGAGACGGACGCCTCCGGCGCGGTCACGATGCTGGATGCCACCTTCACCCAGCGCTGCCAGGAAGCCGCCCCCGCGCTCAACGGCACCGTGAAGATCAACGCCCATCCGCTGTCGTACGGCTACACCAGCGACGAGGGCGATCCGCTGGGCGGCGGCCGGTCCGACGTCCACACCGGCTCCACCAGCCTCTTCACCATCGCGGGCACCGGCGTCGGCCATATCGACTTCGGCGTCACCGGCAAACGCCAGTACTGGTCGGTGACGATGGCCGCGCCGGACGGCGAGGCGGTGGAGGTCGGCAAGACCTATCAGGCGACGCGCCTGGGCATGGACGGCACGGCGACGCTGGACGTCTCCGTGACGGGAGGCGGCTGCAACGAGAGCCGCGGCGAGTTCACCATCACCGAGCTCTCGCACGACGCGGCGGGCGACATCGACGCGCTCGCGGCCACCTTCACCCAGCACTGCGAGGGCGTCGAGCCCGCGCTGCACGGCACGATCCACTACCTGGCCTGACGCCCCCGGCGCACAGGCGCGCGCCCCGGCGCCCGGGGCGCGCCACCCGGGGGAATTTCCAGGAAATCTCGGCAGAGGGCACATCCATCGGGCCCTCTCGGACGTCTGACCAGGGAGCGGCCCTGTGATGCGGCCGCAGGCCAGGGGCATTTGGAGATATTCACGTTGAAAACCGGCATGAAGGGTCTACGTCGCGTATCCGCGGTCACGATCACCGCTGGAGCCGTGCTGACGGCGGGGGCGTTCACCGCCTCCGCGCAGGCCGCGACGACCGCAAGTCCCACGATCGCCGCCAAGGGCGGGTTCGTGATGAACAACGCCACGGGGAAGAGCCTGTTCACCAAGGCCGCGGACACCCGTCTGTCCACCGGCTCCACCACCAAGATCATGACCGCCCGGGTGGTGCTCGCGCAGCCGAACCTCAACCTGGACGCCAAGGTCACGGTCCAGAAGGCGTACAGCGACTACATCGTCGACAACAACTGGGCCTCCTCGGCCAAGCTGATCGTCGGCGACAAGGTCACCGTCCGCCAGCTGCTGTACGGGCTGATGCTGCCGTCCGGCTGTGACGCGGCGTACGCGCTGGCGGACAAGTTCGGCACCGGTTCCACCCGGGCCGCGCGGGTGAAGTCGTTCATCGGCAAGATGAACACCACCGCCAAGTCCCTCGGGCTGACGAACACCCACTTCGACTCGTTCGACGGCATCGGGCACGGCGCCAACTACTCGACGCCGCGCGATCTGACCAAGCTGGCCAGCAGCGCGATGAAGTACTCCACGTTCCGTTCGGTCGTGAAGACGAAGTCGACCAAGCAGAAGGTGACCACGAAGAGCGGCGGCTACCGCTACATGTCGTGGACCAACACCAACAATCTGCTGGGCAGCTACTCGGGCACCATCGGCGTCAAGACCGGTTCGGGTCCGGAGGCCAAGTACTGCCTGGTCTTCGCCGCCACCCGGAGCGGTAAGACGATGATCGGCACCGTCCTCGCCTCCACCTCGGTGGACGCCCGCACGAAGGACGCGAAGAAGCTGATGGACTACGGCTTCAGCAGGTAGTCGTCATCCGTAAGGACAGCGAGGGGCCTGCCCCGCGAACCCATCGGGTCGCGGGGCAGGCCCTTGTCGTGGCCCCGGCGCCGTGCTCAGCGCACCGCGTTCCAGGAGTGCGCCACGTCCACCACGACATGTCCGTCGGTCTGGAAGACCCGGAACGGCAGCCGTGCCCGCACCCCGAGGCCGACCTGGGTCTCACCCTCGAAGCTGGCGCCGAAGCGGGTGTCCCGGAAGGTCTGGTAGCCGGAGATGTCCACCCCCGGCAGCGGCTTGCGCGCCCGCCCCGGGTACGACTCCGCGCCGCTGCCCGGGTCGTAGCTCGGCGCGGACACATGGATGTCCAGGATCGCGCCGCCGCGGACCGGGATCTCCTCGCCCGAGCCGTCCTGGTACAGGGTGTTCACATACCCCACGCGGTAGCCGACGCGATCGGCGGCCATGGCCCCCTTCACGTCGAACACGATGCGGTCGTAGCACGCGTGCCGGCCCGTCCTGATGTTCCCCAGCGGTGCGTGTCCCGCCGGCTGGGCCGTCTTCTCGCCGCTGCCCCAGCCGGTCTCACAGGTCGTCGCCGCCTTGGCCGCGGTCGGCGTGACGGCCCCGGCCGTCCCCGCCGTCGCCGCCAGCGCGCCGCCCGCGAGCGCCATCGCCGCGAGTGCGGTCCCCCACCGTCGCATGGTCAAGCCCCCAATAATCCGTTGTCCGTTGATGACAGGTGATTCACGGGGTTGGACGGGCCGGGGCGGTGAGAGGTTGTCCCGGTCCGGGAAATCTGTCCCGAATGCTACGTGCGCGGGGGCATTCCTGGCGGTCGCCCGGGGGTTTTCCCCCGAGCGGGTCGGCCTGTTGCCCGGATGGGGCGGGAGGGCCGGTTCGACAAGGCTTGTGCACATGAGACCGACGACCGGCAGAACCGCCGCACTGGCCCTCGCCACCGCCGCCACCGCCTCCCTCCTCGGGGTCGCGTCCGCGAATGCGACCCCGGACCCGCCGGCCGACCCGACCGCCGCCGCGCCCGACTGGGGCGCCTGCGAGGGCACCGGGCTCGACCCCCGTCAGGAATGCGCCACGCTCAAGGTGCCGCTTGACTACCGCGACCCCGGCGGCAAGCGGATCTCCCTCGCCGTCTCCCGCATCCCCAGCGAGCGGCCGGAGGCCCGCCGGGGCACCCTGCTGCTGATCCCGGGCGGCCCCGGATCGCCGGGCCTCGCCCGGCCCAGCACGCTCGGCAAGCGGCTGCCGAAGTCGGTGCGGGACGCGTACGACATCGTCAGCTTCGACCCGCGCGGCCTGGGGAAGTCCACGCACACCGGCTGCGATCTGAACCCGGCCGATCTGTCGCTGCTCGCCTCCCGCCCCTGGCCCGCCCCCGGCGGGGACATCACGCGGAACATCTCCACCGGCCGCCGGATCGCCGACACCTGCGCCCGCAACGGCGGCGAACTGCTGCGCACCATCAGCACCGTCAACGAGGCGCGGGACATCGACAGCGTCCGCCGGGCGCTCGGCGAGCGGAAGCTGTCCGCCTGGGGCGTCTCGTACGGGACGTATGTGGGCTCCGTCTACGCGCAGATGTTCCCCGAGCACACCGACCGCTGGGTGCTGGACAGCAATGACGACCCGAACCCGGAGCGGGTGGAGCGCGGCTGGCTGGCCAACTACGCCGTGGGCGTCGAGGACACCTTTCCCGACTTCGCCCGCTGGGCCTCCGCGCCCGACAGCCCCGTGCGGCTCGCGGAGACCTCCGACGGGGTGCGGCGGCGGGTCCTGGACCTGGCCGCCCGGCTGGACGCGAAGCCGCTGCCGTGGCCCGGCGCCAACCCGCCCGAGCTGAACGGCAACGCGCTGCGCCAGAGCATGTTGGACGCCCTGTACTCCCGGGACGACTTCGAGAGTCTGGCCCGGCTGATCGTCGACGCGGACGCGGGCAAGGTGCCCGCCGATCCGCCGGCCGACCCCCCTCAGGACGCCGCGGCCGTGTCCCTCGCGACCATCTGCAACGACGTGGACTGGCCCACCTCCCTGCCCGGCTATGCGCGGGATGTCGCCGCCAGCCGTAAGAGCCACCCGCTCACCGCGGGCATGCCGGTGAACGTCACGCCATGCGCGTTCTGGCATGACGAGCCGCGGGACAAGCCGGTGCGGATCACGGATCAGGGGCCGTCGAACGTCCTGCTGGTGCAGAACAAGCGGGATGTGGCCACCCCGTACAGCGGGGCGCTGGGCCTCCGGCGCGCTTTTGGCGACCGGGCCCGGATGGTCGGTGTGGACGCGATGGGGCATGGCGCGGCGTATGTGGCGAACGGCAGCGGCTGCGCGGACCGGAGGGTGACGGACTTCCTGCTGACCGGTGAGCGGCCGAAGCGCGATGTGCTCTGCCGGTGACGCTGACGGTGTACGTGAAGAGCCCCGCCCCGGCTTCCCGGGGCGGGGCTCTTCACATGCTGTGGCTCAGAGGCGCTCGGGGGTGCGGATGCCCAGCAGGGACATGCCCTGCCCCAGCGTGCGCGCCGTGATGTCGCACAGGAAGAGGCGGTTCTCCACCTGGGCCGGGCCGCCCTCGGCCTTCAGCACCGGGCACTGGTCGTAGAAGGTCGTGTAGAGCGAGGCCAGCTGGTAGAGATACCCGGCCAGCTTGTGCGGCTCGTACCCGGCGGCCACCTCGCGCAGCGTCTCCCCGAACTGGTCGAGGTGCAGGCCCAGCGCCCGCTCGGCCGGGGCCAGCGGAAGCTCCGGGTGGGCCAGCGGCCGCTGCCCCTCCTCGGCGCGGCGCAGGATCGACTGGATCCGGGCGTACGCGTACTGGAGGTAGACCGAGGTGTCCCCGTTGAGCGAGACCATCTGGTCGAGGTCGAACTTGTAGTCCCGCGAGGCGGAGGTGGACAGATCCGCGTACTTCACCGCGCCGACGCCGACCTGGGCACCGCGCTCGAGGACCTCCTCCTCGGTGAGGCCGAGCTTCTCGCTCTTCTCCCGGACCACGGCCGCGGCCCGCTCGGTGGCCTCGTCCAGCAGGTCCTCCAGCCGCACCGTCTCGCCCGCGCGGGTCTTGAACGGCTTGCCGTCCTTGCCCAGGACGGTGCCGAAGGCGAGCTGCACGGCGTGCACCTGGTCATTGAGCCAGCCGATCCGGCGGGCGGTCTCGAAGACCATCTTGAAGTGCAGCGACTGCCGGGCGTCCACCACATACAGCAGGGTGTCGGCCTTCAGATGCTGCACCCGGTCGCGGATCGCGGAGAGGTCGGTGGCCGCGTACCCGAAGCCGCCGTCGGACTTCTGGACGATCAGCGGCACCGGATTGCCCTCGGGGCCCTTGATGTCGTCGAAGAAGACGCACAGCGCACCCTCGGAGCGCACGGCGACACCGGACTCCTCCAGCAGCCGGCAGGTCTCGGCCAGCATGTCGTTGTAACCCGACTCGCCGACCACATCGGGGTCATGGATCTCGATGTCCAGCTTGTCGAAGACCGAGTAGAAGTAGATCTTCGACTCGTCCACGAACTTCCGCCACAGGGCGACGGTCTCCTCGTCGCCCGCCTGGAGCTCCACCACCCGCCGCCGGGACCGCTCCTTGAACTCCGCGTCGGAGTCGAAGAGCGCACGCGCGGCCTTGTAGAGCCGGTTCAGGTTGGACATGGCCTCCTCGCCGGAGGAGGCGTCCTTGTGGTCCAGCTCGTGCGGGTGCTCGATCAGATACTGGATGAGCATGCCGAACTGGGTGCCCCAGTCGCCGATGTGGTGGCGGCGGATCACCTTCTCGCCCGCGAACTCCAGGATCCGCACCACCGCGTCGCCGATCACCGCCGAGCGCAGATGGCCGACGTGCATCTCCTTGGCCACATTGGGCTGGGCGTAGTCGATCACGGTGGTGCCGGGCGCCTGCGCGAACGGCACGCCGAGGCGGTCGTCGGCGGCGCGGGCGGCGAGGGTCGCGGTGATCGCGGAGTCGGCGATCGTGATGTTGAGGAAGCCGGGGCCGGAGACCTCGATATCGGCGATCACCGGATCGGGGTCGGCCGAGGTGGCGGCGACCGGAAGGTGCGCCACGACCTTGCCGGCCAGCTCACGGGGGTTTCCCTTGAGCTGCTTGGCCAGCGCCAGCATCCCATTGGCCTGGAAGTCGGCCCGGTCGCTTCGTCGCAGCAGCGGGTCCGCGGAACCGGCCTCCGGCAGGGCAGCCGAGAGGGCGTCCGCGACGCGCTGATGGACCGTAGCGGCGAGGGAAGGGACCGAAGCCATGGAGTGCCATTCCGATAGTGGTGGTATGGACAACCCAGTATTTCACGGCGGGTCCAACGATTTCCCCGGCCTGTGGACAACCCGGGCCCGCCCGGTGTGGACAACCCGGGCCCGCCCGGCGGGCCCTGTGGGCGAATCCGGAGGGGCCTGTTCCGTCTGGGACAATGGGCGGTGCCATGCCCGCTAGGAAGGAAGTGCCGACCGTGGCTCAGAGCACCGAGACCGACTGGGTCTCCCGATTCGCCGACGAGGTCATTGCCGAGGCGGAGCGCCGCGCCCCGGGCAAACCTGTCGTCGTCGCCTCGGGCCTCAGCCCGTCCGGCCCGATCCACCTCGGCAATCTGCGCGAGGTCATGACCCCGCACCTGGTCGCCGACGAGATCCGGCGCCGGGGCCGCGAATGCGTTCACATCCTGTCCTGGGACGACTACGACCGGTACCGCAAGGTCCCGGCCGGGATCGACCCCTCCTGGTCCGAGCACATCGGCAAGCCGCTCACCTCGGTCCCGGCCCCGCCCGGGTCCCCGTATCCGAACTGGGCGGAGCACTTCAAGGCACCGATGGCCGAGGCGCTGCGGGAGATGGGCATCGAGTTCCACCCCATCAGCCAGACCGAGATGTACACCTCGGGGGCGTACCGGGAGCAGATCCTGCACGCGATGCGCCACCGCCGGGAGATCGACGCCGTCCTGGACCGGTACCGCACCAAGGACAAGCCCGGCGCCAAGAAGCCCAAGCAGCAGCAGAAGCCGGTGGACGAGGCCGAGCTGGCCGCCGCCGAGGGCTCGGGCGCGGCCGCCGAGGACGACGGCAGCGCGGGCGCGGCGGGTTACTACCCGTACAAGCCGTACTGCTCGGTCTGCGACCGCGATGTGACCACGGTGACGTCGTACGACGACGAGACCACCGAGCTGGCGTACACCTGCGCGTGCGGCCACGGCGAGACCGTCCGGCTGAGCGAGCACAACCGCGGCAAGCTGGTCTGGAAGGTCGACTGGCCGATGCGCTGGGCGTACGAGGGCGTGGTCTTCGAGCCCTCGGGCGTGGACCACTCCTCGCCGGGCTCGTCCTATGTGGTCGGCGGCCAGATCGTCCGCGAGGTCTTCGGCGGGGAGCAGCCCATCGGCCCGATGTACGCGTTCGTGGGCATCAGCGGCATGGCCAAGATGTCCTCGTCCAAGGGCGGTGTGCCCACCCCGGCCGACGCGCTGGAGATCATGGAGGCGCCGCTGCTGCGCTGGCTGTACGCCCGCCGCCGGCCCAACCAGTCCTTCAAGATCGCCTTCGACCAGGAGATCCAGCGGACCTACGACGAGTGGGACGCGCTGGAGCGGAAGATCACCGAGGGCACGGCCCAGCCCGCGGACGCGGCCGCGTACCGCCGCGCGACCCGCACCGCCACGGGCGAGCTGCCCAGCACCCCGCGCCCGCTGCCGTACCGCACGCTGGCCTCGGTGGTGGACATCACCACCGGCCATGACGAGCAGACGCTGCGCATCCTCGGCGAGCTCGACCCCGACAACCCCGTGAAGTCCCTGGAGGAGACCCGGCCCCGGCTCGACAAGGCCGAGCGCTGGATCACCACCCAGGTCCCGGCCGATCAGCGCACCCGGGTCCGGGACGAGCCGGACACGGAGCGGCTGGCCGCGCTGGGCGACACCGAGCGGGAGTCGCTGCGGCTGCTGCTGGACGGCCTGGACGACCACTGGTCGCTGGACGGCCTCACCACGCTGGTCTACGGGGTGCCCAAGATCCAGGCGGGGCTGTCGCCGGAGGCCAAGCCGACGCCGGAGCTGAAGGTCGCCCAGCGGTCGTTCTTCGCGCTGCTCTACACCCTGCTGGTCGGTCGGGACACCGGCCCGCGGCTGCCCACGCTGCTGCTGGCGGTGGGGGCGGACCGGGTGCGCAAGCTGCTCGCGGCCTGACCTCCGCGACTTCCGGGCGCCGGGCGGCCGGCCTTACGGCCGCCGCCCGGCGTTCCGCCTTTGCGGCAGGGGCGGCTACGGGATGGCCTCGCGCTCCAGGCGGACGCGCTCCTTGAAGTCCTCGACATACCCGGCCAGCTCGCTGTTGCTGAGGTCGGTCACGCCGTAGGTCTCCCGCAGCCGCTGCCCGAACTGGTACGCGGAGGGGTACCGGCTGTGGTCGGCGAGGAACTGGCGGAAGGTCGCGTAGTAGACCTCCTCGCGCGGCACATCGTCCGGCAGCTGGTTCAGCTGCTGCTCCGGCTGCGGCTCCTCGTAGGCGAACCGCTCGGGCTCGCGCTGCTCCGGTACGTAGACGCCCTGATGGCTCCCCACGCCCTCACCGCCGAGCGGCCGCACCCGGCCGCCGGGCCCGACCGGCACGGTCAGCTGGGGCTGCTGGGGTTGCTGGAGCTGCTGCGGCTGCTGGGGCTGACGCTGCTGGAATTGCTGCGGCTGCTGCTCGGGCTGCGGCGCCTGGCCCGGGATCTGCTGGTCCTGCGGCTGGAGCTGCTGCGGCTGCTGTGCCTGCTGCGGGTGCTGGAACTGCTGGGGCTGCTGCTCGACCGGCGCGGGGTGGGCGGCCGCCGGGTCGAAGGGCACCGCGTTCCGGCCGTCATGGCCCTGCCCGGCGGGCTGCTGGTACACCGGCAGGGGCAGCGAGAGCGGCAGCTCCTGCGTCTGGGGCTGCTGGGGGTGCTGCTGCGGGCCCAGGTCCGCCGCGGCCCCCGGCGCGCCGTACGGGCCCGGCTGGGCCTCCAGGGAGGCGTTCTTGGGCCCCGTCTCGTCCGCCGCGGCCGACCGGCCCGAGGGGAGCGCGGTCGCCGACACCGTGGACGGGTCGAGACCGGCCGCCGCGAGCCCCGCCGGGGCGGTGTCCGCCAGCGGCACCCCGTATCGCGCCAGCCGCAGCGGCATCAGGGACTCCACGGGCGCCTTACGGCGCCAGGACCGCCCGTAGCGCGCCCGCAGCCGGGCCTGGTAGACCAGCCGGTCCTGCTCCAGCCTGATGACCTCCTCGTAGCTGCGCAGCTCCCACAGCTTCATCCGGCGCCACAGCCGGAAGGTGGGCACCGGCGCGAGCAGCCAGCGGGCGATGCGGACCGACTCCATGTGCCGGTCGGCGGTGATGTCGGCGATCCGGCCGACCGCGTGCCGTGCCGCCTCGACGGAGACGACGAACAGGATCGGGATCACGCCGTGCATGCCGACGCCGACCGGGTCCGGCCAGGCGGCCGCGCCGTTGAAGGCGATGGTGGCCGCGGTCAGCAGCCACGCGGTCTGGCGCAGCAGCGGGAAGGGGATGCGGATCCAGGTGAGCAGCAGATCCAGCGCGAGCAGGACCACGATCCCCGCGTCGATGCCGATCGGGAAGACATTGGCGAACTTGCCGAAGCCCTTGTCGAGGGCGAGATCGCGCACCGCGGCGTAGGAACCGGCGAAGCCGATCGCGGCGATCACCACCGCCCCGGTCACGACCACGCCGGCCAGTATTCGGTGCATCCGTGTCAGTTGCATCGCGGCCACCCGCGACCCCTCCCCGTCCTCAACAACAGCCGCATCAGCGTCGCATACACGTCAAGGCTCAGGGGCGGGAAGGGGTCGTGTCGGCGACTTAGGCGCCGCTCTTGGCGCCCTTACCGATGGCGCCGACGGCCTCCTTGGCCGCGGACTTGGCGTCCTTGAGCAGGTCGGCCGCGTCCGGGGCCTTGGCGGTCTCATAGCCCGCGCCGTCGTACTGGAGGGTGATGACGACATTGGCGGTGCGGACCACGACCGTCTGGTCGCGGAAGTCGTCGCCGTCCTTCTTCTCCTTGGTGCTGACCGTGGTCGCCTCGTCGCCGATGCCCGCGACCTTCTCGGTCTTGGGGTCGGTCACCTTGCCGGCGGTGGCGGCCCTGCTCGCCTGCTGGGCGGCGTACTCCCCGGCGCGCTTGTCGCCGGAGCCGAGCCCCGGGTCGGAGCGGAACAGCTTGAGGGAGACGGTCAGCGAGCGGTAGTCGAACTTGTCGAGGCCGCTCCACAGGCAGCTGGCCGACGTATTCGTGTCGGCCGAGGGAAGGGCCTTGCCCTTCTTGTTCTGCGCCTTGGGGACGAGGTCGTCGACCGTCTTCCCGGAAAGCGTGGAGCACACATCGGGCAGCTTGCTGAACTTCGCTGCCGCGACGGTGGGAGAAGCGCTGGGCGAGCCGGGTCTCGCTGAGCCACCGGCGTTCTTGTCGTCCTTCTTGTCCGAGCCGGAGGAGCAGCCGGCGACGAGCACCACCGGTACGGTCGCGCAGGCGAGTATTCGGGCGAGTCGCGGGGCTGAACGGTGCATGGGTCCTTCGCTCATTCTCTGTCGATGGGCGGACGTGCCGCCCGCGTCATTAGTCGGCACGGTACGCGGCCGACGCGCGGGCGTCCCAATTTCCGAGGTCTCCGCGGGGTGGGGACGGGGTGCTCGCGGGGCTGCGGCGAGGACCCGTTATTCGTTGAGGCGACCGGTCAGTTCATCGGCCAAGTCCTGGGCGTTTTCCTGGAGTTCCTGGCTGCTGGGAATGTGCTTCTTGTCGGTCGTCCACTGGTCGTACTCAATGGTGGCAATCACATTCGAGGACCGGAACACGACGGTGATGTCGCGGTGGATACCCGAGTCCTTGGTGATCAGTTGGTCGTTGAGAAAGGCGTCGTCACCGAGGTCGTCCAGCCGGCGCGGGGCGGTGTCCTCCGAGGCGGTGTCACTTTCGTCACTTCCGCCGCTCGCATCGGCGCCCGCGGAGGGACTATCGGTGCTTTCGCCCCCCTCGTCGGTCTTGTCGCCCTTACCGGCTTCGTCGCCCTTGTCGCCCTTGCTGCTCTTACCGGGCTCATCGGCGCTCGAACTCGCGGAGGCGGAGGAGCCGCCCGCGTCGCCTGAGCCGCTCTCCGAGCCGCTCTCCGAGTCGGAGGGGCTTGACGGAGGAGGACTCGTGGCGTCCGGGATATCGGCGGCGACGGCCTTCTTCTCGTACGTCTCCTGGGCCCGGTCGTCATCACTGACCGAGGGGTCGTACGAGACCACCCGCTGGAAGTCGATCGTGAGATAGCGCGTGCCGCTCGTGGTCTCGACCTTCCAGCGGCAGCCGTCCCGGCGGTCTATGTCATACGTCACGGCCGCCTGGCCGTCGTACACCTTGTCGTCCTGCTCGGCGCCGGGCAGCAGGGCCTGGAGGGTCTTGCGGCTCACCGCGCCGCATGCCTCGGGCAGGGTCCGGTAGCGGCCGGGCTCGGCCGAGACGGCCGTCCCGGAGTCGCCGGAGGCGCCGTCGTCCGGGTCGGCCGTCGAATCGGAGCCGGTGCATCCGCCGAGCCCCGCGGCGGCGAGCACGGTGATGAGCACGGCGACGGCCGGGGTGGCCCGCCGTCCGTACGCCCTTCGCTGCGCTGGCTGCACTGTCGGTGTCCCTTCGAGCGACGGAAAACTCCTTGCCGCCCGTAGGCGGAGGCTGGACACAATGTCTATCGCACGCACTGCCGTGCCTGCCGGTCGCCCGCCGTCTATGGGGCATTGGCCCGGCTTTTGCGTTTTCAGTCTTTTACGGGGGAATGAGTACATCATGTCGTATGTCGAGGTGCCCGGCGCGCAGGTGCCGATCCGGATGTGGACCGACCCCGCGACGGTCGAGGGCGTGGCCATGCAGCAGCTGCGCAATGTGTCCACGCTGCCCTGGATCAAGGGCCTCGCCGTGATGCCGGATGTGCATTACGGGAAGGGTGCCACGGTCGGCTCGGTGATCGCGATGCAGGGCGCGGTGTGCCCGGCGGCGGTCGGGGTGGACATCGGCTGCGGGATGTCGGCCGTCAAGACGTCGCTGACCGCCGACGACCTTCCGGGGGATCTCTCGCGGCTGCGGTCCCGGATCGAGCAGGCGATCCCGGTGGGGCGCGGTATGCACGACGACCCGGTGGACCCGGGGCGGCTGCACGCGTTTCCGACCACGGGGTGGGACGACTTCTGGAACCGGTTCGGGGGAGTGGCCCAGGCGGTCAGGTTCCGCCAGGAGCGGGCCGTCAAGCAGATGGGTTCGCTCGGATCCGGAAACCACTTCATCGAGTTCTGTCTCGATGACGAGGGCTCGGTCTGGCTGATGCTGCACTCCGGCTCCCGCAACATCGGTAAGGAGCTCGCCGAGTACCACATCGGCGAGGCCCGGAAGCTGCCCCACAACCAGAATCTGGTCGACCGCGACCTGGCCGTCTTCATCGCGGACACCCCGCAGATGGCCGCGTACCGGCACGATCTCTTCTGGGCGCAGGAGTACGCGAAGTACAACCGCGCGATCATGATGGCGCTCTTCCAGGACGTGGTGCGCAAGGAGTTCAAGAAGGCCCGCCCGGTCTTCGAGCCGGTGATCAGCTGCCACCACAACTACGTGGCAGAGGAGCGCTACGAGGGCATGGACCTTCTCGTGACCCGTAAGGGCGCCATCCGCGCCGGGAGCGGGGATTACGGGATCATCCCGGGCTCCATGGGCACCGGTTCGTACATCGTGCGCGGTCTGGGGAACGAGGCGTCGTTCAACTCGGCCTCGCACGGAGCGGGCCGGAAGATGAGCCGTAACGCGGCGAAGAAGCGCTTCTCGGCCCAGGACCTGGCGGAGCAGACGCGGGGTGTGGAGTGCCGTAAGGACTCCGGCGTCGTGGACGAGATCCCGGGGGCCTACAAGCCGATCGAGAAGGTCATCGACCAGCAGCGGGACCTCGTCGAGGTGGTGGCGCGGCTCAAGCAGGTGGTGTGCGTGAAGGGCTGAGACACAGCTTCATCGCTTGCGGCCCGCTAGCGCTTCAGGCCGTCGTAGGCGACGGCCAGGTGCCGCGGGCCTCTGAGGACGGCGTTCCGGCGGTACGGGGGCGGGTCCTCGACGAGGCGCGGGTTGTCCAGCCGGCGGACGAGTTCGGTCAGGGCGGCCTGCGCCTCGAGGCGGGCCAGGGGCGAGCCGATGCAGTTGTGGATGCCGCTGCCGAAGCCGAAGTGCTGGTTGTCCGGGCGGTCGGGGAGGAAGCGGTCCGGCTCGGGGAAGCGGTGGGGGTCCCGGTTCCCCGAGGCCGGGACGAGCCACAGGGAGGCGCCCTTGGGGATGGTGGTGCCGCCGATCTCGATGTCGTCGAGCGTGGTGCGCTCGGGCAGCAGCTGTACGGGCGGTTCGAACCGCAGCAGCTCCTCCACCAACGGATAGATCATCTCGGGGTCCTCGCGCAGCTGCTTGAGGGCGTCGGGGTGGCGCAGCAGGGTGAGCATCCCGTTGGTGATCAGGTTGACGGTGGTCTCATGGCCGGCGATCAGCAGCAGCGTCAGATTGCTGAGCATCTCGGACAGGGACATCGGACTCTCGTCGGTCCCGCGCTCGGTGGCCAGGCCGGAGATCATGTCGTCCCGGGGCGCGCGGCGGCGCTGCTCGATCAGACCGGAGAGATAGGCGGCGAGCTGGTGCCGGGCGTCCCGGATGGCCTCCTGGTGGGCCTGTTGCTCCTCGGGCGTGCCGGAGGGCGGCTCGAGGGCGGTGGCCACGGTGTCGGCCCAGCCGTGGAAGCGCTGCTCGTCCTCCGGGGGGACGCCGAGCAGACGGCAGATCACGGTCACGGGGAAGGGGTAGGAGAAGTCCTCGACCAGGTCGATCCGGTCCCGCCCCTGGAAGCGGTCGATGAGGCCGGAGACGATTCCGGAGATCTCGCCGCGCAGGTCGTAGACCCGCCGGGGGGTGTGCGGAGGGCCGTACGTCCGCATGATCAGCCGGCGCAGCCGGTCGTGGTCGGGCGGGTCGAGCCGGATGAAGCTCGGCGGCAGGTCGGGGTCGTCGGTGCCGGCGAGGGTTCGCGCCCCGGGGGCGAGATGGCGGACGTCGGAGCTGACCCTGGGGTCGTGGAGCAGGCCGTGGATCTCCCAGTAGGTGCTGACCAGGTAGGGGCCGGACTCGTCCCGCACCACGGGGGTCCTGCGGAGCTCGGCGTACAGCGGGTACGGGTCGGCGCGGTTGGCGTGGTCGAGGATCTGGCCCAGGAGTGCGACCGACGTCATGGCGATGCTCCTTCCGGGTGCGGTGCCGGTGGTGTCCGCGTCGGGCGGGGGCCGAGGCGGCGCGGGTGGCGCGGGTGGCGCGCGTGGCGCCCGCGTCAGGCGGGGGTGAACGTGACGCGCTGGTCGGTCGGGGAGTGGCCGCTGACGGTGACCTCGGGGCCGTGGGTGGGCACCGAGGGGTCGGGGAACCCGGCCGGCACCGGCCGCATGCCCTCGGTCCGCCGGTCGACGGTGGTGAACGGCAGCGGGAAGGGCGCCGCCTGCTCGATCTGCCGCTGGTAGAACTCCAGCCATTTGGCCTGGTCGAAGGCGACGGCGGCGATGACGCGGCCCTGGTAGCCGTAGGCCGCGGTGAAGCGGTGCTCGCTCAGCGACCCCTGGCCGACGAGGATCTGGTCGGCCATGTTCGGCACCCCGACGGACTTGATGTTGACGCCGAACTGGGCCGACCAGAAGTACGGCGTCCACAGATGCGGGCGGCGCCGCTCACCGGGGCTGATCATGTTGTGGGCCGCGACCTCGGCCTGCGCGACCGCGTTGCCCCAGTGCTCCAGGGACAGGAACTGGTACCCGAACAGCGGATGCGGGGAGCGGGCCACGTCCCCCGCGACGAAGACGTCGTCGGAGACGATGCCCCGTACGTCGAAGGCCCGGCAGCCCGCGTCGCAGGCGATCCCGCGCGGCCCGGCGGCCAGTCCGGAGCCCGCGAGCCATTCGGTGTTACGCGTCGCCCCCAGGACGACGACGGCCACCTCCGCGTCCAGCGCGGCGCCGTCGGAGAAGTGGGCCCGCCGCAGCCTGCCCGCGCCGTCGCCCTCCAGCCCGGTCACCATCACACCGCAGCGCAGATCGACGCCGTACTGGTGCTGAAGCTCGGCGGCCACCTCGCCGATCACGCCGCCCAGGGCGCCCACCAGGGGAGCCGGGCCGCGTTCTGCGACCGTGACGGGCAGTTCCCGCTCCCGGCAGACGGAGGCGATCTCCGAGCCGGTGAACCCGGCACCGATCACCAGCACCCGGCGGGGTCCGGCCCGCAGCCGGTTGACCAGCCGGGCGGCGTCGTCCGTGGTCCGCAGCACGAAGACGCCGTCCAGGCCGGCCTCCAGTTCGTTCGGCCACGGACGGGAGCGCACACCGGTGGCGATCAGCAGCCGGTCGTACTCCACCGAGGTGCCATCGGCGAGCGCCACCCGCTTGGCCGCCATGTCCAGCGCGGTCGCGGCGACGCCCAGCCGCCACCGCGCGTCGAGCGCACGGCGGCGGGGGAGGACCGTTTGGTCGACCGGCACCAGGCCGAGCAGGACCTGCTTGGACAGCGGCGGGCGGTCGTACGGCTCGTACGGCTCGTCACCGATCATGGTGAGCGTGCCGGTGAAGCCCTCCTCCCGGAGCGTCTCGGCGGCCCGCAGCCCCGCCAGGGAGGCACCCACGACGACGATGCGGCCCTCGCGCCTGAGCCGCTCCAGGGAGCCGTCAAGCGCCATCGGAGGCACCCGCCCGGTCCGCCGTCCACCTGCCGCCCGCGCCCTCCACGGTGATGGCCCTGACCGGGCACGCCGCCACCGCCCGCAGCACATCCGCGCGCCGCGCGTCGTCCGGCCGCGCGTCGTACAGCAGCGCCTCCTCCCCGTGCATCGCGAACACGTCCGGCGCGAGGAAGGCGCACTGCGCGTAGCCCTGGCACCGGTTGAGATCGACGACAATCCGCATGACGCCTCCGCTCCACCGCGAGGTGACGGCCGCTCCCAGCATCGGAGCGCCCCCGGGACGGCGCATACGCATTGAGCCGAACGGGGGACGGCGGGCTGTCGCGGCAGGCCTGTCGCGGAGGGCGGTGAGGAGCTGTGGAGGACGAGGGAGGACGCGACGGGCTCAGCGCTCGCGGTGGACCTTGTGCTGGGCGGCCTGGGCGCGGGGGCGGATGACCATCATGTCGATGTTCACATGCGAGGGGCGGGTAACCGCCCACTCGACCGTGTCGGCCACGTCATCGGCGGTCAGCGGCTCGGCCACGCCCTCGTAGACGGCCGCGGCCTGGCTCTCGTCGCCGCGGTAGCGGTTCACCGCGAACTCGTCGGTCCTGACCATGCCCGGGGCGATCTCGATCACCCGCACCGGCTCACCGCACAGCTCCAGGCGCAGGGTGGCCGCGATGGCGTGGGCGCCGTGCTTGGCCGCCACGTAACCGCCGCCGCCCTCGTACGCCACATGGCCCGCCGTGGAGGACAGTACGACGATCGTGCCGTCGCCGGAGGCGGTGAGGGCGGGCAGCAGCGCCTGGGTCACCTGGAGCACGCCCACCACATTGACCTCGTACATCGCCCGCCAGTCGGCCGGGTCGGCGGTGGCCACGGTCTCGGCGCCGACCGCGCCGCCCGCGTTGTTCACCAGGACGTCGCAGCGGTCCAGACCGGCGGCGAAGGACTCCACGGCGGCGCGGTCGGTGACGTCCAGGACGTACGCCTCGGCCTGGTGCCCCGCCTCGGCCAGCTCGGCGGCGAGCGCCTCGATGCGCTCCTTACGGCGGGCGGCGAGGACGACGCGGAATCCGGCGGCCGCCAGGCGGCGCGCGGTCGCGGCTCCGATCCCGCTGCTCGCGCCGGTGATCACTGCGGTACGGGTGGTCATCGGCCCTCCAGAGGCGACGTGGCGCAGACGGTGGTGTGTGCGCATGATCCATATGCAGGATATGACGGCCCGATTTACCTCCAACCGGGGGACTGAAGATAGGAATCCGCTAGGGGCTCTCGGGCTCGGGGAAGGGTGCACTTCGTCCGGCGCGGCGCCGGTAGTTGGAGCACCCATGCCCAAGGAGTGAATTCAGGTAATGACCCAGCAGAGCAGATTCCTTCAGCGGTCCCGTCGTTCTTTCCGACGCTGGGGCGTGGCCTCAGCGGGCGCCATCGCGGCGGCCGCTCTGGTCACCGGTGCTCCGGGAACCGCTTGGGCCTCGCCCAGCACCCCCGACCCGCACTCGTCGCAGGGCAACCACTGTGCCCAGGACCGGGCGCACGGTGACAACAAGGGGAACCACGACAAGGGGAACCACGAGAGCGGGCGTCACGAGGACAAGAAGAACCACGAGAACGGTCGTCACGACGACAAGAAGGATCAGCACGAGCACGGCCGCTACGAGGCGAAGGACCCGAACGGCCGTCACGAGGACAAGAAGGGCCGCCACGAGGACAAGAAGGGCGACCACGAGCAAGGGCGCTACGACGACAAGAAGGACCAGCACGAGCACGGTCGCTACGAGGCGAGCAGCCACGAGGACTCCAACGGCGGTCGCCACGACGACCACGCCCGGGACGACCAGGAGGGCCGTCACGACGAGGGCGGGGGTTACGAGAAGAAGGAGAGCGACCCGCGCGAGGAGAGCGACGAGCGCGAGGACCACGGCCAGCGCGAGGACCACGGCCAGCGCGAGGACCACGGCCGGTACGACGAGAAGGTGGACAGCGGTCGCGAGGACAGCGGCAGCGAGGAAGAGGGCCGCGAGGAGGAGAGCCGCGAGGAGGACACCGGCAAGGAGGAGAGCCGTAAGGAGGACAGCGGCAAGGAGGAGCACGGCCAGCGCGAGGACCAGGGCCGTATGGACCCGACCCGCTACTTCCCCACCGGGAAGTACTGGCCCGGTATGCAGGGCCGCAGCGCGGCGCGCCCCGAGCAGGCCGCGCAGCCGGAGCAGGCGGCTCAGCCCGAGCAGGTAGCCCAGCCGGAGCAGGTAGCGCAGCCGGAGCGGGCCGCTCAGCCGGAGCAGGCCGCCCAGTCCGGTGAGGAGGCCCAGGACCGCGGTGCCGTCCGCCCCGTCACCGTTCCCGTCCACGGCGACGACCAGGCGCGCCACGGCCAGGAGCACCAGGAGCAGAAGAAGCAGGAGCAGAAGAAGAACGACCCGGTGACGCTCGCCGAGGCGGTCGAGATCGCCGAGTGCGAGGTCGGCGGCCAGGCGGTCAGCGCCGAGCTGGTGGACTGCCCCGAAGATGACCCGCACCACAAGGGCAAGCACGAGGACGGCCGCAAGGACGACCGTAAGGACGACCGCAAGGACCCGCGCCACCACGACGACCGGCGCAAGGACAAGCAGCGCAAGGACGAGTACAAGGACCCGCACAAGCAGGAGGTCAAGCAGGTGTGGGTCGTGGAGGTCGAGTGCGACCACACCATCACGACCGTGTTCATCGACCCGGACACCGGTTGCGTCCTCGGCACGGAGCAGGAGCAGGACGACCACCACGGTGACCACGGCAAGCAGGGCAAGGACCACCACGGCGACCATGAGGGCAAGGGCGGCCACGGCCGGCCGATGGTTACCTCCTAGGCACGTACATGATCACAGCGACTCCGGCCAGACAGATCAGCGCTCCGAGCACATCGAAGCGGTCGGGCCGGTAGCCGTCGGCGACCATGCCCCAGGCGAGCGATCCGGCGACGAACACGCCGCCGTACGCCGCGAGGATGCGACCGAACTCCGCGTCCGGCTGGAGCGTTGCCACGAATCCGTAGGCGCCAAGGGCGATGACTCCGGCGCCGATCCACGCCCACCCCCTGTGCTCACGCACGCCCTGCCAGACGAGCCAGGCGCCGCCGATCTCCAGGAGCGCGGCCACGGCGAACAGAGCGATGGAACGTGCGATGAGCATGGGGGAAGGGTAGGGCCCGCCCAGGGTTGGCCCAGGGTTGGCCCAGGGGCCGCCCAGGGTCGGCCCATGACGACGTCGACCACATCCCGATGTGGCCTTACCGCGCGGGCAGTTGAGCCCCGGTGATCTACAGCAGTGTCGGCGCGTGGAACTCCCCGAGCCCCGAGAGCAGGTCCCGGTCCAGCCAGTAGCGCCGAGGCTCGGCCAGCATGACGTCGACGCTGACGCCGAGGATGCCGGGGATCGTGGCGAGCTCGTTGTCTATGAAGACTGCCAGCGCGGAGCGGTCGGTGACCATGCCGGAGCACAGGACGGACAGGTCGCTGGCGACGTGGACGGCGAGCCGGGTCTGGGGGAACTGGTCGAGGCGGCGCATGACGTCGGGGGTCTGGCCAGGCGCGACCCGCAGGCGTAGCACGAAGGAGGTCTGGAAGCCCAGCCACTCCGACACCACCTCCAGCCGGGGTTTGACCCATCGCTCGTCGAGGACCCGGCGCACAACGCGGTGCGCGGTGGAGGTGGCGAGACCGGCGGCTCGGGCGATGCTCGCGGAAGACGCCCGGCCGTCCCGTATCAGCTGGGCGACCACGGTGCGTTCGGCCTCGCTGAGGGGTTTGGCGGGGGGTGTCGCGGTCGCGGTCCCTTCGGGGTGGGCGCCGGCGAGCTTCAGCAGGTCGGCCCGTTCGGTGTCGGTCAGGAATTGGGGGTCCCAGGCGATGCCCCGGCGCAGGGTGCGGAGCGCGGGCAGGGCGTTGACGCGGCGCACCCCGGCGATCGAGAACATCCGGTCGATGGCCTCGCTGGTCGCCGCCTCGGAAGGGGCGTGGACGACGGTGTAGAGCGGGTAGCCCCCGGAGATCTGCGCGAGGAGCTGCAAGTGGGGGAGCGCGCGGAGCCGGTCGAGGACGGCGAGCGGGGTTTCGCCGGTGATGTCCAGGAAGACGTGGACCGGCATCGCCGTGGAGTGCATACCCCAGTCGGCCTGCCCGATCACGCGGACCATCCGGGCCTCGTACAGCCGGTCGAAGCGGCGTTTGAGGGTGCTTGCGTCGGCGGACAGGATCGCACCGATGTCGTCCCAGGTGGCCCGGGGCGCCAGGTGAAGCGCCCCGATGAGGCGCCGGTCGAGCTCGTCGAGCAGAGGGCGAGTCATGTTCCTACACATTAGACTGCTACTTAATCCCAATGTTACTTCCTAGGTCTAGTGAATCTCCCATAGCGCTGCGATGGTTTGCGGGAACGTCCCCCTCATGTGTGAAGAGGTAGGCCATGAGTGCCACCGCGACCGAACCCCAGCCGACCGAGCCCCCCTCGAGAGTCCTGCGCGCCGCGTTCCGAGGTTTCGCGGCGATCGAGAGAGTTGGCAACAAACTGCCCAATCCCTTCTGGCTGTTCTGGATACTTGCCGGGGTCGTCGCCGTCCTCAGCGCCGTGCTGGCGGCGAATGGCGTCAGCGCCGTGAACCCCGGGACGCACGAGACCCTGAAGGTGCAGAGCCTGCTCAGCCAGGCCGGGCTCACGACGATGGTCGAAGGGGCCGTCGACAACTTCGCGGCCTTTCCGCCGCTGGGCACGATCCTCATCGTGGGCTTCGGCATCGCCGTAGCCGAGGCGAGCGGGCTGTTCACGACCCTGCTGCGCCGCATGGTCGCCCGGGTGCCCGGCAGGTACCTCACCTTCGCCCTGTCGATGACGGCGATGGTCGCCCACGTCGCCGGCGACGCCGCCTACGTCACTCTCATCCCGCTCGGCGCGCTCATCTACCGCGCGGCGGGCCGCAGCCCGGTGCTCGGCTGCATCGTCGCCTACGTCTCCATCTCCGCCGGCTACGACGCCTCGCCGTCCCTCACCACGACCGACACCTTGCTGTCGTCGATCTCCACCGCCGCCGCCCGCACCATCGACTCCCACTACACCGTCACCCCGGTGGCCAACTACTTCTTCGCACTCGCCTCCTCCGTCCTGGTCGCCCTGGTGATCACCCTCGTCGTCGACAAGGTCATCGCCAAGCGCTCGGACCTGGACCCCGATGAGCCGGTCACCGCGCTGAGCGCCGCCGAAGTCAAGGCGATGGAGGTCACCCCGGAGCAGCGCCGCGCGCTGCGCCTCACCGGACTGGTCGCCCTGGGCTTCGTCGCGCTGCTCGTGGCGGCCATGATCCCGGCGTCCTCACCGCTGCGCGGCAAGGGCGGCTCCCTCGTCGAGTCGCTGGTGGTCTCGGGCATGTCGCTGGTGCTGTGCGTGTTCTTCACCCTGGTCGGCTGGGTCTACGGCCGGGCGGCCGGTACCTTCCGCGCCGCCCGCGACATCGTCGAAGCCCTGGCCGAGGGCACCCGCACCTACGCCCCGATCCTCGTCCTGTTCTTCGCGATCTCCCAGTTCCTCGCCTACTTCAAGTGGACGAACATCGGCGACATCCTCGCCATCAAAGGCGCGGAGACCTTGAAGGACCTTCAGCTGAACGGCTGGACCGTACTGGTCGGCGTCGCCGTGCTGATCACCTTCATGAACCTCGTCATCACCAGCGGCTCCGCCCTGTGGGCGCTGGCAGCACCCGTCATCGTGCCCATGCTGATGCTCGTCGGCATCGAACCGGAGACCACGCAGGCCATCTACCGCGTCGCCGACTCGGTCACCAACTGCGTCACCCCGATGAGTCCGTACTTCGCGATGGCCCTCGGCTTCATCCAGCAGTACCGGAAGTCCGCCGGCATCGGCACGCTGGCCTCCTTCACCATCCCGATAGCCGCCGTGGTCTGGATCGTCTGGGTCGCCTTCTTCGTCGTCTGGTACCTGCTCCGGATCCCCCTCGGCGTCAGCTGACCCCGTCCCCGGCGAACGAACCCATCCCCACCGAACAACGCCACCTCCCATCTTCGTACGAGAAAGCCGGTCATGACCACATCGCCCACCCCCGCCCTCACCGCCCGCGCCCAGGAGGTTTCGCCGGAGATCGTCACCGACATCCTGAGCCTCGTCCGCCAAGAGACCGGCAGCTACGACCTCTCCGGCCTCGCGGCGGGCCTGGACCTCCTGCGGGAACTGGCCGTCCACCGGCTCGGGCCGCCCGACCACGAGCACCGTTACCCCGGCGGCGAGTACGGCGACACCCTCACCCTGACCTACACCGGCACCGGCACCGGGCACGTCGCGCTCGTCGGCCACTACGACACCGTATGGCCGACCGGCACCCTCGCCGGCTGGGAACAGCCGGCGACGGACGGCAGGGAGAAGGTCAGCGGACCGGGCATCTTCGACATGAAGACCGGCCTGGCCCAGGGCATCTGGGCGCTGAAGCTGGCAAGGGAGACCGGCACACCCCTCCCCACCGTCACCTTTCTCTTCAACGGCGACGAGGAGATCGGCTCCCTCTCCTCCCGTCCGGTGATCGAGGAGGTGGCACGGAAGGTCGACGTCACGCTGGTGCTGGAGCCGACCGCGCACGGTGCCGTCAAGACCGCCCGCAAGGGCTCCGGGATCTTCCAGGCCACCGCCACCGGCATCGAGGCGCACGCCGGGCTCGCGCCTCAGGACGGGGCGAGCGCGATCACCGCGCTGGCCGAGTTCGTCCTCGCCGCCGCGGCCATGGCCGCCCCCGAGAGGGGCACCACGATCAACACCGGGCTCATCAAGGGCGGCAGCGCCACCAACGTCGTCGCCGGGCAGGCCACCGCCGGCATCGACATCCGGGTCACCAGCCAGGCCGAGCAGGACCGTGTCGACGCCGAGTTCGACGCCATCAAGGTCAGCGACCCCCGCGTGGCCATCGACATCGTCCGCGACTGGAACCGGCCGCCGATGACCCTGAACGCCGCCTCCGTCCCGCTTCTCGGCCTCGCCCGTGAGGTCGCCCGTGAACAGGGCCGCGACCTGGCCGACACCGCGGTCGGCGGCGCCAGCGACGCCAACTTCGTCGCCGCCCTCGGGCTGCCGGTGCTGTGCGGCATGGGCGCGGTCGGCGACGGTGCCCACGCCCAGGGCGAGTTCATCTACCCCGACACCGTGCCCGCCCAGACGGCACTCGTCGCCGGATTGCTGGAACGACTGGCACAGCCACTGCGCGGCTGAACGCCGCGACGACGAACACCCGACGGCGAGGGCACTTCAGTGCCCTCGCCCGGACCCATATGCCCTGGCCGCCTGATGCTCCCTCCCGGCATATGACGAGGGCGGAGCCCGAAAGCTCCGCCCGCCATCTACGAAACCCCAGGTCAGGGCCAGACGAGGCAGTACGGCTGGTGCCCCGCCTCGTGCAGCCGGTGGCTGAAGTCCTGCCACTCGTGCAGCAGTTGATAGACCGTGAAGGCGTCCCGGGGGCCGCCGCGGTCGGGGACCGTGGACCAGATGAAGGCCGCGGCGCCCACGGCCTCCTCGCCCACGCCGCGCAGCGGATCCACGGCGGTCATCGGGAGCTTGACGACGGCGTAATCCGGGTGCAGGACGACCAGTTCGAGCGGGGGGACCTTGTGGAGCGGGACGCCCTCGATACCGGTGAGGACCATCGCCGCCACCGTCTCCGGCTTGATCTTCGTGAACATGCCGTGGCCGAGCTCGTCGCCGCCGAGCTCCTCGGGGCGCATGGAGATGGGGACCCTGGCCGCGGTGGCGCCGTCCGGCGCACCGAAGTACTTGTAGGTCACCCCCATGCGGCCCCCGCTTCTGCCTGCCCTGCCCGCCTCGCCCCGCCGATGGCGTCCGGGCCGGGCACGCTCGGGGCCTCGGTCGTCAGTCCCTTCACCCAGTTCGCCACCGCGATGCATATCTCCACCCGACCACTCGCGGCCACTACCGCGCAACCCGATCTCTGTTCACAGAGACCTCCCCCACCATAGAGCTGTGAAACGCCCGGCCGCGGGAGTACGTCCGCCTCTGACAACATGGCTTGTGTGAGCTATCCGTACGCAGCCCCAGTTTCGCAGACGCTTTTCGATCGCGCGGCCGCCGTGACGCCCGGCGGCGTGAATTCTCCGGTGCGGGCGTTCCGCGCCGTGGGAGGTACGCCCCGCTTCATGGTGTCCGGGGACGGTCCGTACCTCACCGACGCCGACGGACGCGAGTACGTGGACCTCGTGTGCTCGTGGGGACCGATGATCCTCGGCCATTCCCACCCCGAGGTCACCGCGGCCGTGCAGGCCGCCGTCGCCCGCGGTACGTCGTTCGGCACGCCGGGGGAGGGCGAGGTCGAGCTCGCCGAGGAGATCGTGGCGCGGGTCGCCCCGGTCGAGCAGGTGCGCCTGGTGTCGTCCGGCACCGAGGCGACGATGTCGGCGATCCGGCTGGCCCGTGGGTTCACCGGGCGGTCGAAGGTGATCAAGTTCGCCGGTTGCTACCACGGGCATGTGGACGCCCTGCTGGCCGCGGCCGGGTCCGGGGTGGCGACCTTCGGGCTGCCGGACACTCCGGGGGTGACGGGAGCGCAGGCGGGGGAGACCGTGGTGCTGCCGTACAACGACCTGGAGGCGGTCCGGGCGGCCTTCGCCGCGCACCCCGGGGAGATCGCCTGTGTGATCACCGAGGCGTCGCCGGGCAACATGGGCGTGGTGCCGCCGCTGCCCGGGTTCAACGCGGGCCTCAAGCAGCTCTGCGCCGAGCATGGCGCGCTCTACATCTCCGACGAGGTCATGACCGGCTTCCGGGTCTCCAGGGCCGGGTGGTTCGGGCTGGACGGCGTGGAGCCGGACCTGATGACCTTCGGCAAGGTCATGGGCGGTGGCTTCCCGGCCGCGGCCTTCGGCGGGCGCGCCGACGTCATGGAGCGGCTGGCCCCGGCCGGCCCGGTCTACCAGGCGGGCACCCTGTCCGGGAACCCGGTCGCCACGGCTGCGGGCGTCGCCCAGCTGCGGCTGCTGGACGACGCGGCGTACGGACTGGTCGACGCGGCGTCCGAGCGGCTGCGGGCCATGGTGACGGAGGCGCTCTCCAAGGAGGGCGTGGCGCACCGGGTGCAGGCCGCGGGCAACATGTTCACGGTCTTCTTCACCGCCGACGAGGTCACCGACTACGCGAAGGCCAAGGCGCAGGAGGCGTTCCGCTTCACCGCCTTCTTCCATTCGATGCTGTCCCAGGGCGTCTACCTCCCGCCGTCCGCCTTCGAGTCGTGGTTCGTCTCCACGACGCACGACGAGAAGGCGCTGGAGCGGGTGGCGGCGGCTCTGCCGGGGGCGGCGCGGGCCGCCGCCGAGGCCACTGAATGATGGGTGACATGACACAGAGCGAGAACGACATCACCGTCGTCCATGTGATGCGCCACGGCGAGGTCCACAACCCGGAGGGGGTGCTCTACGGCAGGCTGCCCGGCTACCACCTCTCCGAGCTGGGGCGGCAGATGGCCGACCGGGTCGCCGAGCACCTCGCCGACCGTGACATCACCCATGTGGTCGCCTCCCCGCTGGAGCGGGCGCAGGAGACGGCGGCGCCGATCGCCAAGGCGCACGGCCTGGACGTGGCCTCGGACGAGCGGCTGATCGAGGCGGCCAACGTCTTCCAGGGCAAGACCTTCGGGGTCGGCGACGGCGCGCTGCGCAAACCGGGCAACTGGCGTCATCTCACCAACCCGTTCCGCCCGTCCTGGGGTGAGCCCTATGTCGACCAGGTGGTGCGGATGATGGCGGCGCTGGGCCGGGCGCGGGACACCGCGCGCGGGCACGAGGCGGTGTGCGTCAGCCATCAGCTGCCGATCTGGATCGTGCGCAGCTTCGTGGAGCGGCGGCGGCTGTGGCACGACCCGCGCAGGCGGCAGTGCACGCTGGCCAGCCTCACCAGCTTCACCTTCCGCGGCGACCGGATCGTCTCGGTGGGCTACAGCGAACCGGCCCGTGATCTCGTTCCGCCTCATCTGCGCGCGGGCGCCAAGCCGGTGAAGGGGGCCGCCAAGGGCTACGGCGCCTGAGCGGTGCGCCCGGCCGCGGCCGGGTCGGGGGTGCGGGCCGCCTGTGTGCGGCCCGCTATGTTCGTGACGGGCACATGGCCGTGGGGTGACCGCTGGGGCATGCGGTGTGCCACCGAATGGAGACATTGTGTCCGCCGTGTAATTGACCGCGTTCTTTCGGAACCTCGCTATTCGCCTCGCCATCTCCAGGGTTGTCCGGACACCCCGGGCAATCAGAACGGCGAGTGCGAATTGAGGACGTTATGCGTGAGGTCAGCCGGAGGGGGATCCTCGGTCTTGGTATGGGAGCGGCGGCATCACTGGCCGTCGCCGGCTGTTCCTCGGGGTCCGGATCCGGTACGCCGAAGCCCTCGAAGACGACCCAGGCGAAGCCGATCGGTGACGGCTCCACTTCGCACGGTGAGCGGCGTAAGGAGGCCCCGAAGCCGGAGCGGCTGGAACCGGGGCAGAAGCCGCCGCAGTTCGTGGTGTTCTCGTGGGACGGTGCGGGAGAGGTCGGTAACGGTCTCTTCCCGCGATTCCGCAAGCTGGCCGAGGACCACGGCGCGACCATGACCTTCTTCCTCTCCGGCATCTACTGCCTTCCGGAGTCGAAGAAGTCGCTCTACCGGCCGCCGAACAACCCGGTGGGCGCCTCCGACATCGGCTATCTCACCGATGACCACATCAAGGCCACGCTGCGGAACGTGCGCGAGGCGTGGCTCGAGGGCCATGAGATCGGCACCCATTTCAATGGCCACTTCTGCTCCGGAAGCGGCTCGGTGGAGAACTGGACGTCCGCGCAGTGGAAGTCCGAGATCGACCAGGCCATGTCCTTCGTCACGGAGTGGAAGACGAATACGCGCTTCACCGATGTGGATCCGCTGCCCTTCGATTACCACAAGGAGCTCATCGGCGGCCGCACGCCATGTCTGAAGGGGCAGACCAATTTGCTGCCGACCGCCCGGGAGCTCGGCTGGCGCTATGACGCCAGTTCGCCGGGCGGACTTCAGGTGTGGCCGTCGAAGAAGCAGGGTGTGTGGGACTTCCCGCTTCAGCAGATTCCCTTTCCCGGGCACTCCTTCGAGGTGCTCTCGATGGACTACAACATCCTGGCGAACCAGTCGAAGAATTCCACCAATGCGCCGCCCGCGAACTACCCGGGCTGGCGCAAGCAGGCCGCCGAGGCGTACATAGCCGGTTTCAAGCGGGCCTATGAGACCAATCGCGCCCCGTTCTTCATCGGAAACCACTTCGAGCAGTGGAACGGCGGTATCTATATGGACGCCGTCGAGGAGGCGCTCAAGCACATGGCCGACGAGCGGCACAAGGACGTCCGGCTGGTCTCCTTCAAGCAGCTCACCGACTGGCTGGACGCACAGGACCCCGCGGTCCTGGCCGATCTGCGCGGGCTCGGCGTGGGCCAGGCGTGGAGCGCGAACGGCGGCTGAGGGCGCCGGTGGGCGCGGGGCGCACCAGGGGCGAGTCGGGCGCGGGGCCCCGCGGGGCCTGGCGGGATGCCCGGAGGGGGGTGGCGAAGATCCCCAAAAGGGCCATGCGAAACTTTTCACATGAGTGCCTGCCGTGCCCCTCGGGGCCTCGCGACCCGTCGTCGCGCAACCGTGCTGGCCGTCGGGGCCACGGTTGCCGCGCTGTCCCTGACCGCCTGCGGCGGGGGCGGCACCTCGGGCGGCTCCGCCGACACCAAGTTCGTCCAGGGCAAGGGCGGCGTGGACACCGTCGCCAAGGAGAACCGCAAGGACGCGCCCCAGCTCTCGGGCAAGAGCCTGGAGGGCAAGCCGCTGGACGTGGCGGACTACAAGGGCAAGATCGTGGTCCTCAACGTCTGGGGCTCCTGGTGCGCCCCCTGCCGGGCCGAGGCGTCGAACCTCGCCAAGGTGGCCAAGGACACCAAGGCCAAGGGCGTGCAGTTCATCGGGATCAACACCCGTGACTCCAACCGCGCTCCCGCGATCAGGTTCGAGAAGGAATACGGCGTCGACTATCCGAGTCTGTACGACCCGATCGGGAAGCTCATGCTGCGCTTCCCCAAGGGGAGCCTCAACCCGCAGGCCATCCCCTCGACGATCGTGCTGGACCGGGAGGGCAGGATCGCGGCCCGCGCTCTGACGCCGCTCAGCGAGGAGCGCCTGCGCACCATGGTCAACCCGCTGATCGCGGAGAAGTGACCTTCCGTGAACACGCTGGCCGCCGCGACCGATCCCAACCAGACCGTCCTGACCGGGGCGCTGCTGCTGGCGCTTCCGGTCGCCCTGCTCGGCGGACTGGTCTCCTTCTTCTCCCCCTGTGTGCTGCCGCTTGTACCCGGCTATATGTCGTACGTCACAGGGGTTACGGGCACGGATCTGGCCGAGGCCAAGCGCGGCCGGATGGTCGCGGGCGCCTCGCTCTTCGTGCTCGGCTTCACCGCGGTCTTCGTCTCCGGGGGCGCGCTCTTCGGCAACTTCGGCTGGACGCTCCAGGAGCACAAGGAGACCATCTCCAAGGTCCTCGGGGTCGTCACGATCGTGATGGGCCTCGCCTTCATGGGGGTGCTGGGGGGCTTCGGACAGCGGGAGTTCCGCTTCCACATCAAGCCCACGCTGGGGCTCGCGGGGGCGCCGGTGCTGGGCGCCCTGTTCGGCGTCGGCTGGACGCCGTGCCTGGGGCCGACGCTCACCGCCGTCAACGCCCTGGCGTTCAATGAGGCGAGCGCGGGGCGCGGGGCCCTGCTCACCGCCGCGTACTGCGTGGGGCTCGGGCTGCCGTTCGTGGTGGTCGCCGTGGCCTACCGCCGGGCGCTGGGTGCCTTCGGCTGGGTGAAGCGGCACTACGTCTGGGTGATGCGAGCCGGGGGCGGCATGCTCGTCGCTCTGGGGGTGCTGCTGCTCACAGGTGTCTGGGACACCATGATGGGCTCCATGCAGACCTGGGCTCAGGGCTTCAACGTTGGGATCTGATCGATGTCCACCACCGATACCGACACCGCGGCCGGCAAGGAGGCCGGCACGCCGCCCGAGGGTGGCGCGACCGCCGAGGAGCGCGAGCTCGGCGCCGCGGGGTCGCAGCTGTCCACCGCCCCGGCCGAGGAGATCAACGTCCCCTCGCTGGGGCCGCTCGGCTGGGCCCGGTGGTTCTGGCGGCAGCTGACCTCGATGCGGGTGGCGCTGCTGCTGCTCCTGCTGCTCACCCTCGCCACGATCCCCGGCTCGCTGGTCCCGCAGACCAGCATCGACCAGCTCAAGGTGCAGGACTTCCAGAAGCGGCACGAGACGCTCACCCCGATCTACGAGAAGCTCCAGCTGTTCCACGTCTACAGCTCGGTGTGGTTCTCGGCGATCTACCTCCTGCTGTTCATCTCGCTCATCGGCTGCATCGTGCCGCGCACCTGGCAGTTCATCGGCCAGCTGCGCGGCCGCCCGCCGGCCGCGCCGCGCCGGCTGACCCGGCTTCCCGCGTACACCACCTGGCGCAGTGAGGCCGAGCCCGAGCAGGTGCTGGCGGCCGCCCGGAAGATCATGAAGGGGCGCCGCTTCCGCATCGAGACCTCGGGTGACGCGGTGGCCGCGGAGAAGGGCTATCTGCGCGAGGTGGGCAATCTGCTCTTCCATACCGCGTTGATCGTGCTGCTGGTGTCCTTCGCCGCCGGGCAGCTGTGGAAGACCGAGGGCAGCAGCCTGATCACCGAGGGCGGCGGCTTCTCCAACAGCCTCACCCAGTACGACGACATCAAGACGGGGCAGTTGTTCAACAGCGACGACCTCGCCCCCTTCGGCTTCCAGCTGGACCGCTTCACCGCGACCTATGAACGCAGCGGTCCGCAGATGCGCACCCCGCGCACCTTCCGCGCCGATGTGAGCTACTGGGACGGCGCGGACGGCGCCAGCCACAAGACCTCGATCAAGGTGAACGAGCCGCTGGAGATCGCGGGCTACAAGGTCTTCCTGCTGAACCACGGCTACTCGCCGGTCGTCACCATCCGGGACGGCAAGGGCGATGTGGTGCACCAGGGCCCGGTGGTCGGCCTGCCGATCGACGGGGCCAACCTCACCGAGAGCATGGTCATCAAGGTCCCGGACTATCGGGACAAGAACGGCAAGAAGGATCAAATCGGCTTCCAGGGGCAGTTCCTGCCGACCTGGGTGCGCAGCAAGGGCATGTTCTCCGTCTTCCCGGCGCTGGACAACCCGACGCTGGTCCTGACCGCCTACCACGGCAGCCTCGGTGTGGACGGCGGCACTCCGCAGAGCGTGTACCAGCTGGACAAGTCGCGGATGAAGCAGTTCCTGGAGCCCGACGGCAAGACCAAGTTCGCCCGGGCGCTCAAGGTCGGCGACACCATGAAGCTGCCGAACGGCGCCGGAACGCTGTCGTTCGACGGCGTCAAGGAATGGGCCAGCTTCCAGATCTCGCACAAGCCGGGTGACCAGGGCGCCCTCATCGGTGCCGTGGCCGCCCTGGTGGGCCTGGCCGCCTCCCTGTTCATCCAGCGCCGCCGGGTGTGGGTGCGCGCGGTGCGGGGCGACGACGGCACCACCGTGGTCGAGATGGCGGGGCTCGGCCGCAGTGAGTACGCCAAGCTGCCCGAAGAACTCGCCGATCTGGCCGTCCGTCTCCAGACGGACGCACCCCCGGCCCCGGAAGCGGAACCCGACCCGGAGCCCGGCCGGAACTCCACCGAGGACTCCGCCAAGGAATCCACCGAGGACTCCGCCTCGGAATCCGCATCCGACACCGCAGATCCCGCAGATCCTGCCGAAGGAGCGCGCGCGTGAACCTCGCCGCCGAAGTCAACGAGAACCTGGCTCATTACAGCAACGTGCTGATCTACTCGGCGATGGCGGTCTACACCCTCGCCTTCCTGGCGCATATCGCCGAGTGGGTGTTCGGCAGCCGCAGCGCCGTCGGCCGCACCGCCGCCGCGATCACCGCCGAATCCGAGGCCGCCCAGCGCGCCAAGGTGACCGTGCGGGTCGGCGGGCAGGGCGGTGGCACCGCCGTCCTGGAGCGACCGAAGATCGTCACCCGCTCCGCGGCGGGCAGCCGCGACGTCCCGGACGGGCCGGGCGCCGCGGGCGGCACCGAACAGGGCGATGTGTACGGCCGGATCGCGGTCGGCCTGACCGTACTGGCCTTCCTCTTTCATGCCGTGGGTGTCCTCTTCCGCGCGCTGTCGGTGCGGCGGGCGCCGTGGGGCAACATGTACGAGTTCTCCACGACCTTCGCCATGGTCGCGGTGGCCACATACCTGGTGCTGCTGGCGCTGAAGAAGAATGTGCGCTGGATCGGGCTGCCCCTCGTCACCACGGTCCTCCTCGACCTCGGTCTCGCCGTCTCTGTCTTGTACACCGCGAGCGACCAATTGGTTCCGGCCCTGCACTCGTACTGGCTGTGGATCCACGTCAGCTGCGCGATCGTCTCCGGCGCCTCGCTCTACATCGGGGCCGTCGCCACGCTGCTCTACCTCTTCCGCGACCGCTACGAGGTCCAGCTGGAGAACCCGGAGGGCAAGCAGTTCGGCCGGTTCGCCAAGTCCGTTCTGGAGCGGGTGCCCTCGGCGGCGTCGCTGGACAAGTTCGCGTACCGCATCAACGCCACGATCTTCCCGCTGTGGACTTTCACGATCATCGCGGGCGCGATCTGGGCCGAGGCCGCCTGGGGCCGCTACTGGGGCTGGGACCCCAAGGAGGTCTGGTCCTTCATCACCTGGGTCGCCTACGCCTGCTACCTGCACGCCCGCGCCACCGCCGGCTGGAAGGGCCGCAAGGCCGCCTACCTCGCGCTGATCGCCTTCGGCTGCTACCTGTTCAACTACTACGGCGTCAACATCTTCATCACCGGCAAGCACTCCTACGCCGGGGTCTGACACCGCACAACGCGACGGCCGGTTCCCCCGACCCATGTCGGGGGAACCGGCCGTTGTCGCGCTTCTCCGGCCGCCTGGCCGCTCCTCAGGACGCGGCCGGCGGGGTGTCCTCCGGACCCGACCCGGAGCCGGAACCGGAACCCGAACCGGAGCCCGGCCCCTCGCCCTTGCGGCGCAGCTCCTCCTCGCGGCGGCGGAGGTCGGCCTCCCAGTCCCTCAGCCGCTCCTCGTCGCTCTCGCGGTCGCCGGGCGTGTCGGCCGGTCCGTCCCCGTCGTCCTTACGGCCCTTGTCGTTGAGGGACTTGAGGAACTCGGGGTTGTCGTCCGGCGCGACCCAGCCGCCCCCGCCCCTGCCGCCGCCCGTGCCCCGGACGCCGGGCCGGCCGGCGCCTCCGGGGACGGCGCGCTTGCGTCCCGTGATCAGCCAGGAGACGGAGCCCACGATGGGGAACAGCAGGACGAGGATCGCCCAGATGGGCTTGGGGAGATAGCGGATGTCCTGTTCGTCGGTGGTGATGCAGTCGATGAACGCGTAGATGCTCAGTGCCAGCGGCACCAGGATCATCAGCACCCGTAGCATGAGGCGATTCCCCCCTGCGTGTGGTGTTCGGGGCGGTGGCTCGGGCCCCCAGTTACGGGACCAGGGTAGTGCGTACCGGATACTGGGACGTATGGCTTATGACGATCTTCGTTCCTTTCTGCGGGCGCTCGACAGGGAAGGCGACCTCAAGAGGGTCAGGGCCGAGGTCGATCCCCATCTCGAGGTCGGGGAGATCGTCGACAGGGTCAACAAGGCGGGCGGCCCCGCGCTGCTCTTCGAGAACGTCAAGGGCTCGGCGATGCCGCTGGCCATGAATGTCTTCGGCACCGACCGCCGCCTGCTGAAGGCCCTGGGACTCCGCTCGTACGACGAGATCAGCGAGAAGATCGGCGGGCTGGTCAAGCCCGAGCTGCCGCAGGGGTTCGTCGGCCTGCGCGAGGCGTTCGGGAAGCTGGGCTCGATGGCCCATGTGCCGCCGCGGAAGGTGAAGGAGGCGCCCGTCCAGGAGGTGGTCCGCACCGGCGAGGACGTCGATCTGGACCAGCTTCCGGCGCTGTTCACCTGGCCCGAGGACGGCGGGTCGTTCTTCAACCTCGGCCTGACCCACACCAAGCACCCGGAGACCGGGGTGCGCAACCTCGGCCTCTACCGCCTCCAGCGCCACGACCGCCGCACCATCGGCATGCACTGGCAGATCCACAAGGACAGCCGCAACCACTACCAAGTGGCCGCCCGGCGCGGGGAGAAGCTCCCGGTGGCGATCGCGTTCGGCGCGCCGCCCGCCGTGACCTACGCCTCGACCGCGCCGCTGCCCGGCGACATCGACGAGTACCTCTTCGCCGGGTTCCTCCAGGGCCGGCGGGTCGAGATGGTCGACTGCAAGACGGTGCCGCTCCAGGTCCCGGCGGCCGCCGAGGTCGTCATCGAGGGCTGGCTGGAGCCCGGGAAGATGCTGCCGGAGGGCCCGTTCGGCGACCACACGGGCTTCTACACGCCCCAGGAGCCGTTCCCGGCCCTGACCATCGACTGTGTGACGATGCGGCGGCGGCCGCTGCTCCAGTCGATCGTGGTGGGCCGTCCGCCGACCGAGGACGGGCCGCTGGGGAGGGCGACCGAGCGGTTCTTCCTCCCGCTGCTCAAGATCATCATCCCGGACATCGTGGACTACCACCTCCCCGAGTCCGGCGGGTTCCACAACTGCGCGATCGTCTCGATCGACAAGAAGTACCCCAAGCACGCGCAGAAGGTGATGCACGCCATCTGGGGCGCGCACATGATGTCGCTCACCAAGCTGATCGTCGTGGTCGACGCCGACTGCGATGTCCACGATCTGCACGAGGTTTCCTGGCGCGCTTTGGGGAACACCGACTACGCCCGCGATCTGACCGTGGTCGAAGGCCCCGTCGACCATCTCGACCACGCCTCGTACCAGCAGTTCTGGGGCGGTAAGGCGGGCATCGACGCCACCGCGAAATGGCCCGAGGAGGGCTATACGCGCGACGGCGGATGGCCGCGCATGGTCATGTCCGATCCGGAGACCGCCGATCGGGTGACGAAGCGATGGAAGGAGTACGGGCTGTGAGCGCCGATTCCGCGACCCCCGATCTCTTCGGCCCCGAACCGGCGCCGCCCGGCCGGGTCCGCGCCTTTCTGCGGCTGGTGATGATCGAGCACTCGGTCTTCGCGCTGCCCTTCGCCTACATCGCCGCGCTGACCGCGATGCACCTGTGGGACTCCACCGTCCACTGGACGCGGCTGCTGCTGATCACGATCGCCATGGTGGGCATGCGCACCTTCGCCATGGCCTGCAACCGGATCATCGACCGCGAGATCGACGCCCGCAATCCTCGCACCGCCGGCCGTGAGCTGGTCACCGGCGCCGTGTCGGTGCGCACCGCGTGGACCGGCGCGCTCATCGCGCTCGCCGTCTTCCTGGGCTCGGCGGCGCTCCTGAACCCGCTCTGCCTGGCGCTGGCGCCGCTCGCGGTGGTGCCGATGGTGGTCTATCCGTACGGCAAGCGGTTCACCGACTATCCGCACGCCATCCTGGGCGTGGCCCAGGCCATCGGCCCGGTCGGCGCCTGGATCGGGGTCACCGGCGAGTGGTCGTGGGACGCGGCCGTCCTGGGGCTCGCGATCGGCGTCTGGATCGGCGGCTTCGACCTGATCTACGCCTGCCAGGACGTGGCGGCCGACCGGGCGCACGGGGTGCGGTCGGTGCCGGCCCGCTTCGGCATCGCGGGCGCCCTCTACGGGGCGCGCGTCTGCCATGTGGTCACCACGGCCCTGCTGGTCTGGTACGCGCTGGCCACGGACGCCGGGGCGTTCTTCTGGGTCGGGCTGGCGATCGTCGCGGCGGCGTTCGCGTATGAGCACACCATCGTGCGGCCGGGTGATCTGTCCCGGCTGAACCGCGCCTTCTTCACGGTCAACGGCTTCATCGGGATCGCCCTGTTCTGCTGCGCGCTCCTCGACCTGGTGGTGCGGGGCCTCGGCCTGTGAGACCCGCCGGATAGGCTCGGTGACGTGGAGACGCCGCACGAGCCTTACGGGCCGCATGAGCCGTACGGGCCGCACGAAGAAGTGGGCGGGCGCCGTCCCTGGGTGGTCGGTGTGTCCGGCGCGTCCGGGACGCCGTACGCCGCCTCGGTGCTGCGCGCGCTGCTGGCGGCGGGCGAGGCGGTCGACCTGGTGGTCAGCCGGGCGTCACGGCTGACGCTGCTGGACGAGACGGGGATCGGGTTCCGGGACGCCCACTGGCGTGACGATCTGCGCCGCTGGCTGGCGCGCGGCGCGGACGGCACACCCGACGCCTTCGAGGTGCCCGCCGAGGTGGCGGACGTGTCCCACTGGTCGCCCGGGGACCTGGCGGCCGGGCCGTCCTCCGGCTCGTATCCGGCCAAGGGGATGCTGATCGTCCCGGCGAGCACCGCGTGTGTGGCCGGGGTGGCGCTCGGGCTGTCGAAGGATCTGCTCCAGCGGGCCGCGAGCGTCACGCTCAAGGAACGGCGCAAGCTCGTGGTGGCGGTGCGCGAGACACCGTTGAGCGGACAGACGCTGAAGGCTCTGGTGACGTTGGACGAGGCGGGCGCGGTGGTGCTGCCCGCCTCGCCGGCGTTCTACGCGGGGGCGACGCACATCCAGGATCTGGTGGACTTCGTCGCGGGGCGGGTGCTGGACGCGGCAGGGGTGCCGCACAAGCTGTACCGCCGGTGGGAGGGGGAGCTCGGTGGGGACCGGGACCGGGGAACGGCCTAGGGTCTGTCGCCCTAGCGGGTCCAGCGCCGCCTGGCGCGCGCGGTGCGGGCCGCGACGACGGCCGCGCGGCGGGCCGCACGGGAGACGGGCCGGTCGGTGGTACGGGCTGCACGCGAGCGGCTGGCCAGGTCCCGCAGCTCGAGCATGCGGGCCTCGAGGCCCTCGATCGTGTACACGGTGAGTCTCATCTCCTGAGGGATGGTCGATCGCCTAAAAGATTTACAGGGCTTGTGGCCCTGATGCCTTAGATTCTACATGTAATCTCGCTCAAACCTTGAATAATGGAAGGCGTACGTGCTTATGGACGCGGTGGACAGGCAGCTCATCCAGGCCCTGCGGGAGAACGGCCGGGCCTCCTACGCCGAGCTCGGCAGGCTCGTCGGCCTCTCCGGGCCCAGCGTCACGGACCGGATCAACCGCCTGGAGGCCGCCGGGGTGATCACCGGCTATCGCGCGACCGTGGACGCCGCCTCCCTGGGACTGGGCGTCACCGCGCTGATCGGCATCCAGCTCTCGGACGCCACCGACCACGAGGAGGTGGCCCACCGGCTGCGCGAGCTCGCCGAGATCGAGGACTGCTGGTTCATCGCGGGCGACGACTCGTACATGCTCAAGGTGCGCGCATCCGACGTGGACGGCCTGGAGCGGACCATCCGCCGGCTCTCCGGCACCAAGGGCGTCTCCCGCACCCGGACCACGATCGTGCTGTCCACGAAGTGGGAAAACCGGGTCGGCGAGCTTCCGGAGGACATCGAGGCGTAGTGTCGGCCAAGGCTGACATCAGCAGACGTAATGGGAGGCGACCGGGGTGACGGGGACCACACACGACGTGGGTTTCAAGAGGGAGTTGGAGCAGAAGGTCCGCGCGGGCGAGCGGCTCTCCCGGGAGGACGGCATCGCCCTCTACGAGTCCGACGATCTGGCCTGGCTGGGCGGTCTCGCCCATGAGGTGCGCACCCGTAAGAACGGCGACGTCGTGCACTTCAACGTCAACCGCCACCTCAACATGACGAACGTGTGCACCGCGTCCTGCGCGTACTGCTCCTTCCAGCGCAAGCCCGGCGAGAAGGACGCCTACACGATGCGCATCGAGGAGGCCGTCCGCCTCGCCAAGGCGATGGAGAACGAGAACCTCACCGAGCTCCACATCGTCAACGGCCTGCACCCGACCCTCCCCTGGCGCTACTACCCGCGGTCGCTCAAGGCGCTCAAGGAGGCACTTCCGCAGGTCTCCCTCAAGGCGTTCACCGCCACCGAGATCCACCACTTCGAGAAGATCTCCGGCATGCCGGCCTCGGAGATCCTCGACGAGCTGATCGACGCCGGGCTCGAGTCGCTCACCGGCGGCGGCGCCGAGATCTTCGACTGGGAGATCCGGCAGCACATCGTCGACCACGAGACCCACTGGGAGGACTGGTCGCGCATCCACCGGCTCGCGCACGAGAAGGGGCTCAAGACCCCGTGCACGATGCTCTACGGGCACATCGAGGAGCCCCGCCACCGGGTGGACCACGTGCTGCGCCTGCGTGAGCTCCAGGACGAGACCGGCGGCTTCCAGGTCTTCATCCCGCTGCGCTACCAGCACGACTTCGTGGACATGAAGGACGGCAAGATCCGCAACCGCCTCCAGGCCCGCACCACCATGGCCACCGGCGCGGAGGCGCTGAAGACCTTCGCGGTCTCGCGGCTGCTCTTCGACAACGTGCCGCACGTCAAGGTCTTCTGGGTGATGCACGGCGTGCAGACCGCGCAGCTCGCGCTCAACCACGGCGCGGACGACATGGACGGGTCGGTCGTCGAGTACAAGATCACCCACGACGCCGACGACTACGGGACGCCCAACAAGCTCACCCGTGACGACCTGCTCGACCTGATCCGGGACGCCGGGTTCCGGCCGGTGGAGCGGAACACCCGCTACGAGGTCATCCGCGAGTTCGAGGGCCCGGACCCGGCCCGCCGCGAGACCCCGCAGCCGATGCGGGTGTGATCCGTATCGCCCTCCGCCCGGCGGCCGCTGTCTGACGGCCGTCGAGCGGGGCACTCGGGGGCCATGGCCGGTACGAAGAGCCCCGAGGACGCGTACACCGCAGCCCCCTTCGTCCCGGAGGGCGCCGACCTGGGCGCGCTCCGGGAAGCGGCGGCCGGATGCCACGGCTGCCCGCTGCACCGCGACACCACGCAGACCGTCTTCGGCGCCGGGGACCCGGACGCCCGGGTCGTGCTCGTCGGCGAGCAGCCGGGCGACCAGGAGGACCGGCAGGGCAAGCCCTTCGTGGGCCCGGCGGGCAAGATCCTCGACCGGGCCCTGGACGAGGCCGGGATCGACCCGGACGAGACATACATCACCAACGCGGTCAAGCACTTCAAGTTCACCCACGTCCCCGAGCGCGGCAAGCGGCGCATCCACAAGCCGCCGAGCCTGCGCGAGCTCTCCGCCTGCGGGCCCTGGCTGGAGGCCGAGCTGGAGCTGATCGAGCCCGAGGTGGTCGTGGCGCTCGGCGCCACGGCGGGGAAGGCGCTGCTGGGCTCGTCGTTCCGGGTGACCAAGCAGCGCGGCACGCGGCTGGAGGGCGACCCGTCGGGACCGGCGCGCGGCGCCCTGATCGTCCCCACGATCCACCCCTCCGCGGTGTTGCGGGCCGATGACCGGGAGGCGGTGTACGGGGGGCTGGTGGCCGATCTGAGGGTCGCGGCGGAGGTACTGGGCTGAGCGGCCGGACCGCGGTGGCGTACGAGACCGGCCGGACGCGGTCGGGTACGAGACCGGCCGGACCGCGGCCGGGTACGGACTCGGGGCGCGCGGGGGCGCTGACAGACCCCCTGGGTATCGTCGATCGCATGCCCCTGCGCTGTGAACTCGACCCCGAGACCACCCCCGAGCTGCTCGACTCCGTCTGCGCCCTCTGGACCGACGTCTCGAACGCGGGCGGCGCCGTCGGCTTCGTACCGCCCGTGGTCAAGGACGACATACGCCCCGAGCTGATCAAGCACCTCGCCGCGATGACGGAGGGCCGGACCCGTCTGCTCCTCGGCCGCGACGAGGACGGCGCGGTGGCCGCCACCGCCTTCTTCACCTTCAACACCCACCGGCTGATGCGCCACTGGTGCTGGCTCTACACCGTGATGGTGCACCCCTCCCACCAGGGCAAGGGATACGGCCGCGCCCTTATGGCCGCCGCCGAGGACGCCGCGCGCGATATGGACGGCATCCGGGGGATACGGCTCACCTGCCGCGGCGGCACCGGGGCGGACCTCTTCTACGAGCGGTGCGGCTACAAGGAGGTCGGACGGGTGCCCGGTGCGATCAAGGTCGCGGACGACGACTTCCGGGACGACGTCACCATGTGGCTGCCGCTGAATTGATCAGAAACCGGCCGTGGTTCACTGGGAGGACAGGTTCTCCCGGTGGTGGCCACCGGAGGACCTCGCAGCAGAACTCCCCACAGAACTCCCAGGAGAGAGAGGACGAGTCGTGTCCTTCACGCCGAGCGCCGCGTTCCGCTACACCCTCATGCGCCTGGGAATCTTCGTCGGATCGTTCCTGGTCATCTGGGCCCTGGTCTACTTCCGGGTGCTGCCCTCCGGCCTCGGCAGCTCCAACCTCTTCTGGGTGATGCTGCTCGCGCTGGTCGTCTCCGCGCCGCTCAGCTGGATCGTGCTGCGCAAGCAGCGGGACGCCCTGGCCGTCGAGGTCGCCGAGAAGGTGGACCGCGCCAAGGAGCGGCTGGCGGCGAACCAGAGCCAGGAGGACGGCGTCTGACCGGCGCTGGGCTGTAACCCTCCTCACACCACCCCACACCCTTCACCGACGCCCCCTGGGTCAGTTTCCGCTGGCACAGGGGGCGTTGATGTCTTTTGACCCCTCAGACGCCCTCAGCGGCCCTCGGGCATCCCCAGAAGTCAAAGATTTCCTTTGGGTTCCCCAAAGCGACGGTGTTAACGTACTTGTCATGAAGACAGCAGCCGCGCCCCACATCTCAGCGAGCGTTCCGCTCGTGGCGCGCCTGCACATCGATCTTTGCCGCTGCCTGTCCGCGGCCTGTCGTCGCCGCTGATCCACCTCGCGCACAGCGGCCGGAGATCCCGTACGGACTCCTGGCTTTCTCCCGCTCTCCTACCTCCACCGGAGTGTGTCCGTTGTCGTCCGCCCTCAAGGCGTCCCCCCAGGGGTCGTCGTCCTTCCGCCTGCCCAAGGTGCCCTTCTGGGCGCAGATCCTGCTGGGCCTCGTCCTCGGTGTGGTGCTCGGCTGGATCGCCCGCAGCGGTGATGTCGGCTGGCTGGTCACCACGCTCGACAAGATCGGCTCCATCTTCGTCCAGCTGCTGAAGCTGGCCGTCGCCCCGCTGGTGTTCTTCGCGATCCTGATCTCGATCACCAATCTGCGGAACGTCAACAACGCGGCCCGGCTGGCGACCCGCACCCTGCTGTGGTTCATGGCCACCTCGCTCATCGCGGTCGCCATCGGCCTGGCGATCGGGCTGGTGACCAACCCGGGCGCCGGGACCGACCTGACCCCCAAGGACGGCGCCAAGCCCGACCACGCGGGCTCCTGGCTGGACTTCCTCACCGGCATCGTGCCGACCGACGTCATCACCCCGTTCACCGAGCTGAACGTGTTGCAGATCGTCTTCATCGCCGCTGTCGCGGGCGTCGCCGCCCTCCAGCTCGGCGAGAAGGCCCAGCCGATCCTCACCCTGAGCCAGTCGGTGCTCGAACTGCTCCAGAAGGCCCTGTGGTGGGTCATCCGCCTCGCCCCGCTGGGCACCCTGGGCCTCATCGGCACCGCCATCGCCGACTACGGCTGGAACTTGATCGGCAAGTACGCGACCTTCACCGCCGACATCTACATCGGCTGCGCGCTGGTGATGTTCGGCGTCTACCCGCTGCTGCTCGCGACGGTCGCCAAGGTCAACCCCCTGAACTTCTTCAAGGGCGCCTGGCCCGCCATCCAGCTCGCCTTCGTCTCCCGCTCCTCGGTCGGCACCATGCCGCTGACCCAGAAGGTCACCGAGCGGCTGGGCGTCCCCAAGGAGTACGCCTCCTTCGCGGTGCCCTTCGGCTCGACGACGAAGATGGACGGCTGCGCCTCGATCTACCCCGCGATCGCCGCGATCTTCATCGCCCAGATCTTCGACGTGAACCTCGGCGTCGGCGACTACCTCCTCATCGCCTTCGTCTCGGTGATCGGCTCCGCCGCCACCGCCGGCCTTACGGGCGCCACCGTCATGCTGACCCTGACCCTCTCCACCCTGGGGCTGCCCCTGGAGGGCGTCGGCCTGCTGATGGCCATCGACCCGGTCCTGGACATGATGCGGACCGCCACCAACGTGGCCGGGCAGTCGCTGATACCGGTGATCGTCTCGGCCCGGGAGAAGATCCTCGACCACGAGGCGTACGCCCACGCCAGCGCCTCCCCGCTGGACGACCGCGACGAGCCGGAGCCCCAGCTGGCCGCCGCGTAACACCTGCCCCGAGCGGCAAGCGGTGCCCCCGGACCTTCGTCGGTCCGGGGGCACCGTGCCGTTCACCCGCCCGCCGTGGCCTCCAGGCCCACGATGGCCACCACCAGCAGGAGCAGGAAGAGGATCCGAGCTCCCGCGTCAGCTGAGCCGGGCGGTGAGCAGGGGGAGGGCGTGGGTGAGTTCGCGTTCCCAGTAGGGCCAGGTGTGGGTGCCGGGGCCGTAGAGGTCGGCGGTGACGGCCAGTCCGTGGGCGCGGGCGCGGCGTACGTAGCGCTGGGCCATCTCGCCGAGGCCGCGCTCCAGGGCGTCCTCTGGGCGGCCCGGCGGGTCGAGGGGGCCGGGGGTGCCGTTGCCGCAGGCGACGTAGAGCGGGTAGCCGCGGGGGAGCCGGGGGATCAGGGCGTACGGGTTGTGGGCGTCCCAGAGCGCGGACTGGGCGGTGGGGTCTCCCCAGAGGGCCGTCGGGTCGGCGCCTTGGCCCGTGATGATGTTCTGGATTCCGGCGGGGTCCAGGGCGGTGTGGACGACCCCGCTGAACGAGGCCGCCGCGCGAAAGAGGCGGGGGTGGCGGGCGGCGTAGGAGAGGGCGCCGAAGCCGCCCATGGACAGACCGGCGATCGCCCGGTGGCCGTTGGCCCGCAGGGCGCGCTCCAGCAGCGGGAGCAACTCGGCCAGGTGGAAGGTCTCCCAGGCGGGCGGGCCGTAGTGGCCGCCGTTCCACCAGTTGGAGTAGAAGCCGGCCGGGCCGCCCTCGGGCGAGACGATCAGGGCCGGGGTGGCGGCGGTGATGGCCTCGACATCGGTGTTACGGGTCCATGCCTCCCAGCCGGGGCCCGGGTCGCAGCAGCCGTGGAGCAGGTAGAGGACGGGCCAGCGGCGGTGGGGTCTGCGGTCGTAGCCGGTGGGAAGGAGGACGCGGGCGTGGCCCTCGCGGCCCAGCGCGGGGGAGTCGATCGTCAGGTCCAGGACGCGCTCGCCGACGCGCTCCGCGGCGACGAGGCGCACGTGGGTGGGCGCCGCGCGTCCGGCAAGGGCTTCCGGGGAACGGACCTTCGAGGAGCCGGGCTCCGCGGAACGGGCTTCCGCGCGGACGGGGAGGAGCGGTGCGGCGGCCAGCGCGGTCAGCGCGGCGAGCGTGCGACGGCGGTTCGGCATCGTTCGTTCTCCTTCGCGGCACTGCGTTACGGAGCTGAACGGGGCACGGTGCGTGGTCAGTTGAAACTTTGATGTCGTCGGGCGGCCGTGGCAAGAGCGCTGACAGTGGTCCCACGTAGGCTTGTCCGCGATATGTGTGCGGGGGCACGATCGAAGGGGGCGGCCTGCGTGGGCGGGGCGACGGGGAGCAAGCGCGTGCCACGGGTCGTGCGGGAGCAGCAGATGCTGGACGCGGGGGTGCGGGCCTTCGCGCGCAGCGGCTATCAGAACGCCTCGATGGACGACATCGCCGAGCTGGCCGGGGTCTCCAAACCGCTGGTCTATCTCTATCTCAACTCCAAGGACGAGCTGTTCACGGCGTGCATACGGCGGGAGGCCGCCGCGCTGGTGACCGCGGTCCGGGCCGCCGTGGAGCGGGACGCGCCCGCCGACCGGCAGTTGTGGAGCGGGCTGAGCGGCTTCTTCGCGCACACGGCCGAACATCCCGACGGCTGGACGCTGTTGCATGTGCAGGCCCGTACGCAGGGGCGCCTCTTCGCCCGTGAAGTGGTCGCGATGCGGGCGGAGATCGTGGAGTTCGTGACGCAGCTGATAGGCGCGGCGGCGCGGGAGCAGGCCTGCGGGGCGGCGCGCGCCCGGACGCTCGCGGGCACCGAGGTGTCCGGGCTCGCGCACGCGCTGGTGGGCGCGGCCGAGTCGCTCGCGGACTGGACGGCGGACGGGCGAGCGGGTGGACCGTCGGCCAAGGAGGCCGCGGCCACCCTGATGAACTTCGCCTGGGCCGGGCTGGGGAATCTGCTCCAGGGGCAGGGGTGGTCGTCCGAGCGGACCGGCTGACGGGCGGGGCGGCGCCGTACGGTGTCACAGCCGGGCCTTACGCGGCGCGGGGTTGCCCCGCACCGGGCCCGTCAGCCGCGCCTCACGCGGCGCGGTTGTCCCGGACCGGGCCCGTCAGGCCGCGCCTCACGCGGCGCAGTTGCCCCGTGTCGGCTCGTCCGCCAGCCGTCCGGCCATCCACTCCAGGGCCGTCGGTATCCCGGTCACCGCCGTGGTGACATGGTCCAGCGGATAGTCCCTCCACTCCACCGGCACGCCCCGGGCGCACCAGCGGTCGCGCAGTGCCGCGCCGACCCGGTACGGGATCAGCTCGTCCACCGTGCCCTGGTAGAGGTAGACGGGGTGATCGGGGGAGCGGGTGCCCAGGAAGGAGCCGCGCAGCGCGAGTTGCCAGGCCGGACTGGCCAATGGGTCCCTTACGGTCACCTCGGACCTGTGCCGGAAGAGCCCGCCGATGGTGCTGAGCGGCACGCAGTTCCGCTTCATGAAGTCCACATAGCCGCGGCCCCGGTCGTTGAGGTACGAGTCGAGCCGCAGCGCGGGGAAGGCCGCGTCCTGTCCGGTGAGCGCCATAAGGGCGAGCCCGGCGCCCGGTCCGCCGTCGTTGTACTCCAGCGTCGTGGGCAGGTCGGCGGGCACGCCTCCGGCGACCGTGCCCTTCAGCCGCAGCTCGGGGGCGTACGAGGCGTGCAGTTCTGCGGCCCAGCCGGCCGCCTGGCCGCCCTGGGAGTAGCCCATGATGCCCACGGGCGCGTCCGGTGAGAGCCCGGCCTCCGGAAGCCGCTGGGCGGCGCGCGCCGCGTCCAGGACGGCATGGCCCTCGGACCGGCCGACCGTATACGTGTGGTCGTCCGGGGTGCCCAGACCCTCGTAGTCGGTGACGGCCACGGCCCAGCCGCGGCGCAGCGCGAGGTCGATCAGCTGGGCCTCGCTCGAGGTGCCCCGCGGGAACCGGCCGGACACCGCGCAGTCGTCGGCGAGGCCCACGGCGCCGATGCCCCAGGTGAGGAGCGGCCGGGGGCCCTGCTTGCCGTCGTCGGGGACGAGGACCGTGCCGGAGACCACGTCGGGGCGGCCGGTGGCGGTGGTGGAGCGGTAGGTGATGTGCCAGGCCTTGGCGGCGGCCGGCACCCCGGGCTGGGTGTGGAAGGCGGTGGGGGCCGAGGTGACGATGTCGCCGGGTCTGCCGGTGCCGGCGGCCGGGGCGCCCGATGCGGCGGCCGGGGCGGCGGGCAGCGCCGAGGTGAGGGCGAGGGCGGCGAGGCCGGCGAGCACGGTGGTGCGGATGCGCATACGGCTCTCCCAACGGTGCGGGCGGTGCGCCTTGGTGGTGCTGAGTCGCTCTGCGAGGACCGTAGGGATGAGCGGGGCGTCTGGGGCTGACCGCGGCGCTCAGATGTGCTGACTCCACGTCTCATGTCGGTATGCGCCCGGTGTTGTCCCGGTCCAGCGCCGGAACGCCCGGTGGAACGCCGTGTCCTCGGAGAAGCCCAGTCGTAAGGCCAGGTCGGCGATGGGCTCGGCCCCCTCGGCCAGGCTGCTGACCGCCTCGTCACGCCGCACGGTGTCCTTCAGCTCCTGGAAGGACGTGCCCTCCTCGCGCAGCCGCCGCCGCAGCGTCGCCGGGCTGACCGCCAGCCGGGCGGCGGCCTCGGGCAGCTCCGGGAGGTGCGCGGTGTGCCGGGCGCGTTTGCCGTCGGCCGGGCCGCCGCGCGTCCGCAGGGCGCCGGTGAGCACGTGCCGCACCTGCTCGGCGACGGTCGTGCCGTAGTCGCGGCGGCTGAGCAGCCCGGCGGGCGCGTGCCGCAGCAGCGTCTGGAGCGTGGCCTCGTCCTGGACGACGGGGGCGGTCAGCCAGCGGCGGTCGAAACCGGCCGCGGTGCGCGGTGCCCCGAACCGGGCCGGGCAGCCGAAGAGCGGCTCGTAGTCCTCGGCGTATGGGGGCGGGGGATACGCGAACTGGGCCCACAGCAGCGGGATCCGGCGCCCGATCAGCCAGCCCGCGACCCGGTGCCAGACGAGCATCAGCCATTCGGCGACGATATGGCTCTCGGCCGCCGTAAGGGCGTCCTCATGCGGGCCCAGCCCGCCGCGCAGGGCGAACACCGCCTCCCGGCCCCGGCCCGCGCCGCGCTCCAGGGCCAGATCGGGGCCGCCGGGGAAGAGCCGGTAGAAGCGGGCGCCGCGCTCCACCGCCGTGCCGAGGTCGGGGCAGCCCAGCGCGGCGTAGCACATCATCGCGAAGGTGCCGGGTCGGCTGCGGACGGTCCCCAGCCCCAGGAACTCGTCCCCCGTGGCCCGGTGCAGGGCGCGCACCAGCCGGGCGAACTGCTCGGGGGAGACGCGGGCGCGGTCGTCGGTGAGCAGCAGCGGGGGTATCCGGGCCCGCTGGAGCAGGGGGACGGTGTCGAGGCCGAGCCGCTGCGCACCGCGCAGCGCGGCCCGCACATGGTGCACCGTCACCGTCCGCCGCCCGTGCCCCATGGTCAAAACCGTAGCCCGAGCGGGGGTGCCGCGTCAGCGGTGCGTCGCGGGGCCCCTACGCGGCGTGAGCACCGTAAGGGCGACATGAGCGCCATAGGGGCGGCTTGAGGAGGGTGTCAGGTCTACGGGCTATCCTCGACGGGCCCGGACGGACGTGTGAGAGCGGGGAACGACATGGCCACGACCCGACGGCCCGCGACGGCCGAATGGCTCGGACTCGAGCCCCATCCGGAGGGCGGCTGGTACCGGGAGACCTGGCGCAGCGATGTCACGGTGCGGCCGCCGGGGTACGACGGCGAGCGCGCGACCGCCACGGCGATCTACTTCCTGCTGACTCCGGGTGAGGAGTCCCGCTGGCATGTGGTGCGCTCGGCCGAGCTGTGGCTGTGGCACAGCGGCGGCCCGCTGCGGCTCCGGCTGGGCGGTACGGGCGACGCCCCGGAGGCGGCCCCCACCGAGGTGCTCCTGGGCCCCGATGTCGCCTCAGGCCAGCGCCCCCAGGTCGTCATCCCGCCGGGCGTCTGGCAGGCGGCCCGTCCGGAGGCGGACGAGGAGGCCCTGGTGAGCTGTGTGGTCTCCCCGGGCTTCGACTTCGCCGACTTCCGGCTGCTGGAAGACTGACCACATCCAGGCATGGGACCCAGGGCCACGGCCCCCCAAATGGCCCCCAAGCCGCCGCCCCCAAAAGGCAGGCGACCCCACAGCAGAAGGCCCCAAAAGGCAGGAGCCCCGCCTCCCCGCTGGGCGGGGAACAGGGGCTCCTTGGGTGGTGCTGCTTTGATCAGACGGCGCTGACGTTCTCCGCCTGCGGGCCCTTCGGGCCCTGGGTGACGTCGAAGGTCACGGCCTGGTTCTCCTCGAGAGAACGGAAGCCGGTCGCGTTGATCGCGGAGTAGTGAACGAAGACATCGGGGCCGCCGCCGTCCTGGGCGATGAAGCCGAAGCCCTTCTCGGCGTTGAACCACTTGACGGTTCCGGTAGCCATAAGCCCTCCTTGGGCCAAAGGGTTGCCCTGCTCCAGAACCTGCAAGAAGTCTGAAAACTACAAAAGCCTGCGGTTACATGCTCCGCAGGCTCTGTACTGCAAGGAAACCAAACTGCAACTTGCGGCGAGCCTAGCACGCTCCGTGTGCGCGAGGAAAGAGCCGAAGATCACGAAAACGAGGGGTTTCCCGGGCCTCGCAGGTGGATAAGATCGCAGGTCGAGCGGGTACGTGCCAGTCAGCACAAGGCTGCCGGAGCACCCCGCCGCCATTACCCGGGGCGAGCGGGGCTAGCCTCCGAGACGTGGACAATTCACCGAGTTCCCCCTCGCGGAGTACACAGGACGCCTCAGAAAGCCTCGGCCCGAGCGGCGCCCATCGGCTGAGCCGGCCAAAAGTGGGGCACATCCAGTACCTCAATTGCATGCCGTTGTACTGGGGCCTCGCCAGGACCGGATCCCTCCTGGATTTCGACCTCACCAAGGCATCTCCCGACGCCCTGAACGACCTGCTGGTCCGTGGCGATCTCGACATCGGCCCGATCAGCCTGGTGGAGTATCTGCGCAATGCCGACGATCTCGTCGCGCTCCCGGACATCGCGGTGGGCTGTGACGGGCCCGTCATGTCCTGCGTGATCGTCTCGCAGCTGCCGCTGGAGCAGCTGGACGGGGCGCGCGTCGCACTCGGTTCCGCCTCGCGCACCTCCGTGCGCCTGGCCCAGCTGTTGCTCGCCGAGCGGTACGGACTCGCCCCCGACTACTACACCTGCCCGCCCGACCTCAGCCTGATGATGCAGGAGGCCGAGGCGGCGGTGCTGATCGGCGATGCCGCGCTGCGGGCCAACCTCCATGACGCGCCCCGGCTGGGCCTGCGCGTCCACGACCTGGGCCAGATGTGGAAGGAGTGGACCGGACTCCCCTTCGTCTTCGCGGTGTGGGCCGCCCGCCGCGAGTATCTGGACCGGGAGCCGGAGATCGTCCGGCAGGTCCACGAGGCGTTCCTGTCCTCGCGGAACCTCTCCCTGGAGGAGGTCGGCAAGGTCGCCGAGCAGGCGGCGCGCTGGGAGCAGCTCGAGGCGTCGGTGCTGGAACGCTACTTCACCACCCTCGACTTCAGCCTCGGCCAGGCGCAGTTGGCGGGCATCGCCGAGTTCGCCCGCCGTACGGGGCCGACGACCGGATACCCCGCGGACGTCCGGGTCGAGCTGCTCAACTGACCTTCCCGACCGCACGACCTGCGGTGGACGGCCGGAACACCCCCTAAGCTGGACCGGCGCACGGAGGGGGAGGCAACGCGATGGATCCGCTGGGAGCGGACGATCCGCAGGTCATCGGCGCCTATCGGCTGCTCGGTCGGCTCGGTTCGGGCGGTATGGGGCGCGTCTTTGTGGGCCGCAGCGCGGGCGGGCGCACGGTCGCGGTGAAGGTCGTGCACGCCCATTTCGCGCTGGACGAGGAGTTCCGCGCCCGTTTCCGGCGCGAGGTCGACGCCGCGCGCCGGGTCGGCGGCGCCTTCACCGCACCGGTCCTGGACGCCGACCCGGAAGCACGCATTCCGTGGGTGGCCACCGGCTATGTGGCGGGCCCTCCGCTCAACCAGGCGGTGTCCGACGAGGGGCCGCTGCCCGAGCCGTCGGTGCGGGCGCTGGGCGCGGGGCTCGCCGAGGCACTGGCCGCGGTGCACGCCCTCGGCCTGGTCCACCGCGACGTCAAGCCGTCCAATGTGCTGCTCGCGCTCGACGGTCCGCGGCTGATCGACTTCGGCATCGCCCGGGCCACCGAGGGCACGGTGTCGCTGACCTCGACCGGCGCCTCCATCGGCTCGCCCGGCTATATGGCGCCCGAGCAGATCCTGGGCGAGAACGTCGAGGGCGCGGCCGATGTCTTCTCGCTCGGCGCGGTGCTGGCGTACGCGGCGACCGGTGAGCCGCCGTTCCCGGGCGACACCTCGGCCGCGCTGCTGTACAAGGTGGTGCACGACGAGCCCCGGTTCGGCCATGAGCTGACCGGGGAGCTGCGCGATCTGGTCGCCGCGTGCCTCGCCAAGAACCCGGCCGACCGCCCCACCCCCGAGCAGATCGTGCGGCGCCTCGCCCCGGAGGACGGCGCCTCGGGGCTGGCGCGGCCGGGCTGGCTGCCGGGGGCGCTGGTCGAGCGGGTGAGCCGGCAGGTGGTGGAGCTGCTCGACCTGGAGGCGGAGGCCGTCGCGGCGCCGTCCGCGCCCGAGTCCGATGCCCGGGCGTCCGACGCCGCCCGGCCCGCCCTGGAGCCGCCCGCCGCCGAGCCCTCCGACGCCGTACCGTCCGCCGAGGACCGCCCGACCCCGCCGCCCACCCCGGCCCCGGGCCCGGCCCCGGCCGCGCCCGTGCTGGGCGCCTTCGGCCCGCCCGACCCCTCGTATGCCGACGGGCCGCGGGAGCAGGACCGGCCCGCCGCCCACCCGCTCCCCGCCCCGCCGTCGCCGAAGCCGGGCGGCGGCCGCAGTGTCTCGCTCTCGGCCGCCGTCGGCGGTAAGAAGCGCCCCAAGGCGCTGAGCTGCACGCTGGTGCTGTCCGTCGCGGGCGCGCTGGCCGCCGCGACGACCGCCGCCGTGCTCTTCCGGGTGCTCCCCGGCGGCTCCGACGACAGTTCCGACCAGAACGCCGGCAGCAATCCCCGTCCGTCCGCTACGGAACGGCAGCCGGGAGCCGGGGACAGCGGGTCCGAGAAGGGCGATGTGCCCAAGGGGTTCATCGGCACCTGGCAGGGCGATCTGACCTCCGACTCGAACATCCCGGTGGGCAGCCTGACCATCACCTTCCGGCAGGGGCCCACCGGGCGGGACGTCGCCAGTGGCCGGGTCAAGCTGTCGGTGCTGCGCTGCGACTTCACATGGAAGCTGGTCTCGGCGGCCCCGAAACAACTCCACCTCGACGCGCGCCTCAAGGGCTCCGAGCCCCAGCAGGGGTGCAGCGACGCCTCGACGGACGAGCAGTTCACCCTCACGTCCGACGGAACGATCAGCTACAAGGCGAAGGACGAACAGGCGGGCGATCCCACGGGCACCCTCCGCAAGCTCAAATGAGCACGAAGCGACGGATGCGGCGCATACAGGGGCCACAGATGTGCCTGGCACGTACTCGTACGGGCGTACAGGCCCTGGCGTAGTCTGGGTCGGTCCACCCGTAAACCTCCGAAAGGTACGCCCCGGTGACCGCAAACGCAGAGGTGCAGGCAGTCCTCGACCGCGCCGCCGACGGGGGTCGGATCACCCCACAAGAGGCGCTCGACCTTTACCGCTCGGCTCCGCTGCACGCGCTGGGGGCCGCGGCCGACGCGGTCCGGCGCCGTCGCTACGCGGGCACCGAGCACATCGCGACGTACATCATCGAACGGAACATCAACTACACCAACGTCTGCGTGACGGCGTGCAAGTTCTGCGCCTTCTACGCCCCTCCGAAGGACACCGCGAAGGGCTGGAGCCGCGACCTCGACGACATCCTGCGCCGCTGCGCGGAGACCGTCGAGCTGGGCGGCACGCAGATCATGTTCCAGGGCGGCCACCACCCGGACTACGGGGTGGAGTACTACGAGAAGCACTTCGCGGCGATCAAGCAGGCGTTCCCGCAGCTGGTGATCCACTCACTGGGGGCCTCCGAGGTCGAGCACATGGCGCGGATCTCGGGCGTCTCGGCCGAGGAGGCCATCCGCCGCATCCACGCGGCCGGTCTCGACTCCTTCGCGGGCGCGGGCGCCGAGCTGCTGCCCGAGCGGCCGCGCAAGGCCATCGCGCCGCTGAAGGAGTCCGGTGAGCGCTGGCTGGAGATCATGGAGATCGCCCACAACCTCGGTGTGGAGTCCACCTCCACCATGCTGATGGGCACCGGCGAGACCAACGCCGAGCGGATCGAGCACATCCGCATGATCCGCGACGTACAGGACCGGACGGGCGGCTTCCGCGCCTTCATCCCGTACACCTACCAGCCCGAGAACAACCATCTGAAGGGCCAGACGCAGGCCACCGTCTTCGAGTACCTGCGGATGATCGCCATCGCGCGGCTCTTCCTCGACAACGTGGCCCATATCCAGGGTTCCTGGCTGACCGTCGGCAAGGAGGCCGGCCAGCTGGCCCTGCACTACGGGGCGGACGACCTCGGCTCGGTGATGCTGGAGGAGAACGTGGTCTCCTCGGCGGGCGCCCGCCACCGGTCCAACCGGATGGAGCTGCTCCACCTCATCCGGGCCGCCGGGCGGGTCCCCGCGCAGCGCGCCACGACGTACGAACACCTGGTGGTGCACGACGACCCGGCGAACGACCCGGTCGACGACCACGTCGTCTCGCACCTGTCCTCGACGGCGATCGAGGGTGGCACGGCCCACCCCGAGCTGACGGTGATCCAGGCGTCCTGATGCTCACGCTCCACGCGGCGCCCGTCGTCCGGGTCACCCCCGGCGACGCGGCGCCGCTGCACGACGCCGCCGTCGCGGTCGACGGCGACCGCATCGCGGCCATCGGCTCCCTGGCGGAGCTGCGCGAGACCTATCCGCGGGCCCGGGTGCGGGAGTGGCCCGGGGAGCTCGGCCCGGCCCTGGTCCACGAGGGCCCGGTGCCGGACGCGCCCAGCCCGCGGGAGCGGATCCACGCCCTGCTGCGGCGGGGCGCCACCGCCGTCCTCGCCCGTCACCTCGGCGACGCCGAGCTGCGCGCGGCCGCCCACCGGGGCGGCATCGCCGTCCTGGACCGACCGCGCCCGCCCGCCCTCGCCCCGGCGGGCCGCGCCGACCTGGCCGTCTTCGACGCGGACGGCGCCTGCCTGGCCACGGTGGTGGCGGGGCGGCTGGTGCACCGGCGGCGCTGAGGCACGCCGGGCCCCGGGCGGGGGCGCGGGGTCGGCGAGGTGAACAATGGGGGCGTGAGCCGAGCATCCCTGGACAAGCAGCCGCACGAAGTCGCCGCCATGTTCGACGACGTGGCGGCCAAATACGATCTCACCAACGATGTGCTGTCGCTCGGGCAGGCCCGGCTGTGGCGCAAGGCCGTCGCCCGGGCCGTGGACGCGCGCGCCGGTGAGCGGGTGCTGGACCTCGCCGCCGGTACGGGGACGTCCTCGCTGCCGTTCCGGGAGGCGGGCGCGTACGTGGTGCCGTGCGACTTCTCGCTCGGGATGCTGCGGGAGGGCAAGAAGCGCCATCCGGGGCTGCCGCTCACGGCGGGCGACGCGACTCGGCTGCCCTTCGCGGACGGGGTCTTCGACGCCGTCACGATCTCCTTCGGGCTGCGGAACGTCCAGGACACGCAGGGGGCGCTGGGCGAGATGCTGCGGGTGACCCGGCCCGGTGGACGGGTCGTCATCTGCGAGTTCAGCCACCCCACATGGCAGCCGTTCCGCACGGTCTACACCGAGTATCTGATGCGCGCGCTGCCGCCGATCGCGACATCGGTCAGCAGCAACCCGGACGCGTATGTCTACCTCGCCGAGTCCATCCGCGCCTGGCCGGACCAGCCCGGTCTCGCCGCCCGGCTGCGGTCGGCGGGCTGGGAGCGCCCGGCCTGGCGCAATCTCACCGGCGGCGTGGTGGCCCTCCACCGGGCGTACAAGCCATAAGGCGGCGGGTAGCCGGTACGGAGCGGCCCTTCGCGAGTGCCGGAGTACCGCCCCCCATAGACTGCGACTGTCCAGTGCCCGGCGCGACCGGCACGCCGTACCGAGGCTTGGGGAGACCCCGCGTGAGCGAGACCGCACCCACCGAGAGCGCGTCCTCCGGGATCTCGGAGCGCAGCGCCGATGTGATCGTCGTCGGCGCCGGACCGGCCGGCTCCACCACCGCGTACTACCTCGCCAAGGCGGGGCTGGATGTGCTGCTGCTGGAGAAGACGGCCTTTCCGCGCGAGAAGGTGTGCGGCGACGGCCTGACCCCGCGCGCCACCAAGCAGCTCGTCTCCATGGGCATCGACATCTCCGAGGAGGCGGGCTGGCTGCGCAACCGGGGCCTGCGGATCCTCGGCGGCGGGGTGCGGCTCCAGCTCGACTGGCCGGAGCTGGCCGCGTACCCCAACTACGGCCTGGTCCGTAAGCGCGACGACTTCGACGAGCAGCTGGCGCGCCAGGCTCAGAAGGCCGGGGCCCGGCTGTACGAGCGCTGCACCGTGGGCGCCCCGATGCTCGACGGGCGCACCGGCCGGATCACCGGGGTCGAGGCCAAGCTGGGCGAGGAGAAGACGCCCGTCACCTTCCACGCGCCCCTGGTGGTCGCCGCCGACGGCAACTCCACCCGGCTCTCGCTCGCCATGGGGCTGCACCGGCGCGAGGACCGTCCGATGGGCGTGGCCGTGCGCACGTACTTCACCTCGCCCCGCCATGACGACGACTACCTGGAGTCCTGGCTGGAGTTGTGGGACCGGCGCGGTGTCGAGGACCGGCTGCTGCCCGGCTACGGCTGGATCTTCGGCATGGGCGACGGCACGAGCAATGTGGGCCTGGGCGTCCTCAACACCTCGTCCTCCTTCAAGGAGCTCGACTGGCGCGAGGTCCTCAAGGCGTGGTGCGCCTCGATGCCGGAGGACTGGGGCTACACCCCGGAGAACATGACCGGCCCGATCCGCGGCGCCGCGCTCCCCATGGCCTTCAACCGCCAGCCGCACTACACCCGAGGGCTGCTGCTCGTCGGGGACGCGGGCGGCATGGTCAACCCGTTCAACGGTGAGGGCATCGCCTATGCGATGGAATCCGGGCAGATCGCCGCGGATGTGATCGTCCAGGCCCAGGCCCGCGTCACCGCCGCCCAGCGCGAACTGGCGCTCCAGCGCTACCCGAAGGTCCTCAAGGACACCTACGGCGGCTACTACACGCTGGGCCGGGCGTTCGTGAAGCTGATCGGCAACCCGAAGGTCATGAAGCTGGCGACCCAGCGCGGGCTGACCCATCCGATGCTGATGCGGTTCACGCTCAAGCTCCTGGCGAACCTGACCGACCCCACAGGCGGCGACGCCATGGACCGCATCATCAACGGCCTGACGAAGGTCACCCCCCGCGCCTGACGCTTGTAGGGGCTCCGGCTCGACCGCAGGGCGGCCGGCGCCCCGTAGGGGCGCGGGGAACTGCGCGACCAGCCACGACGGCGCCGCAGCCGCCCAACAACGCATCGCGGCACTCACCGACGCATCGCGGGCCCTCCCAGCGGAGCGCCTACGCTCCGGGCCCGCCGCTCGCGATGACGCCGAACGGCGCCCGCCCCACGTCCGCCAGCCAGGCCATCCGGCCGATCCCCTCGGCCGACATGGCCGGCATCAGCACCGAGCCGCCCAGGTCCTGCCCCCTGGCCACCACCGCGTCGCAGTCCGTCACCTCGAAGTACGGCAGCCACTGCGGCGGTGTCGAATGCCCCTCCTGGAGCTGGGCGACGCCGCCGAAGGAGCCCTCCCGGCCGGCGCCGGACGTCATCAGCACCGTGTACGACCCGCCGGGGAAGGACATCTCCTCGGTGTCCCAGCCGAAGATCTTGCGGTAGAAGGCGAGGTCCTTGGCGGGATCGGGGGAGTGCAGCTCGGTCCAGCACAGGGTGCCGGGGTCGGTGACCGCGTCCAGCCCCGCCGTCCTGCCGGGCTGCCAGACGGCGAAGCGGGCCCCGCCGGGGTCGGTGAACTGGGCCATCCGCCCCTCCTCGAAGACGTCGAACGGAGCGAGCCGCACCGTGCCGCCCGCCTGCTCGACGGTCTTGGCGGTCGCCTCGGCGTCGGGGGTGTGGAAGTACGGCGTCCAGGCGGCGCGCGCGCCCTCCTCGGTGAGCGGCCCGACGGCCGCGACGGTCTTCCGGTCCAGGGTGAAGAAGCCGTACCCGCCCGCTTCGGGGCCTGCCGACTCGAAGCGCCAGCCCAGCAGGGAGCCGTAGAAGGCCACGGCCGCTTCGGTGTCGGGGGCGCCCAGATCGAGCCAGTTGGGGGCGCCGGGGACGTAATCGGTGGTGAGCATGGGGCGCTCCTTCGACGGTCGGGCGCGAAGGCGCAGGAGAGTTGTGCGGAAGTGTTCTGCCGGAGATTGCCTCGTTCTGTGCGGTACTGCCTCGTTACTCAGTCTGGCACCGGGCACCGACAGCCGCCGCCGGGCTCGACATGACGGCGCCGTGCGGCGGTGGTGACAATGAAGACAGGGGGCGCCGTGTGCGCCAGCCGCGGCGACGCCGGACCGATGGGGCCCACGGGGCCGGATCCACCGCCGGTGGGCCTGGCAGGAGGTACACCATGACGAAGGCAGCGGACATCATGCACCCGGGCGCGCAGTGGGTGCCGGAGAACGAGACGGTGCTGCGTGCCGCCCAGCTGATGCGGGACCTGGGCGTGGGCGCCCTGCCGGTCAGCGACGCCAACGAGCGGCTGTGCGGCATCGTGACCGACCGCGACATCGTCGTCGGATGCATCGCGGAGAACGCCGACCCCTCGGGGACTCCCGTCGGGGCGCTCACCAAGGGCACCCCGCGCTGGATTCCCGCGGACGCCGATGTCAGGGACGTCCTGCGGGAGATGGAGGAGCACAAGATCCGCAGGCTTCCGGTGATCGACCAGAACAAGCGGCTGGTCGGAATGATCTCCGAGGCGGATCTGGCCCATCACCTCAGCGACGACCTGCTCGGCGAGTTCGTGGAGAAGGTCTACGCGCAGTAGTGAGGGAAGGACGTGAGGCCGCCGTCCACGACGGGAACGGCGGCCCCGGGGTCCAGAAACCAACGGATGACCGGCGGGCGTCCTACAGGACGCGCACGGCCCCGGTGGGCATGTCGTAGTCCAGCGGGCGCTCGACGATCCCGGTGCTCGAGTTCTGGGCGCCGATGAACTTGCCGCCGCCGACGTAGACGCCGACGTGGTACGCGCTGCCGGCGCTGCCCCAGTAGAGCAGGTCGCCCGGCTGCAAGGAGTCCAGCGAGACCGGGGTGCCGGCGGTGGACTGGTCCTGCGAGACCCGCGGCAGGCTCACGCCGACCTGCTTGAAGGCGGCCTGGGTCAGCCCGGAGCAGTCGTAGGAGGACGGACCGCTGGAGCCGAGCACGTACGCCTTGCCCAGCTGCGCCTTCAGGAAGCTGATCAGGGTCGCGGCGTTGCCGGAGGCGTTGCTGACGCTGGTGGTGGTGGAGAGCGTGGTGCGCTCGGCGGAGCGGGACGCCTTCGCCGCCTGGGCCTTGGCCTCGGCCGCGCGCTTGGCGGCCGCCTTACGAGCCGCCTCCCGGGCCTCCTTCGCCTTGCGGTCGGCCTCCGCCTTGGCCTTCTTGGCGGCGGTCTTCGCGTGGGCGGCCGCCTGGTCCTTCTGTGCCTGGAGCTCGTAGTCGGACGCCGCCTGCTGGGTGGCGTCCGCGGTCTGGGCGGCCGTGCTCGCCAGCGTGGCGCTGACGGTCGGCATCTCCAGGGTGGACTCGGCCGGAGCGGCGTTGTTCTCCGTGGCGGAGGCGGGCACGGCGGCACCGGCCACCGCGAGGGTGAGGAAGCCACCGGTCACCCCTGCGCGGAGCGCACGCGTCGACGTGGCACGGCGGGGCTTCCGGTGGCTGGGTATGTGTGCGACTGGGGACATAGGTCACTGGCTACCAGGGCCTTAAGGCCCAGATCAACAAAAGTGGGGTGCGCCACATTTGGCGTGCACACGCCCAAAAACCGGGCCAAATGATCTCCGCGGCCCACTCGGCCGCCTTGCCCGAATTTCGCGATCATGTGTCTACGCACTGCATTTGGCGGCCAAACCGGGACAGCGCGGGACCTACCACCGATGTGGTCCGCGTACAAAGGGTTCCCGTGAAATCTAGATCCACAACCCGTCTGGGCGTGGGATACCTCACTCGCTCCGAGCCGCTCGTGAACGCGTGCGCGGAGCGTTGATCGCGAACGTCCGCGACCCCGTGATCAATCGTCCCGGGACGAAGGTCACTCATGAGGATGGAAGGCGCCTATCAGCTGACATTGTCCAGAGCAAATTTGCATGTATGTACCATGTCTTGGTAGGGGCGCAACGCGCTCACCTGTGATGACGTCTCCGAATGTCACTTCTCGTGGTCGTTCGGATGCTTCATGTACAAGATCACCGCTCATCCGACTTCATGATCCTTCGTCAGGTGGTGGAGATCACAAAGACGTTGTCGTACCCCGTGTCGCAGATCACAGACCGACGGGCATAGGATGCAGGCGAAACGGGCTTGTGAACTGCCTCACATGTGCGCGATCTTCGTGGGGCGGCGGCATGTCCGTGCGGTCCGCCAAGCAGTCATCGTCGACTGAAGGGAGCGAGGACGGTGAACGCATACGCGCCCATCCTCGTACTGGGAGCCCTCGGGGCAGGTTTTGCGATCTTCTCGGTTTTCATGGCCGCGATCATCGGCCCCAAGCGCTACAACCGGGCCAAGCTCGAAGCCTATGAGTGCGGCATCGAGCCGACTCCGCATCCGGCCGGCGGTGGGCGCTTCCCCATCAAGTACTACCTGACGGCGATGCTCTTCATCGTCTTCGACATCGAGATCGTCTTCCTCTACCCCTGGGCCGTCACCTTCGACGCCCTCGGCCTGTTCGGGCTCGTGGAGATGCTCCTCTTCGTGCTCACGGTCTTCGTCGCCTACGCCTACGTATGGCGCCGTGGCGGCCTGGAGTGGGACTAAAAGGGGCTCTAGAGGAGATAGGGGAAACATCGCATGGGTATCGAAGAGAAGCTCCCGAGTGGGTTCCTGCTCACCACCGTGGAACAGGCCGCCGGGCTGGCCCGTAAGTCCTCCGTCTTCCCGGCCACCTTCGGCCTGGCCTGTTGCGCCATCGAAATGATGACCACCGGCGCGGGGCGCTATGACCTCGCGCGCTTCGGCATGGAGGTCTTCCGCGGCTCGCCCCGCCAGGCGGATCTGATGATCGTCGCCGGGCGCGTCAGCCAGAAGATGGCCCCGGTGCTGCGCCAGGTCTACGACCAGATGCCGAACCCGAAGTGGGTCATCTCCATGGGCGTCTGCGCCTCCTCCGGGGGGATGTTCAACAACTACGCGATCGTGCAGGGCGTCGATCACATCGTCCCGGTCGACATCTATCTGCCCGGCTGCCCGCCGCGGCCCGAGATGCTCATGGACTCGATCCTCAAGCTGCACGAGAAGATCCGCGAGGAGAAGCTCGGCGTCAATCGCGAGCGTGCGGCCCGTGAGGCGGAGGAAGCAGCGCTCAAGGCGCTGCCGATGATCGAGATGAAGGGGCTGCTGCGTTGACTGAGGCTAATGGGGTCAACCCCGGGGCCAACGGGGTCAACCCGGACAAGGACCTCAACGCTGAGAACCTCCCCGGCCGCCGCGGCGACCAGGGCGAGCCCATCCGCGTCCAGCGCGGGATGTTCGGCGCCAACAACGGCGGCGACACCACCGGCTACGGCGGGCTGGTCCGCCCCGTACGGCTGCCCGGCCAGGCCACCCGGCCGTACGGGGGCTGGTTCGACGAGGTCGCCGACGAGCTCGAGGGCGCGCTCGAGGAGCAGTCGCTGCTTCCGGAGAACGCGATCGAGAAGACCGTCGTGGACCGCGGTGAGCTGACCTTCCACATCGCCCGGGAGCACCTGCCGCGGGTCGCCCGCACCCTGCGCGACGACCCGGCGCTCCGCTTCGAGCTGTGCACCGGCGTCAGCGGAGTCCACTTCCCCGGCGACAAGGGCCGTGAGCTGCACGCCGTCTACCACCTGCGGTCGATCACCCATGGTCGGGTGCTCCGGCTGGAGGTGAGCGCTCCGGACGACGACCCGCACATCCCGTCGATCGTCGATGTCTATCCGACCAACGACTGGCATGAGCGCGAGACCTACGACTTCTTCGGCCTGATCTTCGACGGTCATCCCGCGCTGACGCGGATCATGATGCCCGACGACTGGCAGGGCTTCCCGCAACGCAAGGACTACCCGCTCGGCGGCATCCCCGTCGAGTACAAGGGCGCCCAGATCCCGGCTCCGGACCAGCGGAGGTCGTACAGCTGATGACTGCCCCCCACGCAACGCCTTCCGCCTCCGCGCGCGAGACCACCGAAGGCACCGTCTACACCGTCACCGGCGGCGACTGGGACGAGGTCGTGGCCGCCGCGGCGAAGGCCGACGACGAGCGGATCATCGTCAACATGGGTCCGCAGCACCCCTCCACCCATGGAGTGCTCCGGCTGATCCTGGAGATCGACGGTGAGACGGTCACCGAGGCCCGCTGCGGAATCGGTTATCTGCACACCGGAATCGAGAAGAACCTCGAATTCCGGAACTGGACGCAGGGCACCACCTTCGTGACGCGCATGGACTATCTGACGCCCTTCTACAACGAGGCGGCGTACTGCCTGGGCGTCGAGAAGCTGCTCGGCATCGAGGACCAGGTGCCGGACCGCGCCTCGGTGATCCGGGTGCTGCTGATGGAGCTCAACCGGCTCTCCTCGCATCTGGTGGCCATCGCCACCGGCGGTATGGAGCTCGGCGCGACCACGATCATGATCTACGGCTTCCGGGACCGCGAGCTGATCCTGGACATCTTCGAGCTGATCACCGGTCTGCGGATGAACCACGCGTACATCCGGCCCGGCGGGCTCGCCCAGGACCTGCCGCCGGGGGCGGTCGACCAGATCCGGGCCCTGCTGAAGACGATGCGGAAGAACCTGCCCGAGTACGACAAGCTCGCCACCGGGAACCCGATCTTCAAGGCCCGGCTCCAGGACGTCGGCTACCTCGATCTCGCCGGCTGCATGGCGCTCGGCGTGACCGGCCCGATACTGCGGGCCACCGGGCTGCCGCACGATCTGCGCAAGACCGATCCGTACTGCGGCTATGACACCTATGACTTCGAGGTGCCGACCGCCGAGAGCTGCGACGCCTACGGCCGGTTCCTGATCCGGCTGGAGGAGATGCGCCAGTCGCTGCGGATCGTCGAGCAGTGCCTGGAGCGGCTGGAGCCGGGCCCGGTGATGGTCGCCGACAAGAAGATCGCCTGGCCCGCGCAGCTCGCGCTCGGCCCGGACGGCCTCGGCAACTCCCTGGACCACATCAAGAACATCATGGGCACCTCCATGGAGGCCCTGATCCACCACTTCAAGCTGGTGACCGAGGGATTCCGGGTTCCGCCCGGACAGGCGTACGCGGCGATCGAGTCGCCCAAGGGCGAACTGGGCGCCCATGTGGTCAGCGATGGCGGCACCCGCCCGTATCGCGTCCACTTCCGCGACCCGTCCTTCACCAATCTTCAGGCCGTGGCGGCGATGTGCGAGGGCGGCCAGGTCGCCGATGTGATCGTCGCTGTCGCGTCCATCGACCCCGTGATGGGAGGAGTGGACCGGTGACTGATGTCCAGCTGGGGATGCCGGAGCTGCCGGCCCCCGACTACCCGGCCGAGGTGCGCACCCGGCTCGAGGAGGACGCCCGGGAGGTGATCGCCCGCTACCCGGACAGCCGCAGCGCGCTGCTGCCGCTGCTGCACCTGGTGCAGTCCGAGGAGGGCCATGTCACCCGCACCGGCATGCGGTTCTGCGCCGAGATGCTGGGCCTGACCACCGCCGAGGTCACCGCGGTCGCCACCTTCTACACGATGTACCGGCGCAAGCCCTCCGGCGACTACCAGGTGGGGGTGTGCACCAACACCCTGTGCGCGGTGATGGGCGGCGACGCGATCTTCGAGGAGCTCCAGAGCCATCTGGGGGTGGGCAACGGGGAGACCACCGAGGACGGCAAGGTCACCCTGGAGCACATCGAGTGCAACGCGGCCTGCGACTACGCACCCGTGGTGATGGTCAACTGGGAGTTCTTCGACAACCAGACCGTCGAATCCGCCAAGGCGCTGGTCGACGAGTTGCGGGCGGGCCGGACCGTCGAGCCGACCCGGGGCGCGCCGCTGTGCACCTACAAGGAGACCGCCCGCATCCTGGCCGGCTTCCCCGACGCCCGTCCGGGCGCCGTCGAGGCGGGTGGCTCCGCGGGGCCCGCCTCGCTGGTCGGGCTGCGGCTGGCCAAGGGCGAGGTCGCCCCCGGCCGGGTCGTCTCGCCGAGGTCCGCCGACGCCCCGCAGGACGAGGCGCCGCCGACGCATCCCAGCTCGCATGACGCGCCGCAGCGGACCTCCGCCTCCGATCCGCACCACCCGGCCGGTCCGGTCGCCGAGGAGGGGGAGTGATGACCGTGACAACCGAGATCAATGGGCACAGCCCCGAGAAGCTGCTGGCACCCGTGCTCTCCGCGTTCTGGGACCAGCCGAACTCCTGGTCCCTGCGCACCTATCTGCGCCACGAGGGCTACGAGGGCATGCGCAAGGCCCTCGCGATGGACCCCGACGCGGTGATCGCGCTGGTGAAGGACGCGGGACTGCGCGGCCGCGGCGGCGCGGGATTCCCCACCGGAATGAAGTGGCAGTTCATTCCGCAGGGCGACGGCAAGCCGCACTATCTCGTCGTCAACGCCGATGAGTCGGAACCGGGCACCTGCAAGGACATCCCCCTTCTCTACGCCAATCCGCACTCCCTCATCGAGGGCATGATCATCGCCTGTCATGCCATCCGCTCCGAACACGCCTTCATCTATCTGCGCGGCGAGGTCGTCCCCGTGCTGCGGCGGCTGCACGAGGCCGTGCGCGAGGCGTACGAGGAGGGCTACCTCGGCACCGCGGAACAGCGGCGGCGGAAGCTCGGGGTGGACGGACTGCCCGGTCTCGACATCACCGTGCACGCGGGCGCCGGTGCGTACATCTGTGGTGAGGAGACCGCGCTGCTGGACTCGCTGGAGGGCCGCCGCGGCCAGCCCCGGCTGCGGCCTCCCTTCCCCGCGGTCGCCGGTCTGTACGCGTGCCCCACTGTTGTCAACAACGTCGAATCCATCGCCTCGGTTCCCGCGATCCTCAACAAGGGCAAGGAATGGTTCCGTTCGATGGGCAGCGAGAAGTCCCCGGGCTTCACGCTCTACTCGCTGTCCGGCCATGTGGCCAACCCCGGACAGTACGAGGGCCCGCTCGGGATCACCCTGCGCCAGCTGCTCGACATGAGCGGCGGGATGCGCCCGGGCCACCGGCTGAAGTTCTGGACCCCGGGCGGCTCGTCCACCCCGCTGCTCACCGATGAGCACCTCGACGTCCCGCTGGACTACGAGGGCGTGGGCGCGGCCGGGTCGATGCTGGGCACCAAGGCGCTCCAGTGCTTCGACGAGACCACCTGCGTGGTGCGGGCCGTGACCCGCTGGACCGAGTTCTACGCGCATGAGTCCTGCGGCAAGTGCACACCCTGCCGCGAGGGCACGTACTGGCTGGTCCAGCTGTTGCGCGACCTCGAGGCCGGTAAGGGCCGCATGGAGGACCTCGACAAGCTGGCGGACATCGCCGACAACATCAACGGCAAGTCCTTCTGCGCCCTCGGCGACGGCGCGGCCAGCCCCATCTTCTCCTCGCTGAAGTACTTCCGCGAGGAGTACGAGCAGCACATCACCGGCGGAGGCTGTCCGTTCGACCCGGCCAAGTCCACTGTGTGGGCCGACGAGCCGCGCTCCACTCACCTGGGGGTGAACGCATGACCGTGACCACCAACGCACCCTCGTCGGGCGGGGAGGCGGCGGTGCCGCGCGAAGATCTGGTCTCCGTCACCATCGACGGAATCGAGATCTCCGTTCCCAAGGGGACGCTGGTCATCCGCGCCGCCGAACTGCTCGGCATCGAGATCCCGCGGTTCTGCGACCATCCGCTCCTCGACCCGGCCGGCGCCTGCCGCCAGTGCATCGTCGAGGTGGAGGGCCAGCGCAAGCCGATGGCCTCCTGCACCATCACCTGCACCGACGGGATGGTGGTCAAGACGCAGCTCACCTCGCCGGTGGCCGAGAAGGCCCAGCGCGGGGTGATGGAGCTGCTGCTGATCAACCACCCGCTGGACTGCCCGGTCTGCGACAAGGGCGGTGAATGCCCGCTCCAGAACCAGGCGATGAGCGCCGGACAGGCCGACAGCCGGTTCGAGGGCCAGAAGCGGACGTTCGCCAAGCCGGTGCCGATCTCGGCCCAGGTGCTGCTGGACCGCGAGCGCTGTGTGCTGTGCGCGCGCTGCACCCGCTTCTCCAACCAGATCGCGGGCGACCCCATGATCGAGCTGCTGGAGCGGGGCGCGCTCCAGCAGGTGGGCACCGGCGAGGGCGACCCGTTCGAGTCGTACTTCTCCGGGAACACCATCCAGATCTGCCCGGTGGGCGCCCTGACCTCGGCGGCGTACCGCTTCCGCTCCCGCCCCTTCGACCTGGTCTCCTCGCCGAGCGTGTGCGAGCACTGCGCGGGCGGCTGCGCCACCCGCACCGACCACCGGCGCGGCAAGGTCATGCGGCGGCTGGCGGCGGACGACCCCGAGGTCAACGAGGAGTGGATCTGCGACAAGGGGCGCTTCGGCTTCCGCTACGCCCAGCTGCCGGAGCGGCTCACCACCCCGCTGGTGCGCGACCGCGAGACGGGGAAGCTGGAGCCGGCGAGCTGGCCCGAGGCGCTGGCCGCGGCGGCCGACGGGCTCGGCATGGCGCGCGGCCGCACCGGCGTGCTCACCGGCGGCCGGCTGACCGTCGAGGACGCCTACGCCTACGCGAAGTTCGCGCGGCTCGCCCTGGACACCAACGACATCGACTTCCGGGCCCGTCTCCACAGCGACGAGGAGGCCGACTTCCTGGCCACCCACATCGCGGGCCGGGGGCGTGACCTGGACGGCGGCGGACTCACCTACGGCGCGCTGGAGAAGGCCCCGGCCGTGCTGCTGGTCGGCTTCGAGGCCGAGGAGGAGTCGCCCGGCGTCTTCCTGCGGCTGCGCAAGGCGCACCGCAAGCACGGACAGCGCACCTTCTCGATCGCCACCCACGCCACCCGGGGCCTCGAGAAGGTGGGCGGCACCCTGCTGCCGGCTGCCCCGGGCACCGAGACCGAGTGGCTGGACGCCATCGCGGGCCGCACCGGTCTGGACGCGGACGGCGAGCGGGCCGCCGAGGCGCTGCGCCAGGAGGGCGCGGTGATCATCGTCGGCGAGCGGCTGGCGTCCGTGGCCGGCGGGCTCACCGCCGCCGTACGGGCCGCCGCCGCCACCGGGGCCACGCTCGCCTGGATTCCGCGCCGGGCGGGGGAGCGGGGCGCGATCGAGGCGGGGGCGCTGCCCGGGCTGCTGCCCGGCGGCCGCCCGGCGCACGATCCGCGGGCCCGTGAGGAGGTCTCCTCCGTCTGGGGCACCGTCGACCTGCCGCACCAGGTGGGCCGGGACACCGGCCAGATCATCGAGGCCGCCGCGGTCGGCGGGCTCGGCGCGCTGCTGGTCGCGGGCGTCGAGGTCGCCGATCTGCCCGATCCGGCGCGGGCCCTGGAGGCCCTGGACGCGGTGGACTTCGTGGTCAGCCTGGAGCAGCGGCCCTCGGAGGTCACCGAGCGGGCCGATGTGGTGCTGCCGGTCGCGGCGGTCGTCGAGAAGTCCGGCACCTTCCTCAACTGGGAGGGCCGGGCCCGGCCGTTCGAGGCGGCGCTCAAGCCCGACCAGATGACCCGCCGCCACACCCTCCCGGACGCCCGGGTGCTGCACATGCTGGCCGACGCGCTGGACGCGCCCCTGGACCTGCCGGACGTCGAGGCGGTGCGCGCCGAGATGACCCGGCTGGGCACCTGGCAGGGCCCGCGCGCCACCGCCTCGCTGGAGACGGGCGGTCCGCTGCCCCGGCCGGCCGAGGGCGAGGCGGTGCTCGCCGGCCATCGGCTGCTGCTCGACCAGGGCCGGCTCCAGGACGGCGATCCGGCGCTGGCCGGGACCCGGCACGCGGCCGTGGCCCGGCTGTCGGCGGCCACGGCGGGCGAGGCGGGGGTCGAGGATGGCCAAGTCGTCCGCGTCACCGGCCCGGCCGGCTCGGTCCAACTGCCGCTGAGCGTCACCGCGATGCCCGACCGGGTGGTCTGGCTGCCGCTGGCCTCCGTGGGCGGCGGTGTCCAGCGCGATCTGGGGGCCCGCCCCGGCGATGTCGTGACGATCACTGCCCCCGCGACGGAGGTGACCCAGTGAGGATTCTCGCCGCAGAGGACCTGTCGATGTTCGGCCGCGACCCGTGGTGGCTGATCGCGATCAAGGCCGTCTTCTGCTTCGCGTTCCTGATGGTGACGGTGCTCATCTCCATCGTCATGGAGCGCAAGGTGGTCGGCTGGATGCAGCTGCGCATCGGCCCCAACCGCCACGGCCCCTGGGGCATGCTCCAGTCCCTCGCGGACGGTGTGAAGCTGATGCTCAAGGAGGACGTGGTCGTCAAGGGCGCGGACAAGGTGGTCTACGTCCTGGCGCCGGTCGTCGCGGCCATCCCCGCCTTCATGGCGGTCGCGGTGATGCCGTTCGGCCCGGCCGGCGGCGAGGTCTCGGTCTTCGGGCACCGCACCGCGATGCAGCTGACCGATCTGCCGATCGCCGTCCTCTACATCCTGGCCACCGCCTCGGTCGGCATCTACGGCATCGTGCTGGCGGGCTGGTCCTCCGGATCGACGTATCCGCTCCTGGGGGGCTTGCGCTCCTGCGCCCAGATGATCAGCTACGAGATCGCGATGGGGCTCTCCTTCGCGGCGGTCTTCCTCTACTCCGGGTCGATGTCGACCTCGCAGATCGTGGAATCGCAGCAGGACCGCTGGTACGCGGTGCTGCTGCCGGTCTCGTTCCTCATCTACATCGTCTCGATGATCGGTGAGACCAACCGGGCGCCGTTCGACATGCCGGAGTCCGAGGGCGACCTGGTCGGCGGCTTCAACACCGAGTACTCCTCGATCAAGTTCGCGATGTTCATGCTCGCCGAGTACATCAACATGGTCACCGTCTCGATGGTCGCCGTCACCCTCTTCCTCGGTGGCTGGCGGGCGCCCTGGCCGATCAGCACCTTCTGGGAGGGCGCCAACCACGGCTGGTGGCCGCTGCTGTGGTTCGTCGGCAAGGTCGTGACATCGCTGTTCGTCTTCATCTGGGTGCGCGGCACGCTGCCGCGCGTCCGCTACGACCAGTTCATGAAGCTGGGCTGGAAGGTGCTCATCCCGATCTCGATGGTCTGGCTGATGCTGGTCGCCACCGTCCGGGCGCTGCGCAACGAGAACTACGACTACCAGGACATCGTGCTCTACGTGGGCGGCGCGGTGATCGCGCTGCTGCTGCTGTCCTTCGTGGTCGACTTCTTCCGCGACCGCTCGGCGCAGGCCGAGGCCGGAGCGGAACCGGGACCGGAGCCCGCCTTCGATCCGATGGCGGGAGGTTTCCCGGTGCCGCCGCTGCCCGGCCAGACCTTGCCGCCCGTCCCCCGCCGACGTCCGCGCACCGAGCGTGAGTTGATTGTCAGTGGTGGCCCCGACACTGTCAGTGACGGAAAGGAGGCCGACGGTGTCTGACTTCCAGAATCCGGTGGCCGGCTTCGGCGTGACCTTCAAGGCCATGTTCAAGAAGCGGCTCACCGAACAGTACCCAGAGGTGAAGAAGCCCACCGCGCCCCGCTTCCACGGACGCCACCAGCTCAACCGGCACCCGGACGGGCTGGAGAAGTGCATCGGCTGCGAGCTGTGCGCCTGGGCCTGCCCCGCCGACGCGATCTATGTGGAGGGCGCGGACAACACCGACGAGGAGCGCTACTCGCCAGGTGAGCGCTACGGCCGCGTCTACCAGATCAACTATCTGCGCTGCATCCTGTGCGGTCTGTGCGTCGAGGCGTGCCCCACCCGGGCGCTCACCATGACCAATGAGTACGAGCTCGCCGACCGCACCCGCGAATCGCTCATCTACACCAAGGAGGAGCTGCTCGCGGGCCTCGAGGACGGGATGGTCGACTCCCCGCACGCCATGTATCCCGGCACCGACGAGCAGGACTACTACCGGGGCCTGGTGACCGAGGCCGCGCCCGGCACCACCCAGCAGGTGGCGGTCAGCAAGGGCGAGACCCTGTCCGACCAGGCCGCGGGGAACGAGGAGTCGCAGGAGGGGCAGCAGGAGCGGCAGCAGGGGGTGCAGGCATGAGCGGCGCTCTGGCCGCGGCGGCCTCCACCACCTCCACCGGTGAGGCCCTCCAGTTCTGGGTGCTCGGCACCGTCGCCGTGATCGGCGCGCTGTGCACGATCCTGATGCACAAGGCCGTGCACAGCGCCCTGTGCCTGGCGGGCACCATGATCGTCCTGGCGATCTTCTACCTCGCCAACGGCGCGTACTTCCTGGGCGTCGTCCAGATCGTCGTCTACACCGGCGCGATCATGATGCTGTTCCTCTTCGTGGTGATGCTGGTCGGTGTCACCGCCGCCGACTCCCTCAAGGAGACCCTGAAGGGGCAGCGCTGGCTCGCCGTCCTCTGCGGGCTCGGCTTCGGCATCCTGCTCTGCGCCGGGATCGGAAACGCGTCGCTGAAGACGTGGAACGGCCTGGGCCAGGCCAACTCCGGCGGCAATGTGGAGGGCCTGGCCTCGCTGATCTTCACCAAGTACGTCTTCGCCTTCGAGATCACCGGCGCGCTGCTGATCACCGCGGCGGTCGGCGCGATGGTGCTGACCCACCGCGAGCGCACCGAGCGGGCCCGTACCCAGCGCGAGCAGTCCGAGGCGCGGGTGCGCACCGGGCGGAACGTGCCGCCGCTGCCCGCCCCCGGTGTGTACGCGCGGCACAACGCGGTGGACATCCCCGGTCTGCTGCCCGACGGCACCCCGTCCGACCTCACCGTCAACGCCACGCTGCGCGGCCGCGGTCAGATCCGGGACGTCTCCAGCGAGGCGCTGGCCGAGCTGGCGGCGCTGGAGCAGCGCTCGCAGCGCTGGCTGGGCCGGAAGCACGAGACCGGCAAGCCGTCCGGGAGCCCCGGGAAGCCGGGCACTTCCGAGAGCGGTGAGAACGGCGAAGACGGCGAGAGTGCGGGCAGTGCGCCGAATCCGAGGGGAGTCGCCAAGTGAATCCGGTCAACTACCTCTACCTGGCCGCCCTGTTGTTCACCATTGGTGCGGCCGGCGTCGTCATCAGGCGGAACGCGATCGTCCTCTTCATGTGCGTCGAGCTGATGCTGAACGCGTGCAACCTGGCGTTCGTCACCTTCTCCCGGCTGCACGGCAATCTCGACGGCCAGATCATCGCCTTCTTCACGATGGTCGTGGCCGCGGCGGAGGTTGTGGTCGGTCTCGCGATCATCGTGACCATCTTCCGCTCCCGCCACTCGGCCTCGGTCGACGACGCCAGCCTGATGAAGCTCTAGAAGGGGTCGCGTTCACGTGGAGAACCTCATCGGATTGCTTGTCGCGGTCCCGCTGCTCGGCGCGGCCCTGCTGCTGTGCGGAGGGCGGCGGCTGGACGGCAAGGGCCACTACCTCGGCACGCTGCTCGCCGCCGCCTCCTTCGTCATCGGCGCCGTGCTCTTCGCCGACATGCTCGGCCGCGGCGAGCACGACCGGGCCCTGCACAGCAAGGTCTTCAGCTGGATCCCGGTGGGCGGCTTCCGCGCGGACGTCGCCTTCCAGCTCGACCAGCTGTCCATGACCTTCGTCCTGCTGATCACCGGTGTGGGCACGCTGATCCACATCTACTCGATCGGCTATATGGAGCACGACGAGCGCCGCCGCCGCTTCTTCGGCTATCTCAATCTCTTCCTCGCGGCGATGCTCCTGCTCGTCCTCGCCGACAACTACCTGCTGCTGTACGTCGGCTGGGAGGGCGTCGGCCTCGCCTCGTACCTGCTCATCGGCTTCTGGCAGCACAAGCCCAGCGCGGCCACGGCGGCGAAGAAGGCGTTCATCGTCAACCGCGTCGGCGACGTCGGCCTGTCGATCGCGATCATGCTGATGTTCACGACGTTCGGGACCTTCACCTTCGCCCCGGTGCTGACCAGCGCGGGTGACGCGAGCGAGGGCAAGCTCACCGCGATCGGGCTGATGCTGCTCCTCGCGGCCTGCGGCAAGTCGGCCCAGGTGCCGCTCCAGTCCTGGCTCGGGGACGCGATGGAGGGCCCGACCCCGGTCTCGGCCCTGATCCACGCGGCGACCATGGTGACCGCGGGCGTGTATCTGATCACCCGCTCCGGCGCGATCTTCAACGCAGCGCCGGACGCCCAGGCCGCGGTCGTCGCGGTCGGCGCGGTCACGCTCCTCTTCGGTGCGATCGTCGGTTGTGCCAAGGACGACATCAAGAAGGCCCTGGCCGGGTCCACCATGTCGCAGATCGGCTACATGATCCTGGCCGCCGGGCTCGGCCCGATCGGCTATGTCTTCGCGATCATGCACCTGGTGACCCACGGCTTCTTCAAGGCGGGGCTCTTCCTCGGGGCCGGGTCGGTCATGCACGCCATGAACGACGAGGTCGACATGCGCAAGTACGGCGGCCTGCGGACGTACATGCCGATCACCTTCGTCACCTTCGGGCTCGGCTATCTCGCGATCATCGGCTTCCCCGGGCTGTCCGGCTTCTGGTCCAAGGACAAGATCATCGAGGCGGCGTTCGCCAAGGGCGGCACCGAGGGCTGGATCCTCGGCGGCGCGGCCCTGCTGGGCGCGGCCATCACCGCGTACTACATGACGCGGGTGATGCTGCTGACCTTCTTCGGCGAGAAGCGCTGGGGCACCACGCCCTCGCCCGAGGAGCCCAGCGCCGAGCCCGCCGCCGAGTCGGCCGGGGCGCACGCCGAGCCGCATCCGCACGAGTCGCCGTCGTCCATGACCATCCCCATGATCGTCCTGGCCGTGGGATCGGTCTTCGCGGGCGGGCTGTTCAGCGTCAACGACGCGTTCCTGAAGTGGCTGGAGCCGGTCACCGGCCACAGCCACGGCGACTCCCCGCTCAGCGCCGCGGCGGTCACCGCCGGGACGATGGTGGTGCTGGTGATCGGTGTCGCCCTCGCCTGGGCGCAGTACGGACGCCGGCCGGTGCCGCGCACCGCGCCCCGCGGATCGCTGCTCACCCGGGCCGCCCGGCGCGATCTGCTCCAGGACGACTTCAACCATGTCGCGCTCGTCAAACCAGGCCAGTATCTGACCCGTGGTCTGGTCTATGTCGACCACAAGCTGGTCGACGGGGTGGTCAACGGCACCGCGGCCTCGGTCGGCGGGCTCTCCGGCCGGCTGCGAAAGCTCCAGAACGGCTATGCCCGTACGTACGCGGTCTCGATGTTCGGCGGTACGGCGGTGCTTATCGCCGCGACCCTGCTGATGAGGGCGGTCTGAGTCATGTCATTTCCCCTGCTGACGGCCACGGCCGTGGTCCCCGCGCTCGGCGCGGTGGCCACCGCCGCCGTGCCCGCCGCCCAGCGCGCCGCCGCCAAGTGGGTGGCGCTGGGCTTCTCCCTGGTCACCCTCGCCCTGGCGGCGGTCGTGCTGGTCCGCTTCGACCCCGGCGGCGCCCGCTTCCAGCTCACCGAGTCGCACGCCTGGATCAAGGACTTCGGCGTCCGCTACGAAGTGGGCGTGGACGGGATCGCGGTCGCGCTGATCGCGCTCACCGCCGTGCTCATCCCCTTCATCATCCTGGCGGGCTGGCATGACGCCGATCCGCTGGAAGGCGCCCGCCCCAACCGCCGCTGGCGGCCCACCCAGGGCTTCTTCGCGCTGATCCTGATGGTCGAGGCGATGGTGGTGATCTCCTTCGAGGCCACCGACGTCTTCCTCTTCTACATCTTCTTCGAGGCCATGCTGATCCCGATGTACTTCCTCATCGGGGGCTTCGGGGACCGGGCCGGGGGCCGCTCCGAGGAGGAGACGGCCACTCAGCGCTCGTACGCCGCGGTGAAGTTCCTGCTCTACAACCTGGCGGGCGGGCTGATCATGCTCGCCGCGGTGGTCGGTCTGTACGCGGTCACCGCCGATCAGCTCGGCACCGGCACCTTCTCGCTCCAGGAGATCGTCCAGGCGCGGGCGGGCGGCCATCTGGACATGGCGTCCAGCACCGAGCGGCTGCTCTTCCTCGGCTTCTTCTTCGCCTTCGCGGTGAAGGCGCCGCTGTGGCCGCTGCACACCTGGCTGCCCAACGCGATGGGGGAGTCCACCGCCCCGGTCGCCGTGCTGATCACCGCGGTGGTCGACAAGGTCGGCACCTTCGCGATGCTCCGCTTCTGCCTCCAGCTCTTCCCGGAGGCCAGCAAGTGGGCCACCCCGGCGATCATGATCCTGGCGCTCATCAGCATCATCTACGGGGCGCTGCTGGCGATCGGCCAGCGGGACATCAAGCGGCTGATCGCCTATGCCTCGATCTCCCACTTCGGCTTCATCATCCTGGGCATCTTCGCGATGACCACCCAGGGCCAGGGCGGCGCCACCCTCTACATGGTCAACCACGGCATCTCCACCGCCGCGCTGATGCTGGTGGCCGGGTTCCTGATCACCCGGCGCGGCTCCCGGCTTATCGCCGACTACGGCGGGGTGCAGAAGGTGGCCCCGGTGCTCGCCGGCACCTTCCTGATCGGCGGGCTCGCCACCCTCTCGCTGCCCGGGCTCGCGCCGTTCATCAGCGAATTCCTGGTCCTGGTCGGCACGTTCAGCCGCTATCCGGCGCTCGGCGTGATCGCGACCGTCGGAATAGTGCTGGCGGCGCTCTACGTCCTGATCCTCTACCAGCGCACCATGACCGGTCCGGTGAAGGCCGAGGTGCGGTCCATGCCCGATCTGCGGGTGCGTGAGCTGGTCGTGGTGGCCCCGCTCATCGCGCTGCTGATCTTCCTCGGGGTCTATCCGAAGCCGCTGGCCGACATCGTCAACCCGGCGGTCGACCACACGATGTCCGTGGTGGACAAGAAGGATCCCAAGCCCGATCACCCCGTGACCGATGCGGGCTGGTTCAGCTACAGCCCGATGCCCGAGGGCGCCAACCACGGCGGTGCCCCCCACGACGGTGCTTCCGGAGGTGCCAAGTGACCCACGCGGCCACTGTCCACAGCCTGTGGACAACAGCGGCGGCGGCGCCCGACAAGATCCCGTCGCCCGATATCGAGTACGGCCAGCTGTCGCCCACGCTGATCGTGCTCGGCGCCGCGATCGTCGGCGTCCTGATCGAGGCGTTCATTCCGCGCCGCCAGCGGTACATGGCGCAGCTGTTCGTCTCCGTGGTCGCCCTGGCCGCCGCCTTCGCCGCCGTGATCGGCCTCGCCGCCGGTGACTACGGCACCAGCAAGGCCCGGGTCGCGGCCATGGGCGCGATCGCGGTCGACGGACCCGCGCTCTTCCTCCAGGGGACCATTCTCCTGGTGGCGCTGGTGGCGGTGTTCACCTTCGCCGAGCGGCGGCTGGATCCGGTGGCGCACGGCAACCGCGTCGACTCCTTCGCGGCCCAGGCCGCCGCCGTGCCCGGCGGCGACGCCGAAAAGGCCGCCGTCAAGGCGGGGTTCACCACCACCGAGGTCTTTCCGCTGGTCCTCTTCGCGGTCGGCGGCATGATGGTCTTCCCGTCCGCCAACGATCTGCTGACGCTCTTCGTGGCGCTGGAGGTCTTCTCCCTGCCGCTGTACATCCTGTGCGCGCTGGCCCGGCGCCAGCGCGCGCTGTCGCAGGAGGCCGCGGTCAAGTACTTCCTGCTGGGCGCCTTCTCCTCGGCCTTCCTGCTCTTCGGCATCGCCCTGCTGTACGGCTACGCGGGCACGGTCTCCTACTCCGGGATCGCGGACGTCGTCGACGGCCAGGTCAGGAACGTCACCCCGGCGCTCGCCGGGACCATGGGCAATGACGCGCTGCTGCTGATCGGCGGGGCGATGGTGCTGATGGGGCTGCTGTTCAAGATCGGCGCCGTGCCGTTCCATATGTGGACCCCCGACGTCTACCAGGGCGCCCCGACCCCGGTGACCGGCTTCATGGCGGCGGCCACCAAGGTCGCGGCCTTCGGCGCGCTGCTGCGGCTGCTGTACGTCGTCCTGCCCGGGCTGCGCTGGGACTGGCGGCCGGTGATGTGGGGCGTCGCCATCGTCACCATGCTGGGCGGCGCGATCGTGGCCGTCACCCAGACCGATGTGAAGCGGCTGCTGGCGTACTCCTCGATCGCCCACGCCGGGTTCATCCTGGCCGGTGTCATCGCCACCACGCCCGACGGCATCTCCTCCGTCCTCTTCTACCTCGCCGCGTACTCCTTCGTGACCCTCGGCGCCTTCGCGGTGGTCACCCTGGTGCGGGACGCGGGCGGCGAGGCCACCCACCTGTCCAAGTGGGCCGGCCTCGGCCGCCGTTCGCCCCTGGTGGCCGCCGTCTTCGCGGTCTTCCTGCTGGCCTTCGCCGGTATCCCGCTGACCAGCGGCTTCGCCGGGAAGTTCGCGGTCTTCAAGGCGGCGGCCGATGGTGGGGCGGGGGCGCTGGTGGTGATCGGTGTGATCTCCTCGGCGGTCGCCGCGTTCTTCTACATCCGGGTGATCGTGCTGATGTTCTTCAGCGAGCCCCGCACGGACGGCCCGTCCGTGGCCGTGCCGTCCCCGCTGACCTCGTCGGCCATCGCGATCGGCGTGGCGGTCACGCTGGTCCTGGGCGTGGCCCCGCAGTACTTCTTGGACCTCGCGAGCCAGGCGGGAGTCTTCGTCCGCTAGCCCCCCACCCATCCGAACCCAAGGGGCTGAGCCCCCCTGACCCCCCGGCCGGGCCGGACACCAACACGGTGCCCGCGCCCGGCCGGAGCCATTCCCCACCCCGCCCCTTCCCGAACCAGGGGCTGCGCCCCTGGACCCCGCCTCGGTGGCGATAGCGCGAGGGCGTCCGGGCAGGGACGGTGGTGTCCCCTGCCTCGCCCCTGCCCGAACCGGGGGCTGCGCCCCTGGACCCCGTCCCGGTGGGGACATTGCGGCGGTGTCCGGGCAGCGGCGGAGGTGTCCCCTGCGTCGCCCTTCCCGGGCCGGGGGCTCTGTCCCTTGGTCCCGGCTGGGCAGGGGCACCGTGACGGTGTCTGCATCGGGGCGGAGGTATCCCCTACCCCGCCCCTTCCCGAACCGGGGGAGGCGCCCCCGGGCCTCGCGCCGGTAGGGCTAAGCGCTCCGCGGGAAGTGCCACGAGATGCCGTCGTGCGTCTGCGGCCGCATCGTGGCTGGTCGCGCCCACGCGGCGGAGCCGCACATCGACACGGCCCCGCGCCCCTTCGGGGCGCTGCCCGAACCGTAGCGGACTTCCTCCGACCTGCTTAGCGCGGCGGTGTCCGGGCAGGGGCGGAGGTGTCCCCTGCGTCGCCCTTCCCGGGTCGGGGGCTCTGTCCCTTGGTCCCGGCCGGGTAGGGGCATCGTGACGGTGTCCGGGCAGGGGCGGAGGTGTCCCCTGCCTTGCCCCTTTCCGAACTCAGGGAGCTGCGCCGCCTGGACCCCGCCCCCCGGCAGGGACACCGTGATGGTGTGCGTGCCGGGGCGGGACCGCGTTGTGGGTGCCCCTTTCCGAATCTGGGGGCTGCGGCCCCTGGCCCCGCCCCGGTGGGGGTGCAGGTCCCGGGGCGGGGGTGCGTAATTCCAGCCCCTCCGGCGATTGAGGAGCGGGGTTCGGGGCGGAGCCCCGGCGGGGGCCGGGGGCGGAGCCCTCGGTTTCGGGGAGGGGCGGGGTGGGGCAAGCCCGCCGCAGGCGTCGACTCTAGGCCGTCGCCTTGGCCGCGTACGCCCGGACATCCGCGTCCGGATCGGAGCGAACCGAGGCCAGGGCCTCCCGAGCGGCCGGTTCCCGCTCCGCCAGGGGCAACAGCGCCAAGACCGCCGCCTTGCGGACATCCGCGTGCGGATCGCCCAGCGCACGGGCCAGCGCCGGAACGCCAACCCCCGGCGCCGCCGCGGACAGCGCCGTCGCCGCCCCCTTCCGCACCTGCCAGGCCGCATCACCCAACGCCGCCACCGCCTCGGCATCCAGCGGCGCCGGACACCCCGCCGAGGCCAGGGCCTCCAGGGCGGCGGCCCGGACCAGGACGTCCGGGTCCCGCAGCAGCGGCTCGAGCAGCCGCCGGGCCTCCGCCGCCCGCCCGCCGGCAGCCAGCGTCCCCAGCGCCCCCGCCGTCGCCACCCTCACCTCACGCGACGCGTCCACCGCCCCCGGCTCCAGCGCGCTGAGCGCGTCCACCGACACCAGCCCCCGTACGGCCTGGATGCGGACCCCGACCGCCGCATCCGCCGCATCCGCCGCATCGCCCGTCAGCGCCCGCGCGAACAGTTCCGCGTCGCCGAGGCCCAGCGCGCGCAGGACGTCGAGCGCCGCGGCCCGCACCACCGGATCGGCCACGGCCAGCCCATGGACCAGGGGTTCGCGCAGCGCGGGCTCCGGGGGCAGCACCTCGACCAGTTCCCGCAGCGAGGCCGCGGCATCGGCGCGTACGCCGGCGTCCGCGTCGGCCAGGGCCGCCGCGAGGGCCGGGCCGGTGCCCGGTGGCGCGGTCTCGGTCAGCGCGGCGACGGCGGCCCGCCGCACCGCCGGGTCGGAGTCGGCCAGATAGGGCCGGAGCGCGGCGAGTTCGGGCTGCTCCTCGGCGAGGGCGAGCAGTTCGAGGATGCGCGGCGAGGCGGAAGAGACGGCCGTACGGGCGGCCGAGACGCCCGTGACCTCGCTACGGCCACGGCCCTCATCCACCCGCGGCGCACTCTCCCGCGGCCCCGCCGTGGCCACCTGCTCCGGCCGCACCTCCCCGAGCGGACGGGACGGCCCACCCGTAGGCGCGTACTCCGCCACCGGGACGAGATACGGGGCGACGGGACGCGCGGTGAACTCCATCGCCCCCGACGCCGACTTGCGCAAGTCCAGATGGTGCAGCCAGCCCTCGTCGTCGCGCAGCGGATGGTCGGTCCGCTCGTGGTAGAGCCCCCACCGGCTCTCCGTCCTGGCCAGCGAGGAGCGCGCGGCCATCTCCGCGCAGTCGCGGATGAAACTCACCTCGGCGCAGCGCATCAGCTCATGCGGCGTATGGGCCCCCATCGCCGCGATGTCCCCGCGCATCCGCTCGAACGCCTCGATGGCGAGCGACAGCCGGGCGCCGCTCTTGGGCGGCGCCACATAGTCGTTGACCAGGCGCCGGAGCTTGTACTCGACCTGCGGCTGCGGCGGCCCCCCGGGGTTCCGCAGCGGGGCGTAGATCAGCTCATGCGCCTCGGCGAGCTGATCCGGGGGCAGTTCGCCCCGGTACGCCGTCTGGCGGGAGGCGTCCTCGCCCGCCAGATCGCCGAAGACAAAGGCTCCGATCATGTAGTTGTGCGGTACGCAGGCCAGGTCACCGGCCGCGTACAGCCCGGGGACTGTGGTCCGGGCGTGGGCGTCGACCCGTACCCCCGAGGCCGAGTGGCCGCCGCACAGCCCGATCTCGGAGATGTGCATCTCGACGTCATGGGTGCGGTAGTCATGGCCGCGCCCCGCGTGGAAGGTGGCGCGGGTGGGGCGTTCGGTGGAGTGCAGGATGGACTCCAGCGCGGCCACCGACTCCTCCGGCAGATGGCTGAGCTTGAGGTAGACCGGGCCGCGCTCGCTCGCCACCTCCGCCGCGAACTCCGACATCATCTGCCCCGACCAGTAGTCGGAGTCGACGAACCGTTCACCGTGCCGGTTGACCTGGTAGCCGCCGAAGGGATTGGCGACATAGGCGCAGGCCGGGCCGTTGTAGTCCTTGATCAGCGGATTGATCTGGAAGCATTCGATCCCGGTCAGCTCGGCGCCCGCGTGATACGCCATGGCGTAGCCGTCGCCCGCGTTGGTGGGGTTCTCGTACGTGCCGTAGAGATAGCCGCTCGCGGGCAGGCCGAGCCGCCCGCAGGCGCCGGTGGCCAGGATCACCGCCCCGGCGCGTACGGTGACGAAGTGGCCGGTGCGGGTGTGGAATCCGGCGGCGCCGACGGCCCGGCCGCCCGCGGTGAGCACCCGGACCGGCATCACCCGGTTCTCGATGCGGATCCGCTCGCGCATCTCGCGCCGCCGCAACTGCCGGTACAGGACCTTCTTGACGTCCTTGCCCTCGGGCATCGGCAGTACGTACGAGCCGGAGCGGTGCACCTGGCGGACCGCGTACTCGCCGTGCTCGTCCTTCTCGAACTTCACCCCGTACCGCTCCAGCCGCTTGACCATGGCGAAGCCGCGGGTGGCGGTCTGGCGCACGGTGGACTGGTCGACGATGCCGTCGTTGGCGCGGGTGATCTCAGCCACGTAGTCGTCGGGTTCGGCCCGGCCGGGGATGACGGCGTTGTTGACGCCGTCCATGCCCATGGCGAGCGCGCCCGAGTGGCGGACATGCGCCTTTTCGAGGAGGAGGACGGAGGAGCCGTGCTCGGCGGCGGTGAGCGCCGCCATGGTGCCGGCCGTGCCGCCGCCGATGACGAGGACGTCGCAGGTCAGCTCCTCGGCCGCGGCGAGGGCGGGGATCTCCACGGCCGCGGCGTCCGCCATGTGCTCCGGACGCTCCCTGTTCTCCGGGCGCGCACCGCGCTCCGGACGCTCCCTGTGCTCCCTTTTGTTCACGCCAGTTGGGCCTTTCACATGCCGAGGGATTCGAGGACCTGACGGCGCAGCGCGACGGTCGCCGCGGCGTCATGGGCGGCGCGCTCGCGCGGATGCGGGATGTCCAGCACCCGGCCGCCGCCCCCCGCGCCGCCCAGCAGCGCCACCCGGTCGCCGAGGAACAGCGCCTCGTCCACGTCGTGGGTGACGAAGACGACGGTGGCGCGGGTGCCCTGGAGCACCTCGACCAGCAGCCGCTGCATCCCGGCCCGGGTCTGTGCGTCGAGCGCGCCGAACGGCTCGTCCATGAGGACGGCGCGCGGCTCGCCGACGAGCGCCCGGGCGAGCTGCGCGCGCTGCCGCTGGCCGCCCGAGACCCGGTGCGGCAGCCGCCCGCTGTGCTCGGCCAGCCCGACGCGCTCCAGCCACGCCTCGGCCCGGCCGCGGCGCTCGGCGCGCGGTACGCCCCGTATGGCGAGCGGGAGTTCGACGTTGGCGCGGAGGGTGCGCCAGGGCAGCAGCGCGTCCTCCTGGAAGATCAGCGCCCGGTCGGCGTGCGGCCGGGTGATCGCGGTGCCGTCCTGGGTGACCCGCCCGCCGAGGGCCGGCAGCAGCCCGGCGAGGGTGCGCAGCAGGGTGGATTTGCCGCATCCGGACGGGCCGACGACCGTAAGGATGTCACCGGGCGCGACGTCCAGGTCGAGTCCGTGGAGGACGGGTGCGCCGGGGCGGCCGAGGGCGGCGTCCTCCAGGCGCAGCCGTACGCCCGGCGGGGCGGCTTCGGCGGTCGGCGCGGCCGGGGTGGTGGTGACGTCGGATGTGCTCACGGGGTGGCTGCCTCCTTGCGCGCGGGCGCCGGCCGGCCCGTGGTCTCCGTACGGTCCGTACGGGGCAGCCATCGGGTCAGCCGCCGTCCGGCCAGCTCGACCGCCGTGGAGGTGAGCCAGCCGAGCACGCCGATCGTGGCCATGCCGACGAAGACACCCGGGTAGTCGACGATCGTGTAGTCCTGCCAGGTGCGATAGCCGACCCCGTAGGCCCCGGAGATCATCTCGGCGGAGATCACACAGATCCATGAGACGCCGATGCCGACGGAGAGTCCGCCGAGGATCCCGGGCAGCGCCCCGGGGAGGACGACGGACACCAGGACGCGTCCGCGCCCGCCGCCCATGGTCAGCACCGCCTCCTCCCAGACGGGGGTCAGCGCGCGGACCGCGTGCCGGGTGCTCACCATGACCGGGAAGAAGGCGGCGGTGAAGGTGATGAAGACGATCCCCTGCTCATTGCTGGGGAACATCAGGATCGCCACCGGTACCAGCGCGATGGCCGGGATCGGGCGGCACACCTCGAGGACGGGGCCGAGCAGATCGGATACGAGGGGGGAGCGGGCGATGGCGGTGCCGACCGCCACGCCCACGACGGCGGCCAGCGCGAACCCGGTGAGGATGCGGCTGAGCGAGTCGGTCAGGTCCTGCCAGTAGGCGCCGGTGCCGAGGCGGTCGGCGAACTCCTGGACCACATCGGTGGCGGACGGGAACTGCGCGAAACGCAGCCACAGGTTGACGTCGAGGGCGGTGAGCGACTGCCACAGGCCGAGCGCGGCCAGCAGCGACGCGGCGCGCAGGGCGTAGCGGACCCAGGGGCGGCGCCGAAGCGGCCGGGGCGCGGTGGCACCCCGGGTTCCGGGGGCTGCCGGGGCCGGGCGGGGCCGTACGGACGAGGTGGGTGCGCTCATCGGGCCGCCGCCAGGGCCGCGGAATAACTGACGGTACGGGCGCCGGGGTGGCCGGCGATCCAGCCGCGGGCGTTGTCCGGGGTGACGAAGGCCCGCAACTCGTGGCCGTCGCGGACCCAGATCGCCCGGTCCGCGAACCACCGGGTGCCGGTGGCCGCGTCCGGCACGTAGGCGGCCCGGACGCGGTCGCGGTGGCTTCCGGCGAAGCGCAGCAGCTCGGTGGGGGTGGCGAAGGTGCGGAGCCGGTTCTCGCCCTTGAGCCAGAGCTGGTTCGGGGAAGCGGGCGGGGTGGCGCGCAGCGCCTTGGCGTAGGCGTCCGCGCTTCCGTACGCCCGTTTGAGATAGCGGTCGTCGACAAAGGACGATACGTGGACCGGGCCGACCAGTTTGGCGTCACGCAGCACCGGGACGTCCTTCTCGAGCGCGGCGGTCAGCCGTGGCTTGAGGGTCGGGTCGAAGGTCGCGATGCCGCCGGTGCCGTTGTAGAGATAGACCACTTCGGGCGGCAGCCCGGTCGCGGTGGCGACCTTACGGGCGGCGTCGAGCGGATGGGCGCGCAGATAGCGGGTGGCGTCGATCTGGGCGGCGAGGAACGCCTGGACGACGGCCGGGCGCTCGTCCGCGAACGCCTTGCGCGTGGTGACCCCGTGGAAGGTGGGGAAGTTCAGCCGGGCGCCGTCGTACAGCGCCTTGGTCTTGCCCTGGAAGGCGAGCAGCCCCGGCCAGGCCACGAACTGCGAGAGGGCGTCCGCGCTGCCCGCCTCCAGGGCCGAGGCGCCCACGGCGGGCTGCTGGTTGAGCTTGTGGATGCCGCCCTCGGGGTCGATGCCCGCCTGTCGCAGGGCGCGCACGAGCGTGCCGTCCGCGGCGGAGCCGACGCTGGTGGAGACGTTCTTGCCGCGCAGCCCGGACAGGTTGCGCAGCTTGGAGCCGGGCGCGGTGAGGACCGTATTGAGGCCGCCGCGCAGGTTGTAGCCGGTGACGGAGACGAGGCGGGTCGGCGCGTTCAGCTGGGCGCCGCGACCGGAGTTGATCAGGAGCGGGAAGTCGCCCATCGAGCCGATGTCGACCTTCCCGGCGACCATCTGCGCGGTGATGGGCGCTCCGGTGGCGTAGTCCTGCCACTTCACCTTGTACGTATGGCCGTCGCGGCGGCCCAGGGCGCGCAGCTCGCGTTCGAAGGCGCCGAGCGTGCGCAGCAGGGTGCCCGCGGTCACGGTGTTGATGGTCTTGGACTGGTAGCCGACGGTGACGGTCACGGTCTTGCCGTCCGCGTCCGCGTTGCCGCCGCAGCCGGTCAGGGACAGCAGCAGGGCGCCGGCGGCGAGGGCCGACGGAAGGGGCGTGCGCTGCATCGAGGGGCCTTTCACCTCAGGAGATAGGGCATGTTGACCGTGACCGCGCCGGTGGGACAGCGGGCGGCGCACGGGCCGCAGTACCAGCACTCGTCGACGTGCATGTACGCCTTACCGCTGTCGGGGTGGATCGCGAGGGAGTCGAGGGGGCACATGTCCACGCACAGGGTGCAGCCGTCGATGCACTTGGACTCGTCGATCGTCACCGGCACATCGGCACGTTGGGGCGCCAGAGGCATGGCTGTCTCCAGGGAAGGGCGTGAAGGGGCGGAGGGTGTGGTGGGTGGGTCTCAGGCGGTGCGGCGCAACTGGCCGCTCATGGTGATCCGGTCGCCGCGGAACCGGATGAACTCCAGGTCCACCGGGCGTCCATCGCACAGATGGGTGAGCCGCTCCAGCATCAGGACCGCCGCACCGCGCGGGGCCTGGAGGACGGCGGCCGAGTGGGCGTCGGCGTTGACGGCCTCGAGGGTGATCTCGGCGGTGCCCAGGGGCTGTCCGGTGATCTTCTCGATCAGCCGGAAGACATCGGTGTTCTCCAGGTCGGCGCCGATGAGGTCGGCGCCGATGTCCATGGGGAGGTAGGTGAGATCGAGGGAGAGCGGGAGTCCGCCGAGCCGCCGCAGCCGCTCGACGTAGAGGACATCGGAGCGGGCGGGGACGCCCAGCCGGTCCGCGACGCAGGCGGGCGCGGGGACGGGGCCGACGGTGCGCACCTCATTGGTGACCCGGCCGTGCTCGTGGAGGGTCTCGGCCAGGCCCATCAGCCGGTCCAGGCCGTGCGGGTACTTCTCCGCGACCACGACCGTGCCCACCCCGGGCTGCCGTTCCACCAGCCGCTCGGAGCGCAGCAGGTCGAGCGCCTGGCGCACGGTGTTGCGGGTGGCGCCGTAGTCCTGGCCGAGCGCGTCCTCCAGGGGGAGCACGCCCCCGGGGAAGCCGCCGGTGAGGATCTGGTGGCGGAGCAGGTCGGCGAGTTGCCGTGCCCGGTCGGCACGGAGCCGGCGGCGGCGCGCGGCGGCGACCGGCGGGGCGTGCTCGCGGGGGCGTTCGGCTGGCATCGGCCGGCTCCGGGGGTTTGCTGGTCGGCGGGGTCGTATCGGGACCATACCGACGGGCTCGGGCCGATGGTGTTGCCGAAGTATTGCGCCACCTGACGGCGGCTTCCCTACCGCTTCTGCCTGCGGTTTCATGTCCGCGGCGGCAAGATCTGCCACTGTGCGCGGCGGGCCCCCGGCGCGTCTGCGCGCCAGGGGCCCGGGGTGCCGGAGGGGGTCCGGCGCCGTGGTTCAGCCGGTCGGGAGGTCGGTCGGCACATCGGTCGGGAGGCCCGAGGGCAGCGACGTCGGCATGCCCGAGGGGAGGTCGCCGGGCGAGGTCGCCTTGATGAAGGTGTCATTCTTGGCGAGCGCGTCCCAGTCGACCGTGAGGGTCTTGCCGTCCGCGCTCGCGGTGACCTTGCCCGCGCTGCGGTCGGTGTTTCCGTCGGCGCACTTGAGCATGAGCATCTTCCCGCCCATGTCGGCGTACTCGCCGTTGCAGATGTGCTTGTCGGCCATCAGAACGGCCTTCTTGCCGCTGATGGACAGGATGGCGGCCCCGTCACCGGCCTTCGCCACATAGGTGCCGGAGACCTTCGTGTCCGCGCCCCCCTCCGCCGGGGCGCTCGACGCGGAGGAGGGGTCCTTGGAGGTGTCCTTCTTGTCGTCGCCACCGTCGCTGCCGCATGCGGACAGCAGCAGGGCGGCCGCCGCCACCGAGCCGGCGATGCTCACTGCCTTCTTCACGTGCTTCTCCTCGGTCGTCCGGGATCATCAGGGCAGGAGCACGACAACGTAGCAGCCGCGTCAGGGCGTGGCGGGGACGACCTGGCCGGTCACCTCGCCCAGGCCGATACGGGTCCCCTGCGGGCCCGGCGCCCAGGCCGTGACGGTCACCTCGTCGCCGTCCTCCAGGAAGGTCCGGGTGCCGTCGGGGAGCCGCAGGGGTTCGCGGCCGCCCCAGGTGAGTTCGAGGAGACAGCCGAGCTCGTCCGGGCGCGGACCGCTGACCGTGCCGGAGGCGAAGAGGTCGCCGGTGCGCAGCGAGGCGCCGTTCACCGTCAGATGGGCGAGCTGCTGGGCCGGGGTCCAGTACATGGCGGAGAAGGGCGGGCGGGAGATCGTGTGGCCGTTGAGGGCGACCTCCAGGCGCAGATCGAGCCCGCCGGGCCCGGTGGCGCTGTCGTCCAGGTAGGGGAGGGGCGGGACATCACGGGCGGGAGGGCTGGTACGGGCCGCTGCGAGGGCGTCCAGCGGGGTGACCCAGGCGGCGAGGGAGGTGGCGAAGGACTTGCCGAGGAAGGGGCCGAGCGGACGGTACTCCCACGCCTGGATGTCGCGCGCGGACCAGTCGTTGAGCAGACAGACACCGAAGACGTGGTCATGGAACCCGGAGAGCGGCACCGGTGTATTCACAGTGGAAGGGGCGCCGACGACGAAGGCCACCTCCGCTTCGAAGTCGAGGCGCAGGGAGGGGCCGAAGACCGGAGTGGGGGAGGAAGCGTGTGGTGCGGAGGTATCGGCCGGGGGCAGATGCTGGCCCTGCGGGCGGACGACGGGCGTGCCCGAGACGAGGATGGTGCCGGCCCGGCCGTGGTAGCCGATCGGCATGTGTTTCCAGTTGGGGGTGAGCGCCTCGCCGTCGGGGCGGAAGATCCTGCCCGTGTTGGTGGCGTGGTGCTCGCTCGCGTAGAAGTCGGCGTAGTCGGCCACCTCGAAGGGGAGATGGAGCGCCACGGTGGGGAGGGGATGCATCAGGGGCTCGATGGTCGAGCGGTGCGCCGGGTCGGTGAGCCAGTCGAGCACCTCGGCGCGCACGGCCTGCCAGACCGGGCGGCCCGCGGCCATCAGCGGGTTGAGGGTGTCGGCGCCCAGCGGCTCGGCGTGCGGGGAGGCGGTGGCGGCCGCGGCGGCGCCCACGTCCAGCACATGGTTTCCGTAGCGCACCCCGATTTTCCGCAGATGAGGAGCGTGCGGCGCGGTGAAGACGCCATAGGGGAGGTTGTGCGGGCCGAAGGGGTCGCCTTCGGGCAGGTCCAGCGGGGATCGCTGCGGCATCGGGGCTGCCTCGCCTTCTCCTCGTCACTGTGGGACGCAGCACACCCTAAGGCGCGGGGAGCGCGGAGAAGGCCCAGGGCGATGCCGGTGGCCAGGGCGGCGCCGATGGCCGGGCGCGGGCGATGCGGGAGGCCGGGGACAAGGAGGATGACACAGTGTCGGCTAGCCCCTAAAGAGATGGCAATGTCCGGAAAATCCTTGCTGGAGGCGGCGATTCCGAAGTAGCGTCCTTCATCAGGGTCACGCACAGTGGGGGGGCCACTGCGCTGCGGTGACCAAGGGGGACTCGTGGCGAGCAGTGCCATGCCGTTCGCGGTGGACCGTTCCGTGCCCGCTCTCATCGTGAAGATCGGCCTCTATCCGCTGCATCACGGCGGCGTCGGAGCCATCCGGTCCTTGGGGCGGCTCGGTGTCCCCATATACGCGGTCACCGAGGACCGTTGGACCCCGGCGGCGCTCTCGCGCTATCTGAGGAGGGCCTTCGTCTGGCCGACCACCGGCGAGGAGCGGCCGGAGCGGCTGGTCGAGGGGCTGCTGCGGATGGGGCGGGCGATCGGCCGGCCGACGGTGCTGCTGCCCACCGACGAGGAGGCGGCGGTGCTGATCGCCGAGCACGCGGACCGGCTCGCCGGGGAGGGCCGCTTCCTCTTCCCGCGCGCCGAGCCCGAGTTGCCCAGACGGTTGGCGAGCAAGCGGGGGCTGCACGAGCTGTGCGTCAAGCACGGGGTGCCCACGCCCGAGGGCGTCTTCCCGGACACCTACGCCGATGTCAAGGCGTTCGCGGCCGGCGCCCGGTTTCCGGTGGTCGCCAAGAACCGGGAGGCGTTCGAGCGGCGGAGGAAGCCCGCGGTGTGCGGCGCCACGCGGATCGAGGGCCCCCGGGAGCTGATGGAGCTGGCGCGGCGGTGGGGGCCGCGGCCGGGGGTGGTCTTTCAGGAGTATCTGCCGAGAGAGGAGGCCGAGGACTGGATCGTGCACGCGTACTTCGACGCCCGGAGCACACCGCTGGCGATGTTCACCGGGGTCAAGGTGCGGTCCTGGCCGCCGCACGCGGGCATGACGGCGTGCGCCTATGTGGTGGAGAACGAGGAACTGGCGCGGATGGCGGCCCGGTTCGTCCAGCGGATCGGCTTCAGCGGGATCGTCGATCTGGACTGGCGCTTCGACCGGCGTGACGGACGGTACAAGCTGCTGGGCTTCAATCCGCGGATGGGCGCCCAGTTCCGGCTCTTCGAGAACGCGGCGCGGATCGATGTCGTACGGGCCCAGCATCTCGATCTGACCGGACGCGCGGTCCCCGGGGCCGCGCAGCGCCCGGCCCGGCGGTTCCTGGCCGAGAACATCGACCTGCCCGCGCTGGTCGCCTACCGCCGCAGTGGTTACACCACCCCGCACGCCCCGGCGCGGGCGAGCGGGACCGAGCTGGCCTGGGCCGCGCGGGACGACATGAGGCCGTTCTTCACCATGCTGGCCCGCTCGCTGCGGCCCGGCGCGGCAGAGCTGTACCGGCGGTGGCGCGCCAGGTGAGCGCGACACCTTGGGGGGATTCATGGACGATCCGGTAGCGGTCGTCGGCGCCGGGGCCCCTGGCTCGACGCCGGGTACGGCCGATCGGGGTCCGGTCGGGCGTCCGGGGCGTGAATGATCTGCTGCGATCGCGGTACTGCGATGTGAAGCGGTCGGGTTCGGGAGAGATCGGTGAGAGGCGCACAAGGCGGGAAGGCGCCAACAGTGATCGATACCCGACCGGATACGCTGCCTGTTGGTGGAGGCAGCGACACATCGACATTCGCGTCATTCGTAGGCAGACAGGAGTACCCCGTGAGCTTCGTCGGGCCCTTGGGGCTGAGCGTGCGGGACCGGACTCTGGAAGCCGACACCCAGGCCGGGCTGACGGCGGTCGAAGAGGGCCTGCTGGAGGCCACGAAGAGCGATGTGCCCTTCATCACGGAGGCCGCCCAGCATCTGGTGCGGGCCGGGGGGAAGCGGTTCCGGCCCCTGCTGGTGCTGCTGGCCGCCCAGTTCGGTGACCCCCACGCGCCCGGAGTGGTGCCCTCGGCCGTGGTCGTCGAGCTCACCCATCTGGCGACGTTGTACCACGACGATGTGATGGACGAGGCGGATGTGCGGCGCGGCGTCTCCAGCGCCAACGCCCGCTGGGGCAACTCGGTGGCCGTCCTCACCGGCGACTTCCTCTTCGCCCGGGCCTCGCACATCCTGGCCGACCTGGGCCCCGAGGCGGTGCGGATCCAGGCCGAGGCGTTCGAGCGGCTGGTCACCGGCCAGATCCTGGAGACGGCGGGCCCCCGCGACGGCCGTGACCCGGTCGAGCACTACCTGGATGTGCTGGCCGGCAAGACGGGCTCGCTGATCGCCGTCTCGGGCCGGTTCGGCGCGATGATGTCGGGCGCCGACGAGAGCATCGTCAGCATCCTCACCCAGTACGGCGAGCGGCTCGGCATGGCCTTCCAGCTCGCCGACGACGTGCTGGACATCGCCAGCGACAGCCATGAGTCCGGTAAGACCCCCGGCACCGATCTGCGCGAGGGCGTGGCCACCCTGCCCGTGCTCTATGTGCGGGAGCAGGCCGGGGCGACCGGCTCGGCCGAGGACCGCGAGCTGTGCGAGTTGCTCGCGGGCGATCTCACCGATGACGCGCGCCATGCCGAGGTCCTGCGGCGGCTGCGCGCCCATCCGGCGCTGGAGCGGGCCCGCCGGGTCACGGTCCGCTATGCGGCGGAGGCCCGTTCGATGCTGGCGCCGCTGCCCGAGGGCCCGGCGAAGGCGGCCCTGGAGGGGCTGTGCGACGCGGTGGTCCACCGGGCCGGGTGACCCCGCGCCACCGGGCCGGGTGACCCCGCGCCACCGGGCCGGGGCACCCCGCGCCACCGGGCCGGGTGATCCCACCAGACGCCCCATCCACCCCGACCGGCCCCTGACTCCCGGTGGAGCGGCGTCATACCCGAGCATTACGCCGAGGTGATCCTGCGGGCTGACGCGCCACGTCGAACGATTTGGTGGGATGAAAAGACCACCACATGGCGGGATCGGGTGACAATGGCCCGAGAGGTGGACGAGTGCAAGCTGACGAACCGCCGCCGACGACGGAGGTAGAGCACACATGGCACGGATCCGACCGACACAGGTCGCCGACGACGGCTTCTGGGATGAAGAGCGGCCATCACGAGGGAAGAAGGCCGCCCGGTACGCCGCCCCGGTCGCTGTCGCGGGCATCGCGGCCGCGACCATAGGACTGGTCCCGGCGCTCGCCAGCACCGGCGACCCCAACCTGCCGAAGATCTCGGCGCAAGAGCTCATCAGCAAGATGGCGGCATCGGACGCCCAGCAGATGTCCGGTTCGGTGAAGATCACCACCGATCTGGGCATCCCCTCGCTCCCCGGCGGCGGCTCCATCGCCGACCTCGGCGGCGCGCAGGGCGGCGGCGACGCGTCCGCCGCGCCCGAGTCCAAGCTGATGGAGCTGATCTCCGGCTCCCACACCCTGCGGGTGGCCTCCGACGGCCCCGACAAGCAGCGGGTGTCGATCGTCGAGAACGCCGCCGAGTACAGCATGATCCACAACGGCGACGAGATCTGGGCGTACGACAGCGGGAGCAACTCCGCCTACCACGCCACCGCCCCGAAGGACGCGAAGGCCAAGGGCGACCACCGGCGGGAGGTGCCGAAGGACCTGCGGGACGTCACGCCCCAGGAGATGGCCAAGACGCTGCTCTCCTCCGTGGACGACACCACCGATGTGACCGTCGACGGCACCTCCCGGGTCGCCGGGCGGGACGCGTACGACCTGCTGATCAAGCCCAAGCAGAACAGCGACTCCACGATCGGGTCCGTCCGTATCGCGGTGGACGCGGACAACGGTGTCCCGCTGAAGTTCACGCTCTCCCCGAAGAGCGGTGGCAAGGCGATCGTCGACGTGGGCTTCACCGACGTGGACTTCGGCAAGCCCAAGGCGAGCACCTTCGATTTCACGCCGCCCAAGGGCGCCAAGGTCACCGAGGAGCCCAAGGCCGACCGTAAGAACGCCCCGAAGGACTTCGGCGGCAAGGACTTCAAGGACGCCCAGAGCGCCCTGTCCGGGCTGAAGGTCGTCGGCGAGGGCTGGGACTCGGTCGCCAGGCTCGACACCCCCGGCGGCGCCGCGGCGTCCGAGACGCCCGGCGGCGACAGCGGCCCGGGCGCGGCCTCCGGCCTCCTCGGCGGCTTCGGCAAGGAGGTCAAGGGGAAGTTCGGCTCGGGCACCGTGATCAGCACCCGGCTGGTGAACGCGCTGCTCACCGACGACGGCAAGGTGTTCGTCGGCGCGGTCGACAAGGACGCCCTGGTCAAGGCCGCCAACGCGGCCAGGTGAGCACACCGGGCTCGTAAGGCGCGGTGACGGACGACGTGACGTAGGGCGCGGATACGACGCGGAACACGTAGGGCGCGGATACGACGCAGAACGAAGGGGAGCCCGTGGAGCAGCGGTCCACCGAGGGGGACGACGCCGCGGTGGAGACCCGCGGGCTCACCAAGCGCTACCGGGGCGGGCAGCTCGCGGTCGACGCACTCGATCTGTCCGTGCCGCGCGGCAGTGTCTTCGGCTTCCTCGGGCCCAATGGCTCGGGGAAGACGACGACCATCCGCATGCTCATGGGCCTGATCGAGCCCACCTCGGGCAGCGCCAGGCTGCTCGGCGAGCCGATGCCGCGCGCCGCCAGGAGCGTGCTGCCCAGGGTGGGCGCCCTCATCGAGGGCCCCGCCCTGTACCCCTTTCTGACCTGCCGCGACAATCTGCTGCGCTACGACGCGGCCGACCCCACCGCCGACCCCCGCACCCGCGCCCCCCGCGTGGCGGCCGCCCTGGACCGGGTCGGGCTGGCCGCCGCCGCCGGGAAGAAGGCCCGCGCGTACTCGCTCGGCATGAAGCAGCGCCTGGGCCTGGCCGCCGCGCTGCTCCAGCCGCGTGAGCTGCTGGTGCTGGACGAGCCGACCAACGGCCTCGATCCGCAGGGCATGCGCGAGATCCGCGCCCTGGTGCGCGCGCTGGCCGAGGAGGGCACCACCGTCTTCCTCTCCTCCCATCTCCTCGACGAGATCGAACAGGTGTGCACGCATGCCGCCGTGATGGCCCAGGGCCGGCTGATCGCCCAGGGCACGGTGGCCGAGCTGGCGGCGGGCAGCCGCGGTCGGCTGGCCGTCACCACCCCGGACCCGGTGGACGCGGTCCGGGTGCTCAAGGAGCACGGGGTGACGGATCTGGTGGTCCTGGACGAGCGGGTCTCCGGCGAGCTGCCGGTGCCCGGCCCCGGCCTGGACGACGCACCGCTGGAGCTGGCCGATCTCAACGCCGCCCTCGTACGCGCCGGGGTGCGGGTCCGGTCCTTCGGGGCCGAACGCGCCTCGCTCGAGGACGCCTTTGTCGCGCTGACCGGGGAGGGCTTCGATGTCGCGGGCTGACGAGACGAGGGTGGCCGACACCGGCGTACCCAAGACCGCCCACACCGACGCACCGGCCGGGCGGGCCGCGCACCCGTCCCGACCGAGCCCCCTGTGGGCCCTGGCGCTCTTCCGCTCCGAGCTGACCGTCACCCTCCGCCGCTGGCGGACCCTGGTGCTGCTCGGAGTGCTCGCGCTGATCCCGATCCTCATCGGCATCGCGGTGAAGATCGAGACCAGTGACGGCGGCAGCTTCGGCGGGGGCCGTGGGGGAGAGGGGGAGGGCCCTGCCTTCTTCCCGCAGATCACCAACAACGGGATCTTCCTGGTCTTCGCGTCACTGGCGGCGACGCTGCCGGTCTTCCTGCCGATGGTGATCGGCGTGATCGCCGGTGACGCCATCGCCGGTGAGGCGGGCTCCGGGACGCTGCGCTATCTGCTGGTCGCCCCCGCCGGACGGACCCGTCTGCTGCTGGCCAAGTTCACCACCACCATGGCCTTCTGCCTGATCGCGACCCTGGTGGTGGCCCTCTCGAGCCTGGTGACGGGGGCGCTGCTGTTCCCGCTCGGCGATGTCACGCTGATCTCGGGCATCACCGTCTCGTTCGACGAAGCGCTGCTCAGAGCGCTCGGCGTGGCCGCCCTGGTGGCCCTGTCGCTGGTGGGGATCGCCACGGTGGGGCTGTTCATCTCCACCCTCACCAACAGCGGGATCGCGGCCATGGCCACGACGGTGGGGCTGGTGGTCACCACGCAGATCCTCGACACCATCCCGCAGCTGCACGCGATCCACCCGTATCTCTTCCCGCACTACTGGCTCAGCTTCGCCGATCTCCTCCGCGAGCCGGTCTACTGGGACGAGTTGATCAAGAACCTGGGGCTACAGGGGCTGTACGTGGCCGTGTTCGGCTCGGCGGCCTGGGCCCGGTTCACCGCGAAGGACATAACGGCCTGAGCGGCCGAAGCGGCCTGAGCCGGCGGAGCCGAACACGGCACGTCGTCATCCGTCCGGGATCAGGCGCCGCCGAGGGTCCAGACCGCGTAGGCGATGGCGTCGCTGTTGCGGTCCAGGGCGGTGTCGTCGATGTTGCTCGAGGTGTCGCAGGAGCGGTGGTAGCAGCGGTCGAACGCCTGACCGGAGGTGCCGCCCCACTTCTGCGCCTGGGCGGCGGTCTTGGTGTAGTCCGCGCCGCTGAAGAGACCGCCCACCGGGATGCCCTTGTTCTTGAACGGCGCGTGGTCGGAGCGGCCGTCGCCCTCGGTCTCGATCTCGGTGGGCACGCCCTTGGCGGAGAAGAACGCCTTGAAGACCGACTCGATCCCGGGGTCGTCGTCATAGACGAAGTAGCCGGGGTTGGGCGAGCCGATCATGTCGAAGTTGAGATAGCCGTCGATCTTCGCCCGTTCGGATGACGGCAGGTTGTTGATGTAGGAGGTGGAGCCGACCATTCCGCGCTCCTCGGCGCCCCACCAGGCGAACCGCAGATGCTTGGTGGGCTTCGCGCCCTGCCGGGCCACGGTGAGCGCGGTCTCCAGGATTCCGGCGGAGCCCGAGCCGTTGTCGTTGATCCCGGGGCCCGCGGTGACGGAGTCGAGGTGGGCGCCGGAGAACACCACGTTGTTGGTGTCGCCGCCGGGCCAGTCGGCGATGAGGTTGTAGCCGGTGGCACCGCCGGAGGTGAACTGCTGCACGGTGGTGGTGTATCCGGCGGCGTCCAGCTTGCCCTTGATGTAGTCGAGCGACGCCTTGTATCCGGGGCGGCCATGGGCGCGGTTGCCGCCGTTGGCGGTGGCGATGGACTGCAACTGGGCCAGATGGGCCTTCACATTGGCCACGGAGATGTCGGGTGCCGCGAGCGCGGTACGGGCGTCCGCCGTGTGCGGTGCCGATGCCGCGGCGGAGGTGGCGGGGGCGGCCGAGACCAGGGCGGCGACCGCCGTACCGGCCGCGGCCATGGCGGCCGTACGCCGTATCAGGGATCTTCGGGGGCGGCGTTCAGCGCATGAGGACATGGGGGGCTCCGGTTCCGAACGAGGACAGGACGGAATGACGTGACGCTGTGTGGTGCACGTGCCCGTGGGGCGGTGGAGCGGTGAACGTGCTGATGCTCCGGGCGTGGCTGACTCCGCGTCAAGGGCGGAAACCGGACATCACCCGCCGGATATCGGTCCCGGCCGGGCATCGGGCACGGCGGCGTCCGGCACGACATCCGGGTCCGGAACCACATCGGCCTCCACTGTCGCCGACAGCGCCCCCGCCCGCGCGGCGGCATCGGCCAACGCCCGCCGCGCCCGCCGGGCGGTGCGCAGCGCGTCCCAGGTCAGCAGCGCGAGCGCGAGCCAGACAAGGGCGAAGCCCGCCCACCGTTCGGGTGGCATCGACTCGTGGAAGACGACGAGCCCGAGGACGAACTGGAAGGTCGGCGCCACGTACTGGAGCATCCCGATCGTCGACAGCGGCAGCCGCACCGCCGACGCCCCGAAGCAGATCAGCGGCAGCGCCGTGACGAAGCCGCAGCTCGCCAGCAGCGCCGCGTGCCCGGCGCCCTCGCTCGCGAACGTGCTGCCGCCGTGCGCCCCGAGCCAGATCAGGAAGCCGAGCGCGGGCAGGAACTGCACGGCGGTCTCGGCGGCCAGCGACTCCAGCCCATCGAGTCCGACCCGCTTCTTGGCCAGGCCGTACGTCGCGAAGCTGAAGGCGAGGGTGAGCGCGATCCACGGCAGCTTGCCGTAGCCCACCGTCAGCACGGCCACGGCCACCACCCCGACGCCGACCGCCGCCCACTGCGCGGGCCGCAGCCGCTCACGCAGCAGCAGCACTCCGAAGGCGATGCTGACCAGCGGGTTGATGAAGTATCCGAGCGCGGTCTCCACCACATGCCCGCTGTTGACGCCCCAGATGTACAGGCCCCAGTTGACCGAGATCACGGTCGCGGCGAGCGCGATCATGCCCAGCCGCCGGGGCTGCCGCAGCAGCGGCCGTATCCAGCTCCAGCGGCGCAGCGCCAGCAGCACCAGACCGACGGCCGCCAGCGACCACACCATCCGGTGGGCGAGGATCTCCACCGCCGCGGCGGGCTCGAGCAGCGGCCAGAAGAGCGGCACCAGACCCCAGATGCCGTACGCCGCGAAGCCGTAGAGGAGACCGGCGCGATCGACGCGGTCCTGCTGGTCCTGCGGCGTCACGGCACCCTCCCCGACGGCATGACGAGCCCCGGGCGGGCCCGTTCCGAGGGTCCGAAGGTAGCGCTGGTGAGGCCCGCCTGTCATTCCCGTATCGGAATACGGTGATGACAGGCGGGCCATGGTGCGTACGGGGCGGGTCAGCCCTTGAGCGCGGCCGCCACCGAGTCCGCGATGGGCGTGGTCGGACGGCCTGTGAGCCGGGACAGATCGCCCGGGGTGGCGTCCAGCCGGCCGCGCTCGATGGCCGTCTCGACATCGGAGAGGATCGCGGCGAGCGGCTCGGGGACGCCCGCGCCGGTGAGGATGGACTGGTACTCGGCGGGGGAGACGGCGCCGTAGACGATCTCCTTGCCGGACTGCCGGGCGACCACCTCGGCGTACTCGGCGAAGCTCCAGGCGGTGTCGCCGGACAGCTCGTACGCCTTGCCCTCGTGGCCCTCACCGGTCAGGACGGCGACGGCGGCCGCCGCGTAGTCGGCGCGCGCGGCGGAGGCGACCCGGCCCTCGCCCGCGGCGCCCACGACGGCCCCGTGCTCCAGGACGGTGGAGAGGTTCTCGGTGTAGTTCTCGTTGTACCAGCCGTTGCGCAGCAGCACATACGGCAGACCGGAGTCGATGATCGCCTGCTCGGTGACCTTGTGCTCATCGGCCAGCGAGAAGTCGGCGGCGGGGCCGCCCAGGATGCTGGTATAGGCGAGCAGCGCGACACCGGCCTCCTTGGCGGCGTCGATCACGGCCTGGTGCTGCGGCACCCGCTGCCCGACCTCGCTGCCGGAGATCAGCAGCACCTTGTCGCCGGCGGCGAAGGCGCCGGCGAGCGTCTCGGGCCGGTTGTAGTCGGCCACGTGCAGCCGCACCCCGCGGTCGGCGAGGTCGGCGGCCTTCGCGGTGTCGCGCACGACCGCGGTGATCTGGTCGGCGGGAACCTTCTCCAGCAGCCCCTCGACGACGAGGCGGCCGAGGTGGCCGGTGGCTCCGGTGACGACGATGCTCATATGTGTGACTCTCCTGGTTCGGGATCGGCACACCCACCATAAGGGAAGCGCTAACCAATAGAAAGGTACTTCCGGTTAAGTAAGTGTGTGTCATTCGGAGCCGGGCCGCTCCCGGGGCTCGCGCTCCCCGGGCTCGCGCTGCTCTGGCTCCCGCTGCCCGGCCTCCCGCTCCCGCGGCCCCCGCTCCCGGGCCGCGAGGCTGACGGCGAACGGCAGGATCGTCACCGCGACGCCCGGCAGCCGCTCCAGCGCCTTGGCCAGCGACTCCGCCGTGCCCCTGTGCAGCAGCTTGCCCAGCGGGGAGGCATAGGTGCGGCGCGGCACCAGCAGGGTCAGCGCGGTCTGGCCGTCCTCGGTGGTACGGGCCGCCAGCTCCATCACCGCGTGGCGCAGCCGCCGGTCCGGGCACTCCACGACCTCAAGCGCGGCCGTCACCCCCGCCGTGGCCTCCCAGCGCGCCATCAGCCGCCGGGCATGGGCCTCGTCCACCATGAAGTGCACCGCGCGGACCTCGTCGGGCCGCAGCTCATGCGCGTACCGCAGCGCCTTGACCGTCGCCAGGTCGATGCTGTCGGCCAGGACGAAGACCACATGGCGCCGCCAGCGCGGGACGTCGTCCCCGGGGCGTGGCACCGCCTCCAGGGCGGCCGCCTCCGCGCGGTACTCGCGGTTGATCCGGATCAGCGCCCAGACCCCGAGCGGGAAGACCACCACGACCAGCCAGGCGCCCTCGGTGAACTTGGTGATCCCGAAGATCAGCACCACGGCCGCGGAGACCACCGCGGTGATGAGGTTCACCGCGACCTTCCACGTCCGCCCCGGTTCCCGGCGCCGCAGGTGATAGGCCGTCATCCCGGCCCCGGCCATGGTGAAGGCGGTGAACACCCCGATCGCGTACAGCGCCACCAGCCGGTCCACATTGGCCTTGGTGACCACCAGCAGCGCCAGCGCCACCACGGCCAGCGACACGATGCCGTTGGAGAAGGCCAGCCGGTGGCCGCGCCGGGTCAGCTGCCGGGGCAGAAAGCGGTCCTCGGCCACGAAGCTGGCCAGGAAGGGGAAGCCGGTGAAGGGCGTGTTGGCGCCCGTGTAGAGGATGAGCGCGGTCGCCAGCTGGACGAACGCCAGCCCCAGGGCGCCCAGCGCCCCGCCGCCGAAGACCAGATGGGCCTCCTGCGCGAGGACGGTCGGGGTGCCGTCCTGGTACGGGATGGCGTGGGTGAAGTGGGCCAGGGCGGAGACGCCGAGGACCAGCGTGCCCAGGATGCAGCTCATCGTGACCAGCGTGTGGCGGGCGTTGCGGCCCTTGGGGTCGCGGAAGACGGAGACGCTGTTGGAGATCGCCTCCAGACCGGTCAGCGAGGAGCCGCCGTTGGCGAACGAGCGCAGCACGATGAAGAGCGAGGCGCCGTAGAGCCAGCCGCTGCCCGCGGTCCCCAGGGGCACGGCGCCCGCCGCGTGCACATCGGCGTGCGGCAGCGTCCCGGCCAGGCCGCGGACCACGCCGACCACCAGCATCAGGCCGACGGCGAGGATGAACAGGTAGGCGGGCGCCATGAAGACCCGCCCGGCCTCGCGCAGTCCGCGCAGATTGCCGTAGGCGAGGATCAGGATCACCAGGGCGCTGATGGGCAGTTGGAGATGGTCGATACCGGTCCAGGTGCCGCCGACGAGATGGGCGAACGAGATGATCGCGTTGGTGCCCGCCGAGACCTGGACCGCGACGGTGACGATGTAGTCCACCAGCAGCGCCACGGACGCGATCTGGGCGATGTCCGGGCCGAAGTTCTCCCGCGCCACCACGTACGAGCCGCCCGCCCGGGTGTAGATCGTCACCACATCGCTGTAGCAGAGCGTGACCACCAGCAGCACCAGCAGGATCGCCCCGGTCACCGGGAGGATCAGGGTGAACGCCGCGACCCCGATGACCGGCACCAGCACCCGCAGAATCTCCTCGCTGCCGTACGCCGTCGAGGAGATGCAGTCGGAGGCCAGCACGCCCAGCGCGGCCGGGTTGTGCAGCTTCTCGCGCCGGATCCGCTCGGTGACCAGGGGCGGGCCGAGCAGCAGCCGCTTGAGGCGGTAGCCGGGGCGGTCGGGGGGCTGGAGCGGGGCGGCGGTGTCGGCCATGGGCATAGGAGAGCGGGTGCCCGGCCGGGGCGCGGTCAGACGCTCCGGCCGGGCACCCGCCTGTGCCCGTATGTACGAACGCGCCCGCTGGGCGCTTTACGTGGGGTCAGCCCACGACGGTCCAGGTGTCGCCGCCCGCGAGCAGCGCGCCGAGGTCGCCCTTGCCCTTGAGCTCCACGGCGTTGTCGAGCTGGTCGGACATCTGGGTGTCGTAGACCGGGCGCTCCACATCGCGCAGCACCCCGATGGGGGTGTGGTGGAGGGTGTCGGCGTCGGCGAGCCGGGTCAGCGCGAACGCCGTGGTGGGCGAGGCCGCGTGGGCGTCGTGCACCAGCACCTGGTGCTCGTTCTCGGCGGTGACGGTGACCACTTCGAGGTCGCCGGTGCGCTGGTCGCGGATGACGCCCTTGGACTGGTCGGTGCCGAAGCGGATCGGCTGCCCGTGCTCCAGCCGGATCACGGCCTCCTGGGCCTGGTCCTTGTCCTTCAGGGCCTCGAAGGCGCCGTCGTTGAAGATGTTGCAGTTCTGGTAGATCTCCACCAGCGCGGTGCCCGGGTGGGCCGCCGCCTGCCGCAGCACCTCGGTCAGATGCTTGCGGTCGGAGTCCACGGTGCGGGCCACGAAGCCCGCCTCGGCGCCGAGCGCGAGCGACAGCGGGTTGAACGGCGCGTCCAGGGAGCCCATCGGGGTCGACTTGGTGATCTTGCCGACCTCGGAGGTGGGGCTGTACTGCCCCTTGGTCAGGCCGTAGATGCGGTTGTTGAAGAGCAGGATCTTCAGGTTCACATTGCGGCGCAGCGCGTGGATCAGGTGGTTGCCGCCGATCGACAGCGCGTCGCCGTCACCGGTGACGACCCACACCGACAGATCGCGGCGGGAGGCGGCCAGCCCGGTGGCGATGGCCGGGGCGCGGCCGTGGATGGAGTGCATCCCGTAGGTGTTCATGTAGTACGGGAAGCGCGAGGAGCAGCCGATGCCGGAGACGAAGACGATGTTCTCCTTCGCCAGGCCCAGTTCGGGCATGAAGCCCTGGACGGCGGCGAGGATCGCGTAGTCACCGCAGCCGGGGCACCAGCGGACCTCCTGGTCGGACTTGAAGTCCTTCATCGTCTGCTTGGTGTCGGTCTTGGGCACCAGGGAGAGCGCGTGCCGAGCCGATGCCGCGCCCTCGGCGATGGTGTCAGTCATCGATGGCCTCCTTGAGGGCGGTGGCGAGCTGTTCGGCCTTGAAGGGCAGCCCGCGGACCTGGGTGAAGGAGCGGGTGTCGACCAGATAGCGGGCGCGCAGCAGCGTCGCCAGCTGACCCAGGTTCATCTCCGGCACCACGACCTTCTCGTAACCCTCCAGCACCTTGCCGAGGTTGGCCGGGAAGGGGTTGAGATGGCGCAGATGGGCCTGGGCGATCCGGTCGCCCGCGGTGCGGACGCGGCGCACCGCCGCGGTGATCGGGCCGTAGGTGGACCCCCACCCCAGGACCAGGGTGCGGGCGTCGCCGGTCGGGTCGTCCACCTCGATGTCCGGCACCGCGATGCCGTCCACCTTGGCCTGGCGGATGCGGACCATGTGGTCGTGGTTGGCCGGGTCGTAGGAGATGTTCCCCGTGCCGTCCTGCTTCTCGATGCCGCCGATCCGGTGCTCCAGACCGGGCGTTCCGGGCACGGCCCAGGGGCGGGCCAGGGTCTCCGGGTCGCGCTTGTACGGCCAGAAGACCTCGGTGCCGTCGGCGAGTACGTGGTTGGGGCCGGCCGCGAACTGGACGCGCAGATCGGGCAGCTCGCCGACGTCCGGCACCCGCCAGGGCTCCGAGCCGTTGGCCAGATAGCCGTCCGACAGCAGGAACACCGGGGTGCGGTAGGCCAGGGCGATCCGGGCGGCGTCGAGCGCGGCGTCGAAGCAGTCGGCCGGGGTCTTCGGGGCCACGATCGGCACCGGGGCCTCGCCGTTGCGCCCGTACATGGCCTGGAGCAGGTCCGCCTGCTCGGTCTTGGTGGGCAGCCCGGTGGAGGGGCCGCCGCGCTGGATGTCGATCACCAGCAGTGGCAGCTCCAGCGACACCGCGAGCCCGATGGTCTCCGACTTCAGCGCCACACCGGGGCCTGAGGTGGTGGTCACGGCGAGGGAGCCGCCGAAGGCCGCGCCCAGCGCGGCGCCGATCCCGGCGATCTCGTCCTCGGCCTGGAAGCTGCGCACACCGAAGTTCTTGTGCTTGGACAGCTCGTGCAGGATGTCCGAGGCCGGGGTGATCGGGTACGACCCCAGGAACAGCGGCAGATCGGCCTGGCGGGACGCCGCGATCAGCCCGTACGACAGCGCCAGGTTTCCGGAGATGTTCCGGTAGGTGCCGGTGGGGAACGCGGTGGTGGCCGGGGCGACCTCGTAGGAGACGGCGAAGTCCTCGGTGGTCTCGCCGAAGTTCCAGCCCGCCCGGAAGGCGGCCACGTTCGCCTCGGCGATCTGCGGCTTCTTGGCGAACTTCTGGCGCAGGAACTTCTCGGTGTTCTCGGTCGGCCGGTGGTACATCCACGACAACAGCCCGAGCGCGAACATGTTCTTGCTGCGCTCGGCCTCCTTGCGGGACAGCCCGAATTCCTTCAGCGCCTCGATGGTCAGCGTGGTGAGCGGCACCGGGTGGACGCGGTAGCCGTCCAGCGAGCCGTCCTCCAGGGGGCTTTGGTCATAGCCGACCTTGGCCATGGGCCGCTTGGTGAACTCGTCGGTGTTGACGATGATTTCCGCCCCGCGCGGCACATCGGGGAGGTTGGCCTTCAGCGCGGCCGGGTTCATCGCCACCAGCACGTTCGGCGCGTCACCCGGTGTGAGGATGTCGTGATCGGCGAAGTGGAGCTGGAAGCTCGACACTCCGGGCAGGGTGCCGGCGGGGGCGCGGATCTCCGCCGGGAAGTTCGGCAGGGTCGACAGGTCGTTTCCGAACGACGCCGTCTCCGAGGTGAACCGGTCACCCGTGAGCTGCATACCGTCGCCGGAGTCCCCCGCGAACCGGATGATCACCCGGTCCAGACGGCGGACCTCCTTGCCACCGTCTGCTGATCGCTGCCCCCCGGCGGGCGTCTGCCCGCCTTGCTGATCGGCTGGTTCGGCCTGCTCGGCCGGGCTACTGACCTGGCTGGTCACTGCTTCGGACCTCCCTTGAGGCGGCGCTCCTGGACAGTCGGTGCCGACCGGTTGTTGTCCCATGACCATCGTACGTCGGTAAGGGTGGCCTTCCTTGGCCGGATCACATGGTGGACTCCGAAAGAAGAACCATATATGTCCTGGTTTGGCATGACGTGTCCCTCCCCCCGTGCTGTCATTTCCGCTGATCCCCCGTTCAGCCTTTGGCCCCGCTTTGGTGCGCGGGAGTCTGCTTTCAGGAATTGAGAGTCTCAGGAATTGAGATAAGTGAGGACGGCGAGCACCCGACGGTGATCCCCGTCACTCGGCGAGAGGCCGAGCTTCAGGAAGATGTTGCTCACATGCTTCTCGACCGCGCCGTCGCTCACCACGAGCTGCCGGGCGATGGCCGAATTGGTACGGCCCTCGGCCATCAGCCCCAGGACCTCGCGCTCCCTCGGGGTGAGTCCGGCCAGCACATCCTGCTTGCGGCTGCGGCCCAGCAGCTGGGCGACCACCTCCGGGTCGAGTGCCGTGCCGCCCTGGGCGACCCGCACCACCGCGTCCACGAACTCGCGCACCTCGGCCACCCGGTCCTTGAGCAGATAGCCCACGCCCCGGCTGTTCCCGGCCAGCAGCTCGGTGGCGTACTGCTCCTCCACGTACTGCGACAGGACCAGCACCGCGAGACCGGGGTGGTCGCGGCGCAGCCGGACGGCCGCCCGGACCCCCTCGTCGGTGTGCGTGGGCGGCATCCGGACGTCGGCCACCACCACGTCCGGTGGCGCGCCCTCGTCGGCCAGCTCCCGCACCGATTTGATCAGCGCTTCCGCGTCCCCGACGCCCGCGACCACGTCATGGCCCCGGTCGGTCAGCAGCCGGGTCAGCCCCTCCCGCAGCAGCACCGAATCCTCGGCGATGACCACCCGTACTCTGTCCGCCACGATGCTCGGCCCCCGTTTCACTCGGTTCGTCGGGACCAGCATCCCAGGGTTCTGCCGCTCGCGTCGCGCAGAACCAGCCGCGTCCAGTTGCGCGCAACCGGTCGCGCACGAGCCGCGTACAAACGGAAGGGTGTGCGCCGTCAGCGCCAGGGGCGTGTGGGGTCAGCGCCAGGGGCGTGCGCCGTCAGCGCCAGGGGAGCTCGGCGGTCACCGTGGTCGGGCCGCCCGCCGGGGAGTGGACGACGAGGACCCCGTCCACCGCGTCGATCCGCTCGGCAAGACCGGCGAGACCCGAACCGGCGGAGGTGTCGGCCCCGCCCCGTCCGTCGTCCGTGATCTGGAGCATCACCCGGTCCTCGGTGCGCCAGACGTCGACCTCGGCGGTGCGGGCGCCGCTGTGCTTGCTGATGTTCTGGAGCAGCTCGGAGACGGTGAAGTAGACGATGCCCTCGATCGCGGGCGCGGGCCGCTGCGGCAGGTCCACGGTCGCCTTCACCGGGACGGTGCAGCGGGCGGCGAGGGCGGAGAGGGCGGGGCCGAGGCCGCGGTCGGTGAGGATGGCGGGGTGGATGCCGCGGGCGAGGTCGCGGAGCTCCTGGAGGGCGAGCTTCACCTCGCCGTGGGCCTCGTCGACCATCTTCGCTGCGGCTTCCGGGTCCTCCTCCAGCTTCTCCTTCGCCAGGCCCAGATCCATGGCGAGGGCGACCAGGCGGGCCTGGGCGCCGTCGTGGAGGTCGCGTTCGATCCGGCGCAGGTCGGCGGCGGCGGTGTCCACCACCGTGCCGCGGTCCGACTCCAGCTCCCAGACCCGGCTCGCCAGCCGGGACGGGCCGAGCAGCCCGCTCACCATGATCCGGTCGACCGAGGTCAGCGCCCGCATGATCCACGGGGTCAGCAGCAGGACCAGCACCCCGGCGGCGCAGGTCACGGCGATCTCGAATGGGGTGTCCAGATAGAAGTTGCGCCCGTGGTCGTCCCCGAAGACCTGGAGCCCGGGCTCGTCCAGATACCGGGGGAAGACCCAGCGCCACAGCGGATAGGTCGCGAAGCCCCAGCCGTAGCAGGTGAACGCCACCGCGAAGCCGAAGGAGAAGACCGCCCACGGCAGATGGATCAGCGCGTAGATCACATGCCGCCAGGAGGTGCCGCTCCTGAGCAGCGCGCCCACCCAGGCGACCGGTCCGCGCCTGCCCCCGCGGCCGCCCCTCCGGCCGAGTACGGGCTCGGGCTCGGCCACCTCGAGCCCCAGCAGCGCGCGGGCGCGGGCCCGCTCGACGACGCCGAGCGCCCGGCAGCCCGCGAGGGCGGCGCCGAGCACCGGGACGCCGAGGAAGGTGATCAGCAGCCCGGCGCCGAGCGAGATCATCGTGACCGTGTAGACGAAGGTGAGGATGGCCATCGGCAGGCTGATCAGGACGTACAGGAACTCACGCCACACGCGGCCCTGGAACGGCGCCTTCAGCGCTGCGGGCACCAGCTGGCCGCGGGGCTCGGTCCCCGGCTCATAGGGGCGGTATGCGGTGGCCATCGTCTCGTCCGTCCTCCGGGGGCCTGATCGGTCGCGATCGGTCGCGCTTCTGCGTATCCCCAAGACTCCCGGAGCGGGGTCGGCCCGGCCATCGGGCGGGTCGGCCTCTTCACCGGGGGGTTAGCCCTACCTCGGGGGGTGCGGGCAGGACCTCGGGGGGTGCGGGCAGGACCTTGAGGGGTGAGGTCGGGATGGATCTCGCGGGGTGAGGTCGGGCCTTGAGGGTTGAGGCCGCCGTGCCCGTTCTCAGGCTCTGCGCCGGGACCGTGCCACCGCCGCGCCCGCCGCCGACCCGGTCCGGTGGCGCCAGGGCAGCTCGGCGGTCACGGCGGTCGGCCCACCGGACGGCGAATCCACCACGAACAGCCCGTCCACCGAGCCCAGCCGCTCCGCCAGCCCCGCGAGCCCCGTGCCCCCGTCGGTGGACGCCCCGCCGCGTCCGTCGTCCCGCACCTGGATCAGCAGCCGGTCCTCGGTGCGCCACAGCTCGACCTCGGCGGTGCGGGCGCCGCTGTGCTTGCTGATGTTCTGGAGCAGCTCGGAGACGGTGAAGTAGGCGATGCCCTCGATGGCCGGTGCCGGGCGTTCGGGCAGCTCGACCGCCACCTTCACGGGCACGGTGCAGCGGGCCGAGAGCGCGGAGAGTGCGGGGCCGAGGCCGCGGTCGGTGAGGATGGCGGGGTGGATGCCGCGGGCGAGGTCGCGCAGCTCCTGGAGGGCCAGCTTCACCTCGCCGTGCGCCTCGTCCACCATCTTCGCTGCGGCCTCCGGGTCCTCCTCCAGCTTCTCCTTCGCCAGACCGAGCCCCATGGCGAGGGCGACGAGGCGGGCCTGGGCGCCGTCGTGGAGGTCGCGTTCGATCCGGCGCAGGTCGGCGGCGGCGGTGTCCACCACCGTGCCCCGGTCCGACTCCAGCTCGGCGATCCGCCGCTCCAGCTCGTCGGAGGGGAACAGCAGCCCGCGCACCATCGCCCGGTCCACATGCGTCAGCCCCCGGGCGATCCACGGCAGCACCGGCCAGGCCGCGAACAGCGAGGTCAGGGTGATCGCGAAGGTGACCACCGACCACGGCAGCCGGATCAGGGCATAGAGCGTGGCCCGCCAGCCGACCGGGTCCCGCAGACTCGTCCACAGCTTGCCGAGGAAGCCGCTGTCCGGGTGGTACGGCAGGGGGCTGGGCTCGTCGATGCGCACCGAGAGCAGCGCCCTGGCGCGGTTCCGCTCGAACCGGCCGAGCAGCCGGCTGAACCGCAGCCCCAGGGCCAGCAGGGGCAGGCCCACCACCGTGACGGCCAGTCCCAGGCCCACGGCCAGCCAGACCAGGGTGAAGACGAAGCACACGATGCCCACGAGCAGATTGGCCAGGAGATACGCGATCTCCTTCCAGGTCTGCGCGGGGAAGGCGAACGCGGGCGGGCGCGGCAGCCGCTCGTCGGCGCGGCCACGGGCGCCGTCGTGGCCGCCGCCGTAGCCGTCGCTGTCGGGGCCGCCGACGGGCCCGTCGACGGGGGAACTGGAGGTCATGACAGCAAGACTGCCCGGCCCCGCGGGGGCTCCGCCATGGGGCTACCCCCACCGCATGGCGGACGGGCCGCCCGGCCGGGTGGCGGCAGGGCCTAGACTTCCCGTCCGTACGGATCGTCGAACACGCGAGGTCGACGAGGAGCGGACAAGGACCACGAGACCAGGGAGCGAGGGGCGGACGTGCCGGAGGCGACGACCGTACGCACGACCAGCGTCACCAGCGTCCAGCTCGCGGCCGACTACTTCCACGGCTATGCGGTGGTCGGACTGCTGGCGGCGATCGGCGTGATCTTCGTCGCCGTGGCCTTCGGGGCCGGGCGGCTGCTGCGGCCTGTCGTGCCCACGCCGGAGAAGCTGCTGACCTACGAGTGCGGAGTGGACCCCGTGGGCGAGGGCTGGGCCCACACCCAGGTCCGCTACTACGTCTACGCTTTTCTGTATGTGATTTTCGCCGTTGACTCGATCTTCTTGTTCCCGTGGGCGACGGTCTTCGCGGCGCCCGGCTTCGGGGCCGCCACGCTGGTGGAGATGTTCATCTTCCTCGGGTTCCTCGCCGTAGGTCTGCTGTACGCATGGAAGAAGGGCGTCCTGGAGTGGACGTGACACCGAACCCGACGCCAACGCCGACGCCGGTCTCCGGGCCGCCGGTCCCCGCGCCCGCCCCGGTGGACCTGCCGGAGCCGCGCCGTCTCGGCCCGCTGGCCCGGCTGGCGCCCGAGCCGATGAAGGTGGTCCTGAACTGGGGCCGCCGCTACAGCCTGTGGGTCTTCAACTTCGGGCTCGCCTGTTGCGCGATCGAATTCATCGCGGCCTCGATGGCCCGCCACGACTTCATCCGGCTCGGCGTGATCCCCTTCGCACCGGGGCCGCGCCAGGCCGACCTGATGGTCGTCTCCGGCACGGTCACGGACAAGATGGCGCCCGCGGTGAAGCGGCTGTACGAGCAGATGCCGGAGCCGAAGTACGTGATCTCCTTCGGGGCCTGCTCGAACTGCGGCGGCCCCTACTGGGACTCGTACGCCGTGACCAAGGGCGTCGACCAGATCATCCCCGTCGACGTCTACGTCCCCGGCTGCCCGCCCCGACCCGAGGCGCTGCTCCAGGGCATCCTCAAGCTCCAGGAGAAGATCGCACGCGAGTCGCTCGGCGAGCGCTACGGCAATTCCGGCGGGGCCGCCTCCACGACCACGCCCACGGCCACGGGCCGTCCAACGGCAGCCGCGCTGCGCAGCGGCCTGGTCACGCCTCCGGAGCGGAAAGACACGCGATGACCGACCGGCATGAGGCCAACGAGCCGAACGAGACGGTGGAGCCGAGCGGCACGGCCGAGGCCGCGCCGCCCGTGGGCTGGCTGCCGCGGTCCGCTGCCGAGCTGTTCGGCGAGGGCGCCACGGCGGAGGAGGCGTACGGCCTGCTGACCGTCGACGTCCCCGCCGACTCCTGGACCGCGGCGTTGGAGACGGCCCGCGACACCCTCGGCTGCACCTACTTCGACTGGCTGAGCGCGGTCGACGAGCCGGGCACCGGCTTCCGCGTGGCCGCGCGCGTCGTCGCCCTGGGAGCCCCCGCGGCCACGCCTGGAGCTGGGCCCGGGGCCGGGGCCGGGCCCGCGGTGCGCGGTCTGCTGCTGCGCACCACCGTGCCGCACGAGGCCCCCGCACTGCCGACCGCGACCGGCGTCTACGCCGGGGCCGCCTGGCATGAGCGCGAGACCCACGAGATGTTCGGCATCGGCTTCCCCGGCCACCCCGGTCTCGCGCCGCTGCTGCTGCCCGACGGCTTCGAGGGGCATCCGCTGCGCAAGGACTTCGTCCTGGCGGCCCGGGTCGTCAAGGCGTGGCCCGGCGCGAAGGAGCCGGGGGAGTCCGAACACGGCGGCCCCAAGCGGCGCCAGATGCTGCCGCCGGGGGTCCCCGACCCCAACGAGTGGGGCCCGCTCAAGGGCCAGTTGCCCCCTGCCCCGGCCCGCCCGGCGCGGGGCGCCCGCGCGGCGGGCGCCGCCGCGGGCGAGCGCCCCGCCCGCCGCACCCGCAGCGCGACGGCGGGCTCGGCGAGCCAGCGCCCGGCGAGCGCGGAGGCGTCAGCGGAGGCTACGGAGGCCCAGCCCCCGACGGCCGAGCGCCCGGCCCGGCGTGCCCGCAGCGCGAGCCAGGGTTCCGCGAGCCAGCGCGTGGCGGAGACGGCGGATGCGGCGGGGGAGACCCCTGCCCCGGCGGCCGAACGCCCGGCGCGGCGCTCCCGCACCGCGGGCGAGGGCTCGGCGAGCCAGCGCCCGGCGGGCGCTGAGGCTGCGGCCGAAGCCTCGGCCACGGACGCGGCCGACGAGCCGTCGGCGCCCCAGGCCCCGGCTCGCCCGCGGCGCCCCGCGCCGCAGCGCCGCTCGTCCGACGCCCCGTGGCACCACGCGCGCCCCGCGCGGGACGAGGACCGGGACGAGGACGCCGAGTCCCCGCGCGAGCCGCAGGCACCGGAACCGGAAGCGCAGCCCGAGGCAACCGAAGACGGACGCGGCGCAAAACCAGACCCCGCGCCCGACACCCCCGGCACCCCGGACGCACCGGACGCCGCGCCCGGCACCCGGGCCACCCCTGACGCCGCCGCCGACGCACCCGGTACCCCGGACACACCGGACATCCGGGAGGCCACCCCCGACAACGACACCGACACCGACGACCAGCCAGGAGGCGCCGCGTGAACGACGTCCTCGACGTCGCGCTGCGACTGCTCGCGCTCCTGCTCGCCTTTCTCGTGCTGCCCCTAGTCGTGGGGCAGACCGAACACAAGGTCATGGCCCATATGCAGGGCCGCCTCGGGCCGATGTACGCGGGCGGCTTCCACGGGTGGGCCCAGCTGGTCGCGGACGGCGTGAAGTTCGCGCAGAAGGAAGACGTCGTACCGGCCGGAGCCGACCGGCGGATCTTCCAGCTCGCGCCCGCCGTCGCCCTGCTGCCGTACCTCCTCGTCCTCGTCGCGATCCCGATCGGCCCCGCCGAGGGCGCGGTCGGCCAGGTCCTGGACGCGGGCATCTTCTTCGTGCTCGCCGTGCTGGGCGTCGGCGTGCTCGGTTCGCTGATGGCGGGCTGGGCCTCGGCGAACAAGTTCTCCCTTCTCGGCGGTCTGCGCACGGCCGCCCAGCTCATGGCGTACGAGCTGCCGATGCTGCTCACCGCCGCTTCCGTGGCGATGGCGGCGGGCACGGTCTCGCTGCCCGGCATCCTCGACGCGTTCGAGTGGTGGTGGGTGCCGTGGCAGATCGTCGGCGGGCTGGTGTTCTTCACCGCCGGTCTCGCCGAGCTCCAGCGCCCGCCGTTCGACGCGCCGATCGCCGACTCCGAGATCATCTTCGGTGCGTACACCGAATACACGGGCCTGCGGTTCGCGCTCTTCCTGCTCGCCGAGTACGCGGGCATCGTCGTCCTGTGCGCGCTGACCACCGTCCTCTTCCTCGGTGGCTGGCACGGGCCGTCCGCCGACGGCCTCGGCTGGCTGTGGACCCTGCTGAAGACGGCCGTCCTCGCCTTCATCGTGATCTGGCTACGGGTCAGCTATCCGCGGCTGCGCGAGGACCAGCTCCAGCGGTTCGCCTGGACCTGCCTCATTCCGCTCTCACTGGCCCAGATCGCCCTCACCGGCGTCGTCAAGGTGGTGATCTCCTGATGGGCATCCCCGGATCCGGTCTGGCCAAGGGCCTGGCCGTCACCCTCCGCACGATGACCCGGAAGTCGCACACCGCGCAGTATCCGGACGCGCAGCCCGAGCTGCCGCCCCGCACCCGCGGGGTGATCGGGCTGTTCGAGGAGAACTGCACGGTCTGCATGCTGTGCGCCCGCGAATGCCCGGACTGGTGCATCTATATCGACTCGCACAAGGAGACCGTGCCCCCGGCCGCCCCGGGCGGGCGCGAGCGCAGCCGCAATGTGCTGGACCGGTTCGCGATCGACTTCGCGCTGTGCATGTACTGCGGTATCTGCATCGAGGTGTGCCCTTTCGACGCGCTGTTCTGGTCGCCGGAGTTCGAGTACGCGGAGGAGGACATCCGCGATCTCACCCATGAGCGGGACAAGCTCCGCGAGTGGATGTGGACGGTGCCCGCGCCGCCCGCGCTCGACCCGCGCGCGGAGGAGCCCAAGGAGCTCGCCGCCGCCCGTAAGGCCGCCGACAAGCTCGCCGCCGCCGAGGCCGCACAGGCCGCCGAGGCCGCGCAGACCGAGACCGAGCACGGGAACGGAGCCGCCTCGTGAGCCCTGCGGTCCATTTGGCCGCCACCGGCCACGGGTTCCTGTCGCCGACCGGAGTCGAGATCGCCTTCCTGCTGGTGGGCATCGCGACCTTCGGCGCGGCCGTCGTCACCGTCACCACCAAGCAGCTGGTGCACGCCGCCCTGTGGCTGGTGGTGGCGCTCGGCGGCCTCGCCGTGGAGTACCTCCTGCTCACGGCGGAGTTCATCGCCTGGGTGCAGGTGCTGATCTACGTCGGGTCCGTGGTCGTCCTCCTCCTCTTCGGACTGATGCTCACCAGGGCGCCCATCGGCCGCTCCCCGGACGCCGATTCGGGCAACCGCCCGGCCGCGCTCGCCGTGGCCGTGGCCGCCGCGGGCGTCCTGGTATGGGTGGTCGTGGACGCCTTCCGGACCACCTGGATCGAGCTGGACAAGGGCGTGCAGGGCTCCACCGCCGTCTCCGGTGAGAGCCTCTTCCGCCACTGGGTGCTGCCGTTCGAGGCGCTGTCCGTGCTGCTCCTCGCCGCGCTCGTGGGCGCGATCGTCCTCTCCCGCAAGAGCGGCCACGACAGTGGCCCACGCACCGGCCACGGCAAGGAGAAGCGCTGATGCACCTCGCCTACCCCGCCGTGCTCGCCGTCCTCCTCTTCTGCACCGGTCTGTACGGCGTCCTCGCCCGCCGCAACGCGATCCTGGTGCTGATGTCGGTCGAGCTGATGCTCAACGCCGTCAACCTCAACCTCGTCGCCTTCGACGTCTGGCTCCGCGACACCCTGCACACGGGCCAGGCGCTGACCCTCTTCACCATCGCCATCGCCGCCGCCGAGATCGGCATCGGACTCGCCATCGTCCTGCTCGTGTATCGCAACAGCGGCACCTCCCACGTCGACCGGCTGCGGGACCTGGCCGACCCCCCGTCGGCCGGCCAGGACCCGATGGACGACAGCATGGCAGCGCCCACTGACAACGCCGCCGACCAGGCACGACGCGCCCGGAGGCAGACCGCGTGACGACCACGACCGCCGCCGTTCTCGTCCCCCTCCTGCCGTTCCTCGGCGCCGTCGCCGGGCTTCTGCTGGGCCGCCGCGCCCCCGGTTTCGTCCGCCCCCTCGCGGTGCTGCCGACCCTCGCCGCGGCCGGGCTCGCCGTGCTCGTCGCCGTGCGGCAGGGCGGCGGAGCGGGCGGCGGCACGGCCCCGCTCACCGCCGCGACCCGGCTCGCCGACACCGGCTCGGTCCCCGTCGACCTGGCCCTCCAGATCGACGGCTTCGCCGCCCTGGTCGCGGTCCTCGTCGCCGTCGTCGCCTGCTGTGTGCAGATCTACTCGACCGGCTATCTGCGCGACGACCCCCGCTACCCCTCCTACGCCGCGCTCGTCTCCCTCTTCACCGCCGCGATGCTGCTCGTCGTCTACTCCGACGACCTGATCGTGCTGCTCGTCGGCTGGGAGATCATGGGCATCTGCTCGTATTTCCTGGTGGGCCACTACTGGGAGACCGCGGCCGCGCGCTCCGCGTCCCTGAAGGCGTTCCTGGTCACCAAGCTCGGCGACGTCCCGTTCCTGATCGGCATCTTCGCGCTCGCGGGCGACACCGGAACGTTCCGCATCAGCGAGATCCACACCCGGCTGACCTCCGAGACCGCCGGGGCGCCGCTGGACCACCCCACCCTGATCGCGCTGCTGCTGCTCGCCGGGGTCGCGGGGAAGTCCGCGCAGTTCCCGCTGCACACCTGGCTGCCGGACGCGATGGCCGGCCCCACCCCGGTCTCCGCGCTGATCCACGCGGCCACCATGGTCGCCGCCGGTGTCTATGTGGTGGCCCGGCTGCTGCCCGTCTTCGCCTCCTCGGCCGCCGCGCTCGCCGTGCTGGCCGCCATGGCGGCCGTGACGATGGTCGGCTCGGCGCTCGCCGCGCTCGCCCAGGACGACATCAAACGCGTCCTCGCCTACTCGACCGTCGGTCAACTCGGCTATATGACGGGCGCGCTGGCCGTCGACGACCGCGGCGCCGCCGTCTTCCACCTCATCACCCACGGCGCGTTCAAGGCGCTGCTGTTCCTCGGCGCGGGCGTGGTGATCCACGCCGCCGGCAGCAACTCCCTGGCCGCCATGTCCCGGATGAGCGGCCTCGCCCAGCGCATCCCCGACGCCTTCTGGACGATGACGGTCGCGCTGCTCGCGCTAGCCGCCATCCCGCCCTTCGCGGGCTTCTTCTCCAAGGAGGCCGTCCTCGGCGCGGCCGAGCACGCCGCCACCGGCCACACCTCCGGCGTCCCGGAGGGCGTCGGCTGGACCGTGCTCCTCGCCGGACTGCTCACCGCGCTCCTGACCGCCGGATACGCGGCCCGGCTGTGGCTGCTCGCCTTCCGCGGCCAGGGCGAGCCCGTCCCCGACCACGGCAAGCAGCCGGTGGCCATGAACGTCGTCCTGTGGGTGCTGTTCCTCCCCACGGCCGCCCTCGGCCTCGCCTACGGCACGCTGCCCGACTGGTTCGACGGCGAGTCCCTCACCCCGACGCTCACCACGTCCGTCCTCGGCACCGGGCTGGCCCTCGGCGGCGCCCTCGTCATGTACGGCGCCTGGCGGCACAGCTCGGCGCGGGCCCGCCAGGTCCCGCTCGGCGCGGTGGCCGCCCACCCCGAGGCCGCCGACGCCGTCTCCGAGGCCGAGGCCATCGCCACCCACGAGGCGGCCTACGGCTCCATCGCGGGCGCCAGCGACCCCGCCGACCCCGGGCGGCTGCTCCTGGGCCCGCTGCACCGCCACGCGGCCGTCGGCTTCCACCTCGACGCCGTCTACGGAGCCCTGTTCGTGCGGCCCGTGCGGGCCGCCGCCCGGCTCGTCCGCTTCCTCGACCGCGAGGTCGTCGAGACGTACGTACGCGGCGCGGGCGGTGCGCCCCGGCTGCTCGGCGCGGCCGTACGCCGCGCGCAGACCGGCAATGTGCAGACCTACCTCGGCGCGCTGCTCGCGGGCTCCCTCGTCCTGGCCGTGGCCGCCGTCCTCGTCGCAGCGGGAGCCTGACCCGTGAACCACACCGTCCAGCAACTCCTCCTCGCCGCCCTGGTCGTGCTCCCCCTGCTCGGCTCCGTCGCCGCCCTGCTCCCGGCCCCGCCCGGACTGCGCGGCCGCGGGCCCGACCAGGCCGTCATGCGCCACGGCGTGACCGTCACCGGCGTGGTGCTCGCCGCCGCCATCGCCCTGGCCGCCGGTTTCGACCACGACCACCCGGCCAGGATGCAGGCCCAGACCGACATCGGCTGGATCCCGGCCCTGGACATCCGCATCCACCTCGGCGTGGACGGCGTCTCGCTGCCGCTGCTCGTGCTGACCGCGCTGCTGACCTTCCTCAGCGCGCTCTACGCCTACTTCAACCGGCCCTCCGGGCCGTCCCCCAAAGCCTTCGTCGCGCTGCTGCTCCTCCTGGAGTCCGGCACCCTGGCCAGCTTCGCGGTGCTGGACCTGATGCTGTTCTTCCTGGCGTTCGAGATGGTCCTCATCCCGATGTACTTCCTCATCAACCGGTGGGGAGGCGCCGAACGCGAGCGCGCCGCCTGGCGGTTCATCCTCTACACGCTGCTCGGCTCCGTGGTCATGCTGCTCGGCCTCCTCCTCGTCGGGCTCAAGGGCGGCACCTTCGACATGGTGGCACTCGCCACCGACAATGGCTCCGGGCTCAGCCACACCACCCAGCTCATCGCGGCCCTCGCCATCATCGTCGGACTCGCCGTCAAGGCCCCGATGTGGCCGCTGCACAGCTGGCTGCCCGACGCCCACACCGCCGCCCCCACCGTGGGCTCGGTGCTGCTGGCGGGCGTGCTGCTCAAGATGGGCACGTACGGCCTCGTCCGCATCGTGCTGCCGATGACCCCCGACGCGGCCCACACCTACGCGCCCTACCTCGCCGCGTTCGCCGTCGTCGGCATCATCTACGGATCCCTCGCCTGCCTCGCGCTGGCCCGCGCGGGCGCCAAGGGCGACCTCAAGCGGCTGATCGCCTACTCCTCCGTCGGCCATATGGGCTTCGTGCTGCTGGGCATCGCGACCCTCACCCCCACCGGGGTGAACGGCGCGCTGTTCGCCAACATCGCCCACGGCCTGATCACCGGACTGCTCTTCTTCCTGGTCGGCGCCCTCAAGGACCGCTCCGGCACCACCGACCTGGACCAGCTCTCGGGCACCAGCGGCGCCGCCCTCTACGGCAGGGCGCCACGCCTCGGCGGGCTGCTCGCCTTCGGCGCGGTGGCCTCCCTGGGGCTGCCCGGACTCGCCGGGTTCTGGGGCGAGATGCTCGCCATGTTCGGCGCCTTCGACCCCGCCGACGGGCTCAGCCGCCCGGCGTATCTCACCTATATGGCGCTCGCCGCCTTCGGCACCCTGCTCACCGCCGCCTACATGCTCATCGTCGTACGGCGCGTCTGCATGGGCGACCATCCGATCGAGCCCGGCACCGGGACCGAGGCCGAGCGGCCCGCCCTGGCCGACGTCCACGGCCATGAATTCGCCGCCTGGAGCCCCCTGGTGGCCCTCACCGTCCTCGCCGGACTGTGGCCCGCGGCCCTCCTCGGCCTCACCGACCCGGCCGTGCAGCAGCTCCTCGCGGGAGGCACCCGATGACTCCGAACGCCTCGAGCCTCGCCACGAGCCTCGTCCAGTCCGTCGACTGGCTCGCGGTCGCACCGCCCACCATCGCGGCCCTGGCCGGCCTCGCCGTCCTCGTCGCGGACCTCTTCCTGCCCGAGCGCAGGAAGCACCTGCTGGGCTGGGGAGCGATAGCGGGACTGGCCCTGGCCGTGCTCGCCCTGCTGCCGCTGCTGGACGGCGACCGCTCCACCTTCTGCCTGACCACCGGCGCCCACGCGTGCAGCTACACGGCCGACACCTTCGCGCTCGTCATCCAGTTCCTGGTGCTCGGCGGGGCGCTGCTCACCGCGCTGCTGTCCTTCAGCGCCCTCGACGATCTCAAACTCCCCGCGGGCGAGTTCTGGTTCCTGCTGCTGTCCTCCGCCTCCGGGGCGGCCCTGCTGCCCGCCTCCCGCGATCTGGCCACCCTGGTCATCGCCCTGGAAGTGGCCTCGCTCCCGGCCTTCGCCCTCGTGGGCCTGCGCCGCGGTGACCGCCTCTCCTCCGAGGCCGCGCTGAAGTTCTTCCTCTCCTCGGTCACCGCGACCGCCGTGATGCTGCTCGGCGTCAGCTTCGTCTACGCCGCCACCGGCAGCCTCCACCTGTCCCGGATCGCCGACGCCCTCACCCATGTCGACCCGCGGCTGGACACGCTCGCCCAGGCGGGCGTCGTGCTCACCCTGGTGGGCTTCGCGTTCAAGACCGCCGCCGTGCCCTTCCACTTCTGGGTGCCCGACACCTACGCCGGCGCGCCGGTGCCCGTCGCCGCGTATCTGTCCGTCGTCGGTAAGGCGGTCGGGTTCTCCGGACTCATCCTGGTGACCGTCCTCGCCTTCCCCTCCTACGCCGATGTGTGGGGCCCGGCCGTCGCCGTCCTGGCCGCCCTCACCATGACCGCGGGGAACGCCGCGGCGCTGCGCCAGCGCCCGGAGCGCGCCTTCAGCGCCGTACGGCTGCTCGCGTGGTCCTCCGTCGCCCAGGCGGGCTATCTGCTGGTCCCGATCGCCGCGGCCGGCTACGCCGACTCAGGCGAGGACGCCTCCCGCGCCATCGGCTCCACGGTCGCGTACGCCCTGATGTACGCGGTCGTGAACCTCGGCGCGTTCGCCGTGGCCGCCCTGGTGGCCCGTACGAGCCCGGCCAACCGGCTCACCGACTACCGCGGCTTGTACGGGTCCCGCCCGGCCGCCGCCCTGGTCCTGGCCTTCTTCCTGCTGTGCCTGGCCGGGCTGCCCCCGGGCGTCATCGGCCTCTTCGCCAAGGTGACCGTCTTCTCGGCGGCGGTGGACGCGGGGCTGGGCTGGCTCGCGGTGGTGATGGCGCTGAACGTGGTCGTGGCGCTCTACTACTACCTCCAGTGGACGACGGTGCTCTTCCGCGCCCCGGAGCCCGCCGCGGCGACGGAGCCCGTGCCCGCGGCCGGGGCGGCCATCACCCGCCCCCGTGCCGTCCCCCTTACGGCCGCCATCGCCCTCACCGCGGCCGCCGGCATCGCCCTCTCGGGAGCCCCGCAACTCGTTCTCCGGTTCGCCTCGAGCACCCTGCTGTAGGCACCCCCGCGGGCCCCGTGGGTCACCCCCGCGGCCTCCGTGGGTCACCCCCACGGCCCCTGCGGGCCCGCGCCCATGTGCACAAGGGAACTGGTGCCCTTCGCCTGGCGTTGACTTTTTCAGGAGGGTCCACTGGAAGGTGGAGACACCAGGCAAAGGGTTCCCCTGCGGCACATCGGGAGGGCACACCGTGCACCGCCGGCACAACGGGCTGAAGACCGCCGTACTCCTCGGTGGTCTGTCCGCGCTCATCATCGTCATCGGCAGCCTCTTCGGCCGTACCGGACTGATCATCGCGGTGATCGTCGCACTTGGGACCAACGCGTACGCCTACTGGAACAGTGACAAGCTGGCCCTGCGCGCGATGCGCGCCCGCCCCGTCAGCGAGTTCGAGGCGCCAGGGCTGTACCGGATGGTGCGCGAGCTCTCCACGGCCGCCCGCCAGCCGATGCCCCGGCTCTACATCTCCCCGACCGAGGCCCCCAACGCCTTCGCCACCGGCCGCAACCCCCGTAACGCGGCGGTCTGCTGCACCGACGGCATCCTGCGGCTGCTGGACGAGCGCGAGCTGCGCGGGGTCATCGGCCATGAGCTCAGCCATGTCTACAACCGCGACATCCTGATCTCCTCGATCGCGGGCGCGCTCGCCAGCGTCGTGATGTTCCTGGTGAACTTCGCCTGGCTGATCCCCATGGGTCGGTCCGACGACGACGAGGGCCCCGGCTTCCTCGGCATGCTGCTGATCATGATCCTCGGCCCGCTCGCGGCCTCCATCATCCAGCTCGCCGTGAGCCGCTCCCGCGAGTACGAGGCGGACGCCTCCGGCGCCCAGCTCACCGGCGACCCGCTGGCCCTCGCCAGCGCCCTGCGCAAGCTGGAGGCGGGCACCAAGCAGCTTCCGCTGCCGCCCGAGCCCCGTCTGGAGACCGCCAGCCACCTGATGATCGCCAACCCTTTCCGCGCCGGTGAGGGCATGGCCAAGCTCTTCTCCACCCACCCGCCCATGCGGGAGCGCATCGCCCGTCTCGAGCAGATGGCAGGAGGCCGCCGACCGTGAAAACCCTCCTGAACCTGATCTGGCTGGTCCTCTCCGGCGTCTGGATGGCGATCCTCTATCTCCTCGCCGGGGTCCTGCTCTTCGTCACGATCATCGGCATCCCCTTCGCGATCGCCTCCTTGCGCATCGCGGGCTTCGCCCTGTGGCCCTTCGGCCGCACCGCCGTCCCCCGCCGCGACGCCGGAGCCCCCTCCTGCGTCGGCAATGTCCTCTGGCTCGTCCTCGCGGGCTGGTGGCTGGCGCTCGGCCATCTCCTCACCGGCGTCGCCCTCTGCGTCACGATCATCGGCATCCCGCTGGGCCTGGCCAATTTCAAGCTCATCCCGATCTCCCTGGCCCCCCTCGGCCATGAGATCGTCCCCACCGACCAGCCGTTCGCCCACCGCTGACCGGGGACGCCGACAACACCAGCCGTCAACACAAGCCGACACCACAAGCCGACAACACCAGGGGCGGCACGGCCATGCCGCACCGCCCCTGCCGCACCGGTCCGGGCGCCGCCTACCGGTAGTTCACGAACTGCACCGCGAAGTCGAGGTCCTTGCCCTTGATCAGGGCGATCACGGCCTGAAGGTCGTCCCGGCTCTTGGAGGTCACCCGCAGCTCTTCGCCCTGCACCTGCGCCTTGACCCCCTTGGGGCCCTCGTCGCGGATGATCTTGGCGACCTTCTTCGCGTTCTCCTGCGAGATCCCCTCCTGAAGCGAGGCGAAGATCTTGTACTCCTTGCCCGACGCCTGCGGCTCGCCCGCGTCCAGGGCCTTCAGCGAGATCCCGCGCTTGACCAGCTTGGACTGGAAGACGTCGAGGATCGCCTTGACCCGCTCCTCGGAGTTGGCCCGCATCTCGATCCGCTCGCCCGACCACGCGATCGAGGCGCCGACGTTCTTGAAGTCGTAACGCTGGGAGATCTCGCGGCTCGCCTGGTTCAGGGCGTTGTCGACCTCCTGCCGCTCGACCTTCGAGACGATGTCGAAACTGGAGTCGGCCATCTTGAGTTGGCTCCTCGTACGTAGATCCGTCAGTGGCACGGCCCAGCGGACCGCTCCGGCCAGCCTAGCGATCTCGGCCATGATCGAGAGGCGATCAACCGGGTGGCGAAGCACCCCCGCACATCAGGTATTGTTTACGTCGTTGCCAGGGAGCAGCGCCGCGAGAGCGGGGCACCTGGCCACATCCCAGGCGGTGTGCCCGAGTGGCCAATGGGAGCGGACTGTAAATCCGTCGGCTTAGCCTACCCAGGTTCGAATCCTGGCGCCGCCACACGTGGGAAACGGCCCCTGAACTGCGGAAACGCGGTCGGGGGCCGTTTTCGTTATGGGGGCGGACGGGGCCGGCGGCGTGGGTCAGGCGCGGGACAGGGCCGCTTCCAGGGCCCGCTGGATGTCCTCGGGGAGTCGGCCGGTGTACGGCCACTGGACGATCTGCTCGGCGATCAGCCGCACCTTGGTGTTGGTGTTCTGGGACACCGTCCTGAGCACGTCCCAGCCCTGGTCCGGAAGCAGGCGGCCGTGGCTGATGACCACACCGATCGCCTGGTCGATGACGGCGTGGGAGACCACTGCCTGCCGCAGCTGCCCGACCTCCTCCTCCAAGACGGCGATCTTCTTGAGCAGGTCATCATCCCTCTCGATCGCCACGTACTGCCTTTCGATCGGGAGGTGGGCCGCGGCGTCAGTGGGCAACGCCGCAGCTGTCCACTCTCCAGAGGAGGGCCGGTCCGTGGCGATCCGGTAAACGCACGTCCGGGCGCCGTGCGGGACAGAAAACGAAGGCGAGGGCGAGCCCGGGTGGTCAGCTGCGCAGCGTGGCGCCCGGGGTGGTGCGGTAGGTCTCGCGGTACAGGGCGGCGAAGCGGGCCGGGTGGAAGAAGCCCCAGCGGGTGGCGATGTCCGCCACCGTGGCGGTCTCGGGGGCGGCGGTCGCCAGGTCGTGATGGGCGTGTGCCAGGCGTACCCGGCGGACGTACGCCATCGGCGTGGTGTCGAGGTGTCGGCGGAAGGCGTACTGAAGGGCGCGGATGCTGACATGCGCGGCGGCCGCGATGTCGGCGACGGTAAGGGGCTCAGCGGCGTGGTCCTCGATATGGCTGAGCGCGCGCTGGAGCGTGCCGGGGTGGGCGTCGTTACGGTCGGACGCGGTGGGGTCGGTGAGCGCGGTGTTGGGGAAGGCGGTCAGCACGCTGCCGGCCAGGAGCTGGCTGACGGTGGCCCTGATCAGCGGCTGGTCGGCGATGGCGGGATCGGACAGGGCGTGGTCGCGCACATAGCTGATGGTGCGCCGCAGATGCCCGGCGGCGGCCGCGGAGTGCGGCCGGTGCCCGGTCAGCCGGACCGGCTGCGGGGTGCGCCGGTCGACGGTGGCGGCGACCTGGCTCAGCAGGGCGGGGTCGAGCATGGTGATGTTGTAGCGGGCGCCTCGGATCCGCCCCGAGTAGGGAAGGTCCGGCGGGGCGAAGGACACCACGTCGCCGGGTCCGAAGGAGTCCTCGACACCCGGGAAGACATGGTCCTCGATGGTGCCGGTGTGGACGACGCACAGGCAGATCCTGCCGAGCGGGCTGACGGCGTAGCTCATGTCGAAGTCGAGATCGAGCTCGTCCACGGTGATCGAATCGACGGTGTCGCGCCGGATCCGCGCCCGGTTCGCGCTCGGGGTGCTGCTGCCGATGCGCATTTTGGCGTAGGCCTTGCTGAGGAAGTCCTCGGTTCTCTCCAGGTCGTCACTGTCGAAGACCAGCGTGCTCATGGCGACCTCGCCCTCCGGTGCCCAGGCCATATCGTCCTGGAGTACACATTACGGTCTGCTGACGGTGAGTCTCCCACCGCCGCCGTGCTCCGGCTGCCACGCCGAAGAAATGGCCCCTGAGCTCCTCGAAGGCGGTCAGGGGCCATGGGTGTGCGGGCGGGGCCGCGTACCGGCGCCGCGGTTACGACTGGTTGCCGGTCCAGGTGAAGGTGGCGGAGGCTCGGGCGGGGAGCTGGTAGCTGAAGGACTGGCCGCCCCAGTTGACCTTCAGCGTCTGCTGGCCGCCGGTGTCGTTATAGGCGATCAGCGCCTTGGAGCCGTCAGGGTTCTTCCAGGCCACGTTCGGCACGGTCGAACTGGCGGTGGAGTCGATGCGGCGGGCGCCCGGCTTCACGAACTTCGTGAGGTGGCCCATCGTGTAGTACTCGACGGTGTAGTCGACCTTGCCGCTCTGGCTGTCGCCGTTGTGCACGGTGACCAGGCCGGTGCAGGTGCCGCAGCCGCCGTTGTGCGGGCCCTTGTTCTGATCGACCGCGAGGCTCCACTTGATCCAGCTCTTGCCCCAGTTGCGGGTGTAGTCGATCAGGTTGCGCATGTCTTCCTGCTGCTGATTGGCGATCCAGGTGCCGCCGGAGTGCTCGGTGTCGAAGGCGTCCACGTTCGGGTACTGGTTGTGGACCGTCGTCTGCTGGCCGACGTCGCCGCCGTAGCCGTGCCAGGCGATGCCGCCGAAGTTGGGGTGGCTGCGGATGGCGGCGTCGTCCACGACGGGCGCGCCGTAGCCCGACCACTGGTCCCAGTTCCAGTCGAGGGCGAGCACCTTGGTCCTCAGGCCCGCGTTCGCCAGCTTGGGCAGCAGCTCACTCCTGGTGAAGTAGTTGAGCCCGGAGCCGTTCCACTGCATCGAGGGGTAGCCGGAGCAGCAGGTGGGCTCGTTCTGCACGGTCACGTAGTCGATCGGCACACCCCGGCTCTGGTACTCCTGGATGTACTTCACGAAGTAGTTCGCGTAGGTGCCGTAGTACTGGGCCTCCAGCCAGCCCTGGTTGAGCTGGTCGTTGTCCTTCATCCAGGCCGGGGCGGTCCACGGCGAGGCCATGACCTTGAGCGCCGGGTTGAGCTGCCTGGCCTGCTTCGTCAGCGGCAGGACGTCGGCCAGGTCGTGGTTGATGGAGAACCTGGCGAGGCCGGGGTCGGTCTGCCCGGCCGGCACATCGTCGAAGGTGTAACCGAAGCGGGCCAGATCGGAGCCGCCGAGCGGGTTGCGCAGGAAGCTCACCCCGATGCCGTCCGTGGGCGAGAAGAGCTTGCGCATCACCTCGTCGCGGGTGCTCTGGCTCAGCGCGCCGCTGCTGTTGAACAGCCATGCGGCGGTGTCCGTGAACGACGCCCCGGCGCCCGAGAACTCCTGGTACGTCCTGGATTCGTCGACGGTGACACCGCCACCCCCGCCCGAACCGAACCGGATGGGCGCCTGCTGCTCCAGGCCCTTCACGACGGTACGGCCGTCGGAGCCGGAGGTGGTGGTCAGATAGACGTTGACGGTCTCGCCGGCCCTGGCCTGGCCGGGGTGGGCCGCCTGAGCGCCCGCCGGAGAAGTCAGCCAGGGGCAGACGGCCACCGCGACCGCTGCGAGGGCGCCCACCAGGGCGGAGTGCGGTGTGACGGGGCTTTGTCCAGGTCTTGTCGTGAGCCTGACAGATCTCATAGAAGCCGATGCCTTCCTGTGCGGACGGGGGCGGCCGGTGCGGTCACGGCCGTGCGGAGGGAGGAGCGAATGCGGTGGCCGGTGTGTTCACGGCCACGTGGGGCGGAGCGCCGGTGTGGTCACGGTGCTCGGTGTCTGAATGATTCAAGGCCGGGCGAAGGACGTCAATCCTCGCGGCACGGCTTATTTCATCACGTGGCTTAAGCCGTTTTGGAAAGTTCTCGGCGGTCGAGGCCCAGTTCCGGCGCTGTGTGCGGGGATCTGCCGCCGTACGGGCGGCCGTCCGTCGTGGCGCACCGTGGGCTCCGTAAGGCCGCTCCTAGGGTGGTGATTCCCCCGTATCAGGACAGAGAGGGCGGATCGTGCTCAGGGGCTTCAAGAACTTCCTCATGCGCGGTGATGTCATCGTTGTCGCCGTCGGCCTGGTCACAGCGCTGGCGTTCTCGACGCTGATCAAGGCGTTCACCGACTCCGTGATCAACCCGGTCATCGCCCGGCTCCAGGGCGGCAAATCGGTCGGGCTGGGCTGGCAGCTCGGCGACCAGGGGAACACCTCGACCTATCTCAACATCGGGTCGTTCATCTCCGCCCTGATCTACTTCATCATCTTCATGGCGGTCATCTACTTCCTGATCATCGTGCCGTACAAGTACACCCAGCGCCGCCGCGGCGCGGAGGTCTTCGGGGAGCCGGGCCCGCTCAAGACCTGCCCGGAGTGCCTCGCCGAGGACATCCCCGAGGCGGCGCGCAAGTGCCGCTACTGCGGCTCGGACCAGCCGCGCGCGAGCGAGCCGCCGCGCACGGCCTAGTCGCGGCGTACGGGCTGCTCGCTGCGTACGGCCCGGCCCGGGGCTAGCCGCCCGTCCCCGTCTGCCGCCCCCGGTCGAGGTCCAGCTCCAGCATCCGGATCGCGTTGCCGCGGAGGATCTTGTACGTGGTCTCGGGGGAGAGGTCGGCCACATGCTCGGCGGCGATGCGGCGGGTGTGCGGCCAGGTGGAGTCGACGTGGGGGTAGTCGGTCTCGAAGGTGGCGTTGTCCACACCGACCGTGTCCAGCGAGGCGACCCCGTGCTTGTCGCGGAAGAAGCAGCAGAAGATCTGCCGGTAGTAGTACGTGGACGGCGGTTCGGGGATGAGGTCGCGGACGCCGCCCCAGGCGCGGTGCTCCTCCCAGACGTCGTCCGCGCGCTCCAGGGCGTACGGGATCCAGCCCATCTGGCCCTCGGCGTAGGCCAGCTTCAGGCGCGGGAAGGAGACCAGGACGCCGCTGAAGAGGAAGTCCATCATCGACGCCATGGCGTTGTTGAAGCTCAGCGCGGCCTGGACGGCCGGCGGGGCGTCGGGGGAGGCGGCGGGCATCTGGGACGAGGAGCCGATGTGCATGCACACGACCGTCCCCGTGGCCTCGCACTCGGCGAAGAACGGGTCCCAGTAGCCGCTGTGGATGCTGGGGAGCCCGAGGTAGGTGGGGATCTCGCTGAAGGTCACCGCGCGGACGCCGCGGGCCGCGTTGCGGCGCACCTCCTGGACGGCGAGGTCGACGTCCCACAGGGGGATCAGGCAGAGCGGGATGAGGCGGCCGCCGCTGTCGCCGCACCACTCCTCGACCATCCAGTCGTTGTACGCCCGGACGCACGCCAGCCCGACCTCCTTGTCCTTCGCCTCGGCGAAGGTCTGGCCGCAGAAGCGGGGGAAGGTCGGGAAGCACAGTGACGCCTCGACATGGTTGAGGTCCATGTCGGCGAGCCGGTCCTTGGGGTCCCAGCAGCCGCGGCGCATCTGCTCGCGGGTGATGCCGTCGAGGGTCATCTCGTCGCGCGAGAAGCCGACGGCGGCGATGATCCGCTTGTAGGGGAAGAGGTCGCCCTCGTATTGCCACCAGTCGGTGAGCTGGCCCTCCGGGTCGGTGGTGAACTTGTACTTGCCGCCGATGTAGGCCAGTTCGCCGATCCCGGCCGTGAGGGGCTTGGGGCCGCGGTCCCGGTACTTGGCCGGGAGCCAGGTCTCGAAGAGGTGCGCGGGCTCGATCACATGGTCATCGACGCTGATGACCAGGGGCAGCTCGGTGGTGCCGTTCGTCTCGCCGGTCATCTCGCCATCTCTCCCCGGTCGCCTCGTGGTGGTCCTGTCCGTTCCATTCGATCTGACGGTTCGTCAGATTCGGTGGCGGCAGAGTAGGGCGGATCGCTTCAACCAACAAGGGAAAGTCACCTCATGCCTCGCCCGGACGTGCCCCGCGCCTCGTACGGATGTGCACCGTAAGGCGGTCTTCCCGGGGGTCCCCGGCGCCGGGACGATCGGACGATGCCGACCATGAAGCCACGCGTCCGTCTCGCCGCCGTCGGAGCGGCCTTCGCCCTCGCCGCCGCCACCCCCGTCGCCGCGTACGCCGCGCTGGACGACCCGCCCGCCGCGGCGGCCTCCGGCGCGGTGGGCCGGGGCAAGCCGTACGTCGAGACCCGGCTCTTCTTCGGCACCGAGCGCCCCGACGGCGGGCCGCCCGTCACCGAGAAGCAGTTCCTCGCCTTCGTGGACCGGCGGATCACCCCTCGCTTCCCCTCCGGCCTGACGATCCACGACGGCCGGGGGCAGTGGCGGGACCAGAACGGGACGATCGAGCGGGAGCGCTCGTACGAGGTGATCCTGCTCTACCCGGCCTCCGAGGCGGGGACGCAGGACCCGCGGATCGAACGCATCCGGACGGCCTACGAGCGCCAGTACGCCCAGGAGTCCGTGGCCCGGGCCGACGCCCCGGCCCGGGTGGACTTCTGAGCGATCGGGCCGGGTCGACCCGGGTGGACTTCTGAGCGGTCGGGCCGGGTCGACCCGGGTGGACTTCTGAGCGGTCGGGCTGGCCCGACCGCTCAACCCCGTTCGGCCACCGCCGCCACCGCGTCCGCCACCGCCGTGTCGCCGTTGATCAGCTCCAGCGTGCGGCCCGCCGTACGGGGCTCGTCCAGGAGGGCGACCAGGACCGCGGCCACGTCGTCGCGGGTGATCTCGGCGCGGCCGGTGCGTTCGGCCAGCTTCACCCGGCCCGTGCCCGGGTCGTTCGTCAGCCGGCCCGGCCGCAGTACGGTCCAGTCGAGGCCGTCCCGGGCGCGGATGTCGTCGTCCGCCGCGGCCTTGGCGCGCAGATAGGCGGCGAAGACCGGGTCGGTGTCCGGTGGCGGCTCGTGGGAGGCGCCGGTCGAGGAGATGATCAGGAACCGCCGGGCCCCGGCCCGTTCGGCCGCGTCCGCGAAGAGCACCGCGGACCGGTGGTCGACGGTGTCCTTACGGTCCGCACCGCTGCCGGGGCCCGCTCCGGCCGCGAAGACGGCCGCGTCCGCGTTCTCCAGATGCTTGACGACGTCCTCCAGTGAGGCCGACTCCAGGTCGCAGACGACGGGTTCGGTGCCCGACGCCAGCAGGTCGCCCGCCTGCTCCGGTTTGCGGACGATGCCCGCCACTTCGTCTCCGCGCGCGGTGAGCAGCCGCTCCAGCCGCAGCGCGATCTGTCCATGTCCACCAGCGATGACAATGCGCATGATCCCGACCGTACGCCGTGCGGCCTACTGTTGCTCGCCGCCGCTCTGCGGCCGTGCCTGCCGGGGCAGCTCCAGCGCCGCCGCGGCCGCCGAGTCGCAGTACTCCCGCACCGCGCTGGTACGCGCCACCACCCGCCCCCGGTGCACCACGACCCTGCTGTACGCGAGCGAGAGCACCCCCGCGAGGCCGTCCCCGCGCACCGCGAGCAGCTCCGCGGGGAACCCGGCCTCCACCCGCACCTCGGCGAGCCCCATCGCGGCCCGCGCCCGCCCGCACACCGCCTCGTACGCCTCCTCCGGGCGCGACTCGCCCCGGGACGCCAGCAGAAAGGCGGCCTCCAGGGGATCGCCGCGCCCCACGGGGTTCACCGCGTCCCGCAGCGCCCCGCTGCCCGCGGCCACCCGGACGCCCGCGGCGCGCAGCAGCCGTACCGGCGCGCAGGGGCGGGCGCGCGCTCCCCGCATGCCCTGGTGCTCCAGCCCGGCGCAGTCGCCCTGGGGGAGGCAGACGACGGTCACCCCGGCCGCCGCCAGCCGTTCGGCGATCCTCCCCGCCGACTCCGCGGGCAGCCGGGACAGCCCGCCGCAGGGGCCGATGGTGACGCCCGGCCGCAGGCCCCCGGCCATCGCCGCGAGCCGGGCGAGGCGGGCCGGATCGTCACCGTCCGTGTGCAGATCCACGGCGCAGCCGTGGCGCGCGGCGAGGTCGAGGACGGTCTCGGCGTGACCGGTCGGATCCGGGTCGAGGTCGGGGCAGCCGCCGATGACCGACGCGCCCATCTCCACCGCGTCCCGCAGCATCGCCAGACCGTCCGCCCCCGCGGTGCCGGTCAGCACCCGGGGCACCGCCACCGCGCTCAGCTCCGTGAGCCCGCGCAGCGCCCGGCCGGCCTCCAGGACCGCCTCCAGGGAGCGCAGCCCGTGCACCCCGCCGATGCGGACATGGGTGCGCAGCGCCGTGGCCCCGTGGCCGAGTTCGAGCAGGGCGGCCTCGACGGTGCGGCGCTGGACGTCCCCGGGGGCGTACGGGACCGGGCCCGCCATGTCGGCCGTAAGGGCGGTGTCGCAGTGGGCGTGGGGCTCGGCGGGGGCGGGCAGCAGCAGATAGCCGCCGAGGTCCAGCCGGGTGCCGGGGACGAGGCTGCCCGCCGTGCCGACGGCCTCGATCCGCCCGCCGCTGAGCCGGACGTCCACGGTGCGCCCGTCGGCGAGCCGGACGCCGCCGAGCACCAGGGCGGTGGGCTCGCCGGGGGCCGTTCCGCCGTTCCTGGGCGGCTGTTGTGGCTGTTGTGGCTGCTGCTGGCTCTCGGGCATCGCGCTCCTGGGTTCGCGCCGGGCACGCGACGGGTGACGCGCCGGGCACGCGTCGGAAGCGTGCGCAGCTCAAGATCACGCGGGTGCGAAGCGAAGCCTAGGACGAGGTCGGGGCGGCCTCGTGGAGGAGCCGAATAGTCGTACCGGTGTGGTGCATGAGTCCAGGGTGACGAGGGGCCGATACGGATTTCACCTTCGGCGGCCGACCGTGTAATGTCTTCATCGCTCGCCCCAATAGCTCAGTCGGCAGAGCGTCTCCATGGTAAGGAGAAGGTCTACGGTTCGATTCCGTATTGGGGCTCTGATGTGTGAGGCTTCCCGTTCCGCTACGCTGGTCGAGCGGGGAGTCACTCGCATCGCAGCGGTGTAGCTCAGTCGGTAGAGCAAGCGGCTCATAATCGCTGTGTCACCGGTTCAAGTCCGGTCACCGCTACTGACAGTAGCCGATTGCGGGGTCGGTCCTTCGATCGGCTACTCTTTCTGCGTTAATCCCCTATGTCCGTTCGTCAAGGAGCACTCACGTGGCTGCCACCGACGTCCGCCCGAAGATCACGCTGGCCTGCGTGGAGTGCAAGGAGCGGAACTACATCACCAAGAAGAACCGGCGCAACGACCCGGATCGTCTTGAGATCAAGAAGCACTGCCCGCGTTGCAACGCGCACACCGCGCACCGCGAGACGCGATAGCAATAAACTCTCATTCGAGGCCGCCCCCACTCGCGGGGGGCGGCCTCGTTTCGTTGGTAATTCAATCGCAGGAGGTGTGCGCCGATGGCGCTCGACCAGTCCTTCGTGGGGCGGACCTACCCGCCCACCGCCGCCTACGAGGTCGGCCGGGAGAAGATCCGGGAATTCGCCGAGTCCCTCGGTGACACCAATCCGGTCTACACCGATCCCGAGGCGGCCCGGGACCTCGGCTACCCCGATGTGATCGCCCCGCCGACGTTCATCTTCACGATCACCTTCAAGGCGGCCGGGAAGCAGGTTGTCGAGGACCCGCAGCTGGGACTGGACTACAGCCGGGTGGTCCACGGCGACCAGCAGTTCGAGTACACCCGCCCGGTCCGCGCGGGGGACCGTCTGAGGGTCACCTCGATCATCGACTCGATCAAGTCGCTGGCCGGCAACGACATCCTGTCCGTCCGCGGCGAGGTCCACGACGAGGCGGGTGATCATGTAGCGACGTCGTTCACGACGCTGGTGGCCCGCGCCGCTGACGCAGAGGTGGAGGAGAGCAGATGACGGCCAGGATCTCGTATGACGCCGTGGAGGTCGGCACCGAGGTGCCGACGCGCGAGTTCCGGGTGAACCGCGCCGACCTCGTGCGCTACGCGGGCGCGTCGGGCGACTTCAACCCGATCCACTGGAACGAGAAGTTCGCCAGAGAGGTCGGTCTCCCCGACGTCATCGCGCACGGCGCCTACACCATGGCCCAGGCGGCCCGGGTGGTGACCGAGTGGGCCGGCGACCCCGGCGCCCTCGTCGAGTACGGCGTCCGCTTCACCCGGCCGGTCGTGGTCCCCAACGACGACAAGGGCGCGGTCATCGAGATCGGCGCCAAGGTGACCGCCAAGCTGGACGACGAGGCCCGTACGGTGCGCCTCGACATCACGGCGACCAGCGGCGGCCAGAAGGTGCTGGGCCGGGCCCGTGCCGTGGTACGGCTCGTCTGAGCCCCCGACCGCGCCCGATGCGGCCCCCGGGCGGATGAGAGCACGCCGGAGCGCGTGCGGCCCGTCCGAGCCCCTTACGGCCCGCAGGCCCGCCGGCCCGCCGGCCCCCGGATTCCCCACACCGGGGGCGGCCGCCTCGAGGAGCCCAGAGGGCGCCCCCGTACTCTTGAGCGCGTGCAGGAACTCCACGACGCCCCTCTCGCGCCCCTCACCACCTTCCGTCTCGGCGGCCCGGCCAACCGGCTGCTCACGGCCACGACCGACGACGAGGTCATCGCCGCGGTCCGCGCGGCCGACGCGGCCGGGACCCCGCTGCTGGTGATCGGCGGCGGCAGCAATCTGGTCATCGCCGACAAGGGCTTCGACGGCACCGCCCTGCACATCGCCACCAGCGGCTTCACACTCGACGGCACCCGCCTGGAGCTCGCCGCGGGCGAGAACTGGTCGGCCGCCGTGGCCCGTACGGTCCAGGCGGGGCTCGCGGGCATCGAATGCCTCGCCGGAATCCCCGGCTCCGCGGGCGCGACGCCGATACAGAACGTCGGCGCCTACGGCCAGGAGGTCTCCGCGACGATCACCGAGGTGATCGCCTACGACCGCCGCGCCGACGAGGTCGTCACGATCCCGAACGCCGACTGCGCCTTCTCCTACCGCCACAGCCGCTTCAAGGCCGACCCCGACCGCCATGTGGTGCTCCGGGTCCGCTTCGAGCTGGAGGACGCGGGCGGGCTCTCCGCGCCCGTCCGGTACGCCGAGACCGCGCGGGTGCTCGGCGTCGAGGTGGGGGACCGGGTACCGGCCGCCGTCGCCCGCGAGACCGTCCTGGGGCTGCGCGCGGGCAAGGGCATGGTGCTCGACCCCGAGGACCACGACACCTGGTCCGCGGGGTCGTTCTTCACCAACCCGGTGCTCGACCAGGACGCCCACGCCGCCTTCCTGGCCCGCGTCGCCGAACGCCTGGGCCCGGACACCGCGCCGCCCACCTTCCCGGCGGGCGACGGCCTGATCAAGACCTCCGCGGCCTGGCTGATCGACAGGGCGGGCTTCACCAAGGGCTACGGCACCGGCCCGGCCCGGATCTCCACCAAGCACACGCTCGCCCTCACCAACCGGGGCGAGGCCACGACCGAGGACCTGCTGGCGCTGGCCCGCGAGGTGGTGGCCGGGGTCGAGGAGGCGTTCGGGATCCGACTGGTCAACGAGCCGGTGACGGTCGGCGTGAGCCTCTGAATCTCGACCTACTCACGTGAGTAGGCTGAGATCGGACTACTCACGTGAGCAGTCCGGGCCCGCCAGCCAGCCGTCGATATCCGCCAGCATCCGCGTCCTGACCTCTTCCGGCGCGGCCGAGCCGCGCACCGACTGACGCGCCAGCTCGGCCAGTTCGGCGTCGGTGAAGTCGTGGTGCTCGCGCACCAGCTCGTACTGCGCCGCCAGCCGTGAGCCGAAGAGCAGCGGGTCGTCCGCCCCGAGCGCCATCGGCACCCCCGCGTCGTACAGCGTGCGCAGCGGGACGTCCTCCGGCTTCTCGTAGACCCCGAGCGCCACGTTCGACGACGGGCACACCTCGCAGGTCACCTGGCGCTCGGCGAGCTTGGCGAGCAGCCGCGGGTCCTCCGCCGCGCGCACCCCGTGGCCGACCCGGGCCGCGCCGAGGTCGTCCAGGCAGTCCCGCACGCTGCCGGGGCCCGACAGCTCGCCGCCGTGCGGCGCCGCCAGCAGCCCGCCCTCCCGGGCGATGGCGAAGGCCCGGTCGAAGTCGCGGGCGAAGCCGCGCCGTTCGTCGTTGGAGAGGCCGAAGCCGACCACGCCGCGGTCCGCGAAGCGCACCGCGAGCCGGGCCAGGGTGCGGGCCTCCAGCGGATGCTTCACGCGGTTGGCGGCGACCACCACCCTGATCCCGAGACCGGTCGCCGCGGAGGCGCTCCCGACCGCGTCCAGGATGACCTCCATCGCGGGGGTCAGGCCGCCCAGCCGCGGGGCGTACGAGGTGGGGTCCACCTGGATCTCCAGCCACTGGGCCCCGTCCCGCACGTCCTCCTCGGCCGCCTCGCGCACCAGCCGCCGGATGTCGTCGGCGTCCCGCAGACAGGAGCGTGCGATGTCGTACAGCCGCTGGAAGCGGAACCAGCCGCGCTCATCGGTGGCGCGCAGCTTCGGCGGCTCACCGCCGCTCAGTGCCTCGGGGAGATGGACGCCGTACTTGTCGGCGAGTTCGAGGAGGGTCGCGGGGCGCATGGAGCCGGTGAAGTGGAGATGCAGATGCGCTTTGGGGAGCAGGTGTACATCGCGTGCCATTACCAGATACTGCCCCACGACCGGATCGGTCGGTACCGCTTTCCCCGAACGAGGAGGCGCGCGCACGTGAACGGGCCGGAATCCGCCCCCTGCGGACTCCGGCCCGTTCCTGCCGTCCGTACGGATCGTGCGTACGAAAGCCGGCGCCTGAAGCCGGCGCCTGAAGCCGGCGCCTGAAGCCGGCGCCTGAAGCCGACGCCTTACGCGGCCGCCTCGCCCAGCAGCTTCTGGAGCCGGGAGACGCCCTCGACGAGGTCCTCGTCGCCCAGCGCGTAGGACAGCCGCAGATAGCCCGGGGTGCCGAACGCCTCACCCGGAACCACCGCGACCTCGGCCTCCTCCAGGATGATCTCGGCCAGCTCGACGGTGGTCCGCGGCCGCTTGCCGCGGATCTCCTTGCCGAGCAGCCCCTTGACCGAGGGGTAGGCGTAGAAGGCGCCCTCCGGCTCCGGGCACTCGACGCCGTCGATCTCGTTCAGCATCCGCACGATGGTGCGGCGGCGGCGGTCGAACGCCTCGCGCATCGCGGCCACGGCGTCGAGGTCGCCCGAGACGGCGGTCAGCGCGGCGACCTGGGCGACATTGCTCACATTCGAGGTGGCGTGCGACTGGAGGTTGGTCGCGGCCTTGATGACGTCCTTGGGGCCGATGACCCAGCCCACCCGCCAGCCGGTCATCGCGTACGTCTTGGCGACACCGTTGACCACGACGCACTTGTCGCGCAGCTCGGGCACCACGACCGGCAGCGAGTGGAACTTGGCGTCGCCGTAGACCAGGTGCTCGTAGATCTCGTCGGTCAGCACCCACAGCCCGTTGTCGGCCGCCCAGCGGCCGATCTCCTCGATCTGCTCACGGCTGTAGACCGCGCCGGTGGGGTTCGAGGGGGAGACGAAGAGCAGCACCTTGGTGTTCTTGGTGCGGGCCGCCTCCAGCTGCTCGACGGAGACGCGGTAGCCGGTCGTCTCGTCGGCGACGACCTCCACCGGGACACCGCCGGCCAGCCGGATCGACTCCGGGTAGGTGGTCCAGTAGGGCGCGGGGACGATGACCTCGTCGCCCGGGTCCAGGATCGCGGCGAACGCCTCGTAGATCGCCTGCTTGCCGCCGTTGGTCACCAGGATCTGGGCCGCCTCGACTTCGTACCCGCTGTCACGCAGCGTCTTCGCGGCGATCGCGGCCTTGAGCTCGGGGAGGCCGCCGGCCGGGGTGTAGCGGTGGTACTTCGGGTCGCGGCAGGCCGCGGCGGCGGCCTCGACGATGTAGTCGGGCGTGGCGAAGTCGGGCTCACCGGCGCCGAAGCCGATCACCGGACGGCCCGCGGCCTTGAGGGCCTTGGCCTTGGCGTCGACGGCGAGGGTCGCGGACTCGGAGATCGAGCCGATCCGGGCCGATACCCGCCGGTCGGTCGGGGACTGTACTGGGGGAGTAGCAGCGGTCATAGATGCATCGTCGCAGACGGGCGAAATGGGTGGCACACGGGTTTGCTCCAGACTTCGCGCGCTTCTCGTTCGACGCCCGGCCGTCAAGCACGTACACTCACTCGTCGTTGGCCGATCAACAGCCGGATCCGACCGCACACTCCGTGCAGCCGGGTGTATGCGGTAGGTTGGGAGTGCCGCAAAGGGTCGTAGCTCAATTGGTAGAGCACTGGTCTCCAAAACCAGCGGTTGGGGGTTCAAGTCCCTCCGGCCCTGCTACACGCACTGTGATGAGGGTGCGTGCATGCGTACGCAAGGACAAGCACCGCTGTGCGGCCGGGCCGGACGCGGCACGGCCACGACCCGGATTCAGGTGAGGACGAGTGACGGAAGCCCTTGGCTCCACCGCGACGCCTGAGAGCGGTCGTCCCGAGGATGAGGAGACGACCAAGCGGGGTCGTCGTGGTGGCAAGCGCGCGAAGAAGGGGCCCTTCGGTCGGCTCGCGCTCTTCTACCGCCAGATCATCGCTGAGCTGCGGAAGGTTGTCTGGCCCACGCGCAGCCAGCTGTCGACGTACACCAGCGTGGTGATCGTTTTCGTCGTCATCATGATCGGCATCGTGACCGTGATTGACTATGGGTTCAACAACGCCATCAAGTACGTCTTTGGCTGAGACCCTCGCGAAAGGCGCCGCCGTCCCGGCGTCGCCTCTTTCGCACGTTCCACCCCCATTGAAGCCAGGAAGAAGCAGCCACAGTGTCTGACCCGAACCTGAACGACGCCGCCGAGCCCGTCGAGTCCCGTGAGGACGAGCTCGACATCGTCGAGGCGGCGGACTCCGACCAGGCTGAAGCGGCCGACGCCTCGGCGGGCGTTCCCGCCGAGGAGGACGCGCTGCGCGTCGAGGACGAGGACGCCCTCGAGACCGAGACGGCCCAGGCGGACGACGCGGCCGAGGCGGAGTCCGAGGCCGAGGTCGACCCGGTCGAGGCGCTCCGTGAGGAGCTGCGCGGGCTGCCCGGCGAGTGGTACGTGATCCACACCTACGCGGGCTACGAGAAGCGCGTGAAGGCCAACCTGGAGCAGCGTGCCGTCTCGCTGAACGTCGAGGACTTCATCTACCAGGCCGAGGTCCCCGAGGAAGAGATCGTCCAGATCAAGAACGGTGAGCGTAAGAACGTCCGGCAGAACAAGCTGCCCGGCTATGTGCTCGTCCGCATGGACCTGACGAACGAGTCGTGGGGCGTCGTCCGCAACACCCCGGGCGTCACCGGCTTCGTGGGCAACGCCTACGACCCGTACCCGCTGACCCTGGACGAGATCGTCAAGATGCTCGCCCCGGAGGCCGAGGAGAAGGCCGCCAAGGCCGCCGCCGAGGAGAGCGGTGTGCCGGCGCCGAGCCGCAAGGTCGAGGTCCAGGTGCTGGACTTCGAGGTGGGCGACTCGGTCACGGTCACCGACGGCCCGTTCGCGACCCTCCAGGCGACGATCAACGAGATCAACGCCGACTCGAAGAAGGTCAAGGGCCTGGTCGAGATCTTCGGCCGGGAGACCCCGGTCGAGCTGAGCTTCGACCAGATCCAGAAGAACTGAGTCTTTTCAGAACTGAGTCTCTTCACGAGAACTTCCGACAGGTCAGACGGGCTTTCGCGGCCGGTCTGACCTGCTCGGTTTTAAGGCGCACAGCTATACCCGTTATCGTTGTGCGGTATGCCTCCATCCGGATGATCCGGTTCGGAGGCGAACACCCTCTCACTAGGACCCGGAGAGAGCATGCCTCCCAAGAAGAAGAAGGTCACGGGGCTGATCAAGCTCCAGATCCAGGCCGGCGCCGCGAACCCGGCCCCGCCGGTCGGCCCCGCGCTGGGTCAGCACGGCGTCAACATCATGGAGTTCTGCAAGGCCTACAACGCCGCGACCGAGTCGCAGCGCGGCATGGTCGTGCCGGTGGAGATCACGGTCTACGAGGACCGCTCCTTCACCTTCGTGACCAAGACTCCGCCGGCCGCCAAGCTGATCCTCAAGGCCGCGGGCGTGGAGAAGGGCTCCGGCGAGCCGCACAAGACCAAGGTCGCCAAGATCACCCGCGACCAGGTGCGTGAGATCGCCACCACCAAGATGCCCGACCTGAACGCCAACGACCTGGACGCCGCCGAGAAGATCATCGCCGGCACCGCCCGCTCCATGGGCATCACGGTCGAGGGCTGACACTCCACGCGCGAGGGCCGACAGCCCCGCGGCCACCTGTGGCAGGGCCAAGCGCTGGCCCGGACCACGAACTCCACAGACATCAGGAGCAAGAGTGAGCAAGCGCAGCAAGACCCTCCGCGCTGCGGACGCCAAGATCGACCGGGAGCGCGCATACGCCCCGCTCGAGGCCGTCCGGCTGGCGAAGGACACCTCCACCACCAAGTTCGACGCGACCGTCGAGGTCGCCATGCGCCTGGGTGTCGACCCGCGCAAGGCCGACCAGATGGTCCGTGGCACCGTGAACCTGCCGCACGGCACCGGTAAGACCGCCCGGGTCCTGGTCTTCGCGACCGGTGACCGTGCTGCGGCCGCGGAGGCCGCGGGCGCCGACATCGTCGGCTCCGACGAGCTCATCGACGAGGTGTCCAAGGGCCGCCTGGACTTCGACGCCGTCGTCGCCACCCCGGACCTCATGGGCAAGGTCGGCCGCCTCGGCCGGGTGCTCGGTCCGCGTGGTCTGATGCCGAACCCGAAGACCGGCACCGTCACCCCGGACGTGGCCAAGGCCGTCACGGACATCAAGGGCGGCAAGATCGAGTTCCGCGTCGACAAGCACTCGAACCTGCACTTCATCATCGGCAAGCTCTCGTTCGACGAGACGAAGCTGGTGGAGAACTACGCCGCGGCGCTCGAGGAGATCAACCGTCTCAAGCCGTCCGCCGCCAAGGGCCGCTACATCAAGAAGGCGACCCTGACCACCACGATGGGCCCCGGCATTCCGCTGGACGCCAACCGCACCCGCAACCTGCTGGTCGAGGAAGACGCCATCTGAGGCAGTCCCTGATCAGCGCACCACGGTGTGCAACCGCCGGGCCCCCGCACCGCGTCGAAGGTGCGGGGGCCCGGCGTCTTCCGTTGTCGGCCCCCTCCGCTAGAGTCACTCCGCAGACGTAAAAGAGAAATAAAAACTAGGGGGAGCCGTGCGCGGTACTCATGTCGGTGCGCGATGGGCGATAGCCGCTGGAAGTCTCGTTCTGATGGTCGGCCTCACCGCGTGCGGGAGTGAGAAGTCCGGCGATGACAAGGCCGGCGACAAGACCGGCGGCGACAAGTCCGGGCAGTCCGCGATGAGCCCGCTGGCGGCGCTCAAGCTCGCCTCGCAGCAGACGGACAAGAAGAACTCGGCCAAGGTCGAGGGCACCACCAAGATGGGCGAGCAGAACTCGCAGATGTCCGGCGACATGGACTGGGCCGACGGCATCCGGGCCAACATGTCCATCACCCAGAACGGTGGCGCCATCGCCTCCTCCCCGATCGCGGGCAAGCCGATGGACGCCAAGTACACCCCGGACGCCATGTTCCTGAACATGGGCGACGAGTTCGCCGCGCAGGCGGGCGGCGGCAAGCACTGGGTGAAGTACGACTACGACGTGCTGGCCCAGAAGGCGGGCCCCTCGGGCGCCTTCCTGAAGGACCAGATGCAGAACAACAACCCCTCGCGCTCGGTGGAGCTGCTGCTCGCCACGGGCAAGGTCAAGAGCGTGGGCAGCGAGGACGTGAAGGGCGTCAAGGCCACCCACTACACGGGCACGGTCAAGGTCTCCGAGATCGCCAAGATGCAGTCCAAGGAGCTCAGCCAGTCCGACCTGGACGCCCTCCAGAAGCAGCTGGAGACCTCCGGTATGGACACCGAGACCATCGACCTGTGGGTGGACGAGGAGAACCTGCTGGTCAAGAAGCGTGAGCAGGCGCAGAGCAACAGCGGCGCCTACGACTCCACGGTCTTCTACTCGGACTACGGCACCAGCGTGACCGTCACCGAGCCGTCCTCCTCGGACACCGTGGACTTCCAGGACATGCTCCAGCAGTAGAGCCGATTTGCCTGGCCGCGGCCCGTTCGCGTAATCTCCTAGAGAAGCCCAAGACCGCTGGTTGTCGCCGTGTCCCGCAAGGGATTCGGTGGCTGAAGGATCCGCTAGCCGCGGACGACCTGCGTAGGTGACTTAAGGTTGCACTCCCGAACGGGCCGTGGGTCCGTGCCGGTCGAGTTACGCCCCGAGCGCCTGCGCCGGGGCGTTTTCGCGTTGTCTCAGTTCTCCTTCCTTCAGACCGAAGCGGTCCTCATCACCCGGAAGGAGGCCGAGGCTCATGGCGAGTCCTGACAAGGTCGCAGCCGTCGACGAGATGCGGGAGAAGTTCCGCAACGCGAACGCGGCCGTTGTGACCGCGTACACCGGTCTCACCGTTGCGCAGCTCAAGGAGCTGCGCCGTTCGCTCGGTGAGAACGCTCAGTACCGTGTGGTGAAGAACACGCTGACCAAGATCGCGGCCAACGAGGCCGGGATCAACCAGCTCGACGACCTGTTCTCGGGTTCGTCGGCCGTCGCCTTCGTGACCGGTGACCCGGTCGAGGCGGCGAAGGGTCTCCGTGACTTCGCCAAGGACAACCCCGCTCTCGTGATCAAGGGCGGTGTCCTTGACGGCAAGGCGCTGTCCGCCGACGAGATCAAGAAGCTCGCGGACCTCGAGTCCCGTGAGGTGCTGCTCGCCAAGCTGGCGGGTGCGATGAAGGGCAAGCAGTCCCAGGCTGCCGCGCTCTTCCAGGCCCCGCTGTCGAAGTTCGTCCGGACCGCCGAGGCGCTCCGGCAGAAGCAGGCCGAGCAGGGCGGTGCCGACACACCGGCTCCCGCCGAGGCCGAGGCCGCCGAGTAATCAGGCCCCGGTCGCAGCGGGCCCGGAAGCCCGCCGACATGTACATCCGGCACCACCTGCCGAATTAGTGGAAGGACCGCCACCATGGCGAAGCTCAGCCAGGACGACCTGCTCGCGCAGTTCGAGGAAATGACCCTCATCGAGCTCTCCGAGTTCGTGAAGGCCTTCGAGGAGAAGTTCGACGTCACCGCCGCCGCCCCGGCCGCCGTGGTCGCCGCCGCCCCGGGTGCCCCGGGCGCCGCTGCCCCGGCCGAGGAGGAGAAGGACGAGTTCGACGTCATCCTCACCGGCGCCGGCGACAAGAAGATCCAGGTCATCAAGGTCGTGCGCGAGCTGACCTCCCTGGGTCTGAAGGAGGCCAAGGACCTCGTCGACGGCACCCCGAAGCCGGTCCTCGAGAAGGTCAACAAGGAGCAGGCCGACAAGGCCGCCGAGTCCCTCAAGGGCGCCGGCGCCTCCGTCGAGGTCAAGTGACCCCTCGAGGTCGGATGACCTCGCGGCCCGCCGCCACACGCCCGTAGGACGTCCGGCGGCGCGGCCCGGTTCCACGCCAGGGGCGATCACCCGTTCGGGTGGTCGCCCTTCGGCGTTCCCGCGACGGTTACATTGCCTTATGGGCTTGTGGAGGTAGGGTGATCTTCGTTGCCCGTCGCCACGCCCTGTGACGATCTCGCCGGAGTGGGGGGCCTTGACGAACGGCACGCAGCGCGCAATTCTCAGGACGCGACGTCACACCGATCCGAAAGTCCGAGGCATGGATCGTCGGCGAAGCGGGCAGTATCGATATGCGCATCGACAGCGCGGGCTGCCGACAGGGCGTGAGAACACAACGAGGGGCGCGCCCCCTCACCGGAGGGAGAGATTGGCACTGCCGGTCTCAGAAACTCGGCGCTGGACATCAGTGTGCCAAGTGGCTACACTGACCCTTTGCGCTGCCTGTTAGCTGCTCCCTGCCCGTCACCAGGGGCATACCTACCTTCGAGCACTACTGATGAAAAGGCCCTGACCAGGGATTTCATCCATGGGCTCTCGGTGGGACCGGTACGCGCGTAGTGAGTCCGAGCCCTCGGAAGGACCCCCTCTTGGCCGCCTCGCGCAACGCCTCGACTGCCAATACGAACAATGGCGCCAGCACCGCCCCGCTGCGCATCTCCTTTGCGAAGATCAAGGAGCCTCTCGAGGTTCCGAACCTCCTCGCGCTTCAGACCGAGAGCTTCGATTGGCTGCTCGGCAATGCCGCGTGGAAGGCTCGCGTCGAGGCTGCGCTGGACAGCGGTCAGGACGTCCCCACCAAGTCCGGTCTGGAAGAGATCTTCGAGGAGATCTCCCCGATCGAGGACTTCTCCGGGTCGATGTCCCTGACCTTCCGTGATCATCGTTTCGAGCCGCCGAAGAACTCGATCGACGAGTGCAAGGAGCGTGACTTCACCTACGCCGCTCCGCTCTTCGTCACGGCCGAGTTCACCAACAACGAGACCGGTGAGATCAAGTCCCAGACGGTCTTCATGGGCGACTTCCCGCTCATGACCGACAAGGGCACCTTCTGCATCAACGGCACCGAGCGTGTCGTCGTCTCGCAGCTGGTCCGCTCGCCGGGTGTCTACTTCGACTCCTCCATCGACAAGACGTCCGACAAGGACATCTTCTCGGTCAAGGTCATCCCCTCCCGTGGTGCCTGGCTGGAGATGGAGATCGACAAGCGCGACATGGTCGGTGTCCGCATCGACCGCAAGCGCAAGCAGTCCGTCACCGTCCTCCTGAAGGCGCTCGGCTGGACCACCGAGCAGATCCTCGAGGAGTTCGGCGAGTACGAGTCCATGCGCGCCACCCTGGAGAAGGACCACACCCAGGGCCAGGACGACGCGCTGCTCGACATCTACCGCAAGCTGCGCCCGGGCGAGCCCCCCACGCGGGAGGCCGCGCAGACGCTGCTGGAGAACCTCTACTTCAACCCGAAGCGCTACGACCTGGCGAAGGTCGGCCGCTACAAGGTCAACAAGAAGCTGGGCGCGGCCGCTCCGCTGGACGCGGGCGTGCTGACGGTCGAGGACATCATCGCCTCGATCAAGTACCTGGTGAAGCTGCACGCCGGTGAGACCGAGACCGTCGGGGACAACGGCCAGTCCGTGGTCGTCGAGACCGACGACATCGACCACTTCGGCAACCGCCGCATCCGTAACGTCGGCGAGCTCATCCAGAACCAGGTCCGCACGGGTCTGGCGCGTATGGAGCGCGTCGTCCGCGAGCGCATGACCACTCAGGACGTCGAGGCGATCACGCCGCAGACCCTGATCAACATCCGGCCGGTCGTCGCCTCCATCAAGGAGTTCTTCGGCACCAGCCAGCTGTCGCAGTTCATGGACCAGACGAACCCGCTGTCGGGTCTGACCCACAAGCGCCGGCTGAACGCGCTCGGCCCCGGTGGTCTCTCCCGTGAGCGGGCGGGCTTCGAGGTCCGTGACGTGCACCCCTCGCACTACGGCCGCATGTGCCCGATCGAGACGCCCGAAGGCCCGAACATCGGTCTGATCGGCTCGCTCGCCTCGTACGGCCGGGTCAACGCGTTCGGTTTCATCGAGACCCCGTACCGCAAGGTCGTCGAGGGTGTCGTCACCGACGAGGTGCACTACCTGACCGCCGACGAGGAGGACCGCTTCGTCATCGCGCAGGCCAACGCGCCGCTGACGAACGATCTGCACTTCGCCGAGAACCGCGTCCTGGTCCGCCGCCGTGGCGGTGAGGTCGACTACATCCCCGGCGACGACGTCGACTACATGGACGTCTCGCCGCGCCAGATGGTGTCGGTCGCGACCGCGATGATCCCGTTCCTGGAGCACGACGACGCCAACCGCGCGCTCATGGGCTCGAACATGATGCGCCAGGCCGTGCCGCTGATCAAGGCGGAGTCCCCGCTGGTCGGCACCGGCATGGAGTACCGCTGCGCGGTCGACGCCGGCGATGTCATCAAGGCCGAGAAGGACGGTGTCGTCCAGGAGGTCTCCGCCGACTACGTGACGGTGGCCAACGACGACGGCACCTACACCACCTACCGGGTGGCCAAGTTCTCCCGCTCCAACCAGGGCACCTCCTTCAACCAGAAGGTCGTCGTGGACGAGGGTGCGCGGGTGATCGCCGGCCAGGTGCTGGCCGACGGCCCGTCCACCGAGGACGGCGAGATGGCGCTCGGCAAGAACCTCCTGGTGGCGTTCATGCCGTGGGAGGGCCACAACTACGAGGACGCGATCATCCTCAGCCAGCGTCTGGTGCAGGACGACGTCCTCTCCTCGATCCACATCGAGGAGCACGAGGTCGACGCCCGGGACACCAAGCTGGGCCCCGAGGAGATCACCCGGGACATCCCGAACGTCTCCGAGGAGGTCCTGGCCGACCTCGACGAGCGCGGCATCATCCGCATCGGCGCCGAGGTCATCGCCGGGGACATCCTGGTCGGCAAGGTCACCCCGAAGGGTGAGACCGAGCTGACCCCGGAGGAGCGCCTGCTGCGCGCGATCTTCGGTGAGAAGGCCCGTGAGGTCCGTGACACCTCGCTGAAGGTGCCGCACGGCGAGACCGGCAAGGTCATCGGCGTGCGCGTCTTCGACCGCGAGGAGGGCGACGAGCTGCCGCCGGGCGTGAACCAGCTGGTCCGCGTCTACGTGGCGCAGAAGCGCAAGATCACCGACGGTGACAAGCTCGCCGGCCGCCACGGCAACAAGGGCGTCATCTCCAAGATCCTTCCGGTCGAGGACATGCCGTTCCTGGAGGACGGCACCCCGGTCGACATCATCCTCAACCCGCTGGGTGTCCCGTCCCGGATGAACCCGGGGCAGGTCCTGGAGATCCACCTCGGCTGGCTGGCCTCCCGGGGCTGGAAGGTCGAGGGCTCCGAGGAGTGGATGCAGCGGCTCCAGGCGATCGGCGCGGACGAGGTCCAGCCCGGTACCAACGTCGCGACCCCGGTCTTCGACGGCGCCCGTGAGGACGAGATCGCCGGTCTCTTCGACTCGACGATCCCGAACCGCGACGGCGACCGCCTGGTCCAGTCGTCCGGCAAGGCCCGGCTGTTCGACGGCCGCTCCGGCGAGCCGTTCCCGGACCCGATCTCGGTCGGCTACATGTACATCCTCAAGCTGCACCACCTGGTGGACGACAAGCTGCACGCCCGGTCCACCGGTCCGTACTCGATGATCACCCAGCAGCCGCTGGGTGGTAAGGCTCAGTTCGGTGGCCAGCGCTTCGGCGAGATGGAGGTGTGGGCGCTGGAGGCTTACGGCGCCGCGTACGCCCTCCAGGAGCTGCTGACCATCAAGTCCGACGACGTGACCGGCCGCGTGAAGGTCTACGAGGCCATCGTCAAGGGCGAGAACATTCCCGAGCCCGGCATCCCCGAGTCCTTCAAGGTGCTCATCAAGGAGATGCAGTCCCTGTGCCTCAACGTGGAGGTGCTGTCGTCCGACGGCATGTCCATCGAGATGCGCGACACCGACGAGGACGTCTTCCGCGCTGCGGAGGAGCTCGGTATCGACCTGTCCCGGCGCGAGCCGAGCAGCGTCGAAGAGGTCTGACGGGTCTGGCCGGGGCACTCGCCACTGAGCGCCCCGGCCTCTCCCCGGACCCCCAGTCAGACCCGAAGACACGACCCTGAAAGAGGGATTGACGACAAGTGCTCGACGTCAACTTCTTCGACGAGCTGCGGATCGGCCTCGCCACCGCTGATGACATCCGTCAGTGGTCCCACGGTGAGGTCAAGAAGCCGGAAACCATCAACTACCGCACCCTCAAGCCCGAAAAGGACGGACTCTTCTGCGAGAAGATCTTCGGTCCGACCCGGGACTGGGAGTGCTACTGCGGGAAGTACAAGCGCGTCCGCTTCAAGGGCATCATCTGTGAGCGCTGCGGTGTCGAGGTCACCCGCGCCAAGGTGCGCCGTGAGCGGATGGGCCACATCGAGCTGGCCGCTCCCGTCACCCACATCTGGTACTTCAAGGGCGTGCCCAGCCGTCTGGGCTACCTGCTCGACCTCGCCCCGAAGGACCTCGAGAAGGTCATCTACTTCGCCGCCTATATGATCACGTGGGTGGACGAGGAGCGCCGCACGCGCGATCTGCCCTCGCTGGAGGCTCATGTCTCCGTCGAGCGCCAGCAGATCGAGCAGCGCCGCGACGCGGACCTCGAGGCCCGCGCCAAGAAGCTGGAGGCGGACCTCGCCGAGCTCGAGGCCGAGGGCGCCAAGGCCGATGTGCGCCGCAAGGTGCGCGAGGGCGCCGAGCGCGAGATGAAGCAGCTGCGCGACCGCGCCCAGCGCGAGATCGACCGTCTCGACGAGGTGTGGAACCGCTTCAAGAACCTCAAGGTCCAGGACCTGGAGGGCGATGAGCTGCTCTACCGCGAGCTGCGTGACCGCTTCGGCACGTACTTCATGGGCGGCATGGGCGCCGCGGCGCTCCAGAAGCGCCTGGAGTCCTTCGACCTCGACGAGGAGGCCGAGAAGCTCCGCGAGATCATCCGGACCGGCAAGGGCCAGAAGAAGACCCGTGCGCTCAAGCGCCTGAAGGTCGTCTCCGCGTTCCTCCAGACCCGGAACAGCCCCAACGGCATGGTGCTGGACTGCATCCCGGTGATCCCGCCGGACCTGCGTCCGATGGTGCAGCTGGACGGTGGCCGCTTCGCGACCTCCGACCTGAACGACCTGTACCGCCGTGTGATCAACCGGAACAACCGGCTGAAGAGGCTCCTGGACCTCGGTGCCCCCGAGATCATCGTCAACAACGAGAAGCGCATGCTTCAGGAGGCTGTTGACGCCCTCTTCGACAACGGCCGCCGTGGCCGCCCGGTCACCGGCCCCGGTAACCGTCCGCTGAAGTCCCTCAGCGACATGCTGAAGGGCAAGCAGGGCCGGTTCCGTCAGAACCTGCTCGGTAAGCGCGTCGACTACTCGGCCCGTTCGGTCATCGTCGTCGGCCCGCAGCTCAAGCTGCACCAGTGCGGTCTGCCCAAGGCCATGGCGCTGGAGCTCTTCAAGCCGTTCGTGATGAAGCGCCTGGTGGACCTGAACCACGCGCAGAACATCAAGTCGGCCAAGCGCATGGTCGAGCGCGGCCGCACGGTCGTGTACGACGTGCTCGAAGAGGTCATCGCCGAGCACCCGGTGCTGCTGAACCGTGCGCCCACCCTGCACCGCCTCGGTATCCAGGCGTTCGAGCCGCAGCTGGTCGAGGGCAAGGCCATTCAGATTCACCCGCTCGTGTGCACCGCGTTCAACGCGGACTTCGACGGTGACCAGATGGCCGTGCACCTGCCGCTGTCCGCGGAGGCGCAGGCCGAGGCCCGCATCCTGATGCTGTCCTCGAACAACATCCTCAAGCCGGCCGACGGCCGTCCGGTGACCATGCCGACCCAGGACATGGTGCTGGGCCTGTTCTTCCTCACCACCGATGAGGAGGAGCGCGAGGTCGTCGGTGAGGGCCGTTCCTTCGGCTCGACCGCCGAGGCGATCATGGCGTTCGACGCCCGGGAGCTCTCGCTCCAGGCGAAGATCGACATCCGCTTCCCGATCGGCACCGTCCCGCCGCGTGGCTGGACCCCGCCGGTGCCGGAGGAGGGCGAGCCCGCCTGGCAGCCCGGTGACAGCTTCCGGCTGCGCACCACGCTGGGCCGCGCGCTCTTCAACGAGCTGCTGCCCGAGGACTACCCGTTCGTCGACTACTCGGTGGGCAAGAAGCAGCTCTCCGAGATCGTCAACGACCTCGCCGAGCGCTACCCCAAGGTCATCGTCGCGGCGACGCTGGACAACCTGAAGGCGGCCGGTTTCCACTGGGCCACCCGCTCCGGTGTCACCGTCGCCATCTCCGACGTGGTCGTGCCCGAGGCCAAGAAGGCCATCATCGAGGGCTACGAGGCGCAGGACGAGAAGGTCCAGAAGCAGTACGAGCGCGGTCTGATCACCAAGGACGAGCGCACCCAGGAGCTGATCGCGATCTGGACCAAGGCGACCAACGAGGTCGCCGAGGCGATGAACGCGAACTTCCCGAAGACCAACCCGATCTTCATGATGGTCAACTCGGGCGCGCGCGGAAACATGATGCAGATGCGTCAGATCGCCGGTATGCGTGGTCTGGTGTCCAACGCGAAGAACGAGACCATCCCGCGGCCCATCAAGGCGTCGTTCCGTGAGGGTCTCTCCGTGCTGGAGTACTTCATCTCCACCCACGGTGCCCGTAAGGGTCTCGCCGACACCGCCCTGCGTACCGCCGACTCGGGTTACCTGACCCGTCGTCTGGTGGACGTCTCGCAGGACGTGATCATCCGCGAGGAGGACTGCGGCACCGACCGCGGCCTCAAGCTGGCGATCGCGACCAAGGGCGCGGACGGCGTGCTCCGCAAGACGGAGGACGTCGAGACCAGCGTGTACGCGCGCTGCCTCGCCGAGGACATCGTCGTGGACGGGAAGGTCCTGGCCCCGGCCGGCACCGACCTGGGCGATGTGCTCATCGACGAGCTGGTCCGCCACAACGTGGAGACGGTCAAGACCCGCTCGGTGCTCACCTGCGAGTCCGCCGTCGGCACCTGCGCCATGTGCTACGGCCGCTCGCTGGCGACCGGCAAGCTGGTGGACATCGGCGAGGCGGTCGGCATCATCGCCGCCCAGTCCATCGGTGAGCCCGGCACCCAGCTGACGATGCGTACCTTCCACACCGGTGGTGTGGCCGGTGACGACATCACCCAGGGTCTGCCGCGTGTCGTCGAGCTCTTCGAGGCCCGTACGCCCAAGGGCGTCGCCCCGATCTCGGAGGCGGCAGGCCGCGTCCGGATCGAGGAGACCGAGAAGACCAAGAAGCTCGTCGTCACCCCGGACGACGGTTCCGACGAGACGGCGTACGGCGTCTCCAAGCGGTCCCGTCTGCTGGTGGGCGAGGGCGACCACGTCGAGGTCGGTCAGCCGCTGACCGTGGGTGCCGTCAACCCGCACGACGTGCTGCGCATCCTCGGCCAGCGCGCCGTCCAGGTGCACCTGGTGGGCGAGGTCCAGAAGGTCTACAACTCGCAGGGTGTGTCGATCCACGACAAGCACATCGAGATCATCATCCGGCAGATGCTGCGCCGTGTGACGATCATCGAGTCCGGCGACGCGGAGCTGCTGCCGGGCGAGCTCGTGGAGCGCTCGCGCTTCGAGGGTGAGAACCGTCGTGTGGTCCAGGAAGGCGGCCACCCGGCCTCCGGCCGTCCGCAGCTGATGGGTATCACCAAGGCCTCGCTGGCGACCGAGTCCTGGCTGTCGGCGGCGTCCTTCCAGGAGACGACCCGGGTGCTCACCGACGCGGCGATCAACGCCAAGTCGGACTCCCTGATCGGCCTCAAGGAGAACGTGATCATCGGTAAGCTCATCCCGGCCGGTACGGGCCTGTCCCGCTACCGCAACATCCGGGTCGAGCCGACCGAGGAGGCGAAGGCCGCGATGTACTCGGCCGTCGGCTACGACGACATCGACTACTCGCCCTTCGGCACGGGCTCCGGCCAGGCGGTTCCGCTGGAGGACTACGACTACGGTCCGTACAACCAGTAGGTCCGCGGACGGCTGGTATACGTTCACAGGGCGGTCACCCCATGGCGGGGGTGGCCGCCCTGCGGCTATGCTCCGGGTTGGTGTGTCCAGCGCGTGTGCATTTGTTTTGACCGGAGCCGATGCTATAGGTACGCTCTGACCTTGTGCCTGGGGTGTCCCTGGGCTCCTGTGCGCGCTTCCAGACCGCTCGGGGGCCCGAGGTGTCGACACCAACAATCTGCACTCTCTGACTTTCGCAGAGGGCTGCGGTGCGCGACACACCCGACCGCGTGGGTCGGAGAAACTCCAGGTTAGCTTTACCGAGACTGGCACACAGAAACCGGAGAAACGGTGCCTACGATCCAGCAGCTGGTCCGCAAGGGCCGCCAGGACAAGGTCGAGAAGAACAAGACCCCCGCCCTCGCGGGGTCGCCGCAGCGCCGTGGTACATGCACCCGCGTGTTCACCACGACGCCGAAGAAGCCGAACTCGGCGCTCCGCAAGGTCGCGCGTGTCCGGCTGAGCAGTGGGATCGAGGTCACCGCCTATGTCCCCGGTGAGGGGCACAACTTGCAGGAGCACTCCATCGTGCTCGTGCGTGGCGGTCGTGTGAAGGACCTGCCGGGTGTTCGTTACAAGATCATCCGCGGCTCCCTCGACACGCAGGGCGTCAAGAACCGCAAGCAGGCTCGCAGCCGCTACGGCGCCAAGAAGGAGAAGTAAGAATGCCTCGTAAGGGTCCCGCCCCGAAGCGCCCGGTCATCATCGACCCGGTCTACAACTCTCCTCTGGTGACGTCCCTCATCAACAAGGTCCTGCTGAACGGCAAGCGCTCCACTGCCGAGCGCATTGTCTACGGCGCCATGGAGGGCCTGCGCGAGAAGTCCGGCAACGACCCGGTCATCACCCTCAAGCGCGCGCTGGAGAACGTCAAGCCGACCCTCGAGGTCCGCTCCCGCCGTGTCGGTGGCGCCACCTACCAGGTGCCGGTCGAGGTCCGCCCCGGTCGCTCCTCCACCCTTGCGCTGCGCTGGCTGGTGGGCTACTCCCGTGCCCGTCGTGAGAAGACCATGACCGAGCGCCTGATGAACGAGCTGCTGGACGCCAGCAATGGTCTGGGCGCCTCCGTCAAGCGTCGCGAGGACACCCACAAGATGGCCGAGTCCAACAAGGCCTTCGCGCACTACCGCTGGTAGTCGCTACCCCATCGAGAACCGAGAGAAGACTGAGCCATATGGCCACCACTTCACTTGACCTGGCCAAGGTCCGCAATATTGGGATCATGGCCCACATCGACGCGGGCAAGACGACCACCACCGAGCGGATCCTCTTCTACACCGGCGTGAGCTACAAGATCGGTGAAGTCCACGATGGCGCCGCCACCATGGACTGGATGGAGCAGGAGCAGGAGCGCGGCATCACCATCACGTCCGCCGCGACGACCTGTCACTGGCCGCTCGAGAACGTCGACCACACGATCAACATCATCGACACCCCTGGGCACGTCGACTTCACCGTTGAGGTGGAGCGCAGCCTGCGCGTGCTCGACGGTGCCGTGACGGTGTTCGACGGCGTGGCCGGCGTCGAGCCGCAGTCCGAGACCGTATGGCGTCAGGCGGACCGCTACGGCGTTCCGCGTATCTGCTTCGTCAACAAGCTCGACCGCACCGGTGCGGAGTTCCACCGCTGCGTCGACATGATCACGGACCGCCTCGGCGCGGTGCCGCTGGTCATGCAGCTGCCGATCGGCACCGAGGCCGACTTCAAGGGCGTGGTCGACCTCGTCCAGATGAAGGCGCTGGTCTGGTCCGCCGAGGCGACCAAGGGCGAGATGTACGACACCGTCGACATCCCGGACACCCACACCGAGGCCGCCGACGAGTGGCGCGGCAAGCTGCTCGAGGGCGTCGCCGAGAACGACGAAGAGATGATGGAGCTGTACCTCGAGGGCGAGGAGCCCACCGAGGAGCAGCTGTACGCGGCGATCCGCCGTATCACCATCGCCTCCGGCAAGGGCGGCGGCACCACCGTCACCCCCGTGTTCTGCGGCACCGCGTTCAAGAACAAGGGCGTGCAGCCCCTGCTCGACGCGGTCGTCCGGTACCTGCCGTCGCCGATCGACATCGAGGCGATCGAGGGCCACTCGGTCAAGGACCCCGACGAGGTCATCAAGCGTCGTCCTTCCGAGGAAGAGCCGCTGTCGGCCCTGGCGTTCAAGATCGCGAGCGACCCGCACCTCGGCAAGCTCACCTTCATCCGTGTGTACTCCGGCCGCATGGACGCCGGCACCCAGGTGCTGAACTCCGTGAAGGGCAAGAAGGAGCGCATCGGCAAGATCTACCGGATGCACGCGAACAAGCGTGAGGAGATCGACTCGGTGGGTGCCGGCGACATCGTCGCCGTCATGGGTCTGAAGCAGACCACCACCGGTGAGACCCTCTCCGACGCGGCGAACCCGGTGATCCTGGAGTCGATGGACTTCCCGGCCCCGGTCATCGAGGTGGCCATCGAGCCGAAGTCCAAGGGTGACCAGGAGAAGCTGGCCGTCGCGATCCAGCGGCTTGCCGAGGAGGACCCGTCCTTCCGCGTCAAGACCGATGAGGAGACCGGCCAGACGATCATCTCCGGCATGGGCGAGCTGCACCTCGATGTGCTGGTCGACCGCATGCGCCGGGAGTTCAAGGTCGAGGCCAACGTCGGTAAGCCGCAGGTGGCCTACCGCGAGACGCTGCGCAAGCCGGTCGAGCGGTACGACTACACGCACAAGAAGCAGACTGGTGGTTCCGGCCAGTTCGCGAAGGTGCAGATCGCGCTGGAGCCGCTCGAGGGCGATGGCTACGAGTTCGAGAACAAGGTCACCGGTGGCCGCATCCCGCGGGAGTACATCCCGTCGGTGGACGCGGGCTGCCAGGAGGCCATGGAGTTCGGCGTGCTCGCGGGCTACCCGTTGACCGGTGTGAAGGTCACCCTGCTCGACGGTGGCTACCACGAGGTCGACTCGTCCGAGATGGCGTTCAAGATCGCCGGTTCGATGGCCTTCAAGGAGGCCGCCCGCAAGGCCAGCCCGGCCCTGCTCGAGCCGATGATGAAGGTCGAGGTCACCACGCCCGAGGACTACATGGGTGACGTGATCGGCGACATCAACTCCCGTCGCGGGCAGATCCAGTCCATGGAGGACCGGAGCGGCGCCAAGCTGGTCACCGGCCTGGTTCCGCTGTCGGAGATGTTCGGCTACGTGGGCGACCTGCGCAGCAAGACGTCCGGCCGCGCCAGCTACTCCATGCAGTTCGACTCCTACGCCGAGGTTCCGCGGAACGTCGCCGAGGAGATCATCGCGAAGGCCAAGGGCGAGTAAGGCGGGTTCATCCGCATTTCTCACCCTTTAGGCTGGAAGCACAAGGCATCGGGGCAATCCGTTGTGGAGCGCGTTCACCGCGTTTCATGACGGGCCCCGGCCGCCGGCCCCCATACGAATACGGCGAAGGGCATCCCCCTCGGGGTCCTGGCCGGTTCGGTAAGACCACCTGAACCCATCCGCAAAGCGTGGATGCGTACAGAACCACTCCACAGGAGGACCCCAGTGGCGAAGGCGAAGTTCGAGCGGACTAAGCCGCACGTCAACATCGGCACCATCGGTCACATCGACCACGGTAAGACCACGCTTACCGCTGCGATCACCAAGGTGCTGCACGACGCGTACCCGGACCTGAACGAGGCCTCGGCCTTCGACCAGATCGACAAGGCTCCTGAGGAGCGCCAGCGCGGTATTACCATCTCCATCGCGCACGTCGAGTACCAGACCGAGTCGCGTCACTACGCGCATGTTGACTGCCCCGGTCACGCGGACTACATCAAGAACATGATCACCGGTGCGGCGCAGATGGACGGCGCCATCCTCGTGGTCGCCGCCACCGACGGCCCGATGCCGCAGACCAAGGAGCACGTGCTCCTGGCCCGCCAGGTCGGCGTGCCGTACATCGTTGTCGCCCTGAACAAGGCCGACATGGTGGACGACGAGGAGATCCTGGAGCTCGTCGAGCTCGAGGTCCGTGAGCTGCTCTCCGAGTACGAGTTCCCGGGCGACGACGTCCCGGTCGTCAAGGTCTCGGCGCTCAAGGCGCTCGAGGGCGACGCCGAGTGGGGCAAGTCCGTCCTCGACCTGATGAAGGCCGTCGACGAGTCGATCCCGCAGCCGGAGCGCGACGTCGACAAGCCGTTCCTGATGCCGATCGAGGACGTCTTCACCATCACCGGTCGCGGTACGGTCGTCACCGGCCGTATCGAGCGCGGTGTGCTGAAGGTCAACGAGAACGTCGACATCATCGGCATCAAGCAGGAGAAGACCTCGACCACCGTCACCGGTATCGAGATGTTCCGCAAGCTGCTCGACGAGGGCCAGGCCGGTGAGAACGTCGGTCTGCTGCTCCGCGGCATCAAGCGCGAGGACGTCGAGCGCGGCCAGGTCATCATCAAGCCGGGCTCGGTCACTCCGCACACCGAGTTCGAGGCCCAGGCGTACATCCTGTCCAAGGACGAGGGTGGCCGCCACACGCCGTTCTTCAACAACTACCGTCCGCAGTTCTACTTCCGTACCACGGACGTGACGGGCGTTGTGACCCTCCCCGAGGGCACCGAGATGGTCATGCCGGGCGACAACACCGAGATGTCCGTCCAGCTGATCCAGCCGGTCGCCATGGAGGAGGGCCTGAAGTTCGCCATCCGTGAGGGTGGCCGGACCGTCGGCGCCGGCCAGGTCACCAAGATCAACAAGTGACCTGACGCTCCCCGGAGCAAAGAGCCCCATCCGCTTCTTGCGGGTGGGGCTCTTTCGTATGTGGGTACCCGGCCGTCCACATCGAAGCCGCGTTCGACTTCGGGAGCGAATAGATGATGACAAATGGCAAGATCGCGGTCGCGGTCGTGGGGGGCTACCTCCTCGGGCGTACCAAGAAGGCGAAACTCGCCGTCGGGCTGGGCATGTTGCTGGCCGGTAAGAAGATCACGCTGGATCCGCAGCAGCTGAAGAAGTCCCTCGCCGAGGCGCCGCTGCTGAGCGGCCTCAACTCGGAGGTGCGCAAGGAGCTGGTCGACGCCACCCGGCAGGCCGCGACCAAGGCAGTCTCCGGCCGGGTGAGCGGCCTCGCCGACTCGCTGCACGAGCGCACGGCGCTGCTGCGCGGCGAAGGCGAAGGCGAGGGCGGGGACGAAGGCGGGGACGAGGAGCCCGCCGAGGGGCCGGAGGGTGAGGCGGAACCCGAGCCGAAGCGGAAGCCGAAGCCGTCGAGGCCGCCGCGCAAGGCGGCGGCCAAGGCCCCGGCTCGCCCGGCGAAGAAGAGCCCGGCGAAGAAGACCGCCGCGTCCGGGTCCGGTACGGCGAAGAAGTCCGCGGCCAAGAAGACCACGGCGAAGAAGGCCGCCGCGAAGAAGACCGCCAGGACCGCGGGGGGCCGCAATGGCTGACACGCTCGGCAAGCTCAAGGACGACATCGTCAAGAACCCGGCCACCGACCGTCTGAAGGACGAGCTGCGCGACTATGTCCAGGCACGTGCGGCCCATGCGATCTCCGGCCTCGGCTCGGGCCTCGCCAAGGGGGCGCAGTCCCTCTCCGAGGGCAAGTCTCCGGGGCAGGCCCTGATGAAGGCCGGTACGTCCCAGCTGAAGGACTCGCTCAAGGACTCGCTGAAGGAGAAGGTCAAAGGGGTCTTCGGCAAGGGTGCAAAGGGCGGCAAGGGCAAGAGCGGGGGCGGCAAGTCCAAGAGCGTGACGGTCGTCGAGGACATCGACGTGGGGGTGCCGGTCCGCGAGGCGTACAACCAGTGGACCCAGTTCCAGGAGTTCAGCACCTTCGCCAAGGGGGTCGTCAGCGTCGAGAAGGCCGACGACACCAGCAGCAACTGGAAGGTGAAGGTCGCCAAGTCCACGCGCAGCTGGAAGGCCAACGTCACCGAGCAGGTGGCCGACGAGCGGATCAGCTGGACCACGGAGGGTGCGAAGGGCACCGTCAAGGGCGTCGTCACCTTTCACCCGCTCGGGGACAACCTCACCCGGGTGCTGCTGGTTCTCGAGTACTTCCCCAAGGGGCTCTTCGAGAAGACCGGCAACATCTGGCGGGCCCAGGGCCGACGGGCCCGGCTCGATCTGAAGCTCTACCGGAAGTTCATCATGATGCGCGGCGAGGCCACGGACGGCTGGCGCGGCGAGATCCGGGACGGCGAGGTGGTGCGGGACCACGAGACGGCCGTGGAGGAGGAAGAGCGCGAGCAGGCCGCCGACGAGACCGGTGAGACCGGCGAGGGCGAGGAGACCGGGGGAGACGCCGATGAGGCGGCCGAGGCTGAGGATGAGTACGAGGAGGAGCCCGAAGGCGCCGAGCCCGAGGAGTACGACGAGGGGTACGAGGAGGAGCCGGAGGCCGCCGGGGAGCCGGACGAGGCCGAAGAGCCGGAGGAGCCGGAGGAGCCGGAGGAACCCGAGGACGCCGAGGCGTATGAGGAGCCCGAGGAGCCCGAAGAGGAACTCGAGGAGGAATCCGGCCGCCGCCCCGCCGCGGCCCGCCGCTGAGCACCCCCGGCGACCGCCGGACACGACGGGGCCCCACCCAGACACAAGACGCCGGGTGGGGCCCCGGCCGTGCCGCACGAAGGAGGCCGTGGCCGCACGGAGAGTCGGGCCGGCGGCCGACTCGGGGATCCGGACGGAACGCGGCCCGGGGGGCGCCGCCGGGGGCGCCGCGCGGCGAGGGGACACACGCTGGGGGCGCGCCCCGGACGACGTGCGCCTGGTGATGCCCCGGCGCGCCGGTACGCGGCCTGGACGACGTCCACCGAAGACGTCGCTCTGGGGGCGCCGCGCGGGGCCGCCCACTGGGCGGGCCCCGTGGGCGGCGACCGGGGGCTACGCCCGCGAGGTGGGGCGGGGGCGCCAGATCCAGGGGGTGGCGTCGGGGGACAGGCCCACCACGCAGACCCCCTGGTGGCCGTCGTCCGCCAGGAGTGCCGGGGCGCCGACCGGAGTCAGGTGGCCGGGGGAGCGCAGTGGTTTGGCGTCCGGGCCGGTGCCGTACTGGACCTGGACCTCCCCGCCCAGGTCGCGGCCGACCAGCAGCAGCGTCTTCGCCTCGCGGCGGCCGGACGGTTCGGCCACGGTATGCGCGGCGATCGGCCCGTAGCCCTCGAAGTGCCGCACCGTGAGGGTGGTTTCGCCGTGGACGGCGGGCACGGTGGCCGTGGGGGTGCGGTAGATCAGCGCGAGCGTGCCGTCGGGGGCCACCGCGGCGCCCAGCTGGTCCCCGCCGGGGCGCGGCAGACCGGACGGCGGGCGCAGGGCGACCGGGCCGCCGGCCCACTCCTGGGCCCAGTGGTGGACGGTGTCGCGGCCGGGGGCGAGGACATGGACCTGTCCCTCGGCGTCCAGCAGCGCGGTCAGCCCGTCCTGGATCTCGGCGCCGCCGAGCCGCTGCCAGGGACCCCAGTGGCCCTTCGCGTCCCGTACCCGGGTGGCCAGGCCCTTGTCCGCGGTCCGTACGAAGAGGTGCACCCGGCCGTCCGGGGTGGCGACCGCCGCCGGGCAGCCGACTCGGCGGCCGTGCTCGGGGTCGGTCTCGGGGGTGCCGAGGCCGGTCCAGGCGCGGAACGGGCCGTCCGGGCGGCGCTGCTCCAGCACCACGATCTCGCGCAGGTCGCCCGCGCCCTGTCCCGCCAGCGCCGCGAACCGCAGCGCGAACAGCACCTGCCGCCCCGCGCTGTCCCGCACCGCGGCGAGCGCCGGGGCGAGCGGTCCGCCGCCGAGCCCCTGCGGCGCCCCGAACCGTCCGCTGCCGGGCCCGGTCTCGCGCCACCGCACGGCCTGGGCGCCGAGCACGCCGTACGCCGCGAGCCGCCCCTGGGCGTCCGTGGTGGGCGCGGGCAGCGAGGCGGGGTAGCGGTAGTGGGTGGAGCGGATCCAGCCCTTGCGGTTCCGCAGCGGGCGCACCCCGCCCTGGCTGTAGTCGCCGCAGCCGGCCGCGTTGCCGCAGTCCCAGTCCGGCGCGCCGCCGTAGGACTTGATCGCGCGGGCCTTCTGGGCGAGCACCGCGGGCGGCAGATTGTGCGGCCAGCGCTGGTTGTAGTAGCCGCGGAACGCGGTGGTGGTGAAGCGCGGGGCGCGCTGGTCCCGCTGGGTGGCGGTGGCCACCCACTGGGCGATCGCCTTCCAGGTGAACAGCGCGACCGGGGTGTGGTCGCGGTGGTCCGAGCAGCCCGGCTGATCGTTGTCCTTGGGGTGCAGGACGTCGTGCACCTGGAAGTCGGGGTCCGGGTCCAGGGTGTGGATCAGCGTGGGCCGATAGCGGTCCATGATCCCGGCGAGCACGTCGACCAGCGTCTGATGGCCGTACGAGCTGGGGTGCGCCACGGGGGAGCCGGTGGCCAGGAGGGTGCGCATCACGGTGCCCGGGGTGTTCCACAGCGCCGGGATCCGTGCGCCGCCGTCCGACAGCATCGCGATGTTGAGGAAGATCAACCGGGCGCTGCGGGCGCCGCCCACGAGGGTGTTGGTCTCCGCCGTGACCCCGCCGGGCAGCCGCAGCACCGACCGCTGCCAGGGCGCGAACTGGTTCAGCCCCATCATCTGCGCGTACGCCTGCCGCAGCCCCTGGTGGCGGGAGGCGGAGTACGCGGCCTTGTCGGCGTGCGGGATCGGCGTCCCCGCCTGGTGGTTGATCCCCCGGGCCTCACCGGCCGTGACGTACACGCACACCACCGGGACGCCGGAGCGCAGCACCTGCTCGGCGTCCGGGTTCATGAAGTACAGATCGTCGTCGGGGTGCGCCATGATCTGCAACAGCAGCGCCCGCTTGTCGCCCGCCGCCGAGGTGAACGGCTCCGCCGCCCCGGGCTCACTGGCCCGCGCGGGCTCCGCTGCCGCGCCGCGCGCATGTCCGGCCCCGCATCCGGCGATACCGGTGACCCCGGCGATCCCCACGGCTCCCCCGGCGGTGAGCGCCGCCAGCGCGGCGAGCGTCTGCCTGCGGGTGGTCCGCGCCCCCCGCGATGTCCATCGACTGTTCAATTTGGTGACCCTGTCACTTCGGCAGCGCGTAGTCTCCGGCTGCTCCGAGTGAAGGGACGGTCGGTGATCTTGACAGGTTGTCCGATGGCCGGGAGGTGTCGGTCACAGATCGGACACATCGTCACCACGGGGCCGACGCATACCGCCGGGGGCCGACACCCCTCCGGCTACGTCAGTCGGCGATCAGCACCCCGAGCACCGCGAGCCAGCAGGCCGCGACCAGCACCGGCAGCAACATCATGATCGCGCCGGTCGGGGACACCTTCAGATAGGCGGCGCCGGGGTCGTCGGTGCGGCGGTTCACTATCCGCTCGCCGCCGTGCCAGGCCATGTACTCCTCGAGCTCGATCACCGCCTCCTTGCGCGCCAGGAGGTACTGGCGTCCGAAGCGCAGCATCAGCGAGAAGCCCAGCGACACTCCGATGCCGATGACCGCGATGATCATCGCCAGCCCCTTGCCGAGGTCGCCGCCCGCGCCCTCCTTGCCGAGGCAGAAAGCCATGGCGGCCGCGAGGCCCGCGGTGATGTAGAAGAAGTTGTTCAGCTTCTGCCAGTTGAGGTTGTCCTCGTGCTTGTAGAGGTCCACCGCGATCCCGTACTGCGCGTGCAGCATCGCCTCACGCGGTTTGCGCCACACCCACACCACCCGGGGCAGCCCGTCCGGCGGGGTCAGCCGGGTCAGCTCCTGGAACCCGAGCTTGTGGTGGAAGCGGGCGGACGCGTCGTTGGGGGGATCGTTGACCACGGCGGCGATCACGGGGCTGAAGTCCCACTGGTCGATGACGTGGTAGTAGAGCATCGAGGCGATGCCGGCCCGCGCGGCGTCGCGGGCCACGCAGATCTGCTTGATCACCAGGAAGCTGCCGAGCGCCGTCTTGATCCGGCGGTTCAGCCATTCGTCCGGCTCGACCTGGTCGGAGCTGTAGGCCAGCAGGAACGCCAGCACTTGCCCGCCCTTGACCGCCACATAGAAGTGCTCGGCGGTCTCCAGCCGGGCGCGGTAGTCGGCCTCGGTGTACGCCGAGACCAGGAAGCCCCCCTCCACCGTCCCCTGGGTGCCGTCCGGGCCGGTCAGACTCCGTGACTCGGCGAGCCGGGCGATCTGCTCCACATGCTCCTCGCCCGCCCGTAAGATCTCCACCCGCAGCGGCACTCCGGCCATCCCGATCCCCCCTCGTCCCGGCGCGCCGAACCTACCGTGGGCCCGGTCGCCGCACCACCGTGCCTCCCGGGGGCGGTGCGTCGCAGTTCGGCCCTGTCCGGCCTTATGACACCGCCGGGCCCCCGATGTACCTGCCCTCCGCGCTGTAGGGCCACTCGTTCGCGACACAGCCCTTGAGCCCGTATATCTGCTGCATCATCACCGGCGCCCGTTTGCCCTTCCCGGGGCAGGTCTCGTGGCCGTGGCCGATGCGGTGGCCGACCTCGTGGTTGACGATCAGCGCCCGGTAGCCGCTGATGGGGCCGGAGAACTCCGGTGAGCCGGTGTTCCAGCGTTTGAGGTTGACCATGACCTGGGAGCCGGCGTCGCAGTTGACCTCGCCATGGGTGTCCAGGCCCGCGGCGCCGCAGATCTCGTCGACCGTGTCCGGGGTGGCGATCTTCACCTCGAAGTCGGAGGGGCCGTCGGCGACCAGCTGGAAGGAGTGGATGCCGTCGTTGGTCCAGCCGCGCTTGTCGGCGAGGATCGCCGAGATCTCGGCCGCGGCCCGCTTCGCGTCGACGCCGGTGCCCTTCTCCACCATGACCTTGAACCGCCGCGGGTCGCTTCCCTTGCCGATCACCGCGCCGGAGGACCTCGCGGTGACGAACTCGCCGGTCGCGGTGGTGGGGGAGCCGGGGCGAGGTCTGGAGGTGGCCGAGATGGCGTCGGGCGGCAGGGCTGCCGGGGCCGTGGCGCGGGCCGCGCCCTTGCCGCCGCCGTCGCCGTCGTCGCGTAACGCGAACACGACCCCGGCGATCAGGGCCGCACCGGCGGCCAGTGCCACCGCCACGTTCCGGGGGCGGGTGCTCCGGGTGGTGCGCCCCCGGCGTCTGGGTGGTGAGGTGGACGGGCCGGGGGCCTGCGCGGTGGAGGTCATGGGGGCGCTTCCAGGGGGTGTCAGTGTCGTGTGTTCCCCTGGAGAGACGTGTGAGAAGGGTGACCGGTTGGGGCTTGTGGGTTTCCGCTCCTCAAGTCGTCCATACCAGGCGGAGGACCCCTGCTTCCGGTGAGGTGAGCCAGCGGAAGTGATCGACAATTCGACCGACCGTTAGCGGGTCGCTCAGAATGACACCCAGTTCGATGTTCATGCCCATTGCGTGATCGGTGAGATTGGCGCTGCCCAGCAAGGCTGTATGCCGATCGGCGGCGATGAGTTTGGCGTGGAGGACACCAGGAGCTGAGGCGTTCACGCGATGCCAGATCCGGACGCCGTTCTGAAGGGTCGTAAAGGCCCGTGCGGCTGCGGTGGACTCCTCTAGCACCAGATCTACGCGTATGCCCCGTCCTACGGCCAGGCGCAGTTCCGACATAAGCTCAATGACGCCGAATGCGGCAAAGCTAGCGATGAGCAGCGACTCGCGCGCAGACCGTATGACATCGACAGTGACGCCTCCGGTGAGACGGACAGGGATGGCAGGGCTCACTGGCCCGCTCACCACCAATTGGATCGATCGCTCGGTTTCGGAGGCTTCAGGCGCCATGGCAGTGGTCAGGGCCAAAGCTATGGCCGTCCCTGGAAGGCCCGGTGCTTCCTCCCGCCACGCCTGCTGTATCGCGTCCAGGTGATGTGTGAGACCTGCGGCCGGATTGGCTGCGGCGAACTGGTCGAGAGCCTGGTCTTCGGGGCCCTCGGCCGCGCGCAGGGCCGCGGCGTAGTCGGTGAGCCGGTCTGTTGGCAACCGCCTGGCCAACTTGGCGAGGAGCCCAGGCAGGCGCTCCGTCATTGCAGGAAGGCGCCGAGGTCACCGGCGAGCGTCTCGACGAGCAGAGCGCGGTCAAGGTAGTGGTTACCCCGCTCGCAGGATGTCTCCGCGGCGAAGAGACAGGCATGGCAGGCGGCTCCGTGCAGACGGCTGTGTACGCGAGGGTCGTGCTCGGCGCACATGGGGTCGGAACTGCACAGTCGGGCCTCTTCGAGCGCCTGGGTGATGAGAGGGCCGAGCCGGTCCCGGTCACCGAGGGAAACCAGGCCGCCCAGTGTGCCCTCACTATCGGGAGCTGCTGTGTACAGAAGGATGCCCGCCATGGGGCGATTCCCGGCCCGGGCATATATCCGTTCCGCAATGCCGGAAGCTCCGTATCCGCACTCAAGGGCGAATTGGCGGATCAGAGTGTGGGCGAAGGTGTGCAGCAGGACATAGCGGATCCCCGGCCATTGCGGTTCGACCCCACGGGCCAGGCACCATCTGAGGTGGGCTGCCTTCAGGGTTCTCTCGCGGGTGATCACATCGGGGCGTGTCTCCCACTGGGCAAGCTGTTCCTCGCGCAAGGCCAGGAAAACGCCTTCGCCGCGCAGCTCCGCACAGGGCACCCATGTCGGCGGTTCCCTGGTGAGCGGCGCGGCCAGGGTGCCTGGGTCGTCGTCCTGCGGCATCCACTCCGGGGCATCGATGCGGGTGAAGCCGGTGAGGGCGGAGACTTCGCGCAGCCGGTGAACCAGGACGACTCGGTCCAGCCAGTTCGAGGCGGTATGGGGGACCGGCTCGTGATCGGTGGTGAAGTCGGGCAGTTCATGGCGCCTGGGCGCCGTGAACGCCTCCCATTCGGGGGTGGCCAGGTCGAAGTCTTCGTCTTCTGCTGCCTCGTCTGTCACCGTTCCCGTTGAGAGGGTGGCCTCTTCGGTGACCGCCTTCCACACCTCGTCTACGCCATAGGGTTCCAGTTCCGGCCAGCATGCCTGAGTGGGCAGCAGCATCTTGGCCGCCTCGGCAGGGACGGCCGCAAGGAGTTGCAGGGAGCCCCAGTGCTCGCGCACGGCTTGGGCGAGGGGCTCCTCAGCGCGGGGGAGGCTGAAGACTCTCAGCTGGGAGGCGAACCAGCTGTTTGTGGCGCCGAGTGCGATGGTACGGACCTTCTTGTCGCATTCTGCGAAGGTACCCAGGTGGGGGTGGTGCCCGCGGCATGCCGGCAGTTCCTGTTCACCGCGTCTGCCCATGGCCTCGGCCATGGACCGCGCCGCGACGTTGTCGCAAGAGCATTGAACGAACACGTTGGCGGCCTCACCCGTCGTCCCGCGCTCCACCAGCGTGAGGGTGCACTCGGCCGGGGGATCGGCACCACGGTGGACGAAGTACTGCCATGGAAAGTCGTCCATGTGTCCCGCGGAACAGGCGATGAGGAAGCGGGCGGGTACAGCGGTGGGCCTGCGGCGCCCCGAGCCGAAGCAGTTGTGGACGTATCGGGTGTTCTCTGGCCGGAAGAAGTGCTCTTCCAGCTCGAACAGACCGGAGAGGGCAGGCGACAGTTGGTTGCACTGTTCCCGGGAACAGCGCAACCAGCGAGGGAACAGCGCCACGGGGACGCCCACTCTCGACCAGTCTCCGAAGGGATCGGTGGTCTCCTGTAGGTAGGGCGGAGTCCGCAGCGTAGTGACCTGGGAGCCGAGACGCCGGCGAACGGCGGCGAGCAGCCGGTCTTCGGCGAGCGGCTTGGCTCGTTCGAGCTCCCAGTGATCGAGCCCGAGCACCAGCGTGGAAAGGTTCGGCAGGTCGGTGACGGAACCGACGCCATAGGTGTGCAGAAGCTGGCTGGGACGGAGCTCGCCCACGCGCAGCGGTCCATTGGCCGGGGTGGTCACAGCGTCTCCGAAGGGGCGTCGGCGGAGTCATCGGTGTCGGACTGGGGTCGGGGCGTGAACGGTGGCTCGGACGCGGGGTCCTGGCCGATGTCGCCCACGAACAACAGACGGATGGGCGGCTCCACCTCGCGCAGGGATGTCGGGCAGGTCATCAGCTGCCATCGGGCGCCGTCGGGCTCCTTCAACAACGGTGTGACGTCGCCCTGGCGCCGGGCGGCCCGGTATCCGAGTACGGCGCCAGGAGCCCTGCGGCGGCGCTCCCAATGGTCCAAGCGCTGCTTGAGCCGGCTGTCCAGGTCACGTCCCACGTGCTGATCGCGGGTGATGTCCTCGGCGCGCCGCTGGAGATAGCGCACGACATGGTCGGCCAGTTCACCCCGGATGTCGAAGAACTGGGCTCCTCGATTGGCGTTGTACTCCTGTTTGAGACCACGCACGAGCGCGGCGAGTACGCCAGTGAGTCCCCGGTCTACGGCTCGGTCCGCGAAGGGGGTGACGGACAGCGCCTCCACATGCTGGTAGATGGTCGAGTGGAACGATTCGAACGTCTCATAGTGGGACAGGTCGCGGGGGCGGGCCCAATTGAGGACAGTGAACACCAGCCCGGGAGCCTGACGGCCGACGCGACTGGTGGCCTGGATGTACTCCGCGGTGGACTTGGGCTGGTTGTTGACGACCATGACGCCGAGTCGGGATACGTCCACGCCCACCGCGATCATATTGGTCGCCAGGAGCACGTCGATGGGACGAGGAGAGGCCCTTTTCACTCCAGTAAAGCGAAGCTCGAGCTTCTCCAGAATGTCCGGGATGGCATCCGAGGACATACGGGAGGTGAGCTCCGCGGGCTCGGCAAGGAAGCGGGTGGCCAGACCGCGGCGATCGACTCGGGTGAGCCGGGTGGAGATGTCGTCCTCGACCAGGCGCCGCATGCCTCCCAAATCGCGGAGGCTGTTGAAGTAGCCGACCAACGTCATGTACGGATCGGTGAGGTCGCTGCGCCCGTAACGCTCGTGGAGCAATTGGGCGGCGGCGAGCTGCGCCACGTACACCCGGATGGCGACTGACTTGGTCCGCACACCCTGAGCACAGATGCCCACATACCGGCGCCCTGGTTTGACGCCCGTGCTCCTGCGGCGGGCGAAGAAGTTGTCGTCGGCGTCAAGGCCGGGAGGTGGGAAGACCGCGGTGGAGCGGCCGAAGAGGTCGTTGATCTGCCGCTCGGCACGCCGAACGGTGGCGGTGGACGCGATGACCTTGGGGCGTACGGCGCGTCCGGGCTGGATGTCCCAGGTGGCGAGTCTGTCGACGGCCGCTTCGTACAGGCCCGTGAGGGAGCCGAGCGGGCCGGAGATGAGATGGAGCTCGTCCTGGACGATGAGGTCCGGTGGACGCACCCGTGGGGCGTCCACGGTGCGGGCCGCGGGGTGGTTGCCGTGAGCCGGGTGACTCGCTCGCTCCCATTCGCTGTCCACGGCGTCGGCCGTGACATAGCCGTGCCGGGTGCAGCGCTTGGCGACGCGTCCGAACAGCGTCTGCGTCTCCCCTTTCCAGGGAAGCTGGGCGAATTTGTCGACAGTGGCGATGACCAGGCTGGGCGGCAGCCGGTAGATCTCCTCGTCGACGACGAGGACGGGCAACCCTCGCTCGTCCGCGGCGGTCTCGAACGCGCCTTCCCCGAAGGGGCAGGCGTAGAAGTCCGGACAGGTGATGAATGTGCGGCGCAGAGTGGTGTCAACCCTGATGTCGCGTCCGGCATCGAGCTTGGTGCCGCACCACGGACAGCTGGTGAGCTGATGAGGGGAGCCCGTGCGGCCCCGGCGGCCACGGCCCTTGTCCTTGCGGCGGTCCTTGAGCCAGGTGTCCGCCTGCTCGGTGGTGTTCGGGGTGACGTTTCCGCCGACCCAGAGGCCGATACGGAAGGGTGTGCCACCCCATGTGCCGGGGTCGGCGCGGCGGATGGTCTCGCAGGCGCAGATGAGAGCGGCGGCGCGCTGGAACTGCTGGATGGTGAGCAGCCGCAGGGTGTAGCGCATGAGGACGGCCACCCCGGGCTCGGCGTCCAGTCCGCCCAGGTGCGGCATACGGCGTCGGATGGCGAGAGTGAACGCGGTGAGGCCGAGATAGGCCTCGGTTTTGCCACCACCGGTGGGGAACCAGAGAAGGTCGGCCAGGGCGTCTTTGCCGTCGGCACGCTCGGGGTGTCCCGGGTCGGCGAGAGCGGGCAGATTGAGGAGCAGGAACGCCAGCTGGAAGGGGCGCCAGCTACGGTTTTCGGGCTTGTCCGCGTCGTGGACGGCGGTGTCCAACCCCAGCTCCGGGTCCCGGCGGCGGGCGGCGCTGGCGATGGTGTGGACGCGCTGTAGCCACATTGCGTGGTTGGCGAACCGGAAGGCGTCGAAGGCAGGGCCTTCGGCCAGTAGCAGTCCGATGCCGGCCTCGATACGGTCGGCGGTCTCGCCGGCGTGTTGCAGGTGACGAAGCGCCTCGGCCTCGTACCCGGCCAGGCGGGCGGTTTCGTCGTCGATGGTGCGCCGGGTGCGCTCGATCCAAGCCCGGTAGCCGTCGACTAGGGGCAGCAGCGCCTCACCTAACGCGGTGGGCTCCAGCTCCGAGAGTCCTTTCATGTCGAGGACCAGACCCCGCAGTTCGGTGAGGTCCTCGTCGTGCTGGCTGAACGGGTCCGGGACATCGGTGTGCGGGACCTCGTACGAGGGTGCGGCTGCCGTGGTGATGCGGACAGCGCGCAAGGGGTCCTCGGGGTTCGCCGCGGCCTGCACTCCCGTCCCGTGTCCCACGGCGAATTCGGGATGGAAGCGGTTCGTCATCGCCAGGGACCGCCGCTCGGCACGCTCCACGGAGTCGCCCCCGGCGCGATCGGGCCGGTGCCTGGGGAGGAAGGGGGCGGTGCCGTGCGGACCGCTGACGGACAGTTCGGCCTGGAACAACCAGTTGCGCGAGCCCTGCCGCTCTCCGTCCTCCTGGCCGTTGACGAGGAAGAGGGAGACAAGCCAGTCACCCGCGTGCCGATGGGCTCGGCCGCGGACCACCACCCTGGGGAACTCCTCCGCCAGGACGGGCTCCGGCTCGATCACCCCACCTTCCAGCAGCTTGACCGACACGGTCCCCGCGTACGGCCGTCGGTGCCAGACCCGGCCGCCGGTGTACTCCGGATCCTTGGACGGCCCCGGCTCGTATCGCGCCCAGCGGCAGTGCACGCGCAACTCGTCGACCGAGCCGTCGACTCGGGCGGTGAGGCCCAGGGAGGAGGGCTGGAGACTGGGCACATTGGGCGCGCCGGGATCCGGGTCGCCCTCTTCGGCATCCGTCACCGAGGCGACCGCCGCCTCGTCGAGCGTGGCGGGCTCGACGGGCAACCCGCCCAGTCTGACCCGTCCTTCGAAGGTCACACCTCCGGGCGCCAAGCGGCCGATGATGTAGTGGTCGACGGGATTGCCCGCGAGCTCCTCCTCCTTGTCCCCGGTGGGGCCGAGCAGGTCGGTGACGACGAGCTCCGCGAGTTCGTCGCGGAGCTGCTGAGGTGTGGGCGCGCTGAGGACCGATGCCACGCCCCGCTCCTGGGCGTCGGCAGGCTGCGGGGCGTTCTCGCGGCTGCTCTCCTGGGTCACGCCATTCACCTTAGGGCCGAGGGGTGACAGCGGGCAGGGCTCTTGAAGCGGATGGTGATCGAGTGCTTCCCGTAGATCGATACGGCGACTACGCTGTGCCACCGAGTGGACGCGGGGCGACGCGGGGGAGCGGATGGCAGGGGTGACAACCGGTGACTTCCCGCACCAGCACCAGCCTGCGGGACTGGAGCCGTTACCCATGGGGGACAACGGCCACCGGGGAGATTACGGTGAACAGTTCGTGCGGGCGTTAGCCGCCGCCGCGAACCTTGACGCGGCCCGTCGGGAACGCGACCGCGTCGGCATCGACTGGAACCTCGGCTATCCGGGCCGCGCCGGAACCCGGGCGTTCCCGGCCATCGACGTCCAGGTGAAGTCCTGGTCCACCCCCAACGATGACCCGGATACACTGCGTTACCCCCTCAAGATCAAGAACTACAACTGGCTCGCAGGGCGCGAGTGGAACCTGCCACGTTTCCTGTTCCTGGTGATCACCCCGGTCGATCCCGCCTGCTGGGCCGACGCTACCCACGACCACCTGAAACTGCGTCATGCCGCTTACTGGGCATGCCTGCACCACCTCGACCCGCTGGACCGGCCGAATAAAAGTTCTTGCGTGGTGGAGGTTCCCCGCACGAACCTGCTGACCGTTGATGCGCTGCATGGCCTGTTCGCCGAGGACTTCCGGGAAATGCTGGTGGCGTCATGATCCCTATTACGGACGCGGAGTTCGAGCAGGCGGCCGGGCTGCCGCCAGGCGCCGTACGGCGCTATCTGCGTGGACGAGGCTGGACCCTGGCCCGTGACTCCGGGCGCGGCCAGCTGTGGGAGCTGTCCGCGGATGACGATGCCGGGCCGCCGTATGAGGTTCTGGTGCCCCTGGAGCGGAAGTTCCGGGACTATCCCGGACGCATCACCGACCTCCTGGAGACCTTGTCCATGGTGGAGGCCCGGCGCCCCGGTGAGGTGCTGCGCGAGATGGCGCTGCCGTCCGCGGACTGGCAGTACCTGCGACTTGTTCCGCCCGGGCCTGCCGGTACGGCCCCGCTGGTGGATCTGGTCCCCGCCTTCGCGGGCTTGAGAGAGCTGATGACAGCGGCGGCGGCGGCAACCGTCGCCCCCGAGCCGCAGCCCGTACAGCCCGCGCAGAAACCGCAGCGCGTCAAGGACTTCGTGGCGGGAGTCCGCGTCGACCAGACCAGGGTCGGGAGCTATGTGATCGCGGCACACACCCCGCTTCCGGCTCCTTCCGAGCAGGGGGAGCTGTACGACGAGGACGCTTCGCACCCTGAGCCGTTCGAGCGCATGGTGTCCCGTCAGCTGTACGCGGGCGTCTACTGCGCATACCGGGCAGCGGAAATCACGGTCGAGAACGACTCTCTGGCCGACTTCGGCCTCTATACCGCCGCCGGCCTGTCCGCGAACCTCTGTGAGGCACTGGTGAAAATCTCCGGGGAAGCCCGCAGCGCCTTTTCGATGCACTTCGCCTGGTCCCCGGACATCCCGGTTGAGCAGCCCACGCCACCCGTCAGCCTGGCCGGTCCCCTGCTGGAGGCGCTGGAGGAGGGAGCGAAGGACCTGAAGGCCCGGCTGGGCCGCCAGGATGTGGTGTTGCGCGGCACAGTGGTGCGACTGCGCCGGGAGTCCCGATACGGACCGGGCGAGGTCACCGTCTACGGCCACCTCGTGGAGGAGGGTGACGACCGTCTTCGCCGGGTCCGGATGACGCTCGACCCCCAGGACTACGACAAGGCGGCGGCGGCACACCGCGCGGGGGACGAGGTGATCGTGCGCGGTGACCTGATGGTGCGGGGTGCCACAGCGCGCATGGAGAGGATCGACGGGCTGACCGTCCGGCCGGTCGTCGACTGAATCGCGCGGCGCGAAGCCCGTGCCGCTCTACGCGTAGCGCGGCAGGTTCTCCGTCGAGATGGTCCACTCGCCGATCGTGATGTCCTCCCCATAGACGAAGTCCTTCCGGGTCGCGTACCGGGGGCCATGCGGCGTGGGGTGGATGTCGGACAGCACAGCACCCTCGCCCGTGCGGGGGTCGAAGATCACGTACACGGGGACACCAAGCTGTGGGTAATCCCGTGTCTTGCCCACCCAGTCATTGTCCGGATTGGACCGGGACACCACCTCGATGGCGGCGAGGAGTGTCTGTGGATCGAGAGCTCCTTCGACGTCCATGTCCGCCTCGGCGATCACGATCACATCGGGATGGCGCAGCACGCCCGTGTGCGGGTCCTCCACATCCGGTGTGCCGGTATGGGCCAGTAGATCATCCGGCATGACTTTCTCCAGCCGACGGCTGATACGCGCGGCCGTCAGCTCGTGCGGTCCCCCCGGCGCCATCATGTCGTGAACGATCCCTTCCCTTGTGATCTCCAGCTTTCCGGGAACGCTCTCCTGTATCTGCTCGACGATGTCTCGCATGGACTGATAGCGGAGCGCGTCACGGTCTGCGTGATCCGGGGCGATCGTCATGGCGCTCGCACCTCTCTCGGTCGGCGGCCGCATCGGGCGGTGGGAAGCCTCAGAGCCATGCTAGCGAGCCGGGTGGTTCAGGCCCTGGGTGTGAACGGCGCCGACCGGTGCCCTCTCAGGCAGCGGCCCGGGTGAGAGCCGCCTCGGACTCCCGGCAGTCGCGGCAGAGGCCGGGCTTCTGGGCGCGGAAGGCGCGGTCGCAGCCGTCGCAGTTCTGGAGGGGGACCACCGTCGGCCGTGGGGTGGTGGGCTGAGCCGCCGGGAGAGGCGGCGGCAGTAATTCCGTGAGGCGGTGGGCGAGCAGGGCCGCCGGGTGCCGCAGGTCGGGCGGGAGGTCCGCGCTCAGCGTGCGGCGTACGGCCTCGGGCGCGGCGCCACGCTCCAGCCAGGTGTCCACGGCGGGGGCGAGGCGGCGCACGTCCCGCTCGGACAGGAGTAACCGGTCGTCGTGGCGTCGCAGCGCCGCGAGGAGCGATGCCGCCGCAGTGCGGGTGGGGGTCCCGCCCGGCATGGGGACGGCTGGCACGGCGCGCGGGCGCGGCGGCGCGGGAGTCGGGTCCGGTACGGGCGGTAGGGGCGGCGGGGCCTGGGCGGGCGGTGTGGGCGGTGTCGGCGGTACGGGGCCGGGATCGGACCGGGGCGGTGGCGCCAGACCGGGATCGGCCCGGGGCGGCCGTACGGGCGGCCTGACCGCGTCGCGCAGCCGTGTCTCCCCGGCGCGGCGGGCGCGCGTGGTCTCGGGGTCGTTGTACGAGAACGTCCGGGTGATGATCCGCCCCTCGGGCGTACGCTTCCGGACCCGCTCGACGTACCCGTACCGCTCCAGCTCCCGCAGCGCGGCGGCGATCCGGTCCCGCCCTTCCGGGAACTTCCCCGCCAGCGTTCTGATGTCCACTTGCGCGCCGTCGGGCAACGACTGGATGTGCGCGCCGAGCCCGATCGCGGTCAGGGAGAGCTCGCGGTGCTGGGTGAGGTGGTTGCCGATGATCGTGTACCGGGTGGGCTGGGACTCACTCACATGGGTGAGTCCGCCGGAGGATCGGCGAACCAGGGAAAGCGCGCGCGGGGGCGCGCTAAGCTGCTGCTCAGCCACTGGGGAAGCCTCTTACTTCCTCGTTGGTCAGGCCCTCGAATGGGAAGCCACTCCCGGCCGGGGGCCGTCGCATGTCTGGGGTTGTCGAGCCCGAGCCTGCCCTGCCGGGCCGCCTGTGCGCCAGCCGGGGCGGGCGGGATCACCCGTGCGGGTGACCAGAGTGAGGTTTGGTGGGGTTGGGTGGGTTCTTTCCGGGGGTTCTTGGTTTTTGATCTCCCGCAGCCCCGGGATCTCGGCTACCGGGGCCAGGGATGCCGGACGCCGGTGCGGGCGGACGAGATCAGCGGCGGAGGGCGAGTTCGGCCCAGACCGTCTTGCAGATCAGTTCGGGTACGCCGCCCCAGCGGTCCGCCAACTCCTCGACGAGCAGAAGCCCGTGCCCGCTCTCGCCGGGGTCGTGGCCATCGTCTTTCGGGCGAATGGACGGCAGCCGCTCCACACAATCGATTCGCCCGGGATGCTTGGATTTCACTGATCTTCGTGCTCTGCGCCCTGGGTGATCGGGCGCAGAGCACGTGTGTGCTGTCAGGCAGGGGTGTCGGGCGGGCTGAACAACTCGTCCTGGACGCCGTCTTCTATCCGCTCGGGCTTTGCCTTGGGCTTGGGCTTTCGCTTCCGAGCAGCCTTCTTCTTCGCTCCTGGCGTGTGCAGCCCGGCCTCCAGCTCCTCCTGGTAGCGAACGTGGTTCAGCTCCAGAAGGCGGTCCAGGACCTCGGCCTGCATGACCGGGGCCATCGTGTACCGCACACCTCTTTTCGTTGCGTGGAACCCATATTGGAGATCCAGATCGGTCCATCCATACGCCGCCACGACGGCTTGGTCCAAATGTTCGTGTACTGCGCGTAGAGAATTGAGGGCTGCGCTCGACCTGTGGCTGTCGTGGAGCTGCTGGGACATCGGTGTCAATGCCAGCCCAAACTCGGTTCGCTGAGTCACCAATTCTTGACCCAGTCGTTTCAGCTCATCGTTGTAGTCAGGAACAGGTAGAGGGGCGCAGCAACTAGATGGGGTGTAAACCAGGTCGGCGGTGCGCGTGACGCCCTCGCGGACTGTCCACCAATATTGGACCTCACTGCTCCGAAAAGCCAACTCCGCGTAGCTATCGCTAGGGAAAACGACGAGCTTTTGGTCAAAAATGTACCGGTTGGGGACCAGGGCTGGCACTTGAGTGCTGCTTGTTTGACCGATAACGACTACTTTTTCGAGGTCGGTAATTTTCTCGTATAGCTTGGGGGCGCGTTCCGCGTACTGCCACCAGCGATCTCGTCTTGCTGGGCGCTTGTTCTGTGCGCGGAATGGCTTGACCTCGCGCTCTGCTATTGCGAACACGTCTGGGTACGCTCTGGCTTGTTCTTCCGGCCAGTCATGGAAGTTAATGACCCAGCGGCTTGCTGAACAGTCTGGTCGAGAGTTCAGGTCATCGCCGTTGAGGTAAGGGAACAGCACATCCTGGTTGCGAGGATCCTTGTCGATTAGTGCTCGGGCTTCATCTGGCTGAAGAATGAACCCCTTTCCTAGGACATAAGATCCGATGTAGGACTGCTCGGCATTCGCGGCCAGTTGGTGGGGCTTTCCCGTCATGCGTGAGCGCGGGTCAAGATGTGACGTGATCCCACGGACTTCCCTGCCGTCCAGCACTTGCTTTTCGTCTTTTCCTGTTCGAAGTGACAGCCAAAGGAGTGCAACCTCCAAAGATGCCGTTCCGGGCCATGGCTGAGACTTGACCGCCCGGTATACACGCCATCCAGCAGTCGTTGCTTGGTCGAGCCCGACTTCGCGGGTCTTCCCTTGAGCAATGGTGTTAGTTGCGATGATCCCCGTTCGTTGGCCAGGTGCCAGCGATAGGTTTCGCAATAGGAAGTATGCGCACAGGTCGGCGCTTCCTCGTGTTCTGCCGCCTAGCTGATTGACCAGATACTCGCGGTAGTCAGTGCCAAGATTCCCGCTGAGTTTCTGCCCACCGCTGAACGGCGGATTACCCACCACCGCATCAAACCCAGAATTGGCGCCCACCCCCATGATTTCCGGAAACTCCAGCGGCCAGTGCAGCGGTCGTATCGGCTCCGCGCGCGGCCCCCGCAGCCACCCGTCCACGATGGCCCGCGCATCGGCCTGCGCCACCTCTGCCCCCGTCCCACCTTCCTCGTCCAGCGCCCGCGCCACCAACCCGGCAACCTGCTCCAGCCGGTTCCGATATGCCCGCGCCTTCGCCGACTCCTTCGCGTCGCGGAACACCGCAGCGCCCCGCTTGCCGCCCACCTTCTCCTCACCCGACAACTCCGACGCCTCCTCGTCGGAGATGCCCTCGGCCGCCAGCGCCGCGCCCACCACCGCGTCCGCCGCTAACCGCAGCCGCTCCGCCAGGGACTCAGCCCGCCGGAGCTTCTTCGCCTTGCCCTCCACCGTCCGGATATCCCCGACCGGCGTCGCCTCGATCTCGCGCCGCAGCTCCGCCGCCTTCGACAGCAGTCCCCCCGTCACTTCCAACGCCCGTGACACCTCCGGGCTCAACTGCCGTGCGTCCGGCTCCAGGTGGAACGCCTTGATCTGCTCAATGTCGATCACACCGACCAGCGAGTCCCCGAACCGCAGCGCGTGGTCCAGGAATGAGAACGGCCGCCCCTTCGCCAGCGTCACCAGCCACAGCGACAGCTTTGCCAGCTCCACCGCGTTCGCGTCGCGGTCCACGCCGTACAGGCACCGGTCCGCGACCAGTCGCCGCGCCAGCCGCAGCAGCTCGTCGCGGTCGTTCTCGCCGACATCGCGCGCCACCTCCTCCGGGAGTCCATCGCGCACCCAGGCCTCGACCACACGGTCGGCGAGGTAGCGGCACGCGGACACCAGGAACGCCCCGCTGCCCATCGCCGGGTCGAGCACCCGGAGCCGAAGCAGTTCCTCCGCCTTCTTCGCTCGCCAGACCCCCTGCGCGGCGCCCTGCGCCGGACCCGGGGCGAAGCACAGCGGGGCGAGCGTGTGCTCGACGATCTCCTCGGCCAGGACCTTGGGCGTGTAGTGCGTGCCCGTGTTGCGACGGTCGCCGGAGCGGACCATGACCACGGACTTCGCCGGGAAGACCATGGGCTGGCCGCGCAGGTCGTCGCGTACGAGACGGGCGAACGGGGCGACGCGCGCCGCGAGCGCCTCGTCGTTGTCGCAGGCCGCGTCCAGGTCGGCGGTGACTGCGCCGGCGTCCGAGGCGTCCAGCGCTCGGCGGATCTGGAGCGGGGTGGCGCCGGTCGCTTCCTTCAGCTCATGCTCCAGGACGCTTCGGCCCTGCGCCGCCCAGTCCTCCAGGGAGCCCAGGCCCAGCACCGCCTCGTGTTTGCCGATCAGGCCCAGATACGGCTCATACGCCCGCTCGCAGCTGTACTCCAGCAACCCCTCGTAGACATGGCCGATCTGTTCGACGTCGAGGCCCTTATACGACAAGGTCTCGCGACCGCCGCCCGCGCCCTTGCGGCGCAGGGTGACCAGCGCGTCCAGGATCTCGTACACGACCCGGTCGGTGACCTTCGCCCCCGCCAGCCACGGGAAGCGGGACGGATCGAAGAGCGAGCCGCCGTAGGCCGGGATACGCAGCTCGTCGTGGACACAGCCACCGTGGATCGCGGAGAAGACGGCGAGCAGGCGGGGCCAGGCCGCCGCTCGGCGGTCGCTCCAGTCGGCGCTGTACTGGGAGAGCTCGGCGCGCAGCACTCCGTGCAGCGGGCCGACGGCGTACGAGTCGGCGTACAGGCGGTCCTCGGCGGGCAGCAGCCGCTGCTCCTCGGCGTACAGCAGGAAGACCAGCCGCATCATCACGGCGAGCGCGCTCTCGTACACCTGCTTGCCGTCCACCCCGGCAAGCAGGTGTCCGCGCGACTCCCGATCCAGGCGGGACAGTTCGGCGACGAGCAGGGCGACCGCCTCGCGGACCTGCCTGCCGAGCGTGTCGGTGACGTCGGCCTGCTGTTCGGCGGTACGGGCGAACAGCGCGGCGAGTGACGCCGTGTGCTGCCCCTGCGCGTCCCGTGCCGGGAGCGCGGCGCGGCGGACGTGCAGCAGGCTGGCGAACGACCTCAGCAGCAGGGGCTCTTCGAACCACAGGTCGGCGTCGAAGACGACGAGGCTCGTGGCTTCCTTGGGGCGGGCGTGGACCAGGGCCCACTCGCGGCCGTTGGTGAGCAGGGCGAGGGGGACGCCGCGCGCGCGGGCGAGGTCGGCCGCGCGGTCCATCAGCGACGGCCACTCGCCCTTGGCCCGGGTCAGGGACTCGCCCCAGCCGCTGCGGAAGAACAGGACGCGCGCCTCCGGGCCGTCCGGGGAGGCGGGGTCGGGGCGGCCCATCAGCACCGCGTCGGGTGTGTCGGCGCCGGCCCGCAGGGACTCGGGCAGGGCCGCGCCCTCGCGCAGGCCCGGGGTCCAGCCGAGCAGTTCGCCGAGTATCAGCCGTTCCCAGCCGTGGCCGAGCAGGGCCGGGTCCTCCTGGACCTCCTCCCACGCCTGGCGTATTCGGGGCCGGACCGTGTCGGACACGGTGTCCAGGCCCTGCGGGAATACGTCGGCGAGCACCGGAAGCGCGATGAAGGGCCCGTCCGGGCGCAGCAGTCTCAGCCAGTCCTCGTGCTGCTCGGCCGGGGTGGGGATGTGCCCCGCTACGGGGCGGCGGCGGGCGGCGGGCGGCATCAGCGACGGTCTCCACGGGCGAGGGCGGACGGGACGAGGAAGGTGACGGAGACGGGGAACCAGCGGGGGGTCGGATCCGCCCAGCGGCGGCGCAGCGCCTCCGTCTCGGACTCGACGAGGCGCGGGATCTCGGCCAGGCGCTCGCGCAGCGCGTCGTGGTCGGCGCGCAGCTGGTTCCGCTCGTCCTCGATGGTGAAGAGGGAGCCCTGCTCCCAGTGCTCGCGGTCGTCGAGGCGGTCGCGGATGGAGCGTTCCAGTTCGGCGAGGACCTTCCGTACGCCGTTCACCTCCTGCTCGCACCGGGTGGCGAGCAGCTTCTCCAAGGAGCGGAACTTGGCGTTCGCACGCGTGCGCAGGGCTCCCAGGAGGCGCGTCTCCAGCTGGGGCCACAGCCCGGCGAGCCGGTCCATGATCTCCTGGGCGGGCATGTCGTCGGTCGCCGCCGCCAGCCAGGCGTTCAGGTCCTCCTGGCGGGATTTCTCCAGCTTCGCGGCGCTGATCGCGCCGCCTGCCGTGATGATCTCCTCGTGGAGGCGGGCACCGCCCCGTCCGGAGATCACCACACGGCCGTGAGCGACCACGGCGGGCGAACGCAGCAGGTCGCCGGGGACCACGCGGGCGGTCACCCGGGACAGCCGGGCCTCCCGGGCGCCCGACCACAGTTCGGCGCGGAGCAGGCGCAGGCACATCTGGACCAGCCGGTGGCCCAGGTGCAGCAGGACCACGTCCGTACGGCCCCGGGCTTCGGCCTCGTCGAAGACGGCTGACCGCTCGACGCCGGTCAGCGGGTGGCGTAACCCCTCGTTGCGGGCGTGCGCCCAGGCGCCGGGCAGTTCGGGCAGCCGGAAGCAGCGAGCCGTCCCGCCTTCGCGCCGCGCCGGGTCCTGGACCTCGGTCAGGTCCTTGCGGTGGGCCAGCAGGAGCGCGGTCCGCACCACCCGTTCCACCGTCTCCGGGGTGAGGCGCAGGGTGTCGCGGCTGCACGCCAGCTCGGCGACCAGCTTCTCCAGCTCGCGGGCGAGGTCCCGGTCGACTTTGAGGACCTCCTTGCCCGACCGCTTGGTGATCTCCGCGTCGGCGGTGGTCCAGTCGGAGCGGCGGCCCAGCATCTTCTGCTGGACCTGGGCGGCGATGATCTCGCCCGCGCTGCCGAGGTCCTCGCGGATCTGCTCGGTCTTGCGGGCGGCGACGGCGAGGAAGTGCAGCTCGTCCTCAAGCGTCCCGTCGGCGTGCTGGGAGTCCGTGTCCGTGTCGGAGTCCACGAAGCCCTGCCAGCCCTCGGGGACGAAGTGGTACACGTCCACCGTGTCCGCTCGCTGGCCGTGGCGGTCGACGCGGCCGTTGCGCTGCTCCAGGCGGTTGGGGTTCCACGGAATCTCCCAGTGGAGCAGGCGGTGGCAGTGGGCCTGGAGGTTGATGCCTTCGCTGGCAGCGTCTGTGGCCAGGAGGATGCGGACGGGGGAGAGGGACGGGTCCTCCTGGAAGACCGTCTTGATGTGCTCGCGCTCGTCCGGCTTCTGGCCGCCGTACAGCTCGGCGATCCGGTCCCTCGGGTAGCGGGCGGCGATCAGGCGGTCGAGCAGCCAGCGCTGGGTGTCGCGGTACTCGGTGAAGACGATCACCCGGTCCGGCCCCCAGTCGCCCGCCGGGCCGTCCTTGCAGACGATGCCGTCGAGCCAGGCGCGTAACGCCGCGAACTTGGCGTCCGGCCGCCGTGTCGCCTCCCGGGCCCACGCGGAGAGTGCCTTGAGGCTCGTGTGTTCCTCGGAGGTGAGGGGGCGAGTGGCCTGTCGCGCGGCGGTCATCGCGCGTTCGGCGGCCTCGGCGTGCCCGTCGTCGCTCTCGGCCGTCTCTTCGACCCGGTCGATGAGGGGGCGGAGCACCTTCTCGCCGGGGGCCTGCGCTGTGGCGGTGCGCTTCGTCATCGTCTTCAGATGGACGTCGACGGTCTCCGCGAACGCTTTGGGAGAGGACAGGAACCGCTTCTTCAGGAGGGTCGTGACGAAGTCGGAGGCCGTCCGCTCGGCACTGGAGTCCTCGCCCTCGCGCCGGGACCTGGCGTACGCGCACAGCTTTCCGTACGCCTCGCGAGCCTCGTCGGCGTACCGCACCTCCAGCGCGTGGGGTAACCGCTTGGGGAAGCGCGGCTTGCCGTCCCAGGTGGGTGGCAGTTCGGACTTCAGGCGGCGCACCATGACCCGCTTCAGCTGCTCCTGCGACGGCTTCACGCCGCGCGCGAAGCGGTGGTCGTCCAGCAGTTCGAGCAGGGAGGTGAAGGAATTCAGGAACCCGTTGTGCGGAGTGGCGGAGAGGAAGAGACGGTGCTCGCAGTGCGGGGCGAGGGCACGGATGGCCTTCGTGCGCTGCGAGTCGACGGCGTACTTGCCGGTGCCGGAGGGCGCGCAGGTGTGCACTTCGTCGACGACCAGCAGGTCGAAGGCGCGGGGGTACTCAGGCACCGGGGGCAGGATCTCGCGCAGCATCCGCAGCGGGCGGTCCCGCTTGAGCCAGTCGACGGAGACGATCAGACGGGGGTAGTGGGTCCAGGGGTTCTCGTACAGCCCCCGTGAGCGCCGCAGCTCACGAAGCAGGGCGCTGTTCACGATGCGGAAGTCCAGGCCGAACTTGTCGCGCATCTCGTCACGCCACTGGAGGGTGAGCCCCGCGGGGCAGACGATCAGCATGGTGCGGGCGCGGTGGCGGAGCATGAGCTCCTGCATGACGAGGCCCGCTTCGACCGTCTTGCCAAGTCCCACATCATCCGCAATGAGAAGGTTTGTCCGGGGCATGGACAGAGCGCGGACCACCGGGTCGAGCTGGTAGTCCTGGATCTCGATCCCCGAACGGAACGGCGCCTGGAGGGCGGTCTTGTCGGCCGAGGCGATCGCGCCCCAGCGGACCGCGTCGAGGAAGGCGTCCAGGCGGCCCGGGGTGTCGAATCCGCCCGCTGGTGAGGGGAGTGCGTGCTGATCTTGAACTACGGCGCCGGGCTCCAACTCCCACATAACCCGCAGTTCTTCATCGCGGGCGTCCTCTTCCAGGGAAACGAGTGTCACCAGGTGGGGAGCGGTCGCCCCGGCGGCGCGGGTGGGGTCGTCGGCGGAGACGGAGGAGCGCATCACGTCGGTGACGATCCAGGGGCGATTGCGTACGGTGACGCGTTGGCCGGGGGCGGGTGCCCCGTTCGCCGCTCCGCCCGCGTCCGTCATGTGATCTGCCGCGTCGGTCCGTACGGTCGCGCTCGTCATCGACGTCTCCCCCCGTTACTCTGGGCAGCTGAAAAGTGCCGCACCGTTACCCCATCCGGGAAGCTTAGGGCCCGGAGAGGGTGACGCGTACCCTGTCGGGGCGATGAGGGAAACCTGGTGAGGGTAGATCGGACCGGTCGGGGTTCGGTGAGGCGCGGGTGGGGTACGCTCCAACGCCCGATTCGCAATGGCCAAGCCCTGTATGGCACACTAACCAGGTTGCTCGGTTGAGTGCCGATGCTGCGCGCCTCCCGCCGGGAGGACCGGAAGCGAGTCCCACAGTACTCGTCGCCCCTGATCAGGGGCGGAAGTACGGGAATCTTCCGGGAAGCGTCAGCGGGGCCCCAGCCAGGCGCCCGGTGGGTGACTTTCTCCCCCAGCAACCCCCTTCATCAGGGATCTCCGTGCGGAGATTTATGGGAAGGGCTGCGACACGCCCGACCGCGTGGGTCGGGAGTGAGGTGGAGGAGGGCACGAACGCCATCGGGTCCCAGAGCGTTACGAGAGACAGGACTACGAAGTAGCCATGGCGGGACAGAAGATCCGCATCCGGCTCAAGGCTTACGACCACGAGGTCATCGACTCCTCGGCGAAGAAGATCGTCGAGACGGTGACCCGGACTGGTGCGTCGGTCGCGGGCCCGGTGCCGCTGCCCACAGAGAAGAACGTGTACTGCGTCATCAAGTCGCCGCACAAGTACAAGGACTCGCGCGAGCACTTCGAGATGCGTACGCACAAGCGCCTCATCGACATCCTCGACCCCACGCCGAAGACGGTTGACTCGCTGATGCGTCTCGACCTGCCGGCGGGCGTCGACATCGAGATCAAGCTCTGAGGTGACGCGCGAGATGGCTAAGCAGATCAAGGGCGTCCTGGGCGAGAAGCTCGGCATGACGCAGGTGTGGGACGAGAACAACCGCGTCGTCCCGGTCACCGTCGTCAAGGCCGGTCCCTGCGTCGTGACCCAGGTCCGCACCGATGACGCGGACGGCTACAGCGCCGTCCAGATCGCCTTCGGCGAGATCGACCCGCGCAAGGTGAACAAGCCGCTCAAGGGCCACTTCGCCAAGGCGGATGTGACCCCGCGCCGCCACCTGGTGGAGCTGCGTACCGCCGACGCCGGTGAGTACACGCTCGGCCAGGAGGTCACGGCCGAGGTGTTCGAGTCCGGTGTCAAGGTCGACGTGACCGGCACCAGCAAGGGCAAGGGCACCGCCGGTGTCATGAAGCGCCACGGCTTCGGTGGCCTCGGCGCCGGCCACGGCACCCAGCGCAAGCACCGCTCGCCGGGCTCCATCGGTGGCTGCGCCACCCCGGGCCGCGTGTTCAAGGGCCTGCGCATGGCCGGCCGCATGGGCAATGAGCGGGTCACCACCCAGAACCTGACCGTCCACGCCGTTGACGCGGAGAAGGGCCTGCTCCTGATCAAGGGAGCGGTTCCTGGTCCGAACGGCGGCCTCGTCCTGGTCCGTACCGCGGCCAAGGGGGCCTGAGGTAACCGATGAGCACCATTGACATCCTTTCGCCGGCAGGCGACAAGGCCGGGTCCGTCGAACTCCCCGCGGAGATCTTCGACGCGCAGGTCAGCGTTCCGCTGATCCACCAGGTCGTCGTCGCCCAGCTGGCCGCTGCCCGCCAGGGCACGCACAAGACCAAGACCCGTGGTGAGGTCCGCGGCGGTGGCAAGAAGCCGTACCGCCAGAAGGGCACCGGCCGCGCGCGCCAGGGTTCGACCCGCGCGCCGCAGTTCGCCGGCGGTGGCGTCGTGCACGGCCCCGTGCCGCGCGACTACAGCCAGCGCACCCCGAAGAAGATGAAGGCCGCCGCGCTGCGCGGTGCCCTCTCCGACCGGGCGCGTCACGAGCGCATCCACGTCGTGACCGGCGTGGTCGACGGCGAGATCTCCACCAAGGCCGCGAAGGCCCTGCTGGGCAAGATCAGCGAGCGCAAGAACGTGCTCCTGGTCGCCGAGCGGAGCGACGAGACCGCGTGGCTGTCCGCCCGCAACCTGCCCCAGGTGCACATTCTGGAGCCGGGCCAGCTGAACACGTACGACGTGCTCGTCTCCGACGACGTGGTCTTCACCAAGGCCGCCTTCGAGTCCTTCGTGGCTGGTCCCAAGGCCGCTGAGAAGACCGAAGGGAGCGCCGCCTGATGAGTGAGGCGACCGCTGTCACCAGCAAGACCTTCACCGACCCCCGCGACGTTCTCGTCAAGCCGGTGGTCTCGGAGAAGAGCTACGCGCTGCTGGACGAGAACAAGTACACGTTCATCGTCGACCCGCGCGCGAACAAGACCCAGATCAAGCAGGCCGTCGAGGCGGTCTTCTCGGTCAAGGTCACCGGGGTCAACACGATCAACCGGCAGGGCAAGCGCAAGCGCACCCGCACCGGCTACGGCAAGCGCAAGGACACCAAGCGCGCCATCGTGACCCTCGCCGAGGGCGACCGCATCGACATCTTCGGCGGCCCGGTCTCCTGACGGAGATCGGAACGTCCAGAAGTCCGGAATCTTCCGAGGACTGAGAAATGGGTATCCGCAAGTACAAGCCGACGACCCCGGGCCGTCGTGGCTCCAGCGTCGCCGACTTCGTCGAGATCACGCGGTCCACGCCGGAGAAGTCGCTGGTCCGCCCGCTGCACAGCAAGGGTGGTCGTAACAACGCCGGCCGCATCACGGTCCGCCACCAGGGTGGCGGTCACAAGCGTGCGTACCGCGTGATCGACTTCCGCCGTCACGACAAGGACGGCGTCCCGGCGAAGGTCGCACACATCGAATACGACCCCAACCGCACCGCGCGCATCGCGCTGCTGCACTACGCCGACGGCGAGAAGCGCTACATCCTCGCCCCGCGTGGCCTGAAGCAGAACGACCGCATTGAGAACGGCCCCGGCGCCGACATCAAGCCCGGTAACAACCTCGCGCTGCGCAACATCCCGGTTGGTACCACGCTCCACGCCATCGAGCTGCGGCCCGGCGGCGGCGCGAAGTTCGCCCGCTCCGCGGGTGCCTCCGTGCAGCTGCTGGCGAAGGAGGGCTCCATGGCCCACCTGCGCATGCCGTCCGGTGAGATCCGCCTGGTCGACGTCCGCTGCCGCGCCACCGTCGGCGAGGTCGGCAACGCCGAGCAGTCGAACATCAACTGGGGCAAGGCCGGCCGCATGCGCTGGAAGGGCGTTCGCCCGACCGTTCGTGGTGTGGTCATGAACCCCGTCGACCACCCGCACGGTGGTGGTGAGGGCAAGACCTCCGGTGGTCGCCACCCGGTCTCGCCGTGGGGTCAGAAGGAGGGCCGTACGCGCTCGCCGAAGAAGGCCAGCAACAAGTACATCGTCCGCCGCCGCAAGACGAACAAGAAGCGCTAGGAGCGGGTTTAGATGCCGCGCAGTCTCAAGAAGGGGCCTTTCGTCGACGACCACCTGATCAAGAAGGTGGACACGCAGAACGAAGCAGGCACCAAGAACGTCATCAAGACCTGGTCCCGCCGCTCGATGATCGTCCCGGCCATGCTCGGCCACACGATCGCGGTGCACGACGGCCGCAAGCACGTCCCGGTGTTCGTCACCGAGTCGATGGTCGGCCACAAGCTCGGCGAGTTCGCGCCGACCCGCACCTTCCGCGGCCATGAGAAGGACGACCGCAAGTCGCGTCGTCGCTGATCAGCGGAAAAGACTCATGACAGACACCGAAGGGACAACCATGGAAGCCAGGGCCCAGGCGCGGTACATCCGCGTCACGCCCATGAAGGCCCGCCGCGTGGTGGACCTCATCCGTGGCATGAGCGCCACGGAGGCCCAGGCGGTCCTGCGTTTCGCCCCGCAGGCCGCGAGCGTGCCGGTCGGCAAGGTGCTGGACAGCGCCATCGCCAACGCCGCGCACAACTACGACCACACCGACGCCGACAGCCTCGTCATCTCCGAGGCGTACGTCGACGAGGGCCCGACCCTGAAGCGGTTCCGTCCGCGTGCCCAGGGCCGCGCCTACCGGATCCGCAAGCGGACCAGCCACATCACCGTGGTCGTCAGCAGCAAGGAAGGAACCCGGTAATGGGCCAGAAGGTAAACCCGCACGGGTTCCGGCTCGGCATCACCACCGACTTCAAGTCGCGCTGGTACGCCGACAAGCTGTACAAGGACTACGTCAAGGAAGACGTCGCCATCCGCCGGATGATGACGAAGGGTATGGAGCGCGCCGGTATCTCCAAGGTGGAGATCGAGCGCACCCGTGACCGCGTCCGCGTCGACATCCACACCGCCCGGCCGGGCATCGTCATCGGCCGCCGCGGCGCGGAGGCCGACCGTATCCGCGGCGAGCTGGAGAAGCTCACCGGCAAGCAGGTGCAGCTCAACATCCTCGAGGTGAAGAACCCCGAGGTGGACGCTCAGCTGGTGGCCCAGGCCGTCGCCGAGCAGCTCTCCTCCCGCGTCTCCTTCCGCCGGGCCATGCGCAAGTCGATGCAGAGCTCGATGAAGGCCGGCGCCAAGGGCATCAAGATCCAGTGTGGTGGCCGTCTCGGTGGCGCCGAGATGTCCCGCTCGGAGTTCTACCGCGAGGGCCGCGTGCCCCTGCACACGCTCCGCGCCAACGTCGACTACGGCTTCTTCGAGGCCAAGACCACCTTCGGCCGCATCGGCGTCAAGGTGTGGATCTACAAGGGCGACGTGAAGAACATCGCCGAGGTCCGCGCCGAGAACGCCGCCGCCCGCGCCGGCAACCGCCCGTCGCGCGGTGGCAGCGACCGCCCGCAGCGCCGTGGTGGCGAGCGCGGTGGCCGCGGCCGTAAGCCGCAGCAGTCGGCCGCGCCCGCCGAGGCCGGTAAGGCCGAGGCGCCCGCCGCGGCGGCGGCCGAGCCCAGCGCAGCCGGAAAGGAGAGCTGACCCCATGCTGATCCCTCGCAGGGTCAAGCACCGCAAGCAGCACCACCCCAAGCGGTCCGGCATGGCCAAGGGCGGTACGGAGCTGGCGTTCGGCGAGTACGGCATCCAGGCCGTCACCCCGGCGTACGTCACCAACCGTCAGATCGAGGCCGCTCGTATCGCGATGACCCGCCACATCAAGCGTGGCGGCAAGGTCTGGATCAACATCTACCCGGACCGTCCGCTGACGAAGAAGCCCGCCGAGACCCGCATGGGTTCCGGTAAGGGCTCGCCGGAGTGGTGGGTCGCGAACGTCAAGCCCGGTCGGGTGATGTTCGAGCTGTCCTACCCGAACGAGAAGACTGCGCGTGAGGCGCTCACCCGCGCTGCTCACAAGCTCCCGATGAAGTGCCGGATCGTTCGGCGCGAGGCAGGTGAGTCGTGATGGCGGCCGGTACCAAGGCGTCCGAGCTGCGTGAGCTGAACAACGAGGACCTCGTTGGCAAGCTGCGTGAGGCCAAGGAAGAGCTGTTCAACCTCCGCTTCCAGGCGGCGACCGGACAGCTCGAGAACCACGGCCGGCTGAAGGCCGTCCGGAAGGACATCGCCCGGATCTACACCCTGATGCGGGAGCGCGAGCTCGGCATCGAGACGGTGGAGAGCGCCTGATGAGCGAGACGAATGTGACTGAGAACGCAACGCAGAACCGCGGCTTCCGCAAGACCCGTGAGGGTCTGGTCGTCAGCGACAAGATGGACAAGACCGTCGTCGTCGCAGTCGAGGACCGCGTCAAGCACGCGCTGTACGGCAAGGTCATCCGCCGTACCAACAAGCTCAAGGCGCACGACGAGCAGAACGCCGCGGGTGTCGGCGACCGCGTCCTCCTGATGGAGACCCGGCCGCTGTCCGCGACCAAGCGCTGGCGCGTCGTCGAGATCCTCGAGAAGGCCAAGTAATTCCTGCGGGCAATAGTCCGCAGGACAGTTCCGCCAGGCTCGGCAGGGGCCGGAGATATCCAGCCCCTGCCGGGAACCGGCAGACGATCAGGAGATAGACGTGATCCAGCAGGAGTCGCGACTGCGTGTCGCCGACAACACGGGCGCGAAGGAGATCCTTTGCATCCGTGTTCTCGGTGGCTCCGGTCGCCGCTACGCGGGCATTGGTGACGTCATCGTCGCCACCGTCAAGGACGCGATCCCCGGTGGCAACGTGAAGAAGGGTGACGTCGTCAAGGCGGTCATCGTGCGCACCGTGAAGGAGCGCCGCCGCCCGGACGGTTCGTACATCCGCTTCGACGAGAACGCGGCCGTCATCCTCAAGAACGATGGCGACCCCCGCGGCACCCGTATCTTCGGCCCGGTGGGCCGTGAGCTGCGCGAGAAGAAGTTCATGAAGATCATCTCGCTCGCGCCGGAGGTGCTGTAACCGATGAAGATCAAGAAGGGCGACCTGGTCCAGGTCATCACCGGTAAGGACAAGGGCAAGCAGGGCAAGGTCATCGCGGCCTTCCCGCGCGAGGACCGGGTCCTGGTCGAGGGTGTCAACCGGGTCAAGAAGCACACCAAGGCCGGACAGACCGCTCGTGGCTCGAAGACCGGCGGCATCGTGACGACCGAGGCCCCGATCCACGTGAGCAATGTGCAGCTCGTGGTGGAGAAGGACGGCAACAAGGTCGTCACCCGCGTCGGATACCGCTTCGACGACGAGGGCAACAAGATCCGCGTTGCCAAGCGGACCGGTGAGGACATCTGATGACTGCCACCACCACTGCACCGCGCCTCAAGGCGCGCTACCGCGAAGAGATCCAGGGCAAGTTGCAGGAGCAGTTCTCCTACGAGAACGTCATGCAGATCCCGGGTCTGACCAAGGTCGTGGTCAACATGGGTGTGGGCGACGCCGCCCGCGACTCCAAGCTGATCGAGGGCGCCATCCGCGACCTCGCCACGATCACCGGCCAGAAGCCCGCCGTCACCAAGGCCCGTAAGTCCATCGCGCAGTTCAAGCTGCGTGAGGGCCAGCCGATCGGCGCCCACGTCACCCTCCGCGGTGACCGCATGTGGGAGTTCCTGGACCGTCTGGTGTCGCTCGCGCTGCCGCGTATCCGCGACTTCCGCGGTCTGTCGCCGAAGCAGTTCGACGGCCGGGGCAACTACACCTTCGGTCTCACGGAGCAGGTCATGTTCCACGAGATCGACCAGGACAAGATCGACCGCGTCCGGGGTATGGACATCACCGTGGTGACCACGGCGACCAACGACGAAGAGGGCCGCGCCCTACTGCGTCACCTCGGCTTCCCGTTCAAGGAGGCGTGAGCCGTGGCGAAGAAGGCTCTCATTGCCAAGGCCGCCCGCAAGCCCAAGTTCGGCGTGCGTGCCTACACGCGCTGCCAGCGCTGCGGACGTCCGCACTCCGTGTACCGCAAGTTCGGCCTGTGCCGCGTGTGCCTTCGTGAGATGGCTCACCGCGGCGAGCTGCCGGGCGTGACCAAGAGCTCCTGGTAATCGACCCTTACGGGTTGATACCGGGCTCTCGGTAAGCAAATGGATGGCGGGCCCCGCCCTTCCGCTCCCGTAGAGTAGAAGGGTTGGGCGCTCGCCGCCCAGAATCCTTACTACGCCGTAGGTCCCCGCGCCGCACCCGTGCCCGCCACTGAGCGGGTGAGAGGGATGGCGCATACAGGAAACCCCGGCGAGAGAGGCCGAAGGCCATCATGACCATGACCGATCCGATCGCAGACATGCTGACGCGTCTGCGAAACGCGAACTCGGCGTACCACGACTCCGTCGTGATGCCCCACAGCAAGATCAAGTCGCATATCGCGGAGATCCTCCAGCAGGAGGGCTACATCACCGGCTGGAAGGTCGAGGACGCCGAGGTCGGCAAGAGCCTCATCCTCGAGCTGAAGTTCGGCCCGAACCGCGAGCGCTCGATCGCCGGCATCAAGCGGATCTCGAAGCCGGGCCTGCGGGTCTACGCAAAGTCCACCAACCTGCCGAAGGTGCTCGGCGGCCTGGGCGTGGCGATCATCTCCACGTCGCACGGGCTCCTCACCGACAAGCAGGCCGGCAAGAAGGGCGTGGGTGGGGAAGTCCTCGCCTACGTCTGGTAACCAGGGAACGGAGGAAGCACATGTCGCGCATTGGCAAGCTGCCCATCCAGGTTCCCGCTGGTGTGGACGTCACCATCGATGGCCGCACGGTCGCCGTGAAGGGTCCCAAGGGCTCTCTCTCGCACACCGTCGCCGCGCCGATCGAGGTCGCCAAGGGTGAGGACAACGTCCTCGTTGTCACCCGCCCGAACGACGAGCGTCAGAACAAGGCCCTGCACGGCCTGTCGCGCACGCTGGTGGCGAACATGATCACCGGCGTGACCCAGGGCTACAGCAAGGCGCTCGAGATCAGCGGTGTCGGTTACCGCGTCCAGGCGAAGGGCTCCAACCTGGAGTTCTCCCTGGGCTACAGCCACCCGATCCTGGTCGAGGCCCCGGAGGGCATCTCCTTCAAGGTGGAGTCCCCGACCAAGCTGAGCGTCGAGGGCATCGACAAGCAGAAGGTCGGCGAGGTCGCCGCGAACATCCGCAAGCTGCGCAAGCCCGACCCGTACAAGGCCAAGGGCGTGAAGTACGCGGGCGAGGTCATCCGCCGCAAGGTCGGAAAGGCTGGTAAGTAAGCCATGGCATACGGTGTGAAGATTGCCAAGGGCAACGCTCGCAAGGCCGCTGCCGTCAAGCGGCGTCACATCCGCGTCCGCAAGCGGGTCTCCGGTACGCCGGTCCGCCCCCGCCTCGTGGTGACGCGGTCCAACCGTCACATGGTGGCGCAGGTCATCGACGACATCGCGGGCCACACCCTGGCCTCGGCGTCTACGCTGGACAGCTCCATCCGGGCGGCCGAGGGCGACAAGAGCGCCCAGGCGCAGCAGGTCGGCGCCCTGGTGGCCGAGCGGGCGAAGGCCGCGGGCATCGAGGCCGTCGTGTTCGACCGCGGTGGCAACAAGTACGCCGGGCGCATCGCCGCTCTGGCGGACGCCGCCCGCGAGGCCGGGCTGAAGTTCTGAGCCCCGGTTCCAACGCAAAGCGGAAACGAGAGAGGTAAATCCAATGGCTGGACCCCAGCGCCGCGGTGGCGGCGCCGGTGGCGGCGAGCGGCGGGACCGGAAGGACCGGCGGGACGGTGGCGCTGCCGCCGAGAAGACCGCTTACGTCGAGCGTGTTGTCGCGATCAACCGCGTCGCCAAGGTTGTGAAGGGTGGTCGTCGCTTCAGCTTCACCGCGCTGGTCGTGGTGGGCGATGGTGACGGCACCGTGGGTGTCGGTTACGGCAAGGCCAAGGAGGTGCCGGCCGCGATCGCCAAGGGCGTGGAGGAGGCCAAGAAGCACTTCTTCAAGGTCCCCCGGATCGCCGGCACCATTCCGCACCCGATCCAGGGTGAGGAGGCCGCGGGTGTCGTGCTGCTGAAGCCGGCGTCGCCCGGTACCGGTGTGATCGCCGGTGGCCCGGTGCGTGCCGTGCTGGAGTGCGCGGGCATCCACGACGTGCTGAGCAAGTCGCTCGGCTCGTCGAACCCGATCAACATCGTGCACGCCACGGTGGCCGCTCTGCGGGGCCTTCAGCGCCCCGAGGAGATCGCCGCCCGCCGTGGTCTGCCGCTGGAGGACGTCGCCCCCGCCGCTCTGCTGCGGGCGCGTGCCGGGGTGGGTGTGTGAGCATGGCCCGCCTCAAGATCACGCAGACGAAGTCGTACATCGGCAGCAAGCAGAACCACCGCGACACTCTGCGTTCGCTCGGGCTGAAGAGGCTCGGCGACGTGGTCGTCAAGGAGGACCGCCCCGAGTTCCGCGGCATGGCGCAGACCGTGCGGCACCTCGTGACGGTCGAGGAGGTCGACTGACATGGCGGAGAACAACCCGCTGAAGGTCCACAACCTCCGGCCCGCCCCGGGCGCCAAGACCGCCAAGACCCGTGTCGGTCGTGGTGAGGCGTCCAAGGGTAAGACCGCTGGTCGTGGCACCAAGGGCACCAAGGCCCGCTACCAGGTTCCGGAGCGCTTCGAGGGTGGGCAGATGCCCCTCCACATGCGGCTCCCGAAGCTCAAGGGCTTCAAGAACCCCTTCCGCACCGAGTACCAGGTCGTGAACCTGGACAAGCTGGCCGCGCTCTACCCCGAGGGTGGCGAGGTCACGGTGGCCGACCTGGTCGCCAAGGGTGCGGTTCGCAAGAACCAGCTCGTCAAGGTGCTGGGCTCCGGTGAGGTCTCCGTGGCGCTCCAGGTGACGGTCGACGCCGTCTCCGGCTCCGCCAAGGAGAAGATCACCGCCGCCGGTGGCACCGTCACCGAGCTCGTCTGAGCACGGTGGGTTTCTGACCGGGGGTGCCCCAGATACGGGGCATCCCCGGTTGGTCGTTCCAAGCGGGGCCGGGTCGCCGGTAAGGTGGCTGGCGTTGTTACCTTCCGCGCGGTACGTCTCCGCGCGGGTCCTGGCTGATAAGTATCCGTCGATCCTCAAGACCGTCACCTCTCGCGAAGCGACGCGGGGGGCGCAGGAGGCACCGTGCTCACCGCGTTCGCCCGGGCGTTCAAGACGCCCGACCTGCGCAAGAAGCTGCTGTTCACGCTGGGCATCATCGTGCTCTTCCGGCTCGGGCAACATGTCCCGATCCCGGGCATCGACTACAAGAACGTCCAGACGTGCATGGACCTCGCCAAGGGCCAGCAGGGGCTGTTCGGCCTGGTCAACATGTTCAGTGGTGGCGCACTGCTCCAGATCACCATCTTCGCGCTAGGGATCATGCCGTACATCACGGCGAGCATCATCCTTCAGCTGCTGACCGTGGTGATCCCGCGCCTTGAGGCCCTCAAGAAGGAGGGCCAGGCCGGTCAAGGGAAGATCACGCAGTACACCCGCTATCTGACCATCGCGCTGGCGATCCTCCAGGGCACCGGCCTGGTGGCCACCGCCCGCAGCGGCTCGCTCTTCCAGAGCTGCCCGGTCGGCGGTCAGATCGTCAGGGACGACTCGATCTTCACCACCGCCGTGATGGTCATCACCATGACCGCGGGCACCGCGCTGATCATGTGGCTCGGTGAGCTGGTCACCGACCGCGGCATCGGCAACGGCATGTCGATCCTGATGTTCGTCTCCATCGCCGCCGGTTTCCCGAGCGCGATGTGGAGCATCAAGCAGCAGGGCAAGATCATGGACGGCTGGCTGGAGTTCGGCCTGGTGATCCTCTGTGGTCTGGCCATGGTCGGCCTGGTGGTCTTCGTCGAACAGGCCCAGCGCCGGATCCCCGTGCAATACGCCAAACGCATGATCGGCCGTCGCAGTTACGGCGGTACGTCCACCTACATCCCGATGAAGGTGAACCAGGCGGGTGTGATCCCCGTGATCTTCGCCTCATCGCTGCTGTACATCCCGGCGCTGATCGTCCAGTTCTCCAATTCGAAGGCCGGCTGGGCGACCTGGATCTCGCAGAACTTCGTCAAGGGCGACCACCCGATCTACATCGCCACGTACTTCCTGCTGATCGTCTTCTTCGCATTCTTCTATGTCGCCATCAGCTTCAACCCCGAAGAAGTTGCCGACAACATGAAGAAGTATGGTGGGTTCATCCCGGGTATCCGGGCTGGTCGTCCCACCGCGGAGTACCTGAGCTACGTGCTGAACCGCATCACGTGGCCCGGTGCGCTCTATCTGGGCTTGATCGCCCTGGTGCCCACGGTGGCGCTGGTGACGCTCAACGCCAATCAGAACTTCCCGTTCGGCGGCACGAGCATCCTGATCATCGTGGGTGTCGGCCTGGAGACTGTGAAGCAGATCGAGAGCCAGCTTCAGCAGCGACACTACGAAGGGTTCCTCCGCTGATGCGAATCGTCCTCGTCGGGCCTCCGGGAGCCGGCAAGGGTACGCAGGCCGCGTACCTCGCCGAGAAGCTGTCGATCCCGCATATCTCCACCGGCGACCTGTTCCGCGCGAACATCAGCCAGGGCACCCCGCTCGGCAAGCAGGCACAGGAGTACATGCGGGCCGGACAACTGGTACCGGACGAGGTCACCATCGGCATGGCGGAGGACCGGCTGGACCAGGAGGACGCGCAGCCGGGCTTCCTGCTGGACGGATTCCCGAGGAACCAGATCCAGGCCGAGGCCCTGGACACCTACCTGGGGCGGCGCGGTGTCTCGCTGGACGCGGTGCTGGACCTGGAGGTCCCCGAGTCCGAGGTGATCAAGCGCATCGCCGGCCGTCGTACCTGCCGCAACGACAGCTCGCACACCTTTCATGTGGAGTACAAGCCGCCGAAGGCCCCGGGCGTGTGCGACGCCTGCGGCGGCGAGCTGTACCAGCGCGAGGACGACAGCGAGGAGACGGTCCGCAAGCGCCTCGAGGTCTACCACCGGGAGACCGAGCCGATCATCGACTACTACAAGGCCAAGGGCCTGGTCGTGACGATCTCGGCGCTGGGCAAGGTGTCCGAGGTCACCCAGCGGGCGATGGACGCCCTGGCCGCCAAGGCGGCCTAGCGAACACAAGCTGTCACCGGCCGCGATGCCCCGCCGGGGGCGTCGCGGCCGTACTGTTGACCAGATACGTCACGGCACGGACCGGCACCCAGAGACTGACCCGGAAGGCACCCCCATGGTGGAGATCAAGACTCCCGAGCAGATCGCGAAGATGCGTGAGGCGGGACTGGTCGTCGCCGCCATCCACGAGGCGACGCGGGCGGCGGCCGTCCCCGGCGCCAGCACCAAGGACCTGGACGACGTCGCCCGTAAGGTCATCGCCGACCACGGCGCCAAGTCGAACTTCCTGGGGTACGGCGGCTTCCCCGCCACCATCTGCACCTCGGTGAACGACATCGTGGTGCACGGCATCCCGGACCGGGAGACCGTCCTCAGGGACGGCGACATCATCTCCATCGACGCGGGCGCGATCGTGGACGGCTGGCACGGCGACGCCGCCTTCACCGCCTTCGTGGGCACCGGTCACGCCCCGGAGCTGTACGAGCTGAGCCGGGTCACCGAGGAGTCGATGTGGGCCGGGATCGCGGCGGTCCGCAAGGGCAACCGGCTGATCGACATCTCCAAGGCGATCGAGGGCTACATCCGCCGCCAGCCCCGCCCGGCCTCCGGCAAGTACGGGATCATCGAGGACTACGGCGGCCACGGCATCGGCACCCAGATGCACATGGACCCGCATCTGCTGAACTACGTCTCCAAGAAGCGCGGCAAGGGCCCCCGGCTGGTCTCCGGCTTCTGTATCGCGATCGAGCCCATGGTGAGCCTGGGCACCGCGAAGACGCATGTGCTGGCCGACGACTGGACGGTCAAGACGGACGACGGCACCTGGTCCAGCCACTGGGAGCACTCGGTCGCGCTGACCGATGAGGGCCCGCTGGTGCTGACCGCCGTGGACGGCGGCAAGGCCAAGCTGGCCGAGCTGGGCGTGGAGACCGCGCCCGACCCGCTGGCCTGACGATCTCCGTCCGAGATCTCCGTGGGCATAAAGATCTCAAAATCGGGGCATGATGCCCCGGATTCGTGTTTCGGGATGCCCTGACGTAGACTGACACGTCGGCTCTCGCCTGCCCTCCCGCATGCCGTGAGCCGATCAAGGTAGCCGATCCCGAAAGCAGGACATGGCCAAGAAGCAAGGCGCCATCGAAATCGAGGGCACCGTGATCGAGTCTCTGCCGAACGCGATGTTCAAGGTGGAGCTTCAGAACGGTCACAAGGTCCTCGCGCACATCAGCGGCAAGATGCGTATGCACTACATCCGCATCCTGCCCGATGACCGGGTGGTCGTGGAGCTGTCTCCGTACGACCTCACGCGCGGACGGATCGTCTACCGCTACAAGTAGATCTCACGACCCGGAGAACCTCACACCCATGAAGGTCAAGCCGAGCGTCAAGAAGATCTGCGACAAGTGCAAGGTGATCCGCCGCCACGGCCGGGTCATGGTCATCTGCGACAACCTGCGCCACAAGCAGCGCCAGGGCTGACGCACACCGGCCGGAATCCTGCACCACTCGCAGTATCTTCGCGCGACGTCATAACTTTGCGTACATACGCAGTCACCCGTTCCCGCCTCGCGGGGACGACACCCCCGGTCGGAGGCCGGGGACCCGGGAGCCGTTCCGTACGGCGGCCGGGAGTGGTGCTGCGGAAGACCTCCGACAACCATCTGGAGCCAGATTCATGGCACGCCTCGCAGGCGTTGATCTCCCGCGCGAAAAGCGCGTCGAGGTCGCCCTCACCTACGTCTTCGGCATCGGTCGCACCCTTGCCCAGCAGACGCTCGCCAACACCGGTGTGAACCCGGACACCCGCGTTCGCGACCTGGCCGAAGAGGACCTGGTCAAGATCCGCGAGTACGTGGACAACAACATCAAGACCGAGGGTGACCTCCGTCGCGAGATCCAGGCCGACATCCGCCGCAAGGTCGAGATCGGCTGCTACCAGGGTCTGCGCCACCGCCGCGGCCTTCCGGTCCACGGCCAGCGCACGTCGACCAACGCCCGCACCCGCAAGGGCCCGCGTCGCGCGATCGCCGGCAAGAAGAAGCCGGGCAAGAAGTAGTCCGCACCGGACGCTGACAAGCGGTCCGAGCTGTAGGACCGACCACCTCCACGGGAGATTTCAAGAGAATGCCTCCGAAGAGCAGGACGGCCGGCGCCAAGAAGGTGCGCCGCAAGGAAAAGAAGAACGTCGCCCACGGGCACGCTCACATCAAGAGCACGTTCAACAACACCATCGTCTCGATCACGGACCCGACCGGGAACGTGATCTCTTGGGCCTCGGCCGGCCACGTCGGCTTCAAGGGCTCGCGCAAGTCCACTCCGTTCGCCGCGCAGATGGCCGCCGAGTCGGCCGCCCGCCGCGCGCAGGAGCACGGCATGCGCAAGGTCGACGTGTTCGTCAAGGGTCCGGGCTCCGGCCGTGAGACCGCGATCCGCTCGCTCCAGGCCACCGGCCTGGAGGTGGGCTCGATCCAGGACGTCACTCCGACTCCGCACAACGGATGCCGCCCGCCCAAGCGTCGGCGTGTCTGACCGGCTGAAGTAGGAGACAACAGAAACAATGGCGCGTTACACCGGGGCCGACTGCAAGCGTTGCCGTCGGGAGAAGCAGAAGCTCTTCCTCAAGGGGAGCAAGTGCGAGAGCGCGAAGTGCCCGATCGAGATCCGTCCTTACCCCCCGGGTGAGCACGGTCGCGGGCGCACCAAGGACAGCGAGTACCTCCTTCAGCTCCGTGAGAAGCAGAAGGCGACCCGCATCTACGGTGTCCTTGAGAAGCAGTTCCGTGGTTACTACGCGGAGGCGAACAAGAAGTCCGGCAAGACCGGTGAGAACCTTCTTCGCATCCTCGAGACCCGCCTCGACAACGTGGTCTACCGGGCCGGCTTCGCCAAGTCCCGCGACCACGCCCGTCAGCTGGTCCGCCACGGCCACATCAACGTGAACGGTGTCAAGACCGACATTCCGTCGGCCCGGGTCACCGTGAACGACATCATCGAGGTTCGTCCGAAGTCCCGGACCCTGACCCCCTTCCAGGTGGCTCAGGCCGAGGCCGGCGAGCGCACCGTGCCGGCGTGGCTGGAGGCCATTCCGTCGCAGCTGCGGATCCTCGTGCACTCCATGCCCGAGCGCCAGGTGATCGACACCCAGGTGCAGGAGCAGCTCATCGTCGAGCTCTACTCGAAGTAGTAGACCGAGGCGATTACGGGCGGTACGCGCCGTTCGGTGCGTACCGCCCGTACCATTGAAGGGTTCGGCGTCAAATAGCGGGCGCCGAAGACTGGAGGCAATTCCATGCTGATCGCTCAGCGTCCCTCGTTGACCGAAGAGGTCGTCGACGAGTTCCGCTCCCGGTTCGTGATCGAGCCGCTGGAGCCGGGCTTCGGCTACACCCTCGGAAACTCCCTGCGTCGTACGCTCCTCTCCTCGATCCCCGGTGCGGCGGTCACGTCCATCCGGATCGACGGGGTCCTGCACGAGTTCACCACCGTGCCGGGCGTCAAGGAGGACGTCACCGACCTGATCCTCAACATCAAGCAGCTGGTCGTCTCCTCGGAGCACGACGAGCCGGTCGTGATGTACCTGCGCAAGCAGGGCCCGGGTCTGGTCACCGCCGCCGACATCGCGCCGCCGGCCGGTGTCGAGGTGCACAACCCCGACCTGGTCCTGGCCACGCTGAACGGCAAGGGCAAGCTGGAGATGGAGCTGACCGTCGAGCGCGGTCGCGGCTATGTCTCCGCCGTGCAGAACAAGCAGGTCGGCCAGGAGATCGGCCGGATCCCGGTCGACTCGATCTACTCGCCGGTGCTCAAGGTCACCTACAAGGTCGAGGCGACCCGTGTCGAGCAGCGCACCGACTTCGACAAGCTGATCGTCGACGTCGAGACCAAGCAGGCCATGCGGCCGCGTGACGCCATGGCGTCGGCCGGTAAGACCCTGGTCGAGCTGTTCGGCCTGGCCCGCGAGCTGAACGTGGACGCCGAGGGCATCGACATGGGCCCGTCCCCGACGGACGCCGCCCTCGCCGCCGATCTGGCGCTGCCGATCGAGGAGCTCGAGCTCACCGTTCGTTCGTACAACTGCCTCAAGCGCGAGGGCATCCACTCCGTGGGTGAGCTCGTGGCGCGGTCCGAGGCGGACCTGCTCGACATCCGCAACTTCGGCGCCAAGTCGATCGACGAGGTCAAGGCGAAGCTGGCCGGTATGGGCCTGGCGCTCAAGGACAGCCCGCCCGGATTCGACCCGACCGCCGCGGCGGACGCCTTCGGGGCCGACGACGACGCGGACGCGGGTTTCGTGGAGACCGAGCAGTACTAGAACCTGCTGGTCCGCTGTGGCTGAGGCGTTGTCCTCAATCGCCGGACGGGCTGGATTTTGTCCACTGACACCGGTACCTGATACGGCCGGTGCAGACACCTAGGAGATAGACCAATGCCGAAGCCCACCAAGGGCGCCCGTCTGGGCGGCAGCGCTGCGCACGAGCGGCTCCTGCTGGCGAACCTCGCCACCGCGCTGTTCGAGCACGGCCGGATCACCACCACCGAGGCAAAGGCCCGCCGCCTGCGCCCGGTGGCGGAGAAGCTGGTCACCAAGGCGAAGAAGGGCGACCTTCACAACCGCCGTCTGGTGCTCCAGACCATCCGTGACAAGAGCGTCGTGCACACCCTCTTCACCGAGATCGGGCCGCGCTACGAGAACCGGCCGGGTGGCTACACCCGCATCACCAAGATCGGTAACCGTCGTGGCGACAACGCCCCGATGGCGGTCATCGAGCTGGTCGAGGCGCTGACCGTGCAGCAGGAGGCGGTCGGCGAGGCCGAGGCCGCCACCAAGCGGACCGCCAAGGACGCTGCCGGTGACCAGGCCGTCGCGGACCTCAAGAAGGAGGCCCCGGCTGCCGAGGCCACCGAGGCTCCGGCCGAGGCCGAGGCCGAGGCCGAGGAGTCGAAGGACGCCTGAGGCGTTCCGACGGCTTTCGTCGTACGGACGGGCCCGCCCCCAGATCCTGGGAGCGGGCCCGTTCCGCATGGAGAGGAACGGCCAAGTGAGTGACGAGGCGGCGCCCGGTTTCGTACGGGTCCGGCTGGATCTGAGTTACGACGGCAAGGACTTCTCGGGCTGGGCCAAGCAGCGCGAGCGGCGCACCGTACAGGGCGAGCTGGAGAGCGCGCTGCGGACGGTGACGCGCTCCGCGGAGACCTTCGAGCTGACCGTCGCGGGCCGCACCGACGCGGGGGTCCACGCCCGCGGCCAGGTGGCGCACGTGGATCTGCCCGAGGAGCTGTGGGCCGAGCACCGGGACAAGCTGCTGCGGCGGCTGGCCGGCCGGCTGCCCCATGACGTACGGGTCTGGCAGGTCGCCGAGGCCCCGTCCGGGTTCAACGCCCGCTTCTCCGCGATCTGGCGGCGCTATGCCTACCGGGTCACCGACCACCCCGGCGGGGTCGATCCGCTGCTGCGCGGCCATGTGCTGTGGCACGACTGGCCGCTGGACGTGGACGCCATGAACGCGGCCTCGATACGGCTCCTGGGCGAGCACGACTTCGCCGCGTACTGCAAGAAGCGCGACGGCGCCACCACCATCCGCACCCTCCAGCGGCTGGACTGGGTGCGCGGGGCGGACGGCGTGATCACGGCCACGGTGCGGGCGGACGCCTTCTGCCACAACATGGTGCGCTCGCTGGTGGGCGCGCTGCTCTTCGTCGGCGACGGGCACCGCCCCCCGGACTGGCCCGCCAAGGTGCTCTCCGCCGGGCTGCGCGACTCCGCCGTCCATGTCGTACGGCCCCATGGCCTGACCCTGGAGGAGGTCGGCTACCCGGCCGACGGCCAACTCGCGGCCCGTAACCGGGAGTCCCGCAACAAGCGCTCCCTGCCCGGCGCGACGGCGATCGGTTCCGGCTGCTGCTGAGGCGTGGGGTGGGTGTGGTCGGGCGATCACGGGGTACTCGCCACGCGCATCGTGTGCGAACGGCGGGCATCGTGTGCGAACGGCGGGACGAGAACAGGTCACGACGGGGCGGCGATCGGCATGATGCGGCTTCCGGGGCCCCCGGAAGATCGATAAAATTTGCCAACCGACCACGGTCGCCGACCGCGAAGGGAACCGCGTGACTACCAGCGAGGCCGCTGTGCGCGAGCGCCTGACCAGGGCGCTCCATGAACGCGGCGAGGAGATCGCCGATCGCTGGGTCGAGCTGCAAATGGAGCAGGCACTGCTCGACACCGACATCGGGGAGGCCGAACTCCGCGAGGAGGCCGACGCCTTGATCGAGGCGCTGGTCCCGGGACTCCAGAGCGGGACGCCGGTGGACCGCGTGGTGACCTCGAGCCCGGGGCTGCACGAGGCCGTGGTCGGGCTTTCGCTGCGCCGGGCGCGGGCCGGGGCCACCCCGACGGCGACCTCGCTCGCGGTGCTCGCGCTCAAGGAGGCGCTGCTGAAGGCGGTGCAGCGGGACACCCGGGACGCCGAGGAGCTGTTCGCCTCGGCCGTCTTCATGAACCGGCTGCTCGATGTGGCCGGGGCGCTGTCCTTCGAGACATATGTGGAGGGCCGGGAGGAGATCATCCGCCGGCAGAGCCAGCAGCTGATGGAGCAGTCGACGCCGGTGGTGCGGCTGTGGCGGCAGGTGCTGGCCGTGCCGCTGATCGGCACGCTGGACACCGCCAGGACCCAGGTGGTGATGGAGAATCTGCTCCAGGCCATCCAGGACCATGAGGCGCTGGTCGCGATCATCGACATCACGGGTGTGCCGACGGTGGACACCGCCGTCGCCCAGCATCTGATGCAGACCGTGAACGCGGTGCGGCTGATGGGCGCGGACTGTGTGATCAGCGGGGTGCGCCCCTCGATCGCCCAGACCATCGCCCAGCTCGGCATCGATCTGTCCACCATCCTCACGCGGGCGACGCTGGCCGACGCGCTGGCCGCCGCGATCAAGCTGATCGACGGGCCGGGGCCCGACGGTGATGAAGGAGACGGTCGATGACCGGTCATCGCTCGCCCGGCGTTCCGATTCTGCGACTGGGCGACGTCCTGGTCACCGGCCTGCTCAATGAGCTCGACGACCGGACCGCCATCGCCTTCACCGAGGAGCTGACCGAGCGGATCTCGGCCGAGGGCGCCCGCGGGGTGCTCATCGACATCTCCCGGCTGGAGGTCATCGACTCCTTCGTGGCACGGACGCTGATGGAGCTGACCACGGTGGCCCGGCTGCTGGGGGCGCGGGTGATCGTGGCCGGGATGCGGCCGCCGGTGGCGATCACCCTGGTGGAGCTGGGGATCGAGCTCGTCGGCGTGGAGACCGCACTCAATCCGGAGCAGGGCATGGCCGCGCTGGGGTGGCGACAGGCCCCACAGCCCCTGGAAGGGGCCCGACGTGGCACTCCCCGGTGAATCCATCCTCGCCTCCCGCGGGGCCAAGAGGTCCACGCGGTCCGATGGCCGGCGCCCGCCCGCGCCGGCCTCGTACCCGGTGCGCACGGAGGAGGACCTGCTGACGGTCCGCCACGCGGTGCGCGCGGCCACCGTCGAGGTGGGCTTCGGCCTGGTGGACCAGACCCGTGTGGTCACGGCCGCCAGCGAACTCGCCCGTAACGCCTATGTCCACGGGGGCGGCGGTACGGTGACCCTGGAGTATCCGCGCGATCCCCGGGGACGGCGGGGGCTGCGGCTGGTCGTCAAGGACGAGGGGCCGGGGATCGCCGACCTCGACGTGGCGCTCACCGACGGCTTCACCACCGGCTCGGGCCTGGGCCACGGGCTGGGCGGCGCCCGGCGGTTGATGGACGAGTTCTCGGTGCGCACCGGCCCGGGTGAGGGCACGGTGGTGGTCGCCACTCGCTGGACGGTCCGGTGACCGATACGTTCACGGCGCCCACCGTCCAGGTGCGCGTCGACCACCGCAGCGCCGTGCAGCTGGCCGCCGAGGCGGCGCGTGGGGTGGCCCGGGAGTGCGGGCTGCCGGGGGCGCTGCCCGACCAGGCGGCGGTGATCGCCTCGGAGCTGGCGACCAACCTGGACAAGCACGCCGGCGACGGCACGCTCTACGTCCAGCCGCTGCCGCTGGGCCACGGGGTGGAGATCCTCGCCGCCGACCGCGGCCCCGGTATGCACGACCTCGAGCGCTGTCTGGCGGACGGCTACACCACCTCCGGAACGCTGGGGATCGGGCTCGGCGCCGTCAAGCGGATGGCGACCCACTTCCAGATGCGCAGCGCCGGCGGCGGCCACGCGGGCACCTGGGCCTGCGCCCGGCTCACCGCGTCGGGCGAACAGCGGCCGGAGTGGCAGGGGGTGGGCGCGGTCTGTCTGCCCGCCGAGGGGGAGGAGGGCTGCGGCGACGCCCGCGCGATCGTCGACACGGACTCCGCCCGCACCGCGGTCGTCCTGGACGGTCTCGGCCACGGGCAGCCGGCCGCCGAGGCGGCCCAGGCGGCGCTGCGGACCTTCCACGCCGACCCCGACCGGCCGCTGCCGGAGGTGCTCACCCGGATGAACCGGGCCCTGCGGCACACCCGGGGGGCCGCCGCGGGCGTATTGCGGCTGTACGCCGAGCACGCCGACTACTGCGGTATCGGCAACATCCGCGCCCTCGCCCTGACCCACGACCGGGTCCGGCACCGGCTGACCGGGCAGCCCGGTATCGTCGGCTGGGGGATGCCCACCCCCCGCGTCCACGGCTTCCCGCTGCCCCGGGGCGGTACGGCGGTGCTGCACAGCGACGGCATCGACGCCCGCTGGTCGCTCGACCCGCCCCCGTCCGTGCTCCGCCTCCCGCCGCCCCTGTTGTCCGCCGCACTCGCCCATGGCCATCGCCGCGTCCGCGACGACGCCACGGTGCTCGCGGCCAGGTCCCCCTTAAGGCTTCCATGACGACGAGGAACCTCACCTGCGCCACGACGGCGGGGCTCAGCCGGGCCGTTCGGGCGCTGGCCCGGGAGCACGCCCTGGACCCCGCGGTCCGGGCGCGCCTTGTGCTGTCCGCCGCCGAGGCCGCCGGGGCGGCGCTGCGGGCCGGGGAGGAGACGGGCCTCACCTGGGCGTACGACCCGGCCGAGGGGCTGCTCACGGTGGGCCTGCGGACCCCGGGCGACACGGGTCCGGTGGCGGCGGATCTCCCGATGGCCCCCGACGAGGTGACCGAGGGCGAGGTGGTCTGGCGCCTCCCGGCGTCACCCCCAACCGACGCCGCGGACGAGGCGCCCGGCGAGGACGCCCTGGCCGCGGAGGAGCTGCGCGCGGTCGTGGCCGCCGCCGACGCCCTCACCTCCGAGCACCGCCGGCTCAAGGACGAACTCGCGGAGACCAACAGCGGGGTGCTCGCCCTCTACGTCCAGCTCGACGAGCGGGACAAGCAGTTGCGCACCGCGCACGGCCAGACCCTGCGGGAGCTGGAGGACGCGCTGCGCCCGGCGCCCATCAAGGCCGACGGCCTCGAACTCGCCGTGCACTACGAACCGGCCGGCACCGACGCGCCGACCGGCGGGGATCTGTACGACTGGTTCGTGCTGCCCGACGGCACCGTCCACATCACCATCGTGGACGCCCTGGGCCATGGGGTGACCAGTACGCGCAGCGCGCTCAACGTCACCCACGCGGTGCGCACCCTGGCCCTGGAGGGCCACCGGCTCGAGTCGATCGTGGGCCGCACCGACGAGATCCTGCGCCCCTTCGACCGGTCCGTGATGGCCACCGTGCAGCTCGCCCGGATCGATCCGGCCTCAGGTGAGCTGTGGCTGGCCAATGGGAGCCATCCGCCGGCCCTGCTGCTGCGCCGCGACGGGACGGCCCGGTATCTGGAGGCCCGGGGGCGGGGGATCGGCTTTCCGCTGCCCGGCAGCGAGACCCCGCTGACCGAGCGGCTGGCCCCCGGGGACCTCCTCCTGCTCTACACCGACGGTCTCACCGAGAGCCGCCGGGACCCGATCGAGGGCGAGAAGCGCCTGATCGAGGCCGCGCACAAACATCTGCAAAGCCCGACGGAGGAGGTCCCCGGCGCCATCGCGGAGGATATGCACACGGTGATCCTGCATCCGGATGACACCCTCGCGCTGGCGGTGCGGCTCACCGGTCAGTGATCGGCGGCCGGGCCGAGGCGCTGCCGCGGGATACGGCCCCGCCGGAGGTCCCGCTGACGGGGGACCGGAGGCGGGAGCGGCCGCTCGTCCTGCGGCTGGGCACGGACCAGCTGCTCGAACAGGGGACGCGCCGCGACCAGCGCCTCCCGCATCCGCTCCGTGGCCGTCTCGCCCTCGTGCACCCGCTCCGCCATGGTGTGCAGCCGGCGGTAGCCCTCGATCTCCTCGGGGTGACGGACGGACAGCGCGTCCGTCCGCTTCTCCTCGGACTCGGCCGGATAGCCGCGGTCCACGGCCAACGCGCCCAGCAGCCGGTCGGCTTCGCGCAGGGCCCATCCGGGGGAGTCCACGAACCGCTCCTGCAAGCCCGCCCACCGTGCCGCGTACTGCTCCCTGGCTTCCGAGGGCAGGCTTCGGACCGGCAGCTCGCCCTTGCGGCCCTGCCGCACCGAGGGGGCGATCACAAGACCGGCCATGGCGGCCAGTGCCGCCAGCAGGATGATGAGCGTGACAGTTGACATCGCTGTGCCTTCCGCAGAGATTTTCCTCGCTCGAGGCTGGTATCACCGAGTGTTACCGGTGATCTGGGCGGCAAACACGGCACCTTCGGACCGAGCCCCTCAATTCCCTGTGGTGACGGAGATGATGGCGAGGTCACCGGTGCGGGTGAGGTGAGGGCGAACACCGTGAGTGATCGGGAAGAGGTCCGTTTTGTCGCGGTCCACGATGTCGCCGACGATGCGTCCGACCCGGATCGGGGTCCCGCCCCGGGCGGACTTTTGGAGCGTCAGGGTCCAGCCGGCGGCGTCCCCTTCGCCGCCATGGGCCGCCCGGATCCGCTCGTACGGCACGGTGAAGCGGAACCGTCCGCCGTCGAGCGCCGTGACCCCGGTGAGGAACGGGCGGGCCGGACCCCTGGACGGGGTGGCCACCGCGGTCGGGGCGGCGTCGGGCCCGAATCGCGCCCCGTGCAGGGTCCCTTCGACGGCGATCCCCTCGGCGTCCAGGCGGATCACCCGGGCCTCGGCGTGGGCCGGGCGCCGCCAGGCGCGCAGCGCGAGATAGCCGTCGACGGTGGAGTACGGGATCCACCAGGTGAACGGGGAGCCGGGCAGCGGCTCCAGGTCCAGCAGCCCGCGCCCCTCGGCGAAGCGGCAGCCGACCCGGCGGCGCACCCCGTCGGAGGGGCGGACCACATGCAGATCCCAGCGGCCCTCGTCGAGGTCGAGCGTCGCCCGGTCGAGCGTGGCCGTCCAGGGCGCGGACGGCGCGCCGCCGACCGGGGGCAGCAGCGGTACGCGGAACGGGGGCTCGTCGCTCTTGCGGCGGGTGACGGTCAGTTCGAGCTCGCCGCCGTGCAGACCGGCGGGCTCCAGCAGCACCGCCAGATTGCCCTCGGCGGTGACCCGGCAGGACGCGACGGGCCGCAGGGGCTTGCGGATCAGCTGCTTGACCGCGCCCTTGAGGGTGCCGGTCAGCGGCGCTCCGGCCGGCCGGGCCCGTAGCGGCGCGGCCACCCGGCGCCGGTGGGCCGGTGCCGCGGTGCCGCGGGCGGTGTGGAGCTCCTCGATCAGCCGCTCGTAACCGGCCGCCACGCGCTCGGGTGCGTAGCGCTCCGCCGCGATCCGGGCCGCCGCGCCCATCGAGCGGCGCAGTTCGTCGTCCTCGATCAGGGTCAGCAGCCCCTTGGCGATCCCGTCCGCGTCGCCGACCGGCACCAGCAGTCCGTCCCGGCCATCGGTGATGATCTCGCCAGGACCGTGCGGGCAGTCGGTGGCGACCACGGGCACCCCGCAGTGCATCGCCTCGACGATCGTCATGCCGAACGACTCCTCGCGGGAGGTGACGGCGGCGATCGCGCCCTTGGCCCACTCGGTCTCGATGGGCGAGTGGGCGCCCATCAGGGTGATGTGACCGGACAGCCCGAGCTCGTCGATCTGGCGGCGCAGCGCGGGGAGTTGGGGGCCGCGGCCGTAGATGCGCAACCGCCAGTCGGGGTGTTTGGCGGCCACCTTCTCCCACGCGGCCACCAGCAGGTCGTAGCGCTTGACGGGGATCAGCCGGCCCGCGGCCACGACGAGTTTGGCGCGGCCGTCGGAGGGCTCGATCCCGGTGGCGGGCACCCCGTTGGGCAGGGCGGTCAACCGGGTGGTGACACCGGGGAGATGGGCCCGGTGGGTGGCCGCGTCGGCCTCGGAGACGGAGGTGTACGCGTCGAGGTGGGGGATGGCGGCGTCGCAGGCGGCGCGGATCTCGGCGCGGTGGGTGCCGTAGAGGCGGTGCTCCTGGCCGATCCGCAGAAAGCGGCGGGTCCGGCCGAGCGCGGCGAGGTAGATGACCAGTCCGGGGCGGGTGGCGATGACGACATCGGCGTCGGTGCGGTCGAGGTACTCGGCGACGCGCTCGTCGGTGAGCGCGTTGAAGTTGGTGGTGCCCCTGGCCTCGGCGGCGGGGATGTGGGCGCTGGGCCGGGTCAGCAGCGGATGGCCGAGGTCGGCGGCGCGGCGCCCGGCGTGCGGCTGGTTCTCGTGGGGGCGCAGGTCGATCAGGGGTCTGAGCCGCACGGCGGGGTGCAGGGGGAGGTTCGGGGTGTCGATGGTGCGGATCAGGGAGACGATCTCCACGGTGTGGTGGGCGGCGAGCGCCCCGGCCACATTGAAGGTCGACCGGATGGTTCCGCCGATGCCATAGGCGTTGTGGAGCAGGAAAGAAATCTTCATGGTGATGTACGTGCGGCGGGGCTGAACTGCCGCGACGTGCCCTCCCCTCCGAGGCTGAGCCGGTATGGACCGGTCGGTCGATAAGACTGGCTGGGGCCGCGAAGGTTGCTTATGCGTGTGGTGATATGGGATCCACCACATTCGGAAAAGGGATTACAACCTTCCCCGGGGTCTGGGAGTCTGCGGGGTGTCCGTGCGGTGGCCGTACGGGCCCGATACCGACCAGGGGTGGACAGAGAAATGAACGACTCCGGTGCGAAGCGGACCGTGGGTGCGGCCATCGCGGTGGTGGCGGCGCTCGGGCTGATGACCGGATGCGGCAGCGACTCCGGCGACGGCAAGGCGGACGGCGCCAAGCAGGCGGGCAGCGCCGAGCAGGGCGACGGCGCCAAGCAGGACGACGGCGCTTCGCGGGGGGACGAGGCCGCGAGCTCAGACCCGGACGCGAAGCCGCTGTCCGCGTCCGCCCTGGAGCGGGCCGCCCTGACCAAGGGCGAGGTCAAGGGGGTCGAGGTGCAGAAGATGACGGACAAGGAGGTCAGCGAGGGCGGCTCGGCCAAGACCGGCAAGGCCGCGTGCCGGCCGATGGCCGCGCTGATGGGGAGCCGGTACGACCCGGCGCCCAAGGCCAGCGTCCACCGCGCCTACGCCACCGACCTCACCAAGGCGAAGGTCGGCTCCACCGGCCTGATCCGGATCTCCTCCTACGGGCCGGGCGACGCCGAGCGCACGGTGAAGGACCTGCGCGAGGCCGTCACCGCCTGCCGGGGCGGCTTCCCCGCCGAGGACGGCTCGGGCGGGAAGGCGGACGTCAAGAAGGTGACACCGCTGGACGCGCCCAAGGCCGGGGACGAGGCGGTGTCCTTCAGCCTGCATGACGCGGGCAAGGAGAAGGCCGTCATCAAGTTCACGGTCGTGCGGACCGGGCCGCAGGTGACCGTGTTCTTCGGGGTGAACATCGCCGACCCGGCGAAGTCCGAGATCCCGGCCGGGCTGGTGGACGCCCAGGTGGCGAAGGTGGCGAAGGCCACGAACGGCGCCGCGTCCTGAGCCCGACGGGCCCGGGCCCGGGCCTTCCGCCCGCGGCCCGGTCTCAGTTGGTGGCGGAGGCGGCCGAGGCGGCCTCCGCCGACGCCTGGGCGTTGCCCCGGGCCAGGATCCGGCGGAAGGTGTAGTCGGCCACATCGCGGCCGGCCTGGAGGGTGGCGGTGTCCGACGACGTGACCGCCTTCCCCGACGTATAGCCGGAGATCGTGAAGTAGGCGTACCGCCCGATCGCGTTCGCCGAGCTCTGGCAGGCCGTCCGGCGGCAGAAGGTCGGCACGCCCCCGCCCGAGAGCGAGGCGATGTTCGGCTTGTACCCGTCCTTGGCCTTCTCGGCCGCCGCCTTGCCGTCGAAGACGGCGACACCGATCGTCACCGCGACGCCGTCCCGAGTGAAGGTGGCCCGCAGCAGCTTGCGGCAGCCGTTGTTCACCAGGACCGGGCCGAGCGCCCCCTGGGTCGCGGCCGAGCAGCTGGTGGTCGAGGCGGACGCCGCCTTGGTGTACGACCGGTCGTCCTTCGTGGCGCGCTTGTCGGGGAAGAGGCTGCCCGCGCTCAGCGGAGCCTTGTCCCGCCGGGCGCTGGAGATGATGTCCAACGGCTTCGGCGGCGCGGGCGGGGCCACATTGGAGAAGGACGGCTCGGGCGTCGCCGACTCGCTGGGCAGGTCCGGCTGGGTCGGCAGCCCACCGGCCGAATCGCCGCCCCCGTTGTCCTTGTGCCCGCTGCTGACCACGGCGGTGGCGACGATCGCGGCGACGGCCGCCGTCGCCAGCGCCCCGCCCCCGATGAAGAGCAACTTGCGGCGGCGGTTGCGCGCGGCCGACTGATCGGCGAGCGCCGCCCAGTCCGGCGTCGACGGCTGAGGCGCCTGAGAACCCCCGGGCCCGTAAGGCCCCCCTTGCCCAAAGCTCATGGCGCGCATCTTAGACCGGCCGAGTGACAGCATGGACCCACCGGCGGCTGCCATGAGGCGGCATTACCCGGCGCGAGGCCCCGGCGTCTTCCGCCCCACCCCGGCCCGCAGGCGGCGCGGGGGCGTTTTGACCCGGGTGGGGGCGGGCCGGTATTCTGCCAGTTCGTTATGCGTATTGGCTTGCTCGTTCTCACGTGAGAGGCCGTTACGCCGGTCCACCGGGCCGATGACCAGCGGCAAGCACTCGGCATGCGTCACCGAGGTGCGGCCACGGCTGTCGTGATCGTCCGGGTGGCCTTGTCCGGACCTGTCACCCCGGCCCTCGCGGGCCCGGGGAGACTTCACTCACTGAAGAAGCGAAGGCTACGACCGTGCGTACGTACAGCCCCAAGCCCGGCGACGTTCAGCGTCAGTGGCATGTCATCGACGCCACCGACGTGGTTCTGGGCCGTCTGGCCACCCAGGCCGCCACCCTTTTGCGGGGCAAGCACAAGCCGGTGTACGCGCCGCATGTCGACGCTGGTGACTTCGTCATCATCATCAACGCCGACAAGGTGCACCTCTCCGGCAACAAGCGGACCCAGAAGATGGCGTACCGCCACTCCGGCTACCCGGGTGGTCTGCGCTCCATCCGCTATGACGAGCTGCTGGAGAAGAACCCGGAGAAGGCCGTCGAGAAGGCCATCAAGGGCATGCTCCCCAAGAACACCCTGGGCCGTCAGATGCTCTCGAAGCTGAAGGTGTACTCGGGCGACCAGCACCCGCACGCCGCTCAGCAGCCCGTTCCGTTCGAGATCACCCAGGTCGCGCAGTAGTCCCGGCCACCCCTTACGACGAAGAGAATCTGAGGAGCATCGTGGCCGAGACCACCGCCGAGACCCCCCTCGATGTCGAGGAGTACACCACCGAGAGCGTTGAGACGGTCGAGTCGGAGTACACCTCCGAGTCGCTCGCTTCCCGCTTCGGTGACCCGCAGCCCGCCGCTGGCACCGGCCGCCGCAAGAACGCCGTGGCGCGTGTCCGCATCGTGCCGGGCAGCGGGCAGTGGAAGATCAACGGTCGTACTCTCGAAGAGTACTTCCCCAACAAGGTCCACCAGCAGGAAGTCAACGAGCCCTTCAAGGTGCTCGAGCTGGACGACCGCTACGACGTCATCGCCCGCATCTCGGGCGGCGGCGTCTCCGGCCAGGCCGGGGCGCTGCGTCTGGGCATCGCCCGGGCGCTGAACGAGGCGGACGTGGACAACAACCGCGGCCCCCTCAAGAAGGCCGGCTTCCTGACCCGTGACGACCGCGCCACCGAGCGTAAGAAGGCCGGTCTGAAGAAGGCCCGCAAGGCGCCGCAGTACAGCAAGCGCTGACGCCCATCGCGGCACCGCTGCTTCACCCGAACGCCCCGGCGGCACCACCTGTGCCTCCGGGGCGTTCGGCTATCGCCACCGGGGGGCGTATACCTACAAGCAAGCTTCTGCCCCCCAGCTCGTAACTTCGGAGGACACCAGTGGGACGACTCTTCGGTACGGATGGTGTGCGCGGCGTCGCGAACGCCGATCTGACGGCTGAGATGGCGCTCGGCCTGTCGGTAGCGGCGGCGCATGTGCTCGCCGAGGCGGGAACCTTCGAGGGCCATCGGCCGGTGGCGGTGGTCGGGCGGGATCCGCGAGCGTCCGGGGAGTTCCTGGAGGCCGCCGTGGTGGCGGGGCTGGCCAGTGCCGGGGTGGACGTACTGCGGGTCGGCGTGCTGCCCACGCCGGCCGTCGCGCATCTGACCGGGGCGCTGGACGCGGACCTCGGGGTGATGCTCTCCGCGAGCCACAACCCGATGCCCGACAACGGCGTCAAGTTCTTCGCCCGCGGCGGCCACAAGCTGGCCGACGAGCTGGAGGACCGCATCGAGACCACCTACCGCGCCCATGCCTCCGGTGAGCCGTGGGACCGGCCGACGGGCACCGGGGTGGGCCGGGTCCGGGACTACGACGAGGGCTTCGACGCCTATGTGGCCCATCTGGTCGGCGTCCTCCCCAACCGGCTCGACGGCCTCAAGGTCGTCATCGACGGGGCGCACGGCGCGGCCGCCCGGGTCTCCCCGGAGGCGTTCGCGCGCGCCGGGGCCGAGGTCGTGACGATCGGCACCGACCCGGACGGGCTCAACATCAACGACGGCTACGGCTCCACCCACCTCGCCCGCCTCCAGGCGTCCGTCGTGGAGCACCGGGCCGACCTCGGCATCGCCCACGACGGGGACGCCGACCGCTGTCTCGCGGTGGACGCGGCGGGCCGCGAGGTCGACGGCGACCAGATCCTCGCCGTCCTGGCCCTGGCCATGCGCGAGGCGGGCCGGCTGCGCGGTGACACGGTGGTCGGCACCGTGATGTCCAACCTCGGCTTCAAGCTGGCCATGAAGCGGGAGGGCGTCGAGCTGGTCCAGACGGCGGTCGGGGACCGCTATGTGCTGGAGGAGATGAAGTCCCACGGCTACGCCCTGGGCGGCGAGCAGTCCGGGCACGTGATCGTCCTCGACCACGCCACGACGGGCGACGGCACCCTCACCGGCCTGCTGCTCGCGGCCCGCGTCGCCGCGACCGGCCGCACCCTGGCCGACCTCGCGGCCGTCATGGAGCGGCTGCCGCAGGTGCTGGTCAACGTCCCCGACGTGGACAAGTCCCGGGTCGCCTCCAGCGCGGACGTGGCCGCGGCCGTCGCCGAGGCCGAGCGCGAGCTGGGCGAGACCGGCCGGGTCCTGCTCCGCCCCTCGGGCACGGAGCCGCTGGTGCGGGTCATGGTCGAGGCCGCCGACATCGAGCAGGCCCGCTCGGTCGCCGGCCGCTTGGCGGACGCGGTGAAATCGGCTCTGGGCTAGGGCCGCTCTCCGAGCCCGAGGGCGCCTCGGTCCTGGTCCCTCCGCCGGACCCTGGATCTTCCAGCCCCTCCAGGGGGCACCTCCCAGCGGTAGCTGGGGGAGATTGAGGAGCGGGGCCCAGGGGCGGAGCCCCAGCGGGGGCCGGGGCCGGGCCCCGCCACGCGGCGGAGCCGCATATCGACGCCGCGGGAAGGGGCGGGGTGGGGGAACCTACCCCCGCCGCCCCCACAACGCCTTCTGCACCAGCAGCGTCAACGTCCCCGCCACCACGATCCCCACCAAATTCAGCAGCAGCTGCTCCGTCGACCCCCACATCTGGTCGATCTCCCCATACCCGAGCGCCACCGCCGCATTGGCCGCCGCCGGCACCGTGGTCACCGAGATCGCCACACCCACCAGCGCCCCGGACTTCGCCGAGGTCAGCGACAGCGTCCCGGCGATCCCCGCGAGCACGGCCACCACGAACGAGAACATGTCCGGCTTCCAGATGAAGTCCGTGTTCGGCCGGGCACGCTCCAGCATGTCCTTGCCGAAGAGGCCCACCGCGTCCATCGCGACGCTGAAGCCGGTGGTCAGCGCCATCGCCGCCGCGAACCCGACCAGCAGCGCGATCGCCGAGCGGGCGGCCAGCCGCGGCGCGCGCCGCACCAGCGCGGTGCACAGCCCGGCCAGCGGCCCGAACTCGGGGCCGACCGCCATCGCACCGACGATCAGGATCGCGTTGTCCAGCACCACACCGCACGCCGCGATCATCGTCGCGATGACGAGGAAGGCGAGATAGGTCACCGAGAGCGTGGACTCCTCGTGGGTGGCGTCCGCCAGGTGCTCCCACAGGACCGCGTCCGCGCCCTCGCCGGGCGCCTCCTCCTCCGCCTTGTCGGCGCGCCTGGACAGCGACAGGTCGATGTTCTCCACCGCGATCGAGCCGGCCTCGTCAAGGCCCAGCTCCCGCAGGTCGCCCAGCAGTGCGTCCCCGGCCTCGCGCGCCACGTCGCACATGACGACGTCCCCCGCGGGGTTGCGGGCGGCACCCGGCAGCACCACCAGATGGGTGGTGCCCACCGTCTTCTCGATCGTGCGCACCACGCCCTCGGTGCGGTCGGCGGGGACGATCAGCCTCACGTGCAGCATGGCCCGACGCTCCTCACAGCTTGCGCAGGGACAGCCGCTGCACCTTGTGATCCGGCCCCTTGCGGAGCACAAGCGTGGCCCGCCCCCGCGTGGGCTGCACATTCTGCTTCAGATTCGGCTTGTTGATGGTCCGCCAGATCATCCGCCCGTAGTCCAGCGCCTCCTCCTCCGAGACCTGGGTGTACTTGCGGAAGTACGAGGACGGGTCCTGGAAGGCCGTCTCCCGCAGCTTCTTGAAGCGGCCCAGGTACCAGCGCTCGATGTCCTCGGTCCTGGCGTCCACGTACACGCTGAAGTCGAAGAAGTCCGCGAGCCCCACCCGGGTCAGCCCGTCCTTGCCCGGCAGCGCGGGCTGGAGCACATTGAGCCCCTCGACGATGAGGATGTCGGGGCGGTGCACGGTCAGCCGCTCGTCCGGCACGATGTCGTAGATCAGGTGGGAGTAGACCGGCGCCGACACCTCCGCCCGGCCCGCCTTCACATCGGCGACGAAGCGGGTCAGCGCCCTGCGGTCGTAGCTCTCGGGGAACCCCTTGCGGGACATCAGCCCACGGCGCCGCAGCTCGTCGTTGGGGTACAGAAAGCCGTCGGTGGTGATCAGCTCCACCCGCGGATGCTCGGGCCAGCGGGCCAGCAGCGCCTGGAGCAGCCGCGCGGTGGTCGACTTCCCGACCGCGACGCTCCCCGCCACGCCGATCACGAACGGCGTACCGGGCTGGGCCCCGTTGCCCCGCTTGGTGTCGCCCAGGAAGGTGTTGAGCGCGCCGCGCAGATTGCCGGTGGCGGCGACGTAGAGGTTGAGCAGCCGGGACAGCGGCAGATAGACATCCCGCACCTCATCGAGGTCGATGACATCGCCGAGCCCCCGCAGCTTCTCGACCTCGTCGGCGGTCAGCGGCAGTGGCGTCTTGTCCCGCAGCGCACTCCACTCGGCACGGGACAGATCCACATACGGAGTCGCCTCGCCGCCCCGCCGCTGCGGGCCGCGCACGGTGCGCGCATCGCGCGCGGTTGACGTGATCACCCTCTCATTGTCGTGGCAGGGACCAGCCGAGTGAGCGGTGTTGGGGCGTGGGGTCGGTCACCCCGGGCCGGGGCCCGGGGTCGTACGCTGCGTCCATGTGCGGAATCGTTGGTTATGTGGGAGGGCAGTCGGCCCTCGATGTCGTCCTCGCCGGGCTCAAGCGGCTGGAGTACCGCGGCTATGACTCGGCGGGCGTCGCCGTGCTGGCCGACGGTGGGCTGGCGGCGGCCAAGAAGGCGGGCAAGCTGGGCAACCTGGAGAAGGAGCTGGCCGACCGCCCGCTGCCCACCGGGGGCACCGGCATCGGCCACACCCGTTGGGCCACCCACGGCGGCCCGACCGACGCCAACGCCCATCCGCACCTGGACAACGCGGGCCGGGTCTCCGTCGTCCACAACGGCATCATCGAGAACTTCGCCGCGCTCCGCGCCGAGCTGGCCGAGCGCGGCCATGAGCTGGCCTCCGAGACCGACACCGAGGTCGTGGCGCATCTGCTGGCCGAGTCGTTCTCGTCCTGCGGCGACCTCGCCGAGGCGATGCGGCAGGTGTGCCGCCGGCTGGAGGGCGCGTTCACGCTGGTCGCGGTGCACGCGGACGCGCCCGATGTGGTGGTCGGGGCGCGCCGTAACTCGCCGCTGGTCGTCGGCGTCGGCGAGGAGGAGGCGTTCCTCGCCTCCGATGTCGCCGCCTTCATCGCCCACACCCGCGAGGCCATCGAGCTGGGCCAGGACCAGGTCGTGGAGGCCCGCCGGGACGGTGTGACCGTCACCGACTTCGAGGGGGCACCGGCCGAGGTCCGCCCGTACCACGTGGACTGGGACGCCTCCGCCGCCGAGAAGGGCGGCTACGACTACTTCATGCTCAAGGAGATCGCCGAGCAGCCGAAGGCCGTCGCGGACACCCTGCTCGGCCGGATCGACCTGGCCGGGAACCTCTGCCTGGACGAGGTGCGCATCCCGGCCTCGGTGCTGCGCGAGGTCAGCAAGGTCGTGATCGTGGCGTGCGGCACCGCGTACCACGCGGGCATGATCGCCAAGTACGCCATCGAGCACTGGACCCGGATCCCCTGCGAGACGGAGCTGGCCAGCGAGTTCCGCTACCGCGACCCCATCCTGGACCAGCGGACGCTGGTGATCGCCATCTCGCAGTCCGGCGAGACCATGGACACCCTGATGGCGCTGCGGCACGCCCGTGAGCAGGGCGCGAAGGTGCTGGCCATCTGCAATACGAACGGCTCCACGATTCCGCGCGAGTCGGACGCGGTGCTCTACACCCACGCCGGTCCCGAGGTGGCCGTCGCCTCCACCAAGGCGTTCCTCACCCAGCTGGTGGCCTGCTACCTGGTGGCCCTGTACCTGGGCCAGGTGCGCGGCACCAAGTGGGGCGACGAGATCCTCTCCGTGATCCGCGAGCTGTCGGAGATCGCCACCCAGGTGGACGAGGTCCTGGAGACCATGGAGCCGGTACGGGAGCTGGCCCGCACCCTGGCCGACAAGAACACCGTGCTGTTCCTCGGGCGGCATGTCGGCTTCCCGGTCGCCCTGGAGGGCGCGCTCAAGCTCAAGGAGCTCGCGTACATGCACGCGGAGGGCTTCGCGGCGGGCGAGCTCAAACACGGGCCGATCGCGCTGATCGAGCAGGATGTGCCGGTCGTGGTGGTCGTGCCGTCGCCGCGCGGGCGTTCCGTCCTTCACGACAAGATCGTCTCCAATATCCAGGAGATCCGGGCCCGGGGTGCCCGCACCATCGTGATCGCCGAGCGCGGCGACGAGACGGTGGCCCCGTACGCCGACCACCTCATCGAGATCCCCGCCACGCCCACGCTGCTCCAGCCGCTGGTCGCGACCGTGCCGCTCCAGGTCTTCGCGTGCGAGCTGGCGACGGCGCGCGGCAATGAGGTCGACCAGCCGAGGAACCTGGCGAAGTCGGTGACGGTCGAGTGAGCGGTCGGACCGGTCGAGTTCCTCGTCGAGCGACGCCGTGATCATCGGCGTCGGCATCGACGTCGCCGAGATCGACCGCTTCGAGGACGCGCTGCGGCGCACCCCCGGCATGGCGGACCGCCTGTTCATCGAGCGCGAGCTGTGGCTGCCGAGCGGGGAGCGCCGCGGCATGGCCTCCTTGGCCGCCCGCTTCGCGGCCAAGGAGGCCCTGGCCAAGTCCCTGGGCGCCCCCGGCGGCCTCCGCTGGACCGACGCCGAAATCCTCACCGAACCGACCGGCCGCCCCCGCCTCTCGATCCGCGGCACGGTCGCGGTGTGCGCGGAGCGGCTGGGGGTGCGGGGCCTGCATGTCTCGCTGAGCCATGACGCGGGGGTGGCGTCGGCGGTGGTGATTGCGGAGGGGTGAGGGTCCCGCGGGGCCTGCGGGGTCCGCGGGGTGCGGGTGCGTGGGTGGTGCGCCTGCTGTGCGTGGTGGGTGCCGGGGGCGGGGCCTCCGGGGCGGCGCCCTGGACCGCACATTTACGGCGCCGACGGACGAAGATCGTTGGGTTGGCCGGAGATTGGCGCCACAAATATGCGTGAGCGTCCAGGACACCACCCCTCCGACCCCACCCCCTCCCGCCTCGTCGGCGGCTACCCGCCGGTGGGCGTCATGACTCGTCCTGGCCGCCGTCCTCGTCGGTTCAGTCGCCGGAGTGGTCCGGCAGGAGTTGAGCCGCGAGCGATCGTGCTGTGGCAGTGAGTGTGGCCGTGTCCATCCCGGTCCGGCTCATGAACACGAGCCCTTGTTGCGCGGCCAGGAGGGCCCGCGCCAGTGCGATCGGATCCGCTCCGGCCGGTAGGTCGCCCTCGCGTTGGGCGCGGGCGACGCAGTCACCGATCAGCGCGGTCGACGTCTCGTAGGTGCGGCGGGCGTGGTCGAGGACTTCCGGATCGGCGTTACCGAGTTCGCAGGTGCTGTTGGCCATCAGGCAGCCACGCCGCGTGCCGGCGCCGGTCGGTTCGTCGATCGGTGCCTCAAGGAGCATGCGTAGTGCGTCCAGGGCCCGTGGAGCCTCGGCGAGGGCTTCCCGAAGACGGCCATGGCTGTCGTCGGTGTAGCTGTGCAGCGCCCGGAGGAAGAGCTGACGCTTGTCGCCGAACGCCGCATACAGGCTGCCTTTGCCCAGGCCGCTGACCCGCATCAGGTCTTCCAGCGAGGTCGCGGCGTAACCGGCGTCCCAGAACTGATCACGGACGGCGTTCAGTACCTGCTTCTCGTCGAACGATCGCGGACGTGCCATGCGAACAGGATACGGATTCTTGACCGTGCGGTCCACCATGCTTATGGTGGACCGCACGGTCAAGAACTCCGTGGCACGTTGCACCCAGGGAAGTGGGAAGCACATGGGAAAGCTGGACAACAAGGTGGCGATCGTGACCGGCGGGTCGCGGGGGATCGGGGCGGCGTCGGCGCTGGCGCTGGCTGACGAGGGAGCCGACGTCGCGATCAGCTACTCGTCCTCCGCGGATCAGGCCAAGGCCGTGGTCGCGGAGCTGGAGGCGAAGGGGGTGCGTGCGGCGGCTTTCCAGGCCGACCAGGCGGACGCGACGCAGGCGACGGGCTTGATCCGGCGTGTGGTCGAGCAGTTCGGGAAGCTGGACATTCTGGTCAACAACGCGGCCGCGGGTGGTGGCGGCCTGGTCGACAGCGAGCTCGTCGACCAGGCCGCCATCGAGCGGCAGCTCGCCGTCAACTACACCAGCGTGGTGGCCGCGATCCAGGCGGCGGTGCCGTTGCTGCCCGATGGCGGGCGGATCGTCAACATCAGCTCGGGTGTGGCTACTCGGGCGGGTTTCCAGGGGCTGGCGTACTACACGGGTACGAAGTCGGCCCTCGATGGCTTCAGCCGGGGCGCAGCCCGCGATCTGGCGCACCGGGGCATCACGGTCAACGTCATCCAACCCGGGTTCATCGACACCGAAGCAAACCCCGCCGACGGCCCGGCCGCATCCATGTTCCTTCCGACCACGGCGATGGGGCGGTACGGCAGGCCGGAGGAGATCGCCGCAGGCGTCGTCTTCCTCGCCAGCCCGCAGGCCTCCTACGTCACCGGCGCAGTGCTGAGGATCGACGGCGGATACGGCGCATAGCCCGGCCGTGCAGCTGACAGCGGGCGGCCACGGACGGCGGTGACGGCAGGAGTACGGTCCCCCTCCATGACAGATTCCCGGGCCACTTCTGTCACGCAGTCGTCCGTGGCCGGCGTCGCCCTGCATCTGGAACCGAGCGGATCGGGATTGCGCGCCGGACTCATGGACGCGTTGCGGGAGGCCGCGCGCACCGGGCGGCTCGTGTCGGGCACCCGGCTGCCCTCTCGGCCCGATCCCTTGCCACTGATCTAGGCAAAGCCCGTAACACCGTGGCCGACGCTCGCCCGCACGCTCCTCGATGCGGGAAACGATCAAAATGTGCGGTCCAGGGCGCCGCCCCGGAGGCCCCGCCCCCGGCACCCACCACCCAACCGACCGCGCACCCCAGCAACCACCACGCACCCGCACCCAGCGGACCTCTCAGGCCAGCACGTCCCGCCAGGTGTCCGTCAGTGCCGTTGACACGTCGTACGCCGCGATGGGTGCGCCGTGTGGGGCCGTGGTGCGGCGGGCGGCCAGGCCGTGGAGGTAGGCGCCGACCGAGGCGGCGTCGTGGGCGGGGAGGCCCGTGGCGAGGAGGGAGCCGATCAGGCCGGACAGCACATCGCCGCTGCCCGCCGTGGCCAGCCAGCCGACGCCGGTGGGGTTGACGCGTACTGGCTGGTGCTCGGCGGCGATCAGCGTGGTCGACCCCTTCAGCAGTACGGTCGCGCCGTAGCGCTCGGACAGCGCCCTCACGGCGGCCAGCCGGCCCGCCTCGACCTCCTCGCGGCTCACGCCGAGCAGCGCCGCCGCTTCGCCCGCATGCGGGGTGAGGACCGTGGCCGCCTCGCGTTTGCGCAGGTCACCGCCGGTGGGCAGCAGGTGGAGCCCATCGGCGTCGACCAGGACCGGGACATCGGAGGCGAGGACGTCCTCCAGGGAGTGCCGGGCCGCCGCGCCGTCGCCGAGGCCGGGGCCGACGACCCACGACTGGACCCGGCCCGCCTTGGCCGGGGGCCCGGAGTGGACGAGGGTCTCGGGGAAGCGCGCGATGACCGTGTCGGCGGCGGGGCCGACGTAGCGCACCGCCCCCGCACCGCCCCGCAGCGCGCCCGAGACTGCCAGCACGGCCGCGCCCGGGTAGCGGGCGGAGCCCGCGACCACGCCCACCACGCCGCGCCGGTACTTGTCGCTCTCCGCCGAGGGCCGGGGCAGCATCGCCGCCACGTCCTCGTGTTGCAGCGCCTCCACGTCGGGGTCGGCCGGGAGGTGGGCGTCCAGCCCGATGTCGACCAGTCGCAGGGCGCCCGCGTGGGTGCGGGCGGGGTCGATGAGCAGCCCCGGCTTGTACGCGCCGAAGGTGATCGTGGCGTCCGCGCGCACGGCGGAGCCGCGCACCTCGCCCGTGTCGGCGTCGACCCCGCTCGGCAGGTCCACGGCGACGACGATCCCGCGCACCGCCCGGACCAGCCGCTCCGCGTCGGGCCGCAGCCCGCCCTTGCCGCCGATGCCGACGATGCCGTCGATGACGAGATCGGCGCGGGCCACGGCCGCCTCGGCGGCACCGTTCGCCTCGCTTCCGCCGCCAACGGCGGCCACCCGTCCGCCCGCCGCCCGCAAAGCGGCGAGCCCGCCCCCGTGCGCCCGGTCGGGGTTGAGCAGTACCGCCGTGACGCCCGCGCCGCGGCGGGCCAGTCGGGCGCCGGCGTAGAGCGCGTCGCCGCCGTTGTCGCCGCTGCCGACGAGCAGGGCCACCCGGGAGCCGTACACCCGGCCCAGCAGATCGGCGCACGCGGCCGCGAGCCCCGCCGCCGCGCGCTGCATGAGCGCTCCTTCGGGCAGCCGCGCCATCAGTTCGCGCTCGGCGGCCCGTACGGTCTCGACGCTGTAGGCAATCCTCATGCCCATAGTCTCCCGAACACAGGGCACTCCTTGCGTGGAAGCGAGGCACTCCGTGCGGAGAAGCACACACACGCACTCCGTGCGGAGAAGCACACACTCCGGTCGGGGGATCGGCCTGAGAGACTGACGGAGATGGACGAGACACCGATGCGCGCCCGGGCCGTGGTCGATCTGGCCGCCCTACGGGCCAACGTGAGGGCGCTGCGCGCCGCGGCACCCACGGCCGAGCTGATGACCGTGGTCAAGTCGGACGCCTATGGCCACGGCATGGTCCCGTGCGCGCGAGCCGCCCGCGCGGCGGGCGCGGACTGGCTGGGCGCGGCCACGCCCGAGGAGGCGTTCGCGCTGCGGGCGGCGGGGGACACGGGCCGGCTGATGTGCTGGCTGTGGACGCCCGGCGGCCCCTGGCGGCAGGCCGTCGAGGCGGACATCGACGTCTCGGCCAGCGGGCTGTGGGCGCTGCGCGAGGCCGTCGCCGCGGCCCGTGCGTGCGGCCGTACCGCGCGGCTGCACCTGAAGGGGGACACCGGGCTCGGCCGCAACGGCTGCCAGCCCGCCGACTGGCCCGCCCTGGTCGCCGAGGCCCGCGCCGCCGAGGCGGAAGGGGCCATTCGGGTGACGGGGCTGTGGTCCCACTTCGCCTGCGCGGACGAGCCGGGCCATCCGTCCATCGCCGCCCAGCTGTCGGTCTTCCACGAGATGATCGCGCACGCCGAACGGGCGGGGCTGCGGCCGGAGGTGCGCCACATCGCCAACTCACCGGCGACCCTGACCGTGCCCGAGTCGCACTTCGACCTCGTACGGACCGGCATCTCCACCTACGGCATCTGTCCGAGCCCCGAACTCGGCACGTCCGCCGACTTCGGGCTGCGCCCGGTGATGACGCTCTCCGCCGCGCTCGCCTCCGTGAAGCGGGTGCCGGGCGGTCATGGCGTCTCCTACGGGCACCGCTATGTGACCCCCGGCGAGACGACCCTCGCGCTGGTGCCAGTCGGCTACGGGGACGGCATCCCGCGCCATGCCTCGGGCACCGGCCCGGTGCTGGTCGCGGGGAAGTGGCGGACCATCGCGGGCACGGTCGCCATGGACCAGTTCGTCGTGGATCTGGGCGGCGACACCGCAGCCCCGGGGGACGAGGCGGTGCTGTTCGGCCCGGGGGACCGGGGCGAGCCGACCGTCGAGGACTGGGCGCGGGCCGTGGGCTCGATCGGCTACGAGATCGTGACCAGGATCTCGGCCCGTATCCCCCGCGTTTATGTAGGTGAGGACGGGGGCACAGGGATCTGACCATGGGCGACGAGACCACGGCCGTCAGCACGGCAGAGATGGCGACACGAGTCGCGGCGGGGGCCACAGCCGTGAGCTGGCGCCGGGGCGCCGGATTCGCGGGTGCCGCGATCGGTGTGCTCGCGGCGGGGGCGGCGGCGGGTGTCGCGCTCGAGCGGCTGACGGTCGGCCGCGGCGTACGGCGCAAGGCGCGGCTCGCCCTGGACGCCGAGGGCCCGTACGGCACGCTGCGCGGCACCCCGGGGACGGCGGTCGCCGAGGACGGCACCGAGCTCTACTACGAGGTCGAGGAGGTGCGGGAGAACGCCGCCGCGCCCTCGCCCCGGCGCAAGCGGCGGTTCGGGCGCCGCGCCCCGGCCCCCGTCACCATGATCTTCAGCCATGGTTACTGCCTCGCCCAGGACTCCTGGCACTTCCAGCGCTCCGCGCTGCGCGAGGTGGTCCGCACCGTCTACTGGGACCAGCGCTGCCACGGCCGCTCGGCGCGCGGCTGTGCCCAGGCGGACGGCGAGGCGATCAGCATCGACCAGCTCGGCCGTGATCTGAAGGCGGTGATCGACGCGACGGCGCCCGAGGGGCCGCTGCTGCTCGTCGGCCACTCCATGGGCGGTATGACGATGATGGCGCTGGCCGCGCAGTACCCCGACCTGATCCGCGAGCGCGTGATCGGCGCGGCCTTCATCGGCACCTCGGCCGGCCGGCTTGGCGAGGTCAGCTTCGGCCTCCCGGTGGTCGGGGTGAACGCGGTGCGGCGGGTGCTGCCCGGGCTGCTGAAGGCGCTGGGCTGGCAGGCCGACCTGGTGGAACGGGGGCGGCGGGCGACCGCGGACCTGTTCGCGGGGCTGATCAAGCGCTATTCGTTCGGTTCGAAGGACGTGGACCCGGGGGTCGCGCGGTTCGCCGAGCGGCTGATCGAGGCCACGCCGATCGATGTGGTCGCGGAGTTCTACCCGGCGTTCATCGCCCACGACAAGGCGGCCGCGCTGCCGCACTTCGACGGGCTGCCGGTGCTGGTCCTCGCGGGCGACAAGGACCTCATCACCCCGATGGAACACAGCGAGGCGATCGCGGAGCTGCTGCCGGGCGCGGAGCTGGTGATCCTCGAGGAGGCCGGGCACCTGGTGATCCTCGAGCACCCGGAGGTGGTCAACGGCCATCTGACGGAGTTGCTCTCGCGGTCGGTGGACGGGGTCGGCGACCGGGCGCGGCGCGGTGTGACGGGCTGACGGGCGGTACGGCTGCCCGGGGCGCTCCGGGGGACGCTGCCTGGGCCGCTCCGGGGCCCGCCGGACGGGGCGTTCCGGGGTCCGGGCGGGGCGTTCGGGGTGGCCGCACGCCGGTCCGCGGCGGGCTTTTCGGGCCCGTACCATCGGCGAGTATGGACGTAGGCACGCGCATCACCGTCACCTCTCCCGACCAGATGCGGGACCTGGGCCGCAGACTCGCCAAGCTGCTGCGCCCCGGCGATCTGGTGCTGCTCACCGGTGAACTCGGCGCGGGCAAGACGACCCTGACGCGGGGCCTCGGCGAGGGCCTCGGCGTCCGGGGCGCCGTCACCTCGCCCACCTTCGTGATCGCCCGGGTGCACCCCTCGCTGGGCGACGGCCCGCCGCTGGTCCATGTCGACGCCTACCGGCTGAACGGCGGCCTCGACGAGATGGAGGACCTGGACCTCGATGTCTCCCTGCCCGATTCGGTGGTGGCCGTGGAGTGGGGCGAGGGCAAGGTCGAGGGGCTGGCGGAGGACCGGCTGCATGTGGTGATCCAGCGGACGGTGGGCAGCGACATGGCGGGCAGCGACATGGCCGTCACGGACACGATGGCCGCTGACGTGGACGACGTACGGGACGTGGTGGTGACGGGCGTGGGTACCCGCTGGGCGGGTGAGGACCTGGCGTCGCTCGCGGGGTAGCGCCGGAGCCGCCCGGTCACCCCGGTCACCCCGGTCAACCGGTCAAACGGTCAAGCCGCAGGTAGAGCTCGCGTGCAGATGCCGCGTAGTTTCCGACAAGCCGTCGGCATGCTGTTGCATTCCGGGCATCACCCGTGGTCACATGGTGGGAGAAAGCGTGGGTTAGGTCTGCCTAACTCGGCTCGACTGCCCCAGGACCCTCAGGAGGCATCCATGTCGGCCCACGACCCTGTGGCCGGGACCGGCGCCGCGCGCGACGACCGGTCACCGTCGATGTCGGAGCTCCTGGCGGCGTGTGCGGCGGCGAGCGCGGTCTCGACGCCTCCGCGGCCGGCCGAGGAGGAGACCGAGGAGGCCACCGGGGAGACCCCGGCGTCCGTCGAGCCGGAGGCGGATGACGAGGAGCGGGACGCGGCATAGCCGCGCACGGCTACGTCATCCGGTTACGTCATCCGGCTACGATGCCCAGCCACGTCGTCCGCGTCCGCTACGGGGTGTCCGCTGGACCACGCGGGCGGAGCCGTATTCCCTCCCTGCCCCTTCCCGCGGTATCGATATGCGGCTCCGCCGCGTGGCAGGGGCCTCGCCCCTGGACCCGGGGTCTGGGGCGGAGCCCCAGTTGAGGGAAGGGGCGGGTAGGGGAACAGCCCGCCGCAGGCGCCAAGCCCCAAGACCCGCCGGACGCCCCCTAGGGGACGACGACCACCTTCATGTTCGGCTGCGCGAACTCCCACATCGCCGTACCGTCCGCCCGGCTCTCCCGGACGGCCCCGGTCCGCTTGCGCGCGTTCGGGTCCGGCATCGACCCGTCCACCGCCGCGCTGAAACCGAACACGACCCCCCCTTCCGAGTGGAAGACGACGACGTGCTCGACCTGCACTCCGTCCGAGCCGACCCCGCCCTTGTTGCGCGAGGTCACCGTGTAGGTCCCCGGGTCGGGGCTGGCCGGGCTGGGGCCCACCTCGAAGGTGCGGTCGGCCTTGCCGTCGGCGCCGACCAGCCAGACCCGCTTGTCGCCGAGGGCGTAGACGACCCGTGCGCCGGTGCCGGAGCGGGCCGGGAGGGCGGTGGACTTCTTCTTCGACCCCGCGTCGTCCTTGGCCTTCTTCTTGGACTCGGCGGAGTGCGACCCGGGCCGGGCCTGGGTCGGATGGTCGGGCGCGGTCGCGGCGGCCTGGTAGCCGAGGAACCCGACGACGCCCAGCGCGGCGGCGGTGAGTACGGCCACAGCTGGCCCGGTACTGCTCCTTGGCACGGTGGCTTCCCTCTCCTGCGGTCAGTACGTGCTGACGGCCCGTACACAGTTACGGTGACGGTAGCACCGGCGCCCGTCGCCCGGCCGCGCTCCGGCCGCCCGGTCATCGAGCTGTTCCACCGTCGGTACGAAAGAACGACCTCCCGGCGCGCCGTAGGCTGTTCTCGTGCTGTTGCTCGCTCTTGATACCGCCACCCCGGCCGTGACCGTCGCCCTGCACGACGGCTCCGCGGTGATCGCCGAGTCCGCCGACGTGGACGCCCGCCGCCACGGCGAGCTGTTGCTGCCCGCCGTCCACCGGACGCTGAAAGCGGCGGGCACCGAGCTGGGCGCGGTGACGGAGATCGTCGTCGGCGCGGGCCCCGGCCCGTACACCGGACTGCGCGTGGGCCTGGTGACCGCGGCCACCTTCGGGTCGGCCCTCGGCGTCCCCGTCCACGGGCTGTGCACGCTGGACGGGATCGCGTACGCCGCCGGGCGGGCCGGTCTGGAGGGCCCCTTCGTCGTGGCCACGGACGCGCGGCGCAAGGAGGTCTACTGGGCGCGTTACGACGACGCCCGCACCCGCGTCACCGAGCCCGCCGTCGACCACCCCGCCGACCTCGCCGAGCGGGTGGCCGGGCTGCCCGCGGTCGGCGCGGGCGCGCTGCTCTACCCGGCGGCCTTCGCCGACGTACCGCCCGGGATGCCGGAGCACCAGTCCGCCGGGGCGCTCGCCTCGCTCGCCGCCGAGAAGCTGGCGCGCGGCGAGGAGCTGCCGCCGCCCCGGCCGCTGTATCTGCGCCGCCCCGACGCGAAGGTGCCCGCCAACTACAAGGTGGTCACCCCGAAGTGACCGGCGTCGGCACGACCGTGACCCTGCGCGAGATGCGCTGGTGGGACCTGGAGCGGGTGATGGAGCTCGAGGAGGAGCTGTTCCCCGAGGATGCCTGGTCGCGGGGGATGTTCTGGTCCGAGCTCGCGCATGCCCGGGGCCGGGACGCCACCCGTCACTATGTGGTGGCGGAGGAGGGGGCTCGGCTGGCCGGGTACGCCGGGCTCGCGGTCGTCGACCGCACCGGCGACGTCCAGACCATCGCCGCCGCCCGCGACCACTGGGGCACCGGCCTCGGCGCCCGCCTCCTCACCGACCTCCTTACGGCCGCCACCGCCTTCGAGTGCCGTGAGGTGCTGCTGGAGGTGCGGGTGGACAACGCCCGCGCGCAGCGGCTGTACGAGCGCTTCGGCTTCGAGCCCATCGGCATACGCAAGGGCTACTACCAGCCGGGCAATGTGGACGCCCTGGTCATGCGGTTGGCCGACCCGGCGACGGCGAGCGCGGCCGCTATCGCGAACGGCGAGCCCACGCCGAACGCGGCGTCCACCGCGCACACAGCGAATCCCGCGAATCCTGCGAACCCCGCGACCTCAGTACAAGGAACCGAGACCCATGGCTGACGAACCCCTCGTCCTCGGCATCGAGACCTCCTGCGACGAGACCGGCGTCGGCATCGTCCGCGGCCACACCCTCCTCGCCGACGCCGTCGCCTCCAGCGTGGACGAGCACGCCCGCTTCGGCGGTGTCGTCCCCGAGGTCGCCAGCCGCGCCCATCTGGAGGCGATGGTCCCCACGATCCAGCGCGCCCTGAAGGAGGCCGGGGTCGCCGCCTCCGACCTCGACGGCATCGCCGTCACCGCGGGTCCCGGGCTCGCGGGCGCGCTGCTGGTCGGCGTCTCGGCCGCCAAGGCGTACGCCTACGCGCTCGGCAAGCCGCTCTACGGCGTCAACCACCTCGCCTCCCACATCTGCGTCGACCAGCTGGAGCACGGTCCGCTGCCCGAGCCGACGATGGCGCTGCTGGTGAGCGGCGGCCACTCCTCGCTGCTCCTCGCGCCCGACATCACCGCCGACGTCCGCCCGCTGGGCTCGACCATCGACGACGCGGCGGGCGAGGCGTTCGACAAGATCGCCCGGGTGCTGAACCTGGGCTTCCCGGGCGGCCCCGTCATCGACCGCATCGCCCGCGAGGGCGACCCGGACGCGATCGCCTTCCCGCGCGGGCTGACCGGTCCGCGGGACGCCGCGTACGACTTCTCCTTCTCGGGGCTGAAGACCGCCGTCGCCCGCTGGATCGAGGCGAAGCGGGCGGCGGGCGAGGAGGTCCCGATCGCCGATGTCTCGGCCTCCTTCCAGGAGGCGGTCGTGGACGTGCTGACCCGCAAGGCGGTCCGCGCCTGCAAGGACGAGGGCGTGGAGCACCTGATGATCGGCGGCGGCGTCGCCGCCAACTCCCGGCTGCGGGCGATGGCCGAACGCCGCTGCGAGGACGCGGGCCTCACCCTGCGGGTGCCGCGGCCGAAGCTGTGCACGGACAACGGGGCGATGGTCGCGGCGCTCGGCGCGGAGATGGTGGCGCGGGGGCGGTCGGCCTCGGCGTGGGACCTGTCGGCCGACTCGTCCCTCCCGGTGACGGACCCGCATGTCCCGGCGCCTGCCGGGCACACCCACGACCATGTGCACGAGCTGAGCCGGAAGAACCTGTACGCATGACGGTCGCGTTGATGTGGGAAGCCCGGGCCGTGGCCGGAAAGGGCGAGGAACTCCTGGCCTGGGCTCGGCGTCAGCCCCTCGACCCGCCCCCGCTCCGCCGCGAAACGTTCCGTGCCCCCGAGGACCGGGTCCTCGTCATCACCTGGTGGGACGGCGCCTACGACACGCAGGGCCTGCCGGAACTCCCCGAGCCGGGGGAGGACTTGGTACGGCGGGCGGTGCACCGCTGGCGCTTCGAGGCGGTAGCGGAGGGGGGCTAGGGGGCACGCCCGGACAGCCCGCCTGCGGCGAGCTGCTCCCCTCCCCGCCCCTTCCCGACACCTGTCGATATGCGGCTCCGCCGCGTGCGGGGCTCCGCCCCAGACCCCGGACCGGGGCTCCGCGCCAGACCCCGAGGCCCGGGCTTCGCCTCAGCCCTCGGGGTTCAGGGGCGGAGCCCCTGCCACGCGGCGGAGCCGCGAATCGATGCTGCGCGGGAAGGGCGGGGAGGGGGGAAACCGTGATATGCGGCTCTGCCGCGTGGTTCGGCGGGCGCCCCGTAGCGGTAGCGGCACTCGGCCGTGCCGCTATCGCAGGGCCTCGGTCAGATCGGCCAGGTGTCGGGAGACCGGGCCGACGGTGAGAAGGCCGCTGCCCGCCCCGGCGAGCTCGGCCGCCGCGGGGGCCAGCGCTGCGTGGGTGCGGGCGATCGTCTCCTGGTCGCCGACGGCGATGGCCGCCCGCCCGGTGAGACACCACAGGGCCTCCAGCAGCAGATCGCGGGGCGGCTCCGGGACCGTGCGCAGCGCCGCCGCGGCCTCGGCGCGGCGGTCCTGGGCCAGCAGCACCAGCGGGCGGGCCCAGGGCGCGTACGGCCCCCAGTCGAGGTCCGCGTCGGTCGGGGCGGGGCGCCCGCGCTCCACGCGCAGACAGAGCAGCGCGAGCGGCAGCAGACCGCGCTCCAGGCCGGGCATCCCGGCGCCGTCCAGCCGCGCGGCGGCGTCCCGGTAGGCCGCCTCGACCGCGGCCTCGTCCGCCCGTCCCGTCGCGGCCAGCCGCAGCGCCCGGTACCACGCGGTGAACACCCCCACCAACGGCCGCTCATGGCGCTCGCCCAGACGCTCGGCGGCGGCCGCGTGCCGGTCGGCCGCCGCGAAGTCGCCGAGCGCGCCGCGGGCCTGGAGCCGGATGAGATGGCCGAGCACCTCGAAGGCGACCAGCCCGTGCCGCGCCGCGAGGGCGATCAGCTCGGCCCCGGTGGCGTCCCGGCGCGGCGCCAGCCCCGCGCGTTCGAAGCTCTGCATGAAGACGCCGTTCAGCGCGAACGCCAGCAGCCCGGGGTCGTCCAGCCGCCGAGCGATCTCCTCCGCCTGCCGAGCCGCCCACCGCCCCCGCTCGGACCGCCCACCCCGCGACTCCACGGCGATCGTCGCCAGCAACCGGGCGCGAATCGCGTCCTGGCCGGGCGCGCCGGGGCCGGCCCCGAAATCGGCCGCGAGCGCGGCCAGCGTGCGTTCGGACGCGGCCACGATCGATGCCGCCTGTTGTGGGTCGTCCAGGCGGGTCCAGATCGCGGGGACGTCGTAGGCGCCGATGACTCGGGCGGTCAGTTCGGGGTCGCCCAGTTCTTCGGCGGCCGCGACGGCCGCCACGCGCTGTCGGCGGGCCGTCAGCAGGCCGCCGCCACCGGTCATCGAGAGGTCGCGGAGCAGGGCGGCCGTCGACTCGAGCCGGGTCCGGGCGCCGGAGGCCACGGTGCGGTCGTACGCGGCGGTCGTGTCCGCCCACACCTGGGCCGCCGCGCCGCCCCGCGTCGCGGTGGGGTCGAGGTGGGGCGCCTGGCCGAGGATGTCCGTCTCCAGGCGGCGCAGCTCCGGGCCCGGGTCCACGCCCAGTTGCTCGACCAGCAGCGTGCGGGCCCGGCGCAGTACCGCCAGCGCGTCGCCCTGGCGGCCGGTGCGGTACAGCGCGAGGGCCAGCGCCCGCCAGGCGCCCTCGCGCCAGGGGTGCTCGGCCAGATGCGCCTCCAGGTCCGGCACCGCCTCGGCGGCCCGGCCCAGCGCCAGCCGGGCCTCCGCCTGGCGCTCGACGGCGTGCAGCCGCAGCTCCGCCAGCCGGGAGCGCTCGCCCCGGGCCCAGCCCTCGTCGGCGAACTCCGCGTACGCGGGTCCGCGCCACCGGCTCAGCGCCTCCTCCAGCCGGGGCAGCGCGCCGTCCGGCGGCAGGGTCGCGGCGGCGGACACGTCCTGTTCGAAGCGCCAGGCGTCCACCGCGTCCGGGTCGGCCCGCAGCGCGTACCCGGGGCCCTCGGTGACCAGCAGCCGGGCCGGGGTGCGCGGCGGGCGCTGCGGCTCCAGCGCGCGGCGCAGCGCGGCCACGAATGTACGCACCGCCCCCACCGCCCCCGGCGGCGGCTCCGCCCACAGGTCCTCGATCAGCCGGGAGACGGGTACGACGCGGCGGCGCGCGACGATCAGCCGGGCCAGCACCGCGCGGTGCCGTGGCCCCTTGAGCGCGATCGCGCGCCCGTCGGCGTCCGCGTCCCAGGCCACCACCGGCCCCAGTACCCCGAAACCGACCCGCATGCGGTCACCGTAGCGCGCTGATCGGATGCTCATCCGCACCCGGCAGGCTGGCAGCCATCTCGTCAGTCACTCACTTACGTCCGGTCGTCCGGTCGTCCGGTCGCTCCACAGAAAGCGCGTTCACCCATGGCCCCTGTCATTCCCGGCTTCGACTACCGCCGCGTCCCCGTCGCCGACGGCGTGTCCCTGAACGTGGCCGTCGCGGGCTCGGGCAGCCCCGTCGTCCTGTTGCACGGCTTTCCGCAGACCCACCTCATGTGGCGGCACGTGGCCGCCGACCTCGCGGCCGATCACACCGTGATCTGCCCCGACCTGCGCGGCTACGGCGCCAGCGACAAACCGCCCGCCAATGCCGACACCGACACCGACCCCGCCGCGTACGCCAAGCGCACCATGGCCGCCGACATCGTCGCCCTGGCCCGCGCGCTCGGGCATGACCGCTTCGCGCTCGCCGGTCATGACCGCGGCGCTCTGGTCGCCTTCCGGGCGGGCCTCGACCACCCCGACACGATCACCCATCTCGCCTGCCTGGACGTGCTGCCGACCCTCGACATGTGGGACGTACTGCACGGCACCACCGCCGCCGTCGGCTTCCACCTCTTTCTGATGGCCCAGCCCCCGGGGCTGCCCGAGCGGATGATCGCCGCCTGCCCCGACGACTTCTTCGGCCACTTCCTCGACCTGTGGGCGGGCGACCCGCGGGCGATCCCCGCCGAGGTCCGTGCCGCCTATCTGGACGCCTGCCGCGCCGCGGTGCCGTCGATCGTGGCGGACTACCGCGCCTCCGCCGGTGTCGATGTCGACCACGACCGGGCCGACCGGGACGGCGCACGCCGGCTGACGATGCCGCTCACCGTCATCCAGCAGGACTGGGGCGCGGCCCTCGGCTATGACGCGGCGGCGCTATGGCGCGCCTGGGCCGACGACCTGGACCACCGCACCGTCGGCTACGGCCACTTCATGGCCGAGGAGGCACCCGCCGACATCGCCAAGGCGCTGCGGGAGCTCCTCACTCGCCAGCGGAAGCTATAGGTCCCCGGAGCAGTCCCCGGAGTAGTGGTCGGCGATCTCGTCGCTGGTCGTCACCCACACCCCGGGGTGGTTCACCACGTACTCCAGCGCCTGGTCCACGTACCTGTGCCGGAAGGGCTGGTTGATCACGAACGGATGCAGCACGAGCGACATCACCCGCCCGCTGTCGGCCGAGTCCGCGTAGAGCTGGTCGAGCTGGTCCTTGACGATCCGGACGAAGTCCGGCCCGCTGAGGCTCTTGCCGACGAAGAGCTGGACGTCGTTGACCTCGATCGAATACGGCACGCTCAGCATGCCCGGCACGTTCAGCCGGTACGGCTGGTCGTCGTTGGCCCAGTCCAGTACGTACCGCAGCCCCAGCTCGGCCAGGAGTTCCGGGGTGCGGAAGGTCTCGGTCAGCGCGGGCCCGAGCCAGCCGCGCGGCCTGCGGCCGGTGGCCTTCTCGATGGTGTCGATCACCTCGGTGAGGTAGGCCCGCTCCTCCTCGGGGGACATGTCCGCCTGGAGGATCGAGTTGTTCCTGCCGTGCGCCGCCCACACCCAGTCCCGTTCCCGCCCGGCCCGGATGATCTGGGGGTAGCGCTCGGCGACATCGGAGTTGAGCATCACGCTCGCCCGCACCTGGTGCCGGTCCAGGCTCTCGATCAGCCGCCAGATCCCGACCCGGGGCCCGTAGTCCCGCCACCCGTAGTTCAGCGGATCGGGCGCCAGCGCCCGGGTGTCGGGGAAGATGCTGGTGGAGGGGCGGTCAACTTGGTAGTGCTCGACGTTCAGCCCGACGTAGAAGGCCACCCGGGCCCCACCGGGCCAGTGGATCGGGGCGCGTTCGACGATGGGGCTGTAGTCGAAGAGCTGGTTGTCCATCAGGGCTCACCTCATCTGTACGGCTCAGCTGTACGGCGGTTCGGCACCGCTCGATGGACATCGTGAAACCCTCACATAAATGAGAAGGTCAAGTGGCCTGCCCTCGTGAGCTGAGAGACTGCGTCGGCGTACACCGCAGTGCCCCGCGTGCCATGAGCACCATGAGTGTCATGAGTGCCATGAACGCCATGGGTGCCATGAGTGCCATGAGGAAGGACGCCATGACGCCGCCCCACGAGCTTCCGCCACCGCCGCCCGCCCCGGACGAGCGGCCGTGGAAGGACCGCGCCGGGTTGCTCGACGCGCGGGCGCGGGCGATGGGGGCGCTGGCGCGGTGGTACCTGGCGCCGCACCGGGCGCTGCTGCTGTGGCTGTCCACGCTCGTCTTCGCGCTGGGGTGGAGCCTCGCGGTCTCGGGATTCCAGTTCCTGGTGAAGGGCGAGATCATCGAGCACGTCCTGGGCGTGATCTTCCTGGGTCTCGCCCTGGGCGCCACCGTCCCCTCCAGCCTGGGGGTGTTCTCCGGCCTCCGGAGCGATGTCTTCGTGGGCGCCTGCCTCCGCGACTGGGCGGAGCTGGAGCGCGATCCCCGGACGCTGCCGCACTGGCGGGTCTCCGGCGGCGCTCTCCTGTGGCTGGGCCCGTCCATCGTGCTGGCCTGCCTGGGGCTGGCGCTGGGCGGGTTCGCGGTCTTCTCGGACGTCGGCACGGAGAGCGTGGGCACGGTCGCCGGTATCGGCCTGGTCTTCGCGGCCGCCGGAGCGCTCGGCATGGCCAAGGCGATCGACTACTACCGCCTGGTCGGCCGCGAACTCCGCCCCCTGCGCTCCGACACCGGCGGTCCGGACGCCTACGGTCCGGACCCGTTGGAGCCGGACCCGTTAGATCCGGACTCCGGCTACGACGACGGCTTCTCCGATGACGGCTTCTCCGACGATGGCTTCTCCGACGACGGCTTCTGTAGTGACTGAAAGCGGGTCCGCAGCTCCTCGTACCGCTCACCCGGGGTCTCCCCGCGCTCCTTGGCGACCTCCTCGATACGGGTCAGCAGCTGCCTGACCCGCACGGCGTCCGTATAGGCGTCGCGCTCCAGCTTCTTGTACGCGGCGGCGGCCGGGCCCTTGTGATCGTCGGGGTCCACCGACTGCCTCAGATGGCCGAGACGCTCGATCTGTTCCTCGAGGTAACTGAGCATTCCCTCAAGGTCTTTGATGAGATCCGACAGATCCTGGTCCGATACGGACAGTTTGTCTTTACTCATGTTCCATCCGCCCCTGCCACCCTCCCATCGGCCCATCAGCGGGATGATCGTGCCATGACCGGGGCCGGTATGGAGAGCCACCCGGGGTAACTGCTGTGCGGTCAGTCCGGCAGGGCCGTGCCCGGGGGCAGTTCGATGCCGAAGTCGGCGGCGAGAACGCGCAGCACCTCGTCGTTGTCGGCGAGTTCGCGCTCCTTACGGCTGCCGTCGGAGTAGGTCTCGACGAGAGTCCGCCCGGACAGCAGGAGATGGCGGTCCAGGGCGGTGCGCTGGACGTGGAGGGTGTGCTGGAAGGGCGAACGTGGGTTGGTGGCGACGTGCCAGTTGATGACCCCGTAGTCGGACGCCTCGAAGGGTTCGCGGGTGAAGGCGTACTGGTCCTGCCAGGAGCCGTCGAGGAACGCCTGGAACACCCACAGGTCCTCCAGCCCCTCCGGGTACGGCTCGCGGACGTAGCGATGGCGGCGGGGGCCGTCGTGGAACTCGGTGTCGGCGACGAGCGGCACGGCCTCCAGGAGGCTGCCGACGCTGCCGAAGCCCACATCGGCCACGTAACGCCGCTCCTCGCCCGGGATCCCGACCAGCAGCAGCATGTGGGTGCGTGGCCGGACCGTCCCGGGTGCCGCTCCGACCCGGACGCGGGCGGTGAGGCCGGTGACCCGGAAGCCGAGGGCGGTGAGGGCGGCGGTCAGCAGCGTGTTGTGCTCGTAGCAGTAACCGCCGCGCCGGCCGCGCACCAGCTTGGCCTCGAGGTCGGGGACGGCGAGGGAGGGGGCCGAGCCGAGGAGGGGGTCGAGGTTCTCGAACGGTATGGACGTGAGGTGCGCCCGATGCACCGCCCGCAGCGTCTCCACAGTGGGGGCGGGGCGCCGGTCGCCGGTCCAGCCGATACGCGTCAGATAGGCGTCGAGATCAAGGGCGATACGTTCCATACCGCCGACCGTAACGCCGGAGCCCCGGTGCCGGCCTCCGCTCATGGTGGGGGCCTCGCCTGGGCCTCTGGACGTAGGTCCGTTACGCCGTCCGTTACGTCCCCGGCACCGCCGCGAGGTGATCGAGCGCGCCCGCCTTGATCGACTGGAGCAGGGCTCCCAGCCTCGCGGGGCTCGTGGTGAGGACCGTACGGGGGTCGTCGCTCTCGCGCAGGGCGACGGTGGTGCCTATGAAGGCGAGTTCTATGCAGGAGTTCCCGTCCCCCGCGCTGGAATAGGAGGATTTCTGCCAGTTGACCTCGGTCATCTCCACGCCTTCATGTCTGTTGAGCGATGTCACGAATGAAATCACGTGACTCCTTCTCGGAGAGGGCCGCCTCGGTGGTGCGGTCCAGGACTCCACGATGGTTGACGAGCTGGGACTGCGCGTCCAGGAAGACCGGGCCGTGGGCGGCGTCGAGCTGCGCGGTGTCCAGCTGGGGCACCGCCCCCAGGGCGTAGGTGACCGAGAGCCCGGGCACATGGAACCCTCCGGCCTCGAAGGTCAGCACGCGCACGGTGACGTTCTTCCGCTCGGAGGACTCCAGCAGGCTGTCCAGCTGCGCGCGCAGCACGCGGTCGGTACCGAATCGCATGCGCAGCGCCGCCTCGTGAATGATGAAGGTGCACGGCGGCGGGTCGTCCCGGTCCAGGATGTCGCGGCGCTTCATGCGGTGGGAGAGCCTGCGTCTGAGGTCCGTGGCGGACCACGGCGGGACGGTGGAGCCGAGCACCGCCCGCGCGTACTCCTCTGTCTGCAACAGGCCGGGCATGTGCATGATTTCCAGCACGCGCAGGCTCGTGGCGTAGTACTCCAACTCGGCCAGGTCGAGCCCGCCGGTGGCGATATAGCCCCGGTACTCCTCCCACCAGCCGCCCTTGCGCTCCCGGGCCATGGCGACGAGCGCGTCGACGTACGCGCTGTCCGGGCAGGCGTAGATGGCGGCGAGGGCCCGGACCCGCTCCTCGCTCACGCCGAACCGCGCGAGCTCCAGGTTGGTGATGTGGGTGCGATTGATGCCCAGCCGGTCGGCGGCCTCCTGAATGCTGAGCCCCGCGCCTTCGCGCATCCTCCTGAGTTCTGTGCCGAGCCTGACTTGACGCGCGGTCGGGACGCTCCGGGGTGGCATGGTCCTCCGTAACCCTCAAGGAGTAATCGTCGGGGAAATTCAACGGGACCGTAGCAGTTGTTTGCACCGCTGCCCTACCGTAGGTGTCGTTGCCGCTACTGCGCGTTGATCGCCGTAACGGTACGCGCGCTGTCGGCCCCCTCACAGGGAGTTGCCCCATGGATTCCGATCACGAGTCCGACGACCGTCCCCCACGCCGCCCACCCGTTCCCTCCAGGGATCCGTACGTCTACACCTTGCAGAGCAGCCGGCACGCGACCTCCGCCAAGGTCTGCCGGGACTTCGTCGCCTGCGTCCTGAACTCCGTGGGGCAGGAGGAGCTGGTCGACACGGCGACGCTGTGCGCCTCGGAGCTGGCCACCAACGCCTTTCTGCACGCCGAGGGCGACTCCGTGATGCTGCGCGTGGTGATCGAGCCGCCCCGCTTCCGCGTCCTGGTCTACGACGCCTCCGCCGAACTCCCCACCGCAGCCTGCCTCCCCGAGGGGGACCGCCTCCACGGCCGTGGCCTCGGGCTAGTGGCGGCCCTGGCCGACGCGTGGGGGACGGCGGAGGGGGACGCGGTGGGCATGTACGCCAAGGGGGTCTGGTTCGAACTCGCGGGCAAGGAGGAGGACGAGGCTTAGCCGGCCGCGACGAACGTCAGCGGAAATGCCTGGCCGGAATCCGCGTAACGGTGGAACCGCCCGACCCAGGACGGCTCCTGAAGGGCCCGGGCCTGGTCGCGGGGGAGCGCGATGTGCACATCGCGGCCGCCGTCCTGGTCGGCCGGGGTCGGCGCGATATGCACGGTCCAGGGAATGGGGATGGGGGAGAAGTCGTACCAGAAGGGGGCGCCCTGGCCGAAGTCGATGCGATAGAAGGGCAGCTTCGACCAGTTGTTGATCGCGATGGTGTTGTCGAACGCGTCCAGGCCCATGGTGGTCATGACCCGCTTGAGGCGCCCCGCGTCGCGTTCGGCGCAGAGGAATGCCGCTTCCTCGCGGATTCGCTCCTCCGTGTTCTCGGCATAGCCCGCGCGGATCGTCGCGGCGATCTCGCCGAGCGGGCGGGAACGCAGTTCGGCGGCGGTCATTCCGGGACGGGTGTTGGTGACGGCGTTGCCCCAGTAGTCATCCGGTACGGCCGCGCCGACGAACGAACGGAAGTCGGCGATGAGGCCGAGCCTTTCCACGCTCGAATCGGGGCGGTTCCGCAATGCGCCGAGCACTTTCCACAGATGGGCGGTGAGCGCGTCATTGGTCGACACCCACCGATCCGTGCCCGCGAGGTCGGCCGTCGCGGCGTCCTTCATGGCGGTCAGCTCGGCGGCGGTGAAACGGGTGGTCACGGTCGTCACACCGCCGAGGCTGCCGCGTAGGGCGCGGCCCACGAAGGCGGTCTTCTGGCCGCGCCCGGTGACGGTGAGATGGGCGCTGCCCGTGGGGCCGCCCATGCCGCCCGTAAGGGTGTCACCGGAGGCCGGGGCGCCGAGCGCGTCGATGACCCCGCGGTCGTGGTTGGGCTTGGCGTATCCGAGGCCACGGTGCTCGTGCGACCAGGCTTCCAGGAAACTCATATAGCTGGATCCGTCGCCCACGGCGTGGTTCATCGTGAGCCCGAGGATGGAGCCGCCGCCTTTCATATGGGTGAGCTTCACCGTGAAAAGCGGTGTATCGCGGTCGACCACCCAGAACGGCATGGCGTGACTGAGATAGCGATCCAGTCCCTTTTTCGCCGTGCGGCGGGGTCCGTAGTCCGGCATGGGCGTGGATGCCTGGGCCTCGACGAAGCGCACACCCGAGTCGTCGCACAGCACGCTGAGACCGCCGTCGGGGTCCTTCTTCATGCGCCCCGAAAGAACGGGGAAGTTACGCAACGTCCGGCCGAGGGAGGCGCGGAGCGCCTCGCCGTCGAGCGTCTCCCGGTAGAAAAACGCGCGGGGCGTATAGACCGTGCCGATGAGCATGTCGTAGACGCTCAGCCGTATGCGGTCACCGGTCGCCTCTCCGGCACATACGGTGAACGATCGCTTGGCGCCGCTTTCGGTGGCGGAAGCCGTCATACTCACACGCTCTTTCGTCGGGCCCAGACGCGCTGTCACGTCGACGCGTTGCCGTAACTCCCGACGCGTTGACCGTAACTCTCGAGGCGTTGACCGTAACCTGCGGGGCGGGGGCGGCCTCGTGAAGTGGTCCGGGTTTAGGGAATTCCCCAACGCGGACCCGGCCTGGATCGTCCGGCGGACCTTTCCTCTCCCCCGTACCAGGGGCTCGGCCCCTGAACCCGACGGTCCGACGCAGCCGCCGTGGCGGCCTGTACCGGCGGGCTGGTCGCGGTCGGCGCGCCCGCGCGGCGGATGGCTGGGCGGGTGCCCGCGCAGGTCCGGGGGTGGGACCCCGGGCACCCTTTAGCGCGCTGGCATGCCAGGACGGCGGGGCGGTGGATCTTTCCCCTCCCCGCCCCTTCCCGTAACCAGGGGCTCGGCCCCTGGACCCCGGGGATCGACGGGCTCACCGTCACCGCCGTGGGTGCTTGTACCGGTGGGCTGGTCGCGGTTGGCATGCCCGCGCGGCGGATGGCTGGGCGGGTGCCCGCGCAGGTCCGGGTCGTCGGGCCGGGGCCTGGGGCGGAGCCCCAGTTTCGGGAAGGGGCGGGGTGGGGAACAGCTCGCCGCGGGCGTCAGGAGCCGGTGGGTAGGGGCTGGGCCGGGTGGCCCAGTAGCATCGTGGGGGAGCCCGCCGACCTCGTCAGCACGATCGTGCAGGCATTCCCACCCTCGAGCCGCAGCTTCTTGCGGAGCTGCTCCGGCTCGACCGCCGACCCCCGCTTCTTGATGGTCGCGACGCCGACCCCCCGCTCCCGCAGCAGCGCCTTGAGCTTCTTCAGGTTGAACGGCAGCACATCCGTGATCTCGTATGCGGTGGCGTACGGCGTCGGGCGCAGCTCGTCCGTCGTGATGTAGGCGATCGTCGGGTCGATCAGACGGCCGCCGACGCGGGCCGCCACATCGGCCACGAGATGGGCGCGGATGACGGCGCCGTCCGGTTCGTAGAGCCAGCGGCCGACCGGGCCGGGCTCGGGGTCGGGGAGGAGCGGGGTGCCGATCAGGGAGTGGCCGCTCGGCAGCAGCGTGGCGCGGCGCAGCCCGGGGCGGGCGGTGCCGAACCACAGGACGGCCTCCTTCACATGGCCGTGGTCCGAGATCCACTCGGCCTCCGCGTTCTCGGGGATCGCCTCGTGCGGCACCCCGGGGGCGATCTTGAGGGCGGCGCGCGGCGTGGTGCGGGCGGTCTCGATGGCCCAGGAGAGGGGCGGGGAGTACGCCTCGGGGTCGAAGACGCGGCCCCGGCCGCCGCGCCGGGCCGGGTCGACGAAGACCGCGTCGAAGTCCCGGGTGCCGACCTCGGTGACATCGTCGCAGCGGACCTCGATGAGCTCGGCCAGGCCGAGCGCCTCGGCGTTGGCGCGGGTGACGGCGCAGGTCAGCGGGTCGCGATCGACGGCGAGTACGGAGATCCCGGCGCGGGCGAGCGCGATCGCGTCGCCGCCGATGCCGCAGCACAGATCGGCCATGCGGCGGACGCCGAACTCCGCGAAGCGGGAGGCGCGGTACGCGGCCACGGAGGTGCGGGTGGACTGCTCGACGCCGTTCGGCGTGAAGTACATGCGGTGCGCGTCCTCGGGGCCGAATTTGGCCACCGCCCGCTGCCGCAGCGCGGCCTGCGTCAGGGCCGCCGAGACCAGCGCCGGGGGATGGTCGCGGCGCAGCCGCGTCGCGGTGGCGAGCTCCTTCGCCGGGTCGTAGTCGCGGAGCGCCGAGAGCAGCGCCTGCCCCTCGTCGCCGAGCAGTGAATCGAAGGCGTCAACGTCCACATGGCCCATTCTCTCCGCTCCCAGGGGAGCATTCGCACCCCGCTCGGCGCGCGGGTCGGCACGACAGAGCTGAAGATCGCTTTTGTGATGATGATCAAGGCTGGTCTTTCAAGGTGTCTGGTTCTCACCGCCGCGGCGGCCGCGACGGCCGTGCTCGCCGGCTGCGGGGCGCTCGGCGCCTCCGGGCCGCACACCCGGACGGGGAAGGCGGCCGGTCTTCCGCCGTCGGCCTCCGCCGGTCCGCACACCGCGTCCGGGACCTCCGGGCCGCCACCGTCGTCGTCGGGGAGCACACACGAGGACGGCACGCCTCCATCGGGTCCGGCGGCTATGGGCTCCGCGCCGCCACCGGGCCCGGCGGCGATGGGCTCCGCGCCGTCATCCGGTCCGGCGGCTATGGGCTCCGCGCCGTCATCGGATCCGACGGCGACGGGCTCCGCACCGGTGGCGTTCCCGGACGCCTACCGCCGCTGGGGGCTCGACCGGCCCCTGATCCCGGCGCCGCGCCCGCCCAGGGTCAAGCCCCCGCTCGCCGCGATGTGGCCCCCGGTACCCGGACTGGCGACGGTCATCCGCCGGGTCGCCACCACCGATCGGGTGGTTTTCCTGACGCTCGACGACGGGATCGAGAAGGACCCGGCCTTCATCGACCAGGCCCGGGACCTCGGTCTGCCGTTCACGCAGTTCCTGGAGGACGAGGTGATCGGCGACCACTACGACTACTTCCGCCGGCTGCGTGAGCTCGGGAACCGGATCGGCAACCACACCCTCACCCACCCCAAGCTCGCGGGCGAGGACTACGCGTTCCAGCTCCATGAGATCTGCGGTCAGCAGGACGTCCTCCACTACCGCCTCGGCCTGGCGCCCCACCTCTTCCGTCCGCCTTACGGGGACTACGACTGGAACACGCTGCGGGCGGCGGCGGACTGCGGGCTGGGGAAGGTGGTGCTGTGGCGCGCGGAGATGGAGCCCGACGGACTGGTGTACCGCTCGGGCAGCGGGCTCCGGCCCGGGGACATCATCCTCGCCCACTTCCGCGGCCCGGACATGTTGAAGGGCGCGACGATGACCGACATGATCACTTCGCTGCTGCGGGAGGTTCAGGCGCAGGGCTTCGCGGTGGCTCGGCTGGAGGACTACATCTGACCTCCGCCACGTCGTCCCGTCCCGAGGTCGGCACCGCGTCGCTTGGCACTCTAGTTGACTGAGTGCTAACCGCGTCATAATGTCGAGGCTGGCACTCGGGACCGATGAGTGCCAGGGATACAGCGACGGGCAGGTCCGGCACCCGCGACGACGGATCCACCTGGTCGCCACCTCAGACAGTTGACCCCGTGAGATCTCCGAAGGGGGAGGTCGGATCGTGACGACCACCAGCTCCAAGGTTGCCATCAAGCCGCTCGAGGACCGCATTGTGGTCCAGCCGCTCGACGCCGAGCAGACCACGGCTTCGGGCCTGGTCATTCCGGACACCGCCAAGGAAAAGCCCCAGGAGGGCGTCGTCCTGGCTGTGGGCCCGGGCCGCTTCGAGGACGGCAAGCGGCTTCCGCTCGACGTCTCCGTCGGTGACGTCGTGCTCTACAGCAAGTACGGCGGCACCGAGGTGAAGTACAGCGGCGAGGAGTACCTCGTCCTCTCGGCTCGCGACGTTCTCGCGATCGTCGAGAAGTAATCACCGAAGTTTTGCCTATGAGCCGTGCCCCGGTGCCCGTGTCATCTGAAACCGGGGTCGGGGCACGGCTTGTTTGAGCGATAGCGGCTGCCTCCGCAAGGCGGCCGAGGATCGCAAAGAGAGGACATACGGAACTCATGGCGAAGATCCTGAAGTTCGACGAGGACGCCCGTCGCGCCCTCGAGCGCGGCGTCAACAAGCTCGCGGACACCGTCAAGGTGACCATCGGCCCCCGTGGCCGCAATGTCGTCATCGACAAGAAGTTCGGTGCCCCCACCATCACCAACGACGGTGTCACGATCGCTCGTGAGGTCGAGGTCGAGGACCCGTACGAGAACCTTGGCGCGCAGCTCGTCAAGGAGGTGGCGACCAAGACCAACGACATCGCGGGTGACGGCACCACCACGGCCACCGTGCTGGCCCAGGCGCTGGTGCGCGAGGGCCTGAAGAACGTGGCCGCCGGCGCCTCCCCGGCCGCCCTGAAGAAGGGCATCGACGCGGCGGTCAAGGCCGTCTCGGACGACCTGCTGGCCACCGCCCGCCCGATCGACGAGAAGTCCGACATCGCCGCCGTGGCCGGGCTGTCCGCCCAGGACAAGCAGGTCGGCGAGCTGATCGCCGAGGCGATGGACAAGGTCGGCAAGGACGGTGTCATCACCGTCGAGGAGTCCAACACCTTCGGTCTGGAGCTCGACTTCACCGAGGGCATGGCCTTCGACAAGGGCTACCTCTCGCCGTACATGGTCACCGACCAGGAGCGGATGGAGGCCGTCCTCGACGACCCGTACATCCTGATCCACCAGGGCAAGATCTCCTCCATCCAGGACCTGCTGCCGCTCCTGGAGAAGATCATCCAGGCCAACGCCAGCAAGCCGCTGCTGATCATCGCCGAGGACGTGGAGGGCGAGGCCCTCTCCACCCTCGTCGTCAACAAGATCCGCGGCACCTTCAACGCGGTCGCGGTGAAGGCCCCGGGCTTCGGTGACCGCCGTAAGGCCATGCTCGGCGACATCGCCACCCTTACGGGCGGCACCGTCATCGCCGAGGAGGTCGGCCTCAAGCTCGACCAGGTCGGCATGGACGTGCTGGGCACCGCCCGCCGCGTGACCGTCACCAAGGACGACACCACGATCGTCGACGGTGGCGGCAAGGCGGACGAGGTCTCCGGCCGCGTCGCCCAGATCAAGGCCGAGATCGAGTCCACGGACTCCGACTGGGACCGCGAGAAGCTCCAGGAGCGGCTCGCCAAGCTGGCCGGCGGCGTGTGCGTGATCCGCGTGGGCGCGGCCACCGAGGTCGAGCTCAAGGAGAAGAAGCACCGCCTGGAGGATGCCATCTCCGCGACCCGCGCCGCGGTCGAGGAGGGCATCGTCTCCGGTGGTGGCTCCGCGCTGGTCCACGCCGCGAAGGTGCTGGAGAACAGCCTGGGCCTGGAGGGCGACGAGGCCACCGGTGTCGCCGTGGTCCGCCGCGCCGCGGTCGAGCCGCTGCGCTGGATCGCCGAGAACGCCGGTCTCGAGGGCTACGTGATCACCTCGAAGGTCGCCGAGCTCGAGAAGGGCCACGGCTACAACGCGGCCACCGAGGAGTACGGCGACCTGGTGAAGGCCGGCGTCATCGACCCGGTCAAGGTCACCCGCTCCGCGCTGGAGAACGCGGCGTCGATCGCCTCGCTGCTGCTCACCACCGAGACCCTGGTGGTCGAGAAGCCGGCCGAGGAAGAGGCCGAGGCCGCCGGCCACGGCCACGGTCACGCGCACTGACGCTCCGGCGTACTGCCACGAGCAGCGCGAAGGCGCGGCCGCCCGGTTGGGCGGCCGCGCCTTCGCGTGTCCCGGTTCCGGTTCTGTTCCGGTTCCGGGTCCGGTTCGGGTTCCACCGGGCGGCTACCCCTTGGCCGGGGGGCGGCCGACCTTGGAGGAGAGGGAGGAGAGGGCCGAGCGCGGGGCCAGCTTCGCCAGGCTCGACATCGCCTTGTAGCGCGGATCCGGGATGGACAGCGACTTGCCCCGGGCGAAATCCTTCAGCGCCGCCGTGACCAGCCGGTCCGGGTCCAGCCACATCCAGCTCGGCACGCTGGTGTCCTTGATCCCCGCCCGCGCGTGGAACTCCGTACGGACGAACCCCGGGCACAGCGCCATCAGCCGCACCCCGGAGCGGGCCAGGTCCTTCGCCGCGCCCTGCGTGAACTGCACGACCCACGCCTTGCTCGCCCCGTACGTCCCGCGCGGGAAGAAGGCCGCGACCGACGCCACATTGATCACCCCGCCGCGCCCCCGGTCCCGCATCGTCCCGGCCCCCGCGCTGGTCAGCCGCAGCACCGCCTCGCAGTGCAGCTTCAGCATCCGCAGCTCATCGGCGATCGGCACCTCCAGATAGCGGGCGCGGTTGCCGAAACCGGCGTTGTTGACCAGCAGATCGACCGGGTGGGTACGGTCCTTCAGCCGGGCCTCGACCGCAGCGATCCCGTCATCCTCGGAGAGGTCCGCCACCAGCACGTCCGCCTCCACGCCGTGCCGGTCGTGCAGATCCGCCGCCTGCTCCCGCAGCCGCTTCTCATCGCGCGCGACGAGCACCAGATTGTGCCCGTCGGCGGCGAGCCGGCCCGCGAATGCGGCGCCGATGCCCGCGGTGGTTCCGGTAATCAATGCAGTCGTCATACGCGCACGTTATCGGCCACGGCGGGCCCCGGCGGACCGCCGAGCGGCAGCGCGAGCGATCTGCGTCGGAATGAGCGCTTCCGTCGGTCCGGCTGCGTCAGATCGCCTTCGCGGACCGGTACTTCAGGGCGGTCCTCCGCGCCTCCGGATGCAGCGCCTCACCGGCCGCCAGCACCCTCGGCAGCAGTTCCCGCTCCGTGGTCTCGGCGCGGAAGAGGAACGCGACCGTCACCTCGTGGTCGGGCCGGTGCACGATCTCGACGGCGTCGCCCGAGCGGATCTCGCCGGGCTCGAGCACCCGCAGATACGCACCGGGGACGGCGGCCTGGGTGAACCGCTTGAGCCACCCCCGCTCGCCCAGCCAGCCGGCGAACGTACGGCACGGGATGCGCGGTGAGGTCACCTCCAGCAGCAGCTCGCTCCCCACCCGCCAGCGCTCGCCGATGAGGGCGCCGTTGACGTCGATACCGCTGGTGGTGAGGTTCTCGCCGAAGGAGCCGTTGGCCAGTTCGCGGCCCAGCTCCCGCTCCCAGACGTCGAGGTCCTCCCGGGCGTAGGCGTAGACGGCCTGGTCGTCGCCGCCGTGGTGGCGGAGGTCGCAGACCGAGTCACCGGCCAGACCGCTTCCGGCCTGGCCCTTCGGCCCGGGGGCCGTGACCCGTACCGGGCGGTCGACGGGCCGCTTGTCGATACCGGTGCCTGCCGGGCAGTCGGTGTGGGCGCTCGGCATCGCGCGGCCGATGTTCACGGTGAGGACGGCTGAGGGGTGCGGAGTATGCGGCAACATGACCGCACCGTAGGACAGAGAGGTCAAAGCGTCGACGTAATATCCCGGGCCGTACCCAAGGGTCCCTTATGCTCAAGGCATGATCGAGGCCCGCCATCTCAGGGTGCTGCGCGCGGTGGCCGCCACCGGCTCCTTCTCCGCCGCCGCCCGTGAGCTCGGCTGCACCCAGCCCGCCGTCAGCCAGCAGATGAAGGCACTGGAGGGCGCCGCGGGCACCCCGCTGCTGATCCGCAGCGGACGGGAGATGCGGCTGACCGAGGCGGGCCGGGCGCTGGTACGGCACGCCGGCGGGATCCTGGCCGGGCTGACCGCCGCCGAGGAGGAGGTCGCGGCCATCGCCGGGCTGCGCTCGGGCCGGGTGCGGCTGGTGTCCTTCCCCAGCGGCAGCTCGACCCTGGTGCCCATGGCGCTCGCCGAGATGCGCGCGGAGCACCCCGGAACGCGCGTCTCGCTCGTGGAGGCCGAGCCGCCGGGCTCGGTGGAGATGCTGCGCTCGGGCGACTGCGAGATCGCGCTGGCCTTCCGGTATCCACAGGTGAGCGCGGAGACGGAGGCGGCGTCGGGAGGCGGCTGCGAATGGGACGACCTGGTCCTGCGGCCGCTGCTGAGCGATCGGCTGGTGGGCGTGGTGCCGGAGGGGCACAAGCTGGCGGGCGCCGGGGCGGTGGGGATCGCCGAACTGGCCGGGGAGCCGTGGATCGCGGGCTGCCCGCGCTGCCGGGGGCATCTGGTGGAGGTGTGCGAGTCCGAGGGCTTCACCCCGCGCATCGACTTCGCGACGGACGACTATCCGACGGTCGTCGGCCTGGTCGGGGCCGGGCTGGGGGTGGCGGTGCTGCCCGAGCTGGCGCTGGAGTCGGTGCGGACCAAGGGCGCCACGACGCTGGAGGTGGAACCGGCGGTGCGCCGGGAAGTGGTGGCGCTGACGCTGCCCGACCTCGCCCGCGTCCCGGCGGTGGCGGCGACGCTGGACCGGCTGGAGCGGGCCGCCCGCAGATGAGCGGCGGCGCGCGCACTACTCCGCGGACCGTCCGCGTATGAGCCGGGTGGTGACGGGCTCGGGTGGTGACGGAAGGAACGTTTCTTCAGTTGCCCGGGGTCAGGTCGTGATCACGATCCCGGGGCGCCCGTACTGGCGACCGCGCGGTGCCGCGCCCGCCCCATGAGCTCCTCGCGCTCGTCCTCGGTCAGTCCGCCCCACACTCCGTAGGGCTCGCGTACGGCAAGGGCGTGGGCCGCGCACTGCGCCCGTACCGGGCAGCGCATGCACACCTCTTTCGCCGACATCTCACGTGCGCTGCGGGCAGCGCCGCGCTCCCCCTCCGGGTGGAAGAAGAGCGAGCTGTCGACCCCGCGACACGCGGCCAGGAGCTGCCAGTCCCACAGGTCGGCATTCGGGCCGGGAAGACGGGAGAAATCTGCCATTGCCTTATCTCCTCGAAGTGATCGGCTGCGGACGCTGTGTCCTGGGTCGTACACCTACGGTGTAAGTAGATGTAAATATGACTCATTGCGAATCTAGCCACACAGACCGCCAAATTGGAAGCAAGGTCGCCAAATGCCACCGAAGGGACTGCACCGGGGGCTGCCCTATGGGGGAGGCGCGAAGGGCGCGACCGGCGCGACGAAGCTGCTCCGTGTCCGGGCCCTCACGTAGAGTGTCGAAGGTGGCCGCCGAACCCCGTAACTCTTTCGGGTGACCGTCGTTGAGAGTGCGGAGGCGGTTGATGGGTAAAGCTCTCGGACAGATATCCGGGGCTGTCAATCGCTCAGGTGACGATATGTACCAGCCTGGAGGCTCAAGGTGACGCGCATCAGCTGCGGAGGGCGGCCATGACATCCGTCCTCGTCTGCGACGACTCCCCGCTTGCCCGAGAGGCGCTGCGCCGCGCGGTGGCGACCGTGCCCGGCGTCGAGCGTGTGACGACGGCGGCCAACGGCGAGGAAGTCCTCCGCCGCTGGGGTGCCGACCGCTCGGATCTGATTCTGATGGACGTACGGATGCCCGGTCTCGGCGGGGTCGAGACCGTGCGGCGGCTGCTCTCCGCCGACCCCGGCGCCCGGATCATCATGCTCACGGTCGCCGAGGACCTGGACGGAGTGGCGCTGGCCGTGGCGGCCGGCGCCCGTGGCTATCTGCACAAGGACGCCTCGCGCGCCGAGCTGCGCGCCACCGTGACCCAGGCGCTCGCCGACCCCACCTGGCGGCTGGCCCCGCGCCGGCTGCGCTCGGCCGAGATGGGCGCCGCGCCCACGCTCACCGCGCGGGAGATCCAGGTGCTCGAGGGAATGAGCCACGGCCGGTCCAACGCGGAGATCGGCCGCGAGCTGTTCCTGTCCGAGGACACGGTCAAGACGCACGCACGCCGGTTGTTCAAGAAGCTCGGCGCGTCCGACCGGGCGCATGCGGTGGCCCTCGGGTTCCGCTGGGGTCTGGTCCGCTGATCCGGCCACGACCGTTCTGACGTGCTGCGCAGCGGGGGCGCGACGGTCCCCGCCCGTCGGGTGGCGGGCGGGGCGAAAGCGTGCGCGGCGAGCGCTGTGGTGGTGGCCTGTATCAGTTCCCCGCGCTATGCCGCATCCTTGAAGGTGTGGAGTTCCTCGGGGACGAGTCGGTCGGGCGTGAGGGGAGAGCGCAGGACGTGACGACAACCGGCGCACCTGCTCATAACGCTTCAGCGCACAACTACGGACGCGATGCCACGGAGCCCCCGGGCCCGAGGCACCATGGATGGATGCCGCGCGACGAGGAGAGCCCAGGAGCCCCCAAGGGAGCTCCCGGGGGTACGGGGGCGATCGGCGCCCTCGTCGGGCGCGCGACTGAGGGGGACGAGCAGGCCACCCACGATCTGCTGGCGCTGGTCCACCCGCTGGCCCTGCGCTACTGCCGTACGAGGCTGTCCCGACTTCCGGGTGATGCCCGCCACTTCGTGGACGACCTGGCGCAGGAGGTCTGTCTCGCGGTGTTGTGCGCGCTGCCGCGCTACCGCGACACCGGAAAGCCCTTCGAGGCGTTCGTCGTCGCCATCGCCTCCCACAAGGTCGCCGATCTCCAGCGGGCTGCCATGCGGCACCCGGGCTCCACGGCCATCCCCTCGGACGAGATGCCGGAGCAGCCGGACGATTCGCTGGGGCCCGAGGAGCGGGCGCTGCTCAGCAGCGACGCGGAGTGGGCCAAGAAGCTGCTGGCCAACCTTCCGGAGAACCAGCGCGAGCTGGTGCTGTTGAGGGTCGCGGTCGGGCTGACGGCGGAGGAGACCGGGCAGATGCTCGGGATGTCCCCCGGAGCGGTGCGGGTCGCCCAGCACCGGGCGCTGAGCAGGCTGCGCGCGCTCGCCGAGCAGTGACCCCCGGGCCCATCGGAGTTCCGCCCGGCTCGTTACCTTGTTGTGCCTTCCGCATTTAGCAGGTCGCTGAGAAGTTATCCACAGGGCGGAATGAGGCACTCGGGGAGCCCGTTAGCATGGGAGTCCGCGCTGGGGCAAGACCATTGGAAGGGTGTCATGACTGACAACGTCGACGGAGTGCCTGAGAAGTTCGCCATGCTCGGGCTGACGTACGACGACGTGCTGCTGCTGCCGGGCGCCTCCGAGGTGCTGCCGAACGCGGTCGACACCTCGTCCAGGGTCTCGCGGAACGTCCGGGTGAATGTGCCGCTGCTGTCCGCCGCCATGGACAAGGTCACCGAGTCCCGGATGGCCATCGCCATGGCCCGGCAGGGCGGCGTGGGCGTGCTGCACCGCAATCTGTCCATCGAGGACCAGGCCAACCAGGTCGACCTGGTCAAGCGGTCGGAGTCCGGCATGGTCACCGACCCGATCACGGTCCGGCCGGACGCCACGCTGCACGAGGCGGACGCGCTGTGCGCGAAGTTCCGCATCAGCGGTGTGCCGGTCACGGACGCCGTGGGGAAGCTCCTCGGCATCGTCACCAACCGTGACATGGCCTTCGAGGTCGACCGGGGCCGTCAGGTCCGCGAGGTCATGACCCCGATGCCGCTGGTCACCGGCAAGGTAGGGATCTCCGGCGAGGACGCGATGCAGCTGCTGCGCCGCCACAAGATCGAGAAGCTGCCGCTGGTCGACGACGCGGGCGTGCTCAAGGGCCTGATCACGGTCAAGGACTTCGTGAAGGCCGAGCAGTACCCCCACGCGGCGAAGGACGCGGGCGGCCGGCTGGTCGTCGGCGCCGCCGTCGGCGTCGGCGACGAGTCGTACGAGCGGGCGCAGGCGCTGGTCGAGGCCGGGGCCGACTTCCTGGTCGTGGACAGCGCGCACGGCCACAGCCGGGGCATCCTCGACATGATCGCCAAGATCAAGTCCAATATCGCGGTCGATGTGGTGGGCGGCAATGTCGCCACCAGGGACGGCGCCCAGGCGCTGATCGACGCGGGGGTGGACGGGGTCAAGGTCGGCGTCGGCCCGGGCTCGATCTGCACCACGCGCGTGGTCGCGGGCATCGGCGTGCCGCAGGTCACCGCCATCTACGAGGCCGCCCGCGCCTGTCACGCGGCCGGGGTGCCGCTGATCGGCGACGGCGGCCTTCAGTACTCGGGCGACATCGCCAAGGCGATCGCGGCCGGTGCGGACACCGTGATGCTGGGCAGCCTGCTGGCCGGCTGCGAGGAGTCGCCGGGCGAGATGGTCTTCATCAACGGCAAGCAGTTCAAGTCCTACCGGGGCATGGGCTCCCTGGGCGCGATGCAGACGCGTGGCCAGGCCCGTTCGTACTCCAAGGACCGCTACTTCCAGGACAACGTGCTGTCCGAGGACAAGCTGGTCCCCGAGGGCATCGAGGGCCAGGTGCCCTACCGCGGCCCGCTGGCCTCGGTCGCGCACCAGCTGGTGGGCGGTCTGCGGGCGTCGATGGGCTATGTCGGCTCGGCCAATGTGGCGGAGCTGAAGGAGAAGGGCCGCTTTGTGCGGATCACCGCGGCGGGCCTCAAGGAGAGCCACCCGCATGACATCCAGATGACCACCGAGGCGCCGAACTACTCCGGCCGTTGATCCGCGCCGTCCGTTGAGCCACGCTGTCCGCGCTGTCCGCTGGATCCGCGCCGTTCACCCGGGCGATCTCGCGACGGCGCGGGCAGGGATACTGGGACGGCTGTTCGTGAACAGGGAAAGGCACCCACGTGACTGAGATCGAGATCGGGCGCGGCAAGCGCGGCCGCAGGGCGTACGCGTTCGACGACATCGCCGTTGTGCCGAGTCGTCGCACCCGGGACCCGAAGGAGGTCTCGATCGCCTGGCAGATCGACGCCTACCGCTTCGAGCTGCCCTTCCTGGCCGCGCCGATGGACTCGGTGGTCTCGCCCCGCACCGCGATCCGCATCGGTGAGCTCGGCGGCCTCGGGGTGCTCAACCTCGAAGGGCTCTGGACCCGTTACGAGGACCCGGAGCCGCTGCTGGCCGAGATCGCCGAGCTGGACGAGCGCACCGCGACCACCCGGATGCAGGAGATCTACGCCGAGCCGATCAAGGAGGAGCTGATCGGCCAGCGCCTGAAGGAGGTGCGGGACGCGGGCGTGGTGACCGCCGCCGCCCTGTCCCCGCAGCGCACGGCGCAGTTCTCCAAGGCCGTGGTGGACGCGGGGGTCGACATCTTCGTGATCCGCGGGACCACGGTCTCCGCCGAGCATGTCTCCGGCGCCGCCGAGCCGCTCAACCTCAAGCAGTTCATCTATGAGCTGGACGTTCCGGTGATCGTGGGCGGCTGTGCCACCTACACGGCCGCGCTGCACCTGATGCGCACCGGCGCGGCCGGTGTGCTGGTGGGCTTCGGCGGCGGCGCCGCGCACACCACCCGCAATGTGTTGGGCATCCAGGTGCCGATGGCCACGGCGGTCGCCGATGTCGCCGCCGCCCGCCGGGACTACATGGACGAGTCCGGCGGCCGCTATGTGCATGTGATCGCCGACGGTGGCGTGGGCTGGAGCGGCGATCTGCCGAAGGCCGTCGCCTGCGGCGCGGACGCGGTGATGATGGGCTCCCCGCTGGCCCGGGCCACGGACGCGCCGGGCCGCGGTCACCACTGGGGCATGGAGGCCGTGCATGACGAGGTGCCGCGTGGCAAGCGGATGAACCTGGGCACGGTGGGCTCCACCGAGGAGATCCTCCTCGGCCCCTCGCACACCACCGACGGCTCGATGAACTTCTTCGGCGCGCTGCGCCGCGCGATGGCCACGACCGGCTATTCGGAGCTGAAGGAGTTCCAGCGGGTCGAGGTCACGGTCGCCCCGTCGGCCCGCGACAAGCGCTGAGCGTTCCTCATGAGCCGGTTCGGCAACCGGCTCAGCGGCAACCGAAGCAGTAAGGGGAAGGCCCCGACCGCGAGGCGGTCGGGGCCTTCCCCTTACTGTGCGCGCTGTGGGCTCAGCGGTTGCTGATCCGGTAGGCGGTGCTGACCGCGGCCACCGGCGCGAGCGCCATGAAGATGTAGGTCAGCGCGTCGGAGTCTTCCTTCCACGACTTCCACAGGTCGCTGAAGTGGTCGAAGAAGATCTCGTTCGAGGAGAGCACCTGGCTGCTGGCGCCGCCGCCGATCTTGTCGGCGTAGTTGCTCATCACATCGTGCAGGATCATGGCGTAGCCGTAGAGCTCGCCGAGGAACACCGCGGCCAGGGCCAGCACGGCGCCGACCACCCACAGCCCCGTGTTACGGCCGCCCAGCTTGGCGACCGCCAGACCGATGAGCGCGCCGACGACCACACCGGCGTACGCGAACTGCGTGACCTCCGGCGGGGTCTTGTCCGTGTCCGCCATCGCGCTCAACAGGAACGCGTAGAGGAACGCGCCGACGACCGTGGCCACGAAGGCGGCGCCCACCGCCAGCAGCGGGTTGCCCGGGCGGCCGGCCGGCGGCGCGGGGGGCGGGAAGCCGCCGCCGTACTGCGGCTGAGGCTGCTGGGGCTGCTGCGGCTGGCCCTGCGGGTAGCCGTAGCCGGGCTGCTGCGCGGAGCCGTACCCACCGGCCTGCTGAGGAGGGGCGGGCTGCTGCGGATAGCCGCCCGGCTGCTGCGGGTACCCGCCTGGCTGCTGTGGCTGCTGCCAGTTCTGGCTCATGGAATTCCCCCGGGGATGAAGGTGTTGAGACCGCGTTCCGGGGACAGCTCGGCTGATGAGCGGCTGCGGGCTGGGAACGCGGAAGGAAACTATCGAGCCATAAAACTAACAGGCAGGCATGACAATCAGACAAGTCGTGTCTGACGTCCGTGACATGGCTGGGACCGGACGGAGACACGCTGGCCCGGCATATGGGGATTCGTCGTCGCTATTCGTCGTCGCTATTCGGCGATGCGCTTCGCGACGAGGTAACTTTCCGCTCCCGCCACGGCGTAGAAGGTGATGTCGTTGCGTCCCAGGATGTGATCGCGCCAGTAGTCCGCCACCAGCCCGAAGTGCTCGGTCAGGGTGTCCGTGGTGGCCCACGAGCTCTCGTCCCCCATCAGCACCGCGGCGCCGATCAGTTGCGCCAGCGAGACGCCGACCACGGCCAGCGGTATGCCGACGAGCGCCAGCAGCGGCGCCCGGCCGCCCAGCTTGCCCAGCGCGGCGCCGGTCAACAGCCCGATGCACAGCGCCCAGTAGCCGACCTCCTGGCCACGGTGGCCGATTTTGCCCTGGATGAAGCCGAAGACCAGGGCTCCGAGCAGGGCCGCCGCGATGCCCGCCGCGAGGCCACGGGCCGGCCGTGCGGCCTGAGCTGCGGAGGAAGCGGACACGATCATGTTCGCAAGGTAGCAGTGGCATGGCCGCACGGTGGTGCGAATGACATCAGTGCCGGGACAGAATCCGGCATAAGCAATAATGTCAACTTATGGCGCAGAACAAGTCGTTCAATGGGCGTGACATGGGTATCGACCTCGGCACCGCCAACACACTGGTGTACGTACGGGGCAGGGGAATCGTGCTCAACGAGCCGTCGGTTGTGGCCGTGAACACAGTCGACGGCAGTGTGCTGTCGGTGGGTTCGGCGGCCAAGGAGACCATGGGGCGGACACCGACGAACATCGTCGCCGTGCGGCCGCTGCGCGACGGCGTGATCGCCGATTTCGAGATCGCCGAGCGCATGCTGCGGTACTTCATCAAGAAGGTCATGGGCAGCCGCCGGCTCGGCCGTCCCCGGGTGGTGGTCTGTGTGCCCTCCGGGATCACCGGCGTTGAGCGGCGCGCGGTGATGGAGGCCGCCACCCAGGCCGGGGCGCGTCAGGTGCATCTGGTCGAGGAGCCCATCGCGGCGGCGATCGGCGCGGGGCTTCCGGTGAGCGAGCCGACCGGCTGCATGGTCGTCGACATCGGCGGCGGTACGACGGAGGTCGCCGTGGTATCGCTCGGCGGCATCGTCACCGCGCGGTCGGTGCGCACCGCGGGCGACGCGATGGACGTCGCGATCAGCTCCTATGTGAAGAAGCAGTACGCGCTGGCGATCGGTGAGCGGACCGCGGAGGAGATCAAGGTCTCCATCGGATCCGCCTCGCCCACCGGGCCGCTGTCCGTACCGCGGGTCTCGGAGGCCGTCCGGCGGCCCGAGCGGAATGTGGAGGTGTTCATCCCCGGCCAGAGCGAGGACAACGAGGACACCCAGGCGCTGCTGCCGCCGGACCGCTGCGCCATCCGCGGCCGGGACCAGGCGACCGGGCTGCCCAGGGTGCTCGAACTGACCTCGGACGAGGTGCGGCACGCCCTCGCCGAGCCGGTGGACAGCATCGTCGCGGCGGTGCGGGCCACGCTCGACGAGACCCCGCCGGAGCTGGCGGGCGACATCATGGACCGCGGCATCGTGCTGACCGGCGGCGGGGCCCTGCTGCGCGGCCTGGACGTACGGCTGGGGCGCGAGCTGAACATCCCGGTGCTGGTGGCCGACGACCCGCTGGACTGCGTGGCCATCGGCACCGGCCGCTGCGTGGAGGACTTCGCCTCGCTGCGCACCGCGATGGACGCACGGCCTCGTCGGCCGGACGCCGTGCGGGTGTGACGCCCAAGCGCTCCGCTGGGGGTGCCCCGACATGCCGCCGAGCGTCCTGCGGCGCCGCCGTGGCCGGTCGCCCACGCGGCGCCCCGTGCCCCTTCGGGGCGCCGCCGTTCGAACCGCGGCCGATTTCCGCGATCCGCTGAGGACGCCCCGGGGCGTCCTCAGCGGGTCTCCCCGGGGTGGCGGCCTTGAGCGTGCGGCTTCGTCCCCGGCGTGGTGGGCTGGTGACACCGCGTCGGTCCCGTCCGGCGCGGGCGGACGGCAGGCGCGGGCGTCGAGGTGGTGGTCGTGGGGCGCGGCAGGACGTACCGGCGGGCGGTCCTCGCGACCGCCACCACGATCCTGGTCGCGATCACTTCCGCGCTGTCGACGCCCGCCGGTGCGGCGGCGATGGTCCTGGCGGACGGCCGGGAGGCTGATGGCGGCACGTCGCACGGTCGTGGGCCTGGCGGCGCCGCCGCGGAACGCGCCCCCTCCCGCCGGTATCCCGTCTCCGTCGAGTTGGCCTCCCTCAGCCCTGCCGTGGTCCGGCAGGGCGGCGAGTTGAGGATCAGTGGGCGGGTGACCAATACCTCGGGGCGGCGGGTCGGGGCCGCGCGGATCGGGGTGCGGATCGGGGTCTCCGGGGCGATCGACACCCGGGGCGGGCTCGCCACCGTGGCCCGTCGTAGGCCCCTGACCCGGGCCGACGGCCCCGAGGTGGCCGACCGCACGGCCCGTCTCGCCCCGCTGCCCACCGGCGACGAGCGCGGCTTCCGGCTCACCGTGCCCGTCCCCGACCTGGAGCTGGACGGCGCCGGGGCGTACGCACTCACCGTGCATGTCGTCGGCGCGGACGGCGCGGGCGCCGGGACCGTGCTCGGGCTGACCCGCACCCATCTGTCCGCGTATCCCGACGCCACCCGGCTGGAGCCGCTGCGCACCACCGTGCTGTGGCCGGTGCTGGACACCCCGCGGATGGAGGCGCTGACCCTGCGCACCCAGGACAGCGTGCTGCCGGTCTTCCGCGACGACCAGCTGACCGCCGCCTTCGGCCCGGGCGGGCGGCTGCGGCGGCTGGTCGAGATGGGCAGGGGGCAGCCGGTCACCTGGGTGCTCGATCCGGATCTGATCGTGCAGGCGCGGGCCATGGCCGCCGGCTACCGGGTGGCCCGTACGCCAGGTGACACCGATCCGCAGCAGGCCACCGAGGGGAAGGGCGGTGAGGCGGCGGCGGGCTGGCTGGCCGCGCTCCGGGCGGCGGTCCGGGGCCGGGAGGTGATCGCGCTGCCGTACGCGGACCCGGATCTGGCCTCGCTCGCGCGCGGCGGCGGCGCCCCGCTCGCCGGGCTGCTGCGCCGGGCCTCGCGCACCGGCCGGAGGGTGGTGGACCGGGCGCTGGGCGTCCACGCGCGCGCCGGTGTGGGCTGGCCCGCGGGCGGTGAGCTGGACGACGGGATCGCCCGGTACGCCAAGGGACTCGGCCTGGACACGGTGCTCGCCTCGGGCGCCGGGGTGGCCTCCGCCGGTGAGCTGGTCTCGGAGGGGGCCACCGACGACGGCGCCGTCTCGCTCCAGGGCGGCACGACCGCGCTGCGCTACGACGCGGCGATCGCGTCCCAGCTCTTCGCGAGCCACCCGGCCGCGGGCGCCTCCGGCGCGCCCGCCCGGCTGCGCCTGCGTCAGCGGCTGCTCGCCGAGACCCTCACGGCCGCGCGGGAGCTGCCGTACGCCCGCCGCGAACTGGTCATGGTGCCGCCGCGCCGGATGCCGCTCGCGGTCGGCCGGGTGCTGCTCACGGTGGTGGCCGAGGGCCGTAAGGCGGGCTGGCTTGAGCCTGCCGGGTTCGCGGCGGCGCTGCGCAAGCCCACGGCGGGGCGGCTGCGCGGCTTCGACGGCTATCCGCTGGCGCGCCACGCCTCCGAGCTGCCGCCCTCCCGGCTCGCGGCGGTGGTCCGGGACCGGCTGCGGATGCGGGCCCTGGCCAAGGTGCTGTCGGACGCGCGGGCCACCGCCGCGTCCGTACGGGCCGCGCTGGCCCGCTCCGTGGCGACCGCCTGGCGCGCCGACCCGGCGGGCGCGGCCTCGTACCAGCGGGGGGTGTCCCGCTATCTGACCGCCTCGATCGCGTCGGTGCGGCTGGTGCCGAAGTCCACGGTGGTGGTGACCGGGGGCTCGGCGACCATCCCGGTCACCGTCGACAACGGCCTCCAGCAGGACCTCACCGGGGTGGAGCTCAGGGTCCTCTCCAGCCGCCCCGAGCGGCTGACCGCCCGGGACCGCGCGATGCCGGTCCAGGCGTCGCGCGCGGTGAGCCGTACGGTGCGGATGCGGGTGGAGGCGTACGCGAACGGGCCGGTGCGGCTGACCGCCCAGCTCTACACCACCGCCGACGGCAGACCCTGGGGCGCGCCGATGACGTTCACGGCGGATGTGCGGTCGGTGCCGTCGGGAGCGGTGATCTTCGTGCTGGGCGGAACGGCGCTGATCGTGCTGGCGGTCGCGTTCCGGCTGCGGCGTACGCGGCGCCGATGACCGCGTACGCGGAGCCGGTGACGGCGGCGAGGCCCAGAACGGAGCGGAGCCCCGCGCCTCACAGCCGGTGCGCCATCCCCGCCGGTCCCGCCCCCCGGGTGTCCAGCAGCAGCTGGGCCTTCACCGACAGCCCCTGGAGGTCGTAGGTGCGGTGCGGCTGGAGCAGCACGGTCAGGTCGGCGTCGGCCGCCGCCTCGTACACCGAGTCGGCGCGCTCCACCTCGCGCCCCAGCACCCGCCAGCGCGTGACGTACGGATCGTGGTAGCTGAGCCGGGCGCCCAGCTCGATCAGCCGGGAGGCGATCTCCCGGGCGGGCGAGCCCTCCGCGTCGGCGACGTCGGCCTTGTAGCCGACGCCCAGCAGCAGTACGTGCGCCCCGCGCGCCGACTTCCCGTACTCGTTGAGCAGGGCCGTGCAGCGGCGTGTGACATAGCCCGGCATCCGCCCGTTGACCTGCTGCGCGAGCTCGACCATGCGCAGCGGGATGCCGAGGCCGCGCTGCGGGTCGGCCATATGCCCGTGGTCGACCGGCACGCCGTGGCCGCCGACGCCGGGGCCGGGGCGGAAGGACTGGAAGCCGAACGGCTTGGTCTCGGCGCAGCGCACCACGTCCCACACATCGACGCCGAGGTCATGGCAGTACACCGCCATCTCGTTGACCAGGGCGATGTTGACGTGCCGGTAATTGGTCTCCAGGACCTTGACCGTCTCGGCCTCGCGGGTGCCACGGGCCCGGACGACCTTCTCGGTGAAGCGCCCGTAGAAGGCGGCGGCCGCCTCGGTGCAGGCGGGGGTGAGGCCGCCGATGACCTTGGGGGTGTTGGCGGGGCCGTGGGCGCGGTTGCCCGGGTCGTGGCGGCAGGGGGAGTAGGCGAGGTGGAAGTCGCGCCCGGCCCGCAGTCCGGATCCCTCCTCGAGGAGCGGACGGAGGAATTCCTCGGTGGTGCCGGGGTACACGGTCGATTCCAGCAGAACGGTGGTGTGCGGGCGCAGCCTCGCCGCGAGCGTACGGGCCGCCTCGCCGACCGCCGACAGATCCAGTCTGCGGTCGTCCCCGAGCGGGGTCGGAGCGCAGATCACAGCGGTGCGGACGCGGCCGAGCTCGGCGGGGTCGGCGGTGATCCGGAAGCCCTGGGAGGCCATCCGGCGCAGCTCGGCGGCGGAGAGCAGGCCCTCGCCCGAGCCGGCGGGCAGCCGTCCGGCCCGGAGGTCGGACGCCGCGCGCGGATCGGGGTCGTAGCCGACGGTGCGGACGCCGGCGGCGGTGGCCGCCCGGGCGAGAGGAATACCGAGATGACCGAGTCCGATGACGGCGAGATCTGCGGGCATGACGTCGTGTCGTCCTTCCCGGGACGATGTCGGATGGCGCAAAGGCAGACTAAGCGGAAATATGACTCGTATTCAGTATTGGTGAGAGGTGTTGACACGGTGTCGCGTCGATGGCCGGAGCAGCGGCATGGCACGGAGGGGAGAAAGCCAGGAAAATCGGCAGGGCGGCGTGGCGTCGATCACAACGGGAGGCAGCGGTGAAAACACCGGCACTGGGACCGGCCGAGCGCGGCGAGGCGCTGGCCCGGATGGCGGACCGTGAGCTCGACGTACTGGTCGTGGGCGGCGGAGTGGTCGGCGCGGGCACCGCGCTCGACGCCGCGACGCGGGGCCTGGAGACCGGCCTGGTCGAGTCGCGGGACTGGGCCTCCGGGACCTCCAGCCGGTCCAGCAAGCTGATCCACGGTGGGCTGCGCTATCTGGAGATGCTGGACTTCGCACTGGTACGCGAGGCGCTCAAGGAGCGCGGGCTGCTGCTGGAGCGGATCGCACCGCACCTGGTCAAGCCCGTGCCGTTCCTGTATCCGCTGAAGCACCGGGTCTGGGAGCGGTTCTACGCGGGCTCGGGCGTCGCGCTCTACGACACCATGTCGATCTCCTCCGGGCACGGCCGCGGACTGCCCGCCCACCGCCATCTGAGCCGCGGCCGGGCGCTGCGCGTGGCCCCCTGCCTCAAGAAGGACGCGCTGGTCGGAGCGTTGCAGTACTACGACGCCCAGATGGACGACGCCCGCTATGTCACCACGCTCGTGCGCACGGCGGCGGAGTACGGCGCCCATGTGGCCAACCGCGCGCGGGTGGTCGGCTTCCTGCGGGAGGGCGAGCGCGTGGTCGGCGCCCGGGTGCACGACCTGGAGCAGGGCGGCGAGTTCGAGGTCCGCGCCCGGCAGGTGGTCAATGCCACCGGGGTGTGGACCGACGACACCCAGGCGCTGATAGGGGAGCGCGGCCAGTTCCACGTCCGGGCCTCCAAGGGCATCCACCTGGTGGTCCCCAAGGACCGCATCCACTCCACGACCGGGCTGATCCTGCGCACCGAGAAGAGCGTGCTGTTCGTGATCCCCTGGGGCAGGCACTGGATCATCGGCACCACGGACACCGACTGGGACCTGGACAAGGCCCACCCGGCCGCCTCCAGCGCCGATATCGACTATCTGCTGGAGCATGTCAACGAGGTCCTCGCGGTGCCGCTGACCCGCGACGACGTGGAGGGCGTCTACGCCGGGCTGCGCCCGCTGCTGGCCGGGGAGTCGGACGCCACCAGCAAGCTCTCGCGCGAGCACACCGTCGCCCATCCGGCGCCGGGCCTGGTGGTGGTCGCGGGCGGCAAGTACACCACGTACCGGGTGATGGCCAAGGACGCCGTGGACGAGGCGGTGCACGGCCTCGACCGCCGGGTCGGGCCCTGTGTCACCGAGGAGATCCCGCTGGTCGGCGCCGTCGGCTACAAGGCGCTGTGGAACGCCCGGGAGCGGATCGGCCGGCAGCACGGGCTGCACGCGGCGCGGATCGAGCATCTGCTCAACCGCTACGGCTCGGCGGCGCAGGAAGTGCTGGACCTGATCGCGGGCGACGCCTCGCTGGGGAAGCCGCTGGCCGGGGCGGAGGACTATCTGCGCGCCGAGGTCGTCTACGCCGCCTCGCACGAGGGGGCCCGCCATCTGGACGACGTCCTCACCCGCCGCACCCGCATCTCGATCGAGACCTTCGACCGCGGTACGCGCTGCGCCCGTGAGGTGGCCGAGCTGATGGGGCCGGTGCTGGGCTGGGCCGAGGACCAGCTGGACCGGGAGGTCGAGCACTACGAGAAGCGGGTGGAGGCGGAGCGCGAGTCGCAGCGGCAGCCGGACGATCTGACGGCGGACGCGGCCCGGCTGGGCGCGCCGGACATCATCCCGCTGTAGCCGGACATCATCCCGCTGTAGGAGGGGGCGGCTGTAGGAGGGTCACATGTCTTACCGGCGAGGACAGAACTCGGCCTCGAGCAGGGACGTTTCGGCGGTCAGACCCGAGGAGGCCGTGCTGTTGAGCCGGTAGGCGAGGCTGTGGCGGCCGTCGGGGGCGGTCACGGCCAGCGCGTACGAGCCGTTGATCTCGCCGTTGTGGCCCCACAGCGTCACCCCGCACGCCAGCCGCACCGGGAACAGCCCCATGCCGTACCGGCCGTCGGATGCGGAGGTGTTCCGCATCTGCCGCAGCTCGGCCCGGGGCACGACCTTGCCGCGCAGCAGACCGGGGAGGAGGCGGGTCAGATCGCCGAGCGTGGAGATCAGCTCCCCCGCGGCCCCGGCCGAGGAGGGGTTGAGATCGGTGACATCGCGCCGGGCGCCGCCGTCCCCGGCCCCGCCGTCCCGCGTGTACGCGCGGCCGTGCGGGTCCGGGAGGTCGGTGCGGGTGCCGGGGAAGGAGGTGCCGTGCAGCCGCAGCGGGGCGAGCACGTCGCGCCGGGCCTCGGTCGCGTAGGAGCGGCCGGTGACCCGCTGGACGACCATGCCCAGCAGCACGTAGTTGGTGTTGGAGTAGCGCCAGCCGGCCCCGGGCGCGAAGTCCGGGCGGTGTGCGACGGCGGCCCGCACCAGGGAGGCGGGGGTGCGGGTGCGGTCGGCCGCGGCGGAGAGCTGACGCGCCAGCGCCGGGTCGGCGGTGTAGTCGAACAGCCCGCTGGTCTGGTTCAGAAGCTGACGGATGGTGATGGTCCGGCCGTCGTTGCCCTGGCCGCGCACCAGCCCCGGGAGGTGCTCCTCCACCGTGTCGCCGAGGCCGAGCCGCCCCTGGGCGGCAAGGCGCAGCGTCACCGCCGCGATGACGGTCTTGGTGAGGCTGCCCGCCCGGAAGTGGTCGTTCCGGTGGATCCGGCGTCCGGTGCGGACGTCCGCGACCCCCGAGGCGAGGTACCGCGTGCCGCCGCCCTCCCGGCGGATGAGCACCGCGGCCCCCGGCGCGTCGCCCTGGGCCGCCAACCGCCGTACGGCGGCGCGCAGGGCACCGTCACGACCGCCCTCGGCGCCCGGGCTCGCGCTCGACCGCGGGGCGGCGCCCCGGCCCGGTTCCGTGGCCGCCGCGCCGCAGCCGGACAGGACGAGCGCGAGGGCGGCCGTGAGCGCCATGGCGGTCGGCATACGGCTCCGCCTGTGCCATCGTATGGCGGAGATGGGCATGACACGGACCTCCGTTTCCTGCGTACTTCCAGATGGTCGCAGGTACCGCGGTGGCCGCCACGCCGCGCCCCGGACCCGGGGCGGTTCCGGGTCCGCGGATGAGAGACAATGGACGCTCTCCCAGGGTGGGTTCAGGGTGGGTAGATTTGCAGAGGGGTCGCATGTCGGAGGCTGAGAAGACGCAGGGTTCGACTGGGCGCCTCCTCGCCGGGCGGTACCGGCTCGGGGAGATTCTCGGTCAGGGCGGCATGGGCACGGTCTGGCGTGCGAGTGATCAGACCCTCGGCCGTACGGTCGCGGTCAAGGAGCTGCGCTTCCCGTCCAGCGTGGAGGAGGACGAGAAGAGACGGCTCATCACCCGTACGCTGCGCGAGGCGAAGGCGATCGCCCGGATCCGCAGCAACGGCGCCGTCACCGTCTACGACGTGGTCGACGAGGACGACCGCCCGTGGATCGTCATGGAGCTCATCGAGGGCCGCTCCCTCGCCGACGTCGTCCGCGACGACGGCCCGCTGACCCCCAAGCGCGCCGCCGAGGTCGGGCTCGCCGTCCTCGATGTGCTGCGCGCCGCCCACCAGGCGGGCATCCTGCACCGCGATGTGAAGCCCTCCAACGTGCTGATCTCGGACGACGGCCGGGTCGTCCTCACCGACTTCGGCATCGCCCAGGTCGAGGGCGACCCGTCGGTGACCTCGACCGGCATGCTCGTCGGCGCGCCCTCCTACATCTCCCCCGAGCGGGCCCGCGGCCACAAGCCCGGCCCGCCGGCCGACCTGTGGTCGCTGGGCGGGCTGCTGTACGCGGCGGTGGAGGGCGTGCCGCCGTACGACAAGAGCACGGCCATAGCGACCCTGACGGCCGTGATGACCGAGCCGGTGGAGCCGCCGAAGAACGCGGGCCCGCTGGAGGAGGTCATCTACGGCCTGCTCACCAAGGACCCGGACCGGCGGCTCGACGACGCCGGGGCGCGGGCGCTGCTGGAGCACGTGGTGAACGGGCCCGAGGTCACCAAGGCCCCCGCCGACGCGACCCGCACGATGAGCCTGCCGCCCGCCCCGTCGAAGGAGGACGAGGCCGCCGCCGAGGCCAAGGAGACGGCCGCCGCGGAGCGCAGGCGCGGCGCGCTGAAGTCGGTGCGCAACGCGGCCGCCGCCGCGGCCGCGAAGAAGTCGGGGGACGAGAGCAAGGCGGAGCCGGAGTCGGCGTCGGCTTCGGCGTCGGGCGCGAAGTCGGGTGCGAAGTCCGGATCGGCGGGCTCCGGAGCGGCGAGCTCCGCGTCGGACGCCGCGACGCCCGAGGCCGCGCCCGGCCCGCGGCCTGCCCTGCCGCCGCGCGCCTCGATCACCGATGTGGTCCCCAAGCGCACGCTGATCATCATCGCGGTGGCCGTGGTGCTCGCCATCGTGGTCACCGTGCTCGCCGTCGTCCTGAACGGCGGCGGGGACGGCGGCGACAAGGCCAAGGGCTCCTCCGGCGGCGACAAGTCCGCCTCCGCCGGGTCCTCGGGCGGCTCCAAGGAGGACCAGGGCAAGGACACCGACAAGTCCGGCCAGTCGGCGGGCGAGTCGCCGAAGGCCGGGTCTTCCGGCGGCAAGCAGAGCGGCCAGCCGGACGCCTCCAAGGGGTCGGACGACAACTCGGGCAAGGGCGGCGAAAGCGGCGACAACGGCGGTAAGGGCAAGGGTGACGGCGGTAAGGGCGGCCTGCCCGACGGCTACAAGACCGTCAAGAGCTCCGACTTCCCGTTCAGCATGGCCATGCCGGAGGGCTGGTCGGTCCACCCCGGAAGCTATTCCGGAAGCCGTAAGTACTACGGCGGGTCCAGCATTCCGCGTATTCAGATCGACTTCACCAACGCGCCGAAGTCCGACGCGGAGGCGGACTGGCGCAAGGGCGAGGAGAACGCCCGCCGCACCATGTCCGGCTACAAGGGCCTCGGCATCAAGTCGGTGGACTGGCGGGGCTATCCGACCGTCGCGGACTGGGAGTTCGAGCGCGACCAGGACGGCAAGCGGGTCCGGGTGCTCAACCGCGGCTTCAAGGCGGACGGCAGCCATGGCTTCGCCATACTGATCACCTGCGAGGCGAGCAAGTGGGACGACAAGGAGTGCGCCACCCTCCGGCAGACCGCCTTCGACACGTTCAAGATTACGGACTGAACACTCCTGTCGGCGAAGCGTCGTTCGGGCACGTATCGTGAGAGGCCCTAGACTGTGCGCAGCCGCAGGAACCCGCCAAAACGACCATATTTGAAGGGTTTCAGGCTGCGCTGACCGCTGAGAGGGCGGCGCTGGTCGCGCGCTTGGGGAGGCGTCGTGGAGGAGTACGCGGGCCGGGTGCTGGCCGACCGCTATCGCCTGCCCCTGCCGCCCGCCGACGAGTACGAACTCGTCGAGACCCGCGCCTTCGACACCTACAGCGGACAGGAAGTCCATCTGCGGCAGATACCGCTGCCCGAGGTCGTCGAGGCGGAAGTCGTCGACGACGGCGCGCGGTGGGGCGGTGGCGGCGGACCGTCGGGGCGGAACGGCACGTTCGCCGGTGCCGGGCGTACGGCCCGGGGCGGCGGTGACCCGGCCGTCCAGCGCGCCATCGCCGCGGCGACGTCCGCCGCGCAGATCCCCGACCATCCCCGGCTCGGCCAGGTCTTCCATGTCTTCGCGGAGGCCGGAAGCCTGTGGATCGTCAGCGAACTGGTCTCCGGCCGCCCGCTGGCCGCGCTGCTGGCGGAGGGCACGCTGTCCCCGCACCGCGCCGCCGAGGTCGCCAACGACATCCTTACGGCGCTGCGCGCCCTGCACGCCCACGGCTGGGTCCACCGGAACATCACCGCCCGTACGGTGCTGTTGTGCGACGACGGGCGCGCGATGCTCACCGGGCTGGCGGCGGGTGCGGCGGAGGAGGCGCTGTGCGGCTACGACCCCGTTCCGGCGCCCGCGACCTCGCCCGCCGTGTCCGCCTCTGACTCTGACTTCGACTTCGATTCTGGCTCTTACTCCGACTCCGACTCCGCCTCCGAGGATGGGCCGTCGGCTGACGCCCCGGCATCCCTGCCCCCGGGCCCGGTGGGTTCCGGCGACCACCCGGACCCGGCCGTGCGGGGTCCGGCCGAGCGGGGTCCGGTGGAGCGAGGCCTGGCCGAGCGAGGGGACGAAGGGCGCGCCGCCATCCCCGGGGCCCGTACGGCCGAGGGCGGCGAGGCGCGGCCGCACGGCGGACCGCGCTACCACGACCAGGGCGCCGCGGGAGGCTTCCGGCCGCCGGGCCGCCCTTACGGTGGCCATGAACCGGCGGGCGCGGCGCGGCCGGACGACCCCGCGGGCGCAGCGTGGCCCGACGAATCCGCGGGCGCGGCCTGGCCCGACGCCGACGGTCGGGAACACGGCGGCCAGGGCACATCGCCGGGCCTGCCCGAGCCACGGTCGCCTTACGGCGACCACGGGGCGATGGAGGCGAGTCCGGGGCCTGGTGCGGGCGGTTCGGCGGGTCCGGACGCGGGCGGTTCGGCGGGCGCTGGCCCGGGCGCGGGCGCGGGCGCGGGCGTCGGTGGTCCGGTGAGGTCCCGCCCTGGTGGCCCGGTGTACCGGGATCAAGTGACGTTCGGTCCGGGGGCTGGTGGGCCCATGGCGCCTTACCGGGACCAGGCGGCCGCCGGTGGACTGCCCGGGCCGCGACGGGCCGGGCAGCCGGGACAGCAGGGACAGCAGGGACAGCCAGGGGACCGGGAGGGCGAACGGGGCGGCGCCGCCGCCGATGCGCCGAACGCGGCCGCGCGAGCGGCGCGGGCCAGCGCCATCGCCGCCTACGCGGCGGGCGCGCGCGCCGCCGCACGGGCCAACGTCGACGCGGCCCCCCGCTCCCCGCACGCCCCCGAGCCCGCCCCGACGCCCGCCCCCGCACCCGAGCCCGACCCGGAGCCGGTGACCGGCGGCGCCCGCTGGCCCGGTCGGCCGGAGGCCGCGGAGAGCGCCCAACCGTCCGCCTCGGAAGGCCCGTCCGCCCCCGAGGGCGGCTCCTGGGACTCCGGCGGAGCCACCGGCGGCGGCCCCGCCACCGCGCTCGCCGCCGAACGCGCCCGCCAGGCCCGTATCGTCGTGGTCGGCGCCGTCACCGAGCGGTGGGCGCCCGAGCAGGCGGGCCCGGTCCATGAGAACTGGCGGCTGGCGCCCCCGGTCGGCCCGGCCGCCGATCTGTGGGCGCTCGGCGCACTGCTGTTCCGCGCGGTGCAGGGCCATGCCCCGTACCCGGAGGAGAGCGCCGCCGAGCTGGTGCAGATGGTCTGTGGGGAGGCGCCCGCGTACGCGGAGGAGTGCGGTCCGCTGCGCCCCGTCGTCGAGTCGCTGATGCGCCAGGACCCCACCGAGCGCCCGGACTTCGAGGAGCTGCGCGGCTGGCTGCGGTCCCTGATCCGGTCGGCGCCCGAGCCGGACGTCGGCATCAGCACGGTCACGGTGCCCTCGCTCGGCTCCGGTGGCGCGTCCGACCCCCGGCGGCTGCCGATCGTCCGCAGGCGGGGCTGGCTGGTGCGCAGGGGCCGGGGCAGGGGCCGCCGCCCGGCCGCGGCGGCCGACGCGCCGGTGGGCCATGCGCGGCACCGGCGGGACAAGCGCGAGAAGCGGGAGCGGAGAGAGCCCCGGGAGACCCGGCAGGCACCTCCGGCGCCCCCCACCCAGCGCAAGCCGCGCAGACTGGGGCGGATGCTGCTGCTCCTGATCCTGCTGGGGCTGGCGGCCGCGGTGCTCTACGCGATGATGTTCATGCCGCGCTCCAAGGACGACGGCGGCCAGGAGCGTACGGGCTCGGCCGGTGCGCCCAGCGCGGCGCCGCACGACCCCGCGAACGGCGACAAGGGCGACGGCGCCGAAGGGGAGGCCGGAAAGCCCTCCGACTCCGCCGACCCCTCCGACTCCGGCGACCAGGAGCCGCAGTCCACCGACCCGGCCGGGCTGGCGAAGGGCTACGCGGTCCGTAAGGACCCCAAGGGCTTCAAGGTCGCCGTCCACGAGGGCTGGACCCGCCGGGGCGAGAACGGCCGCGGCCAGATCCGCTACATCGGCGGCGACTTCGAGCTGGTGGTCGTGGCCGGGCGGGACAAGATGTCCGAGTTCGGCGGCGACCCGATGGCGTACCAGCAGGACCGCGAGGCAGAACTGTCCGCCTTCCGCGGCTCCTCCTGGGCCTCGTCCTCCGGGCTGCGGCGGATCGACGTCGGCCGTACGGCGATGGCGGAGGGCGCGTTCACCTGGCGCGACAGCAGCGGGCGGAATGTGTACGCGCGCAACCTCGCGATGCTGATCGACGGCCGCTACCACGTGGTCCTGGTCATCGGCCCGTCCGATGAGCGCCGGGCGGTCAACCAGTACTTCGACCAGGCCACGGCCACATACAGCACGACCAACGGCTAAGGCTCCACGGGGTCTGGGGCGAAGCCCCGCCTTCCAGCCCCTCCTGGGGGCACCTCCCAGCGGTAGCTGGGCCATCCAGCCCCTCCGGCGCTTGAGGAGCGGGGTCTGGGGCGGAGCCCCAGTTGTGGGAAGGGGCGGGGAGGGGAGCAGCCCGCCGCAGGCGCCACAATCCACCGGAGCCCACGCCCCTAGGCGGCGCCCCCCGCGAACCGCTCCCGCAGCCGGTATTTCAGCACCTTCCGCAGCGTCTCGTTCCGCGGCAAGGCGTCCACCACCTCAAGCCGCTCCGGCAGCTTGTGCACCGACAGCCCGGCCTCCCGCAGATACGACACGACCTGGCCCAGCGTCAGCGCCTCCGCTCCGGCCGGCTGCTCCACGACGGCGCAGACCAGCTCGCCCCGGTCCGGGTCGGGCAGGCCGATCACCGCCACATCGCCCACATCCGGGTGCTGGTACAGCAGCTGCTCGATCTCCTTGGCCGAGATGTTCTCGCCCTTACGGATGATGATGTCCTTGACGCGGCCGGTCAGCACCAGATGGCCGCTCTCCGTAAGGTGGCCGAGATCGCCAGTGAGGAAGAAGCCGTCCGCGTCGAACGCCTTACGGGTCTCGGCCTCGTCCAGATATCCGGCGCAGACCGCCTCACCGCGCAGCCGCACCTGACCGTCCACCACCCGGATCTCCATCTCCTTGGGTGGCCGGCCCTCGGTGGTGGCGAGGTTCTCGTCCGTGTCGTCCGGCGCCCCCATGGTGATCATGGGGACTTCGGTCATCCCGTAGCCGTGGGTGAGGGTGCAGCCCAGCTCCCGTACGACCTCGTAGTAGAGCCCGGGCGGTTTGGGCGCGCCGCCGCCCGCGAGGAGCCGCAGGGTGGGGATGAGCCGGCGCGAGGGGTCCTTGCGCTGCTCGGCCAGGAACATCGAGTAGAAGGCGGTGCTGCCGCCCGCGACCGTCACCCCGTGCCGCCGGTACGCGGGCAGCGACTCCGGCAGCGAGAAGTGCTCGAGCAGCACGGCCGGGAAGCCGTAGAGCAGCAGCATCACGGTGTAGTCGGGCCCCGCGACATGGGCGTACGGGAAGGCCATGGACCCGACGTCGTCCGGGCCGAGCCGCAGCGCGTGGGCGAGGCAGGCACCGGCGGCGATGAGGCTGCGGTCGGTGTGCAGCACGCCCTTGGGGTCGGAGGTGGTGCCCGAGGTCCAGTAGATCCAGCGGACGGCCCGTCCGTCGGTGGGCGGTGGCGGCAGCCGCGACGCCTTGGGGTCGGCGACCGGCAGCGTGTCGTACGCCTCGAAGACCATCGGCGGCTCGGGCAGTTCGGCGGCGAGGCGGCGCGCCATCGCGGTGTGGTCGAAGCCGCGCCACCGGCCGGGCACGGCGAAGAACCGCGCCCCGGACGCGCGGAGCGCGAACCGCACCTCGCGGTCGCGGTAGTACGGGATGAGCGGGGTCTGTACGGCGCCGAGCCGGGCGAGCGCCATGGTCAGCACGACCGTCTCGATCCGGGTGGGCAGCTGCCAGGCGACGCGGCTGCCGGGGCGTATCCCCAGCCGGTACAGCCCGGCGGCGGTCCGCTCGGCGCGGGTACGCAGGGCGCCGAAGGTCAGCCGCCGGTCATGGCGGGCGGAGGCGGCGGCCTGGAACAGGACGGGGGCGTCGGGGGTGAGGGCGGCGCGGCGCTCGAGCAGCTCCCACAGCGTCGCCGAACCGCCGAGCTCATGCGCGATGTCGGTCATCCCGGCCTCGGTCATCCCGGCCTCCCGTGGGACGGTAGCTGACGACCCATCAGATAGTGCTGGAAGCGTAAGGGCGTGTGGCTTGTCGGTCCAGGGGGCGCGGACTAGCCTGCGGAAGCCCACCTTGTCTGACGGACCATCAGAAACGGAGGTCGGCCGCTGATGGATCTCACCTATACGGAGGACGAGGAGGGCTTCCGGCACCGGCTGCGCGCCTGGCTCGCCGAGGTCCTGCCCAAACTGCCGGACCGCCCGCACCCGGCCGACTGGCCCGGCCGCCGCGCCTATGACTGCGGCTGGCAGCGCATGCTGCATGACGCGGGCTACGCCGGACTCCACTGGCCCGAGGACGCGGGCGGCCGGGGCGCGACGCCCACCCAGCATCTGATCTTCCTGGAGGAGACCGAGCGTGCCGGTGCGCCCTATGTGGGCGCGGGATTCGTCGGACTGCTGCACGCGGGCCCCACCATCGCCGCCGAGGGCACCCCCGAGCAGCGGGCGCGCTGGCTGCCGCCGATCCTGCGCGGGGACGAGGTCTGGTGCCAGGGGTTCTCCGAACCGGACGCCGGATCCGACCTGGCGTCGCTGCGCACCCGGGCGGTGCGGGACGGCGATGAGTACGTCATCAGCGGAAGCAAGATCTGGACCTCGCACGCCGAGATCGCCGACTGGTGCGAACTATTGGTGCGCACCGCGCCGGTAAACGCCGACACGCCGAAGCACCGGGGCATCACGTGGCTTGCGATGCCGATGGACGCGCCCGGGGTGACGGTGCGGCCGCTGCGAACCCTCGCCGGGACGGCGGAGTTCGCCGAGGTGTTCCTGGACGAGGTACGGGTGCCGGTCGGCCACCGGGTCGGGGAGGAGAACGACGGCTGGCGGGTGACCATGGTGACCCTCTCCTTCGAACGCGGTACGGCCTTCGTGGGCGAGGTGGTCGCCTGCAAACGGGTGCTGGAGGCGCTGGCCAGGACTGCGCGGGCCAACGGGCGCTGGGACGACGCGGTGCTACGGCGCCGGTTGGGGCGGCTCGCGGCGGAGTGCGCGGCGCTGTGGCGGCTCACCCAGTGGAATGTGAGCGAGGCGCAGCGCACCGGCGGAGTGCCGGGCGTCGGCGGCTCGGTCTTCAAACTGCGCTACTCGCAGGTGCGGCAGGAGCTGTACGACGCGGCCGCCGAGGTGCTGGGGCCGGACGCGCTGGACGCCGGTCAGGAGTGGGTCGCCGACCGGCTCTCCTCGCTCTCGTACACCATCGCGGCGGGGACCTCGCAGATCCAGCGGAACATCGTGGCCGAGCGGATCCTCGGCCTGCCGAAGGGACGGTGAGCGGGGCGTGGACTTCCAGCTCACGGACGACCAGCGGGCGCTGCGGACGGGGATGCGCGAACTGCTGGAGCGGCGCTTTCCGCGCACCCGGCTGCGGGCGGTGGTGGACGGGGACGCGGAGCGGGGCGACGGCGGTGCGGCGCGGGGTGACGGCGGTGCGGCGCGAGGCGGGGGGCTGGACCGGGCGCTGTGGCGGGAGCTGGGCGCGGCGGGCCTGTTCGCGCTGCGGGTACCGGAGTCGGCGGGCGGGGTGGGGCTGGGACTGCCGGAGGTGGTGCTGGCCTTCGAGGAGGCGGGCCGTGCGCTGCTGCCGGGGCCGCTGGTCGCGACGGAGCTGGCGGCGGGGCTTTCGGGGTCCTTGGCGGCGGGCGCGGCCCGGGGCGAGACGGTGGTGACGGCGCTGGACGAGGGCGGTGCGCCGGTCGAGCATCTGGCCTCCGCCGATGTGGTGCTGGCGCTGGGGCCGACGGCGGTGGAGGTGATTCCGGCAGAGGAGGCGGCGCGTTCGGCGGCGCCGATGCGCTCCGTCGACCCGGCGACCCCGCTGCACCGGACAACCCCGAGCCGGACCCGGCTGGACCAGGCGGGCCAGGCGGACCGGCCTGGCCAAGCGCACCAGGCGGACCGGACGGTCCAGGCCGACCGGACGGACCAGGCGGGGCCGGGCCGTTCGGGGCTCGCTGCCCGGCTGCGCCGCGAGGCGGCGCTGCTGACCGCGGCCCAACAGCTGGGCAGCGCCTCCCGTACGGTCGAGCTCGCGGTGGACCACGCCAAGCACCGCACCCAGTTCGGCCGACCGATCGGAGCCTTCCAGGCCGTACAGCATCTGTGCGCTCAGATGCTGGTTCGTGCCGAATCAGCCAGAAGTGTGGTGTATGCCGCGGCGGTCACAGAAGACCCGGGTGACATCGCGGCGGCCAAGTTGCTCGCCGATGAGGCCGCTGTCCACAATGCCCGCGATTGTCTGCAAGTTCATGGCGGGATGGGCTTCACCTGGGAGGCGGATGTCCACCTCCATCTCAAGCGGGCCTGGGTGCGGGCAGGTCAGTGGCAGTCCGCGGCGGAGGGGGAGGAGGAACTGGCGGCCGGGCTCGTGTCGACCGTTGAAACATGTTTGTAGCCGGGCTCGATGGATACGCCTGAATTGTTGGGATGTCGCATTCTCTGGGGAGATCCCCAGAGCTTCCGAGGTGACCGAGCGTTGATACCAGGTTGTTTCCTAGGCGTGACTCGTCACAGGGTGGAGTCGGGCCCGGGCTCGGGTACTCTCCGTGGGGTGCGAGCGCTTATGGGGTGCGAGAAGCCCGGCGTTGCCCATGGGGCGATTCCGGGCATGACGACGTGCCCCGCTCGCCCGGGGTATGCGACGCCCCAGCCTCGATGTTCGAGTCCTCAGGGCGCGTGTCGCACAGTATGCCCCACGCATACTCCTTGGCGCTGGAATATGACCGAAGCGCTTGTTGGGGTGACTGTACGTCAACCATGCTGTCGCGCACGGGGTTACCTCCCAGCGGTGGCTGGGGGAGTGTCACGGTCCGTGACCTCTTGGAGGTGCAAGGCGATGTGTCTGCCGGTTCGGATGGTGTGAGCGGTGCAGGTGCTTCAGGCGCAGATGGAGGTCAGGCCCGACCCGGCGGAGGTGAGCCGTGCCCGTCGATGGGCTCGTTCGCGGCTTGTCGGATCCGGGATCGGAGCCGATGAGCCACTCGCCGAGACGTTGATTCTGCTCATTTCCGAACTCGTCACCAACGCCGTGGTGCACACCGGCTGTCCGGCCGTGCTGCGGATGCTCTTCCCCGCTCAGACGATGGGCGGCGGGAGCGGGAGCGTTGGCGGTGCCGGGGGCGGGACGCCGGGTCCGTTCCCGAGCCGGGGTGCCGGTGTGGGCACGGTCCGGGTCGAGGTCGCCGACGCCAGTGACCGCGCTCCGCGCCAGCGCTGCGCCGATGAGGGGGACACTCATGGGCGCGGTCTGGAGCTGGTCGACGGTCTCGCCGACCGCTGGGGCTGGCAGCCGGAGGGCTCCGGGAAGCGGATCTGGTGTGAAATCGACCGAACCAAGGGCGAGGAGCCGCTCTCCAAGAAGCGAGCTGCCTCCCATGCACCGTCACACATGGGGCGAATCAGGCAAAGTCCAGACCAGGTGTTGACGTGACGTGTTCGGTTGATCACTCTAGGATCAGCGATTCGTCGCGAGGGGACGCCGAGGGCTGTGGTGTCTGTGTGGACCGTGTGTTCACAGGGACGTTCCTTGGCGAGTGCGGGTCGCGCCCCCGCTGCTGAAACAGGGCTCAGCGTCGGGAGCCGGGTGGCGGTGCGTGATGCCGTGCTCGGGGCGCGCATGAGCGCACCGCCACCCGAAAGAGACCGGCCCGCCGTCCCCTCCACGGGCATCGGAGACGTCAGGTCATGGGCGGCGGCAAGCCGTCAGAGGATCGCGACGGGTGCGACGGGTGCGCCCGTGCCGCCGACGAACGGCTCCGGCGGGGCCGACAGCAGAAAGACGTAGCGCCCCTCTTCGGCGCAGGCTTCGGAGAGTTCCTCCAGATTCCAGTTCTGGCCCTGGAGCATGCCCATCTCGACCAGGTCGAGGGCGTGGACCGGCATCCAGAGGTCCTCGATTTCCGGTGGGAACGCCTCGAAGGTCAGGGTGTCATTGGCGACCGCCGCCACATCGCGGGCGTGGAACCACTCGGGCGTGCGCAGGGACAGCCCAGGCGAGGGGAACGCGTACGCCTCCTTCTCGCCCGCCAGATACCGCTGGATCTGCCCGGTGCGGACGAGCGCGATATCGCCGGAGCGCACCCTTGTCCCGGCCAGCTCCTCGGCGGCGTCGAGGTCTTCGGGGGTGATCACATGCCCCTCGGGCAGCCGTTCGGCACCCCGGGCCCGGGCCACATCGAGCAGCACCCCGCGCGAGGCGAGGGGTCCGGCCTTGTCGATACCGCTGAACGCGGCGCGGTCATGGGGGGTGATGGAGTCGGCGGGGCGGCCGTTGTAGAGCTTGCCGGAGTGCGAGACATGGGTCAGCCCGTCCCAGTGGGTACCGGCCTGGAGCCCCATCGTCACGGCGTCGTCGCTGGTCGCCACCGTGCCCGGGCCGAACATCTCGAAGTTGACCGCGATCATCGTATGCAGCGGGTTGACCCGCCCGGGGATCATTCCGGTCTGGATGCCGTCCTGCCGCAGCGGTACCGCGAGCGGCACGCGACGGCCGGTCCGTATCGTCGCGGCGGCTTCCCGGACCACGGCGTCGGTGATCAGGTTGAGCGTGCCGATCTCGTCCGCCGTCCCCCAGCGGCCCCAGTTGTTGACGCGCTTGGCGATCTCGTGGAACTCGGCTGGCAGCGTCATGGCGTCTCCTTCGGCGTTCCCGGTCGACGTTTGTGTGCGGGGGCTTGTACTCGGGCCGCGTCTGCTCAAAAATCTAACGGACCGTCAGAAACTCCGGGAGGGGATGCGACGTGGGCAACTTCTTGGACGGCAAGGTGGTCGCCGTCACCGGGGCCGGACGCGGTATCGGACGAGCGGTGGCCCTCGCCTGCGCGGCCGAGGGGGCACAGGTCGTCGTCAACGACTACGGGGTCTCGATCGAGGGCGGCGAACCGAGCAGTGAGGTCGCCGAGGCCGTGGTCAAGGAGATCGCGGCAGCGGGCGGCGAGGCGGTCGCGGTCGCCGATGACATCTCGACCATGGCCGGTGGTCAGCGGATCGTGGACACCGCGCTGGAGCGGTACGGACGGCTGGACGGCGTCGTCTGCGTCGCCGGGATTCTGCGCGAGCGGATGCTGTTCAACATGTCCGAGGAGGAGTGGGACCCGGTCGTCGCCACCCATCTCAAGGGCACCTTCACCGTCTTCCGGGCGGCGTCGGCGGTGATGCGCCGCCAGCGCTCCGGCACCCTGATCGGCTTCACCAGCGGCAACCACCAGGGCAGCGTCGCCCAGGCCAACTACGCCTCCGCCAAGGGCGGGATCATCTCCCTGATGCGCAGCGCCGCGCTGGGGCTCCACAAGTACGGCGTCACGGCGAACTGTGTCGCTCCGGTCGCCCGCACCCGGATGTCCGCCAACGTACCGATGGAGCTCAAGGAGATCGGCGAGCCGGAGGACGTGGCGGCCCTGGTCGTCTATCTGCTGAGCGAACGCGCCCGCGCGGAGCGGATCACCGGGCAGGTCTATACGATCGCGGGCCCCAAGATCGCGGTCTGGGCCCAGCCCCGTGAACTGCGCGCCGGATACGCCGAGGGCGGCTGGACCCCGGAGAAGATCGCCGACTTCCTCCCGGGCACGGTCGGCACCGACCCCATGCCGATGCTGGCCCAGCTGGAGGCCATGGCCCAGGCCGCCGCCGACGGCCAACGCCCCAACGCCTGACCTGCGGCAGCGGCGGGCGTACCGGAAACACCCACCAGGGCCGACGAGGGGAGAGGCTGTGGACTTCGCTTTCGGGCCGGAGGACGAGCGGTTCCGCATCGAGGCGCGCGAATGGCTGGCCGAGCACTTCACCGGACCGTTCGCCGCCCTCAAGCAGCAGACCGGCGGCCACCCCGGCGAGGCGCACGGCGACATGGCCGTACGCCGCGCCTGGGAGCGGGAGCTCGGCACGGGCGGCTGGATCGGCCTGGGCTGGGACCGGACGGACGGGGCGTACGGCAACCGCGCCGCGACGCTGACCCAACAGGTCGTCTGGGCCGAGGAGTACGCCCGCGCCGGGGCGCCCGGCCGGCTGGGCCATATCGGCGAGAACCTCCTCGGGCCCACTCTGCTCGCCCACGGCGACTCCGCCCAGCGCACCCGCTTCCTGCCGCCCATCGCCCGTGGCGAGGAGGTGTGGTGCCAGGGCTACAGCGAACCCGACGCCGGTTCGGACCTCGCCGGGCTGCGGACCCGCGCCGTTCGCGACCCGGGCGAGGGCACCTATCGCATCACCGGGCAGAAGATCTGGACCTCCCTCGCCCATGAGGCCGATTGGTGCTTTGTGCTGGCGCGCACCGAGGAGGGCTCACAGCGCCATCATGGACTCTCCTTTCTGCTGGTGCCGATGGACCAGCCGGGACGGATCGAGGTGCGGCCGATCCGGCAGCTGACCGGGACCGCGGAGTTCAACGAGGTGTTCTTCGACGGGGCCGTGGCCCGCGCCGAACACCTCGTCGGCGGCGCGGGCCACGGCTGGCGCGTGGCCATGAGCCTGCTGGCGGTGGAGCGCGGGGTCTCCACCCTGGTCCAGCAGATCGGCTTTGCCCAGGAGCTGAGCCGAGTGGTGCGGCTGGCGCTGGAGACCGGCGCCGCGGAGGAGCCCGTCCTGCGTGACCGGCTCATACGGCAGTGGGCCGAGCTCAAGGCCATGCGCTGGAACGCCCTGCGCACCCTGGGCAGCGCACAGCCCCCCGCCCCGAACTCCGCCCGGCCGGCCCGGGACCCCGCCCCACGGAAGGCCGCCCCCCATGACCTCCCCCCGAGGAGCGCGGACCCCCAGGCCCCCGGCTCACCCGACCCCGGCTCGCCCGACTCCGGACCGCGGCACTCCGGCCCGCAGCACCCCGGCCCCCAGTACTCCGGACCGCAGGACCCCGGCGCGCCCAGCGTCGCCAAGCTGCTGTGGGGCGGCTGGCATCAGCGGCTCGGCGAGCTGGCCGTGCAGGTGAGAGGCGCCGCGGCCGCACTCGGCCCGGCGCGCTGGACCGCCGGCCGGCCGTACGAACTCGACGCCTTCCAGCGTCTCTTCCTCTTCTCCCGCGCCGACACCATCTACGGCGGCTCCGACGAGATCCAGCGCACCATCATCGCCGAGCGCGTACTTCACCTCCCCAAGGAATCACGCCGATGACGAAGACCTACGCGCACTGGATCGACGGCTCGTGGCGGGCTCCCGGGAACGGGCACTACCCCGTCATCAACCCCGCCACCGAGGAGACCGTCAGCCATGCCCCCGAGGCCGGCCCGGCCGATGTGGACGCCGCGGTCCGGGCCGCCCGGGCCGCGTACGACGGCTGGTCGCGCACCGCCCCAAAGGAACGCGCCGCCGTACTCGACCGGGCCGCCGATCTGCTCGCCGAGCACGCCCCGGACCTGGTGCCCCTCGTCCAGGCGGAGACCGGGGCGACGCTGCGCGTCACCTCGTCCCTCCAGGTGCCCCCGGCGATCGACCGCTTCCGCCGCTATGCGCGCGGCGCCCTCGAACCGGACACCGTGCCGCTGGCCCCGCTGCCCCTGGCCGCCACCCCGCTGGCGCCCGGCGGGCTGATCGGGGCGGCAGCGGTCCGCCGTCCCCTGGGTGTCGTCTGCTGCATCACCTCCTACAACTTCCCTCTCACGAATCTCGCGGGCAAGGTGGCCCCGGCCCTGGCCATGGGCAATACGGTCGTGGCCAAACCCGCGCCGCAAGATCCGCTGTGCTGTCTCGAACTCGGCCCATTGCTGAAGGAGGCCGGGCTCCCGGACGGTGCCTTCAATGTCGTCACCGGCTCGCGCGCGGCTGCCGGCGAGGCGCTGGTCGCGCACCCCGGTGTCGACATGGTCAGCTTCACCGGATCCACCGCCGTGGGGAAGAAGATCGCCGAATCCGCAGGGCGGTCGATGAAGCGCACCCTGATGGAACTGGGGGGCAAGGGCGCGGCCATCGTCCTGGGGGACGCCGACGAGCGAGTGATCGCGTCGGCGGTCGGGGCGGTCGGTTCGACCTTCTCCTTTCACAGCGGACAGATCTGCACGGCTCCGACCCGCGTGCTCGTACATCGATCGCTGTACGAGAAGGTCATCGCCGCACTCACACACTACGCAGAGTCACTGAAGATCGGGGACCCTGTGGATAACTCCACGGTCGTCGGTCCGTTGATCTCCGCCGCGCAGCGCGATCGCGTCGAGGCGTATGTCTCCGGCGCCCGTGAGCAGGGCGCCCGGATCGTCGTGGGCGGCGAACGCCCCGCGCTCAAGCCCGGCTTCTACGTCGCCCCCACGCTGATCGCCGACGCCGACCCCGCGATGACCGTCGCGCGCGAGGAGTTGTTCGGCCCGGTCGTCGTGGCCCTGCCCTTCGATGACGAGGACGAGGCGGTGCGGATCGCCGACGCCACCCCCTACGGCCTCTACGACTACGTCTTCAGCGCCGACGCGGGCCGCGCCTGGGCCCTCGCCGCCCGTCTGCGCAGCGGAAACGTCGGCATCAACACCGCCCAGCGCCACCCCGAGACACCGTTCGGCGGCTTCAAGGAAAGCGGAATCGGCCGCGACGGCGGCTCGTTCGGGCTGCACGCGTACAGCGAACTCCAGTCGCTGGTCTGGGTCGCCTGAGGCACCGGAAGGGTGATGAGGATGAGAGGCGTCATCTTCGACGGCACCGCGCCGCGCGTGGTCGAGGACTTGGAGGTGCGTGCCCCCGGCCCCGGCGAGGTGCTGGTGCGCATCGCCGCCGCCGGGCTGTGCCACAGCGATCTGTCGGTCGTCGACGGCACGATCCCCTTCCCCCTCCCCGTGGTCCTCGGCCACGAGGGCGCGGGCGTGGTCGAGGAGGTCGGGCCGGGCGTCACCCATGTCGCACCCGGCGACCATGTGGCCCTCTCCACCCTCGCCAACTGCGGGACCTGCGCCGACTGCGCCCGGGGCCGCCCCACCATGTGCCGCGCGGCGATCGGCCGTCCGACCCGGCCGTTCCGCCGCGGCGACGAGCGGCTGTACAACTTCGCCTCGAACTCCGCCTTCGCCGAGCGCACCCTCGTCACCGCCGTCCAGGTGGTGCCGATCCCCGAGGACATCCCGCTCGTCCCCGCCGCCCTCATCGGCTGTGCCGTCCTCACCGGCGTCGGCGCCGTGCTCAACCGCGCCAAGGTGGACCGCGGTGAGTCGGTCGTCGTCATCGGCAGCGGCGGCATCGGGCTCAATGTGCTGCAAGGGGCCCGGATCGCCGGGGCGTCGCCCATCGTCGCCGTGGACTCCAATCCCGCGAAGGAGCCGATGGCCCGGCGGTTCGGCGCGACCCACTTCGTCCCCTCCGCCGACGCCGTACGGGAGATCCTGCCGACCGGCGCGGACCACGCCTTCGAATGCGTCGGCTCCACCCGGCTGATCCGCCAGGCCGTCGATCTGCTCGACCGGCACGGCCAGGCGGTGCTGCTCGGGGTGCCGCCCGCCGACGCCGAGGCGGCCTTCCGCGTCTCCTCCATGTATCTGGACAAGTCCATCCTGGGCTGCCGCTACGGCTCCTCACGGCCACAGGCCGACATCGCGCTGTACGCCGACCTCTACCGGCAGGGGCGGCTGCTGCTGGACGAACTCGTGAGCCGGACCTACCCCTTGGAGGACTTCGCCAAGGCCGCCGACGACGCCCACCACGGCCGGGTGGCGCGCGCCGTCCTCACCTTCTGAGCGGGCGGTGTCCGGTTCTGAACGGGCGGCGTCCGATTCTGCACGGGGAGCGTCCAGTGCGTCTGACGACGAGGGCTGTTCACCCGGCCTTCCCGTCGCCGTTGCCCAGCTTGTGGGCTCCGCCGGTTACGTTGGCCTGGTGGAACGTTCCCGCCTGGATGGCGCAGCCGGTAAGGCAGCCGAGACGGCAGTCGATGTGACAGCCAAAGTCAATACGGCAGTCGATGTGACAGCCGATACGGCAGCCGAGATGGACACCCCTCTCACCGTGGTCTTCGACCTCGGCGAGGTGCTGACACGGCCACGCGGGCTGTCCGGTCTGGAGGAGCGGCTGGCCGGGCTGCTCGGCGTCGAGGAAGCGGCGTTCGCCGAGGCGTACTGGGCATATCGCGACGCCTACGACCTCGGCAGCTCCGACATCGCCTACTGGTCGGCCGTGGCCGGCGCACTCGGCGCCCCGCTGCGCCCCGGCACGGTCGACGCGCTGGTGAGCGCCGAAGTCGACATCTGGACACGGCTCGACGGGCCCTCCCACGCCCTGGTGGAGGATCTGCGGCGGCATGGCGCCCGGCTCGCGCTGCTGTCGAACGCCCCCCAAGTGCTGGCCAGGACCGCCGAACGCAGCGACTGGTCCGCGCACTTCGACCGGCTGATGTTCTCGGCTGACCACGGCATCGCCAAGCCCGACCCCGCCGTCTACCGGCGGATGACCGAACTCCTCGGCACACCGCCGGAGCGCGTCCTCTTCTTCGATGACCGCCGTAAGAACATCGACGCGGCCAGGGAGCACGGTTGGGACGCCCGGCTGTGGACCGGGGCCGCGGCCGCCCGCGCCGTCCTCGCCGACCGCGGCCTGCTGCCCCACGGCCCGACCCGGGACGGCTCCATGAGCTGTGGTACTGGTAGCCGGTGACGGAGGAAAAGGCCAATAAGGCGCCCACGATCATCGACATCGCGCGGGAAGCGGGCGTTTCGAAGTCCGCGGTCTCCCGGGCCCTGCTGGGGCAGGGACGCATCAGCGAGGAGGCCCGCGCGCGCATCCTCGACGTCGCTCAGCGGCTCGGCTATGTCAAGAACGCCATGGCGCAGGGGCTGGTCGCGCAGCGGACGCACACCCTGGGGGTGCTCGTCCGTGACGCCGTCCGCCCCTTCTACGGGCATCTCCACGCGGCGCTCCAGGGGCGCGCCATCGAAGGCGGCTACCGGGTCGTCACCGCCACCGGGGTACGGGACTTCGCCCTCGCCGAGGAGCGCCGTGCCCTCCAGACGCTCCTCTCCCTCAGGGTCGAGGGGCTGGTGGTGTGCAGCGGTCTGCTTCCGGCCCGGGACATCGCCCCCTTCGTCGAACGGGTGCCGACGGTCGTCGCCGGACGGCCGGAGCCGCACCCGGCGATCAACAGCGTCTACTGCGACGAGGAGGACGGCGCGGAGCAGCTCGTGGACCACCTGGTGTCCCTCAGGCACCGCCGGGTGGCCGTGCTGCTGGTGCCGGAGGCGCTGTCGATCACGCAGTACGCCCGTACCGCCGCGATGGTGAGCGGCCTGCGGGAACGCGGCGTCGACACCGTCGTCACCGAACTGACCGACGGCCCGGAAGCCCCCGTCGAGGCGGTGCCCGCACTGCTCGAGGACCGCGAGATCACAGCGATCATGTGCCCCCAGGACGACGCCATGGTCAGTGTCCTGGAACGGCTGCGTCGAGCCGGAGTACGGGTGCCCGACGACATGTCGGTCACCGGCTTCGACGGCATCGGGCCGCTCACCACCCCGCTCCTCGGACTGACCACGCTGCGCCAGCCGCTGGACGAGGTCGGCCGACGCGCCATCGACCTGCTGCTGGAACTCCGTGAGGACCGCTCCATGCCCATCCGCCACATCGCCCTGCGCGGGGCGCTGGTGGCCGGAACCACCACCGCCCCGCCTCCGACCCATCCCGCGCGGCGCTGAACCGGGGGTCCGCCCGCCGGAGCCCGGAGCCACGCCGCTGACGTACCGGAGAAACCATGTCCGCGCCCTCGGCCGCCTCGTCCTTCCGCTACGGCGTCTTCCTCCGCCCCGATCCCGGCACCTGCGCCCTGCTGACCGAGCTCCATCTGCTGCTCAGGCAGCAGTACGGGCTGGTCTCCTGCGCCGCCTACCCGCCCCACGCCACCCTCGCGGGCAATATGCCCACCGACGCGCCCGAGGACGAGCTGACCGGCCGGATCGGTACGGCACTGGCGGGCACCGCCGCCTTCACCGCGTACAACTTGGGCATCGAGAAGGGCGGAGGAGGCATCGGGTTCAATCTCCACGACCTGCCCGATGGCTCCCCGAACCCCGGGATCACCAACTTGCTCGACACGGTGCGCCGGGCGATGGCGCCCGTGGCTGAGCCAATGGACCACTACCGCGCCAATCCGCTGGACCCCGGCCGCTTCCGCGCGCATCTGTCCATCGCCTCCCATGAGCTGACCCTGCGGCCCGACCTCTACGAGGAGATCGGGGAGTTCCTGGACACCCTGGCCGCCGACCCGCCCAAGCGGTTCACAGCCGAGACCATCTCGCTGTTCCGCTTCCACAGCGGCGACTGGAACGCGCAGTGGTGGCGGGACATGACCTGGGTGCACGTGCGCAGCTGGCGGCTGACCCGCTGAGCCTTACGCGCGGGCGTCGGCGCCGGGAGCCGTACCGGCCTCGGCGCCCGCGCGGAAGGTACGGCGGTAGGCGGTGGGGGAGACACCCACGGCGGTCTGGAAGTGCTGGCGCAGGGACGCGGGGGAGCCGAAACCGGCCTCGCGCGTCACCTGGTCCACCGACAGATCGGTGCCCTCCAGGAGATGGCGGGCCCGCTCCACCCGCTGCTGGGTCAGCCACTGGCCCGGGCTGACGCCGACCTCCTCGCGGAAGCGGCGGGTGAACGTCCGTACGCTCATCGACTCCTGGGCGGCCAGCTCCCGCAGCGAGATGGGCCGGTCCAGCCGGCCGAGCGCCCAGGCCCGGGCCGCCGTCGTGGTGGCCTGCTGGGGCTCGGGCAGCGGGCGCGGGATGTACTGGGCCTGGCCGCCGTCGCGGTGGGGCGGCACCAGGCTGTGCCGGGCCACGTCGTTGGCCACGGCCGTGCCGTGGTCGCGCCGCACCAGATGCAGACACAGGTCGATCCCCGAGGCGACACCGGCCGAGGTGAGCACGTCGCCGTCGTCCACGAACAGCACATTCGGATCGACCTCGACGGTCGGGAAGAGGCGCTGGAAGTGGTCGACGCTGGACCAATGGGTGGTGGCCGGGCGGCCGTCGAGAAGCCCGGCGGCGGCCAGCACGAACGAACCGGTGCAGATGGACACCCAGCGCACGCCCGGCCGGGCATGGGTCAGCGCGGTGCCGAGCGGCTCGGTCATCCGGCCCTCCTCGTGGACCGGGCCGAGTTCGTACGACGCGGGCACCACGATGGTGTCGGCCCCGGCGAGGGCCTCCGGGCCGAGCTCCACGGCGATCGGGAAGTCGGCGTCCGTGGGCACCAGACCGGGCTCGGGGGTGCAGGTGACCACCTCGTACAGCCGCCGGCGGTCGGCGGAGCGGGCCTTGCCGAAGATCCGGTACGGAATGCCAAGCTCGAAGGGGATCACGCCAGGGAGGGCGAGGACGACGACACGATGGCGCGCGTCAGCGGCTTCGGGTGGGGGAGGGGGCGGGGATTGGGGCTGGGGTGGGGACACTTCCGGCCTCCCGTCGTTCGGTTACGGCTCTGAGTCGGACACGGCTCTGAGTCTGAATCCGTCCTGTAGTCGGACACGGCCCCAAAAAGGGCGTGGCCCGATCCTAGCGAATGCTGTCCCTCGGGCCACTCGTCCGTGCCGACCCGCTGCCCGATGCTGGTCCGGTGACGCAGACGACCGAGCTCTCCGAAGCCCCTGAACAGGACGAACAGCCGGAACAGCCCGCCCGGCCCGCACGACGGGCCCTCCTACGGCTGCCGCACCGCGCCTGGGCGGTCGCCGCCATCGCCTTTGTGACGATCATCGGCGCGGCCGGATTCGCCTCCCTGCCCGGTCTGCTCATCGATCCGCTCCATGAGGAGTTCGGCTGGTCGCGCGGCACGATCGGGTTCGCGGTCTCCGTCAACCTCGCCCTCTATGGGCTCACCGCGCCCTTCGCCGCCGCCCTAATGGATCGCTTCGGCATCCGTAAGGTCGTCGCGGCCGCACTCGTCGTCATCGCGGCCGGTGGCGGCCTTACGGTCTTCATGAGCGAGCCCTGGCAGCTCATCCTGTGCTGGGGTGTGCTGGTCGGCCTCGGCAGCGGCTCCATGGCGCTGGCCTTCGCCGCGACCGTGACCAACCGGTGGTTCGTGGCCCGGCGCGGGCTGGTCACCGGCATCCTTACGGCGGGCGGGGCCTCCGGGCAGCTGATCTTTCTCCCGCTGCTCTCCTGGATCGTCGAATGGCACAAATGGCGGCCTGCCGCGATCACCGTCTCGGTCGCCGCGCTGGCGATCGTCCCCCTCGTCTGGCTGCTGCTGCGCGACTACCCCACGGACGTGGGCCTCGCCGCGTACGGCGCCGACGGGCCGCCCGCCCCGCGGCCCGCGCCCCGGCGCGGCGCGGCCCGGCGGGCCGTCAAGGCCCTCGCCTCGGCCTCGCGCACCGGCTCCTTCTGGCTGCTCGCGGGCGCCTTCGCGATCTGCGGCGCCTCCACGAACGGCCTCGTCAAGACCCACTTCGTGCCCGCCGCGCATGATCACGGCATGCCGGTGACGGCCGCCGCGAGCCTGCTCGCCGTCATCGGCGTCTTCGACATCGTGGGGACGGTGGCCTCCGGCTGGTTCACCGACCGCTTCGACGCGCGACGTCTGCTGGCCGTGTACTACGCGCTGCGCGGGCTCTCCCTGATGTTCCTGCCGATCCTGCTCGACGACGCGGTCCATCCACCGATGCTCTTCTTCATCGTCTTCTACGGTCTCGACTGGGTCGCCACCGTGCCGCCGACGATGGCGCTGTGCCGGGAGCAGTACGGGGAGGACAGCGCGATCGTCTTCGGCTGGGTGCTCGCCTCCCACCAGGTGGGGGCCGGGGTCGTGGCCTTCGTGGGCGGCGCGGCGCGGGATGCCTTCGGCTCGTACGACGTGGTTTGGTACGGCGCGGGGGCGCTGTGTGCGATCGCCGCGCTGATGTCGCTGGTCATTCAGCGTGGGCCGGGGGCGAAGGGTGTGTCGGCGACGGTCTAGGGGGCGGCGGGATGTGCCGCCTGCGGCGGGCTGTTCCCCTTCCCGCCCCTTCCCGAAACTGGGGCTCCGCCCCAGACCCCGCGGTCCGGGGGCCGAAGCCCTGCCACGCTGCGGAGCCGCACATCCGCGCTGCGGGACGGGGCGGGGAACGATCCGCCGGACGCCCACGTGGGGCCGCGCGGGCTCACGGGGAGGGGCCGTGAGGGTGTGCGGATGTGGGCTGCGCGTTCGCTGAGTCGGGCCGTGAGGGCTACGGATGTGGGCTGCGCGTTCGTGGAGTCGGGCCGTGAGTTGTGCGGATGTGGGCCGCGGGCTCGCGGAGACGGACCATGAAGGCGTGCGGATGTGGGTCGCGGGTTCGTGGAGTCGGGTCGTGGGGGTGTGCGGATGCGGGCTGCGCGGGTATGCGGATGCGGGCCGTGAAGGCTTGCGCAAATGGGCGGCCTCAGGGGAGCGCCGTGAATTCCCCGAAGGAGCCGCGGTGGAAGAGCAGCGGCCCCGATCGCGCCGCGGCCGCGTCCGTGCCCAGGGCCCGGACGCGGCCGACCACGACCAGGTGGTCGCCGCCCGTGTGTACGGCGTGGATCGCGCAGTCGATCCACGCCGGGACGTCCGCGAGCCGCGGTGAGCCGGTGAGCGGGGACGGCTCGTAGCGGACGCCCGCGAACTTGTCGGGGCGCCGGGAGCCGCTGATCGCGAAGGAGCGGCACAGTTCGCCCTGGTGCGCGCCCAGGACATTGACGCAGAAGACGCCCGCGCGGGCGATGCGCGGCCAGGTCGTGGAGGTGCGGGCCACCATGAAGGCGACCAGCGGCGGATCCAGCGACAGCGAGGCGAAGGACTGGCAGGCGAAACCGGCCGGTCCCATCTCGTCGACGGTGGCGATCACGGTGACCCCGCTGGCGAAGTGGCCCAGCACCCGGCGGAATTCGGCCGGGTCGACCAGGGGCCGCTCATCGTCGCGCACACAGCGCAGCTCCGGCGGGGGCAGCGGGTCCACCGGTCGTACGGAGGCGGTCGGCGAGCCGACCGCCCGGAGGTAGCGGACGGCGGTGGCGGCCATACCGGCGTGTCCCATCATGGCCCCGTCCCCCTTTCTCGCTTGCTCGAGTTTCTCGGCTTGTCCGGCTTGCCCGGCTTTACTCGGCTTACTCGGGTTCTGCCTTGCTGTCCCGGGTTCCCTGATAGCGCGAAGCTTCAGCGGCCTCAGCGGCCTCGGTACCCGGGCGGCCGGCGCTCGACGAACGCGCGGACGCCCTCCTGCGCGTCGGCCGTGGTCATGTTGATCTCCTGCGCCGCCGCCTCGGCGGCGAACGCGGCCGGGCGGTCGGCCTCCAGGGAGGCGTTCACCAGCGCCTTGGTGAGGGTCAGGGCGCGGGTGGGCCCCGCGGCGAGGCGCTCCGCCCAGGCGCGGGCGGTCTTGGCCAGGTCGTCGTCCGGGACGACCCGGTTGACCAGCCCCAGCCGCTCGGCCTCGGCGGCGGACAGCGCGTCGCCGAAGAACATCAGCTCCTTCGCGCGCTGTGGGCCGATCAGCCGGGGGAGGAGATACGCGCCGCCCCCGTCGGGGACCAGACCGCGGCGGATGAACACCTCGATGAACACAGCCGATTCGGCGGCCAGCACCAGATCGCAGGCGAGGGCGAGGTGGGCGCCGAGCCCAGCCGCGGTGCCGTTGACGGCGGCGATCACCGGCTTCTCGCAGTCGAGGACGGCGGCGATCAGCCGCTGCGCTCCGCCGCGGATCAGCCGGGCGACATCGCCCGCGACGCGTTCCGCCCCGTCCGGCGCGCCGCGCAGATCCGCTCCCGCGCAGAAGCCCTTGCCGGTGGCGGTCAGCACGACGGCCCGGACGGACGGGTCGGCGGAGGCGTGGTCCAGCAGCGAAATCAGGTGTTCTCGCTGGTCGGGGGTGATGGCGTTCATCGCCTCGGGGCGGTTGAGCGTGATCCACGAGACGCCGTTGTCAGTGGTGTGCCGTAGAACTGAGTCACGGGAGTCTTCAAGGGGGGCAGAGGTCATGGCAACGCTCCATGCGTCAGCGGCAGATCGCCAGGGCGTCCAGTGCCACGGCACCTTGGCCACGTTCCAGCACCATCAGCGGGTTGATGTCCAGTTCGGCGAGGTGGTCCCCGAGCTCCAGGGCCATGCGCTGGACCCGCAGCACGACCTCGACGAGAGCGTCCACATCGGCGGGGGGAGCGCCGCGCACCCCGTCGAGGAGGGCGCGGCCGCGCAGTTCGGCGAGCATCGCGCGCGCCTGGTCCTCGCCGAACGGGGGGACGCGTACGGCAGCGTCACGGAGGACCTCGACGAGCACGCCCCCGATACCGACGGTCACGGTCGGCCCGAAGAGGGGGTCCTGGCTCATGCCGACCACCATCTCCACCCCGCGCTCGACCATCTGGCAGACCAGCACCCCGTCCAGCTCGACGCCCTCGTAGCGGGCGATGTCGGTGAGCTCCCGATAGGTGTCGCGGACCTGGCTGGCCGAGGTCAGCCCCAGCCGGACCAGCCCCAGCTCGGTCTTGTGGGCGAGCTGCGGCGCGGACGCCTTCATGACCACGGGGTAGCCCACCAGACCCGCGGCGCGGACGGCCGCGGCCGCGCTGGTCACCAGCTGCTCGCGCGGCACCCGGATGCCGTACGCCCGCAGCAGCTGTTTCGCCGAGTGCTCGCTCAGGCGGTCTCCTGGGCGCAGCAGATCGCGCACCTTGCGAAGGGAGGGGGACGGCGTGCGCGGGGCGTCCTCGAAGGGGGAGCGGTAGGAGGCGGTGAAGCGGTGGTGCCCCAGATAGGCGCGCACGGCGGTGATGCAGTTGGCGAACGTACGGAAGGTGGCCACGCGGGAGGAGCCCAGCAGGGTGGTGCGGTAGGCGTCCTCGGTGCCGACCGGCGAGCCCCACACCACGCACACCAGCTTGTCCGTCTGCTCCGCCGCGTCCACCAGGTCCTGCGCCAGCTTGTCGCTCATGGGCGGGAAGGGGCCGGTGATCGGGCAGATCAGCACGCCCACGGCGGGGTCGGCGAGGATCGCGTCGATGATCTTGCGGCCGCGCCAGTCGCCGACCGGGTGTCCGCCGTTGTCCACCGGGTTGGCGACGCTGAGATCGCCGGGTATCCACTGGTGGAGCTCGGTCTGCTTCTCGGGGGAGAGGGTGGGCAGGGGGAGGCCCGCCGCGGTGGCGAGGTCGGCGAAGTGGGCCCCGGTGCCCCCGGAGATCGAATACACCACGACGCCGTCGGCGAGCGGCGGGCGGGCGCGGGCGAGCAGCGCCGCCGTGTCCTGAAGCTCGTCCAGGCCGTCCACGCGGATCACGCCGAACTGCCGCATGGCCGCGTCCACCACCGCGTCCGAGCCGGTCAGCTTGCCGGTGTGGGAGGCGGCCGTGCGGGCGCCGGTCTCGGTGCGGCCGACCTTCACGGCGACGACGGGCACCTTGGCGCGGGCGGCCCGGTCGGCGGCGAGGAGGAAGCCGCGGCCGTCCTTCAGCCCCTCCGCGTACAGGGCGATGGCGCCGACCTCGGGCCGGGTGGCGAAGTAGGAGATGAAGTCGGAGGTCTCCAGATCGGCTTCGTTGCCGGTCGGGGCCCAGTGGCTGAGCCGGATGCCGAGTTCCTGGAGGGTGAAGACCGGGCGGCCCTGGTGGCCTGACTGGGTGATGAGGGCGATGGCGGGCCCGTCGAGGTCGTCGCGGAACTTCTCGAAGGCGTTGAGGTTGGTGTTGGGGCCGAGCAGCCGCAGCCCGGCGCCGCGGGCCGCGGCGGCCAGCCGGGCCTGCGCGGCGGCGCCCTCGGGGCCGGTCTCGGCGAAGCCGGAGGCGAAGACGACGGCGAACCTCACCTTGCTCCCGTCGAGTTCCTCGATCACCGGGAGCGGGTCGCGGACGAGGAGGACGGCGAGGTCGACGGGTTCGGGCAGCGCGGCCACGGACGGTACGCACGGAATGCCGAAGACGGCGGGACGGGAGGGATGCACGGGGTGCAACCGGGCGCCGACGTGTTCGGCCCAGGCCAGGAGCTGGCGGGTGATACCGGTGTTGGGGCGGCCGTCCGCGTCGGAGGCGCCGATGAGGGCCACCGACTCGGGATGGAAGAAGTGGTCCAGATCGGGGACGGCGGACATCAGCGGGCGCCCGCTGACGTCCACGTCGTCCACGCCTTCGGCGGTCCCGCCCGCCGCGGTCCTGCTGTGGACATGCACGGCGGGGCCGGGGGCCTGACCGCACGCGACGGCGCGGGCATGACGGGAGTTGGTGGTCAGGGTGCCGTAGGTCGATCCAAGCATCGGTATCCGCCACTCCTGCTCGTTGGCCAATAACCGGGTAGGTGACCAGGGGATTCGGCGTCGGCCGCCATAGCAAAACTGACGCCAAGTCACATTACCCAGTAGTCAGGTTACTGAACTGACGGCCTGTCAGGAATGCTCGGGGCGCGGGGAACACGCAGGGTGACGGAGGGGCCGGCGGAATCGCGGCCCGCCCCGCCCCGCCCCGCCCCGCCGTCATGCCGCCCCGCCGTCATGCCGTTGTCCGGGCGACCGTCCTGGCGATCTTCCGGGCGTCGATGGCCAGCTCGCGCAGCATTCCGCTGATCGGGTTGGTATAGCCCGTGAAGTGCAGACCCGGCGCGCCCTTCAGGGTCCGCCGGCCGTGCGGGAGGGGGCGGCCGCGGTCGTCGAGCACGCCCAGATGGCCGACCAGTTCCTCCAGGCCGCGCCGGTAGCCGGTGGCGGCGATCACCACCTCGGGGCCGATCCGTGAGCCGTCGGCCAGAACCACCTTGTCCAGATCGAAGGAGTCCACCGCCGAGACGACCTCCACCCGTCCCGTCCGCACCGCGTCGACCAGCCCCACGTCCTGGACCGGGATCGCACCCTCGCGTACGCGGGTGTAGAGCCCGGTGTCGGGCCAGGGCAGACCGTGCTCGGTCAGGTCCGGCATGCTCACCCGGCACATCACCCGCGCCGCCCGGTCCACCGCGCGCCGCGGCAGCCTGCGCACCAGGATGCCGGTGGCCTGCGCGGGCCAGCCGGCCGTCGAGCGGCGCAGGATGTGCGGCACGGTGCGGATCGCCAGCCGCACCCGGGCCGCGCCGCCCTCGACCAGATCGACCGCGATCTCGGCGCCGGTGTTGCCGGCGCCGACCACCAGGACGTCACGGCCCTCGAAGGGGCGGGGGTTGCGGTAGTGGGCGGCGTGCAGCAGCTCGCCGGTGTAGCCGGCGCGGCCCGGCCAGTCCGGCAGCCGCGGGGTGTGGTTGAAGCCCGTCGCGACGACGGCCACGGGCGAGGACAGCGCACGGCCGCCCGTGGCGCGCAGCACCCACTCCGTGTCGTCGGCCGACCGGTCGATGCGGGAGACCTCGACGCCCGTGACGACGTCCAGCCGGTGGTGCTCGGCATAGCGCTCCAGATAGCGCACCACGTCGTCGCGCCCGACCCACCGTCCGTAGGACCGGGGGATCGGCAGCCCGGGGAGCGCGGAGAGTCTGCGCGTGGTGTGCAGATGCAGCCGGTCGTAGTGGTTCCGCCAGGACGCGGCGACCGCGTCGGACTTCTCCAGGACGACGGCGTGGATCCCGCGGTGGCTGAGCGCGGCGGCGGCGGCGAGTCCGCCCGGTCCACCGCCGATCACATAGACGGGTGAGGACTTCTCGGAGGAGCGGTCGGCCATGCCGGTGAGCGTAGTCGGGTATTTGACGGGTTTCGGTCAAACAACCGGCCAAAGTGATTCCGGATGGGTTGCGGAGAGGTCACGGTCGGTCGGCGCCGGACCGTCGCCGCGGTGTCCCGCCGGATTCCGCTCCGCCGGGCCCGACCCCTTGCGCGGGTCGGGCCCGGCCCATGAAACTGACGTACCGTCAGATTCGGCGGCGGCAGGGAGGGCGGGGAACGATGCGGACGATCGGGCTCGACGGGGCCGAATGGCTCGCCGTACTGCGTATCGGACTCGGCCTGTGGTGGCTCGAGAGCTGGCGGCACAAGAACAAGAAGGACTGGTTCGAGCGCGGCACCGGCATCGGCTGGGCGGTGGGCGTGGCCGCCAAGCACCGCTGGGCGTTCGTCCGCGGCGGCTTCGACGCGGTGGTCACACCCCGTCCCAAGGTCATGGCATACGTCGTCGTCTACGCCGAACTCGCCCTCGGCCTCGGGCTGACGCTCGGTTTCCTGACCCCCATCGCCCTGATCGGCGCGATCGTGCTCAATCTGCTCTATTTCCTGCTCATGATCCACGACTGGGCGGAGCAGGGGCAGAACTCGATGATGGTGCTGATCTCCGTGGTCGGGATCTTCGGCATGAGCTGGCAGACCTGGTCGCTCGACGAGGCATGGGGGCTGTTCCTGTGAGCCCGACGCCGTCCGCGGGCGGCCCGCGCTTCGATCTGCCCGAGATCGACGCCTTCACCCGTCCCTACTGGGACGCCGCCGCCGAGGGCCGGCTGCTGATCCGGCGCTGCGGCGGGTGCGGCCGGGCCCATCACTACCCGCGCGAGTTCTGCCCGTTCTGCTGGAGCGAGAACGTCGTCTGGGAGGCGGCGAGCGGCGCCGCGTCGCTCTATACGTGGTCCGTGGTGCACCGCAATGACCTGCCGCCGTTCGGTGCCCGCGTCCCGTACACCGCCGCCGTCGTCGATCTCGCCGAGGGGCCGCGGATGATGACCGAGCTCATCGAGGTCCCGGAGAGCGGACCGAGGGTGGGGATGCGGCTCCGGGTGGCGTTCCGGGCGCCGGAGGCCGGCGAGCGGGACGTCCCCGCTTTTCCTGTCTTCCGGCCGATGTCTGCCTAGCCTTGCGGCGTGGCCGCCTTACGGCCGTCTTGCGCAACGGTGCACGCCTTACGGTCGTCACCGTGCGGCCGTGCCGCCGTTATGGCCACAGCAGGTCTCGCCGCCAGCCGCTGGGCTGCTCCCCGGGGTCGCGGCGGTAGCGGACCCGTACGTGCCGCCGCTTCGCCTCCTCCTGGTAGAACTCGACCTCGTCGGCCTCCAGGACGTACAGGGTCCAGGTGGGGGCGGTCGCGTCCGGTTCGCGTTCGGCCCGTTCGTACGCCGTCTCGAAGGCCCGTAGCAGCTCCTCGTACGAGCCGAGCACCTCGCTCTGCCGTCCGCTCCCGGCCAGCGCCGCCGCGAGCGCCGCGGGGGACCGGCCGCGCAGATCGGCCGCGCTCTCCTCCCGCCCGGCCTCGCCGACCCGCCCGCTGACGCGCACCTGACGGCCCGGGCGCATCCAGTGGAACGCGAGCGAGGCATAGGGCCGCTCGGCCAACTCGCGGCCCTTACGGCTGGTGCGATGGGTGCCGAAGTGCCAGCCGCGCTCATCGGCGTCGTGCAGCATCACCGTGCGCTGGGACGGACGGCAGTCGGCGCCCACCGTGGCCAGCGACATGGTGTGCGGGCCGGGTTCGCCCGCCTCGGCGGCCTCCCGCAGCCACCGCCGGAAGAGCGGAAGCGGTGCGTCCGGGGCCGTGCCCGGGTCGAAGACGGGCAGTTCGCCCGCATGGGGTACGCGCAGGCCGCGCAGCAGTGCGCGGAATGCCTCGGCCTCATCTTGGTCGTCGCTCATCGGCTCCCCATCCGATCACCCGTGAGGGGCCGGGGCAAGCCGGGGGGGTGCGTACGGCCGGGGCGGGGCGGGCGTGCGTATGGCCGGGGCGGGTGGGGCGTACGTACGGCCGGGGCGGGCCCGTCAGTCGCGGCCCAGGACCACCGTGCCCGCCGAGCAGAACCAGCCCCCCGTGCCCGACGCCACGGCCAGCTCCGGCAGCCGTCCGCCCGCCTTGCGCACCTGGCGCTCCCCGGCCTCGCCGCGTAGCTGCCGTACGGCCTCGACCAGCAGGAACAGTCCGCGCATCCCCGGGTGGCAGGCGGAGAGGCCGCCGCCGTCGGTGTTGGTCGGCAGCTCGCCGTCCCGGGTCAGCCGCCCCTTCGTCGCGAACGCCCCGCCCTCGCCCTTGGCACAGAAGCCGAGGTCCTCCAGCGTCACCAGGGTCATATAGGTGAAGGCGTCATAGAGCTCGGCCACGTCGATGTCCGACGGCCGGACGCCCGCCCGTGCGAACGCCGCCCGCCCGGAGGCCGCGGCCGGGGAGACCGTGAAGTCCTCCCATTCGGACATGGTGGTGTGCGAGACGGCCGTGCCCGAACCCAGCACCCACACCGGGGGTTTCGCCGTGTCCGGTACGTATTCCTCGGCCGCGAGCAGCACCGCGCAGCCGCCGTCCGAGCGGATGCAGCAGTGCAGCTTGGTGAAGGGGTCGGCGATCATCGGGCCGCTCAGGACGTCATCGACGGTGATCGGTTCGCGAAACATCGCGTCCGGATTGTGCCCGGCATTGATACGCGCCTGAACGGCGATGTCCGCCAGCTGTTCGAGGGTGGTGCCGTACTCATGCATATGGCGGCGCGCGGCCATCGCGTACTTGGCGACCAGCGTATGCCCGTACGGGACCTCGAACTGGAGCGGTCCGCGCGCCCCGAAGGAGAGGTTCGCGGTGCGGCGGCCCGCGCGGATGTCGGCGCGGGCGGTGGAGCCGTAGACGAGCAGAACGGCGCGGGCGTGCCCGACGGCGATCGCGTCCGCCGCGTGCGCCGCCATGACCTCCCAGGTGGCGCCGCCGACGGCCGTCGAGTCGGTCCAGGTCGGCCGCAGCCCCAGATACTCGGCCACCTCGACCGGCGCGAGGGTGCCGAGCCCCGCCGAGGCGAAGCCGTCGACGACCGACCGGTCGAGACCGGATTCGGCGAGGGCCCGGCGGGCGGCCTGGGCGTGGAGGGCGTAGGGGGTGGCCGTGTCGACGCGGCCGCAGTCGGAGAGGGAGACGCCGACGATGGCGACCTTACGGTTGCGCTGCGCTGCGGGCGGCATGAATCTGACGGTACATCAGATTCGGCGGAGTGGAAGGGGGCGCCTGCGCGAGCGCATCGAGGTCTGGGGGTGCCTGTGCGAGGTCGCCGAGGTCCAGGGGAAGGGGGTGGTCCGGACGATCTCCCGTATGGCCGTGCCCGCGCCTCGAGCACAAGCCCCGTCCGGACCACGCGTGCGGCGTCCGGTTACTGGAGGAACTGCCCCACGCAAGCGGCGATCGCCACCAGAAGGCTCAGCACTCCGATCACGACCTGCCACTTGTCCGGGCCGGTCCACCGGGCGTCGCTCGTCTCCTGCGTGCTCCGATCGTCCATTACCCCTCCTCGCTCCTCCGACAGGCCCCGGAGGACAGGGCCACCGCCGGTTCGGTCGCGCTCCGGCGGAGGGTGCGGGGAGGAACGTGATGGGCGGCAGCAGCTTAGCCGTGGATGGGGCGGGAGGGGTGGGAAAGTCCGGAGGTCGTCCCTAGTATGACGGCCCGTCAGAAAATCGGAGGTGCTCGCCGATGGACGCCGCGTTCACCGAGGAACAGGACGAGATCCGCCGTACGCTGCGCACTCTGCTGCGGGAGCGGTGCGGGCCGGACGAGATCAAGGCGGCGGTCCAGACCGCGCCCGGCTATGACGAGGCCCTGTGGCGGCGGCTCGCCCGGACGCTCGGGCTGCCGGGCCTCGCCCTTTCGGCTGCGTACGGGGGCGTCGGCTGCGGCGTCACCGAGCTGGCGCTGGCCTGTGAGGAGACCGGGCGGGTGCTGCTCCCCTCGCCGCTCCTGGCCACCGCCGTGTTCGCCGCGCCCCTGGTCGCCGCGCTCGGGACCGAGGCGCAGCGCGCCGAGCTGCTGCCGCGCATCGCGGAGGGCGCCCTTACGGCGGCACTCGCGGTGCCGGGGCGCGCGCTGCCCGAAGCGCTCGGGCTCGTAGGAGCGCGGGACGGCGCGTGGGCCGGTGGGGGGCGCGCGGGGGGTGTCCAAGCGCGCCCGGACCGGGACGGCGGCGCGGGGTGGCGGCTGTACGGGCAGGTGGAGCAGGTGCCGGGCGGGCACAGCGCCGAACTGCTGCTGGTCGCCGCCCGCGCCGGGGGCTATACGCGCGGGCGGACGCTGCTGTTCCTCGTCCGGGCGGGGGCGGACGAGGCCAGGGTGGGGGTGGACGGGCTGGTCCGTACCCGGCTGACCGCGCTCGACGCGACCCGGCCGCAGGCCCGGATCGAGCTGCGGAACGTCTCGGCCGAGCTGCTGGGGGTGGACGACGGCGGGAGCGGGAGCGGGGAGGCGGTGGCCGAGGCGCTGGCGGCCGTGGGTACGGCGGCCGCGACCGTGCTCGCCGCCGAGGCCGTGGGGGCGGCGGACGCGGCCCTCACCCGGACGGTCGAGTATGTGCGGGCGCGTGAGCAGTTCGGCCGTCCCATCGGCTCCTTCCAGGCGGTCAAGCACCGGCTGGCGGATGTGTACGTCGCGGTGCAGGCGGCCCGTTCGGCGGCGTACTACGCGGCCTGGGCCGCGGCCGAGGGCGGAGGGGGCGGTACGCACGGTGCGGGCGGTACGGAAGCCGCGGTCGCGGGCGGGCTGGCGCTCGCGCAGGCGCTGGAGGCGCAGCGCACGGCGGCGGCGGAAGCGGTGCAGCTGCACGGCGGTATCGGCTTCACCTGGGAGCATGACGCGCATCTCTACTTCAAGCGGGCCGCCTCTGACGAGCTGCTCTTCGGCCCCGTCCACCGGCTGCGGGCGCGGGCCGCGGAACGGGAGGGACTCTTCGGCGCGGCCGATCGCGCTCCTTACGGTGGTCATGAAGGGCGCGGCGGCGGTCATGAAGGGCGTGGCGGGAGCGGCGCCCAGAACGGGGACAGCCCGCACGGCGGGCCGGACGGACGCGATGGGCGGGACGGGCCGGAGGGGCCGGACGGGCGAGACGGCCTGCGTAAGGCGGTGACGACCTGATGGCCGGTTACGGCGTGAAGCTGATCCGCAAGGTGTCCTCGACCCGCGCCTTCGCCAAGGTCGCGCCCCATGTCATCCCCGCGTTCGACCGCACGGTCCACCGGCTGACCCGCGGCAAGGTGCTGCCGAGCGCGCGGATGCTGCCGGGCGTGATCCTTACGGCGCGCGGGGCGAGGTCGGGGCTTCCTCGCCGTACGCCGCTGGCCTGTATGCCGGAGGACGGCGGCACCTGGATCCTGATCGGCAGCAACTTCGGCCGTCCGGGCCATCCGGCCTGGACGGCGAACCTCCTGGTCCACCCGGAAGCGGAGATCAGCTGGCGGGGCCGGGACATCGCCGTCCGGGCACGCCTCCTGGAGGGCGCCGAGCGTGAGGCCGCCTGGGCCGCGGTCCTCGCCTTCTGGCCGCCCTACGCGACGTACCAGTCCCGGGTGGACCGCGAGATCCGCCTCTTCCGCCTCCACCGCGTCGAGGAGGGCTGAGCCGGGCCAGGAGGGGCTGAGCCGGTCCCTCCCGTGCCAGTGCCCGCAAAGGGCCGCGGCGGATCACTGGGGAGTGATCCGCCGCGGCGTGACAGGACGTGCGGGCCCGGCAGGGCAGCCGGCTGGGAGGGGCCGGGGAAGGGAGGCCGGGGGAGGGGCGCGCGGATTCGTTACTTCGGCGGCTTGCGGCCGGTGATACCGAGGTGGACGAGCCAGGTCAGGCTCGGCCTGAGGTCGGCCTGCTTGACGCCCCAGCTCTGGAAGCCCTTCTGGTGCGCCGCGACCGCCGCCAGCATGGCGACCAGCGAGCCCGCGATGGCCCCGGGGTTGAGGTCCGCGTCGATCCGGCCCTTGGCCTGCTGCTCCTTGACGGCGTCCGTCAGGGAGTTGGTGACGGAATTGAGGATCTTCATGCGGATCTTGTAGAACCGCTTGTCGCCCTCGGCGGCGCCCAGATCGACGACCCTCAGGATGGCGTCGTGTTTGCGCCAGAAGGAGAGGAACCCCTCGACCAGGTCCTCCGCCGCGGTCGCCCCCGACTTGCCGGCCCATGAGCGGTCGGCGACCAGATCGGTGAGGTTCGCGCCCTCCTTCGCCATCTCCTCGGCGAGCTCGAGGACCGCGCCCTCCACATCGGGGAAGTACTGGTAGAACGTCGCAGGCGAGGTCCCTGCCTTACGTGCGACATCGATGACCTTGACGTCTCGATACGGGGAGGTGCTGAGCATCTCGCCGAGGCAGTCGAGCAGCTTCTGCCGCGTCGCCTGCCCGCGACGACCGGCCACCCGCCCGTCGACTGTGCGTACTTGTCCTGTCATGCCGTCAGCTTACCGAGGGGTGATCGGAGCGCGATTCGGCTGCGTGCAAATGGGGTTAGGGCGGGATGGGCGGGTTTGCGAACCTCGCTGAGCAGGTTGGAATGGCTGATTCCGACCCCTGTCCACAGTCGTCAAGCCCTCAATCACCGCTCACCCACACGTGTGAATCGTGTTATCAACAGCCTGTGGATAACAACGGTGGATGACGCGGTGGGATCCGTCTTCGAGCCAAAAGGATTGGCCAAATATTTCGAGTTCCGGGGCGAGCAGACCGGGCGTTCCCCCGTTAGCGTGGCAAGTGAGGTGAACGAACCAAGCGGTTCCAAACACGTGCCAAGCATCTCCAAACGGGCTGTGAGCAAGCTCCCAGGCGAGCGGGCTCCGAGGCGAGCAAGCTCAGAGGTGAGCGGGCTCCGAAGCGAGCGAGTCCGAGGACCGAGGGACGCGGGAGGATCCGGGCCATGGCGGCATTCGCGGAAGGCGTGCCCTGCTGGGCGGATGTGCTGCTGTCCGACCTCGCGGCGGGGCGGCGCTTCTACGGTGAGCTCTTCGGCTGGACCTTCCAGGAGATCGCCACCGACTACGGCACGTTCACCCGGGCCCTCCTCGGCGGTAAGGACGTCGCGGGGCTGGTGCCCAAGCCGGACGGGCGGATGCCCACCGTCTGGAACATCTACTTCGCCGCCCAGGACGCCGCCGCGACCGCCGTACGGATCCGCGAGGCCGGTGGCCGGGTGATCACCCCGCCGGTGTGGATCGACGAGTTCTGCGTCATGGCGACGGCCGCCGACCCGGGCGGCGCCGTCTTCGGGATCTGGCAGGCGGGCAGCCACCCCGGCTTCGCGCGGCGCGGCACGCCCGGTTCGTACGGCTGGACAGAGGTCCACACGCGTCAGCCGCGCGCCGTGGACGCCTTCTACCGAGCGGTCTTCGGCTACGAGATGACGCCGTCCACAGTGCGTTCCGCGCCCCCCTCCGCAGAGGGCGCACCGGCCGACGTGGTCCTGTGGACGCCGCGCGGGGAGCCCCCGGACCCCCGTCACGCGATCGGCGGACGCGTCGTGATGGGTGAGGAGTACCCGGCCGTTCTGCCCGCCCACTTCCTGACGTACTTTGTGGTGGCGGATTGCGATCAGGCGCTGCGCACGGCCCACAGGCTGGGCGGGCGGGTTCTCAAGACCGCCGAAGATACGCCGTACGGGCGTTTCGCGGTCCTTGCGGACAATCAGGGCGCGGCCTTCGCCGTCATCGACACCTCGACGGCAGGCTGAACCCGGGGCGAATAACTGGGCGATACGGGCCCGCGGGCACTTGGCTGGTCCCCGGTCGAACCGGACGGACCCCGGCTCCGTATCGCCCGATGACACGACGATTCGCCCCCGGGTTCGCAACCGCCGCCTTCGCCAGAGAGAATGCAGGATGCGTGCCGCCGGTTGGTTTGTCGGTGAGACGCTGCACGGGGCTGTATTTTTTCAAGCCCCCACGGGGAGGTGGCAGGCAAGTGGTGGAGCAGCTGACGCAGCACGATCCGAGGCGGATCGGCCCTTTCGAGGTGCTCGGACGTCTCGGCGCGGGCGGCATGGGGCTGGTCTATCTGGCCCGCTCGGCATCGGGCCGACGGGTCGCGATCAAGACGGTCCGGACCGAGCTCGCCGAGGACCAGCTGTTCCGTGTCCGATTCACCCGTGAGGTGGAGGCGGCCCGCGCGGTCAGCGGGTTCTACACGGCCGCGGTCGTGGACGCCGATCCGCGCGCCGCGGTGCCGTGGCTGGCCACGGCCTATGTGCCGGCGCCCTCCCTCGAGGAAATCGTCAACGAGTGCGGGCCGATGCCGGCCCAGGCGGTGCGCTGGCTGGCGGCCGGGGTCGCCGAGGCGCTCCAGTCCATCCACGGCGCGGGCCTGGTCCACCGGGATCTGAAGCCGTCGAATGTGCTGGTCGTCGAGGACGGCCCGCGCGTGATCGACTTCGGTATCGCCTCCGGTGTCTCGAACACCCGGCTGACGATGACCAACGTCGCGGTCGGCACCCCCGCCTACATGTCCCCCGAACAGGCGCGCGACTCGCGCAGTGTGACGGGCGCGAGCGACATCTTCTCGCTCGGCTCCACCCTGACCTTCGCGGCCACCGGGCACGCGCCCTTCCACGGCGCCAACCCGGTGGAGACCGTGTTCATGCTGCTGCGCGAGGGCCCCGATCTGGCCGGGCTGCCCGATGAGCTGCGGCCGCTGATCGAGTCGTGCATGCAGATGGAGCCCGAGCGGCGGCCGTCGCCGGCCGATCTACAGTCACAGCTGGCCCCGCATCTGTTCGCCTCCAACGCCGACGACAGCGGTACGGCCTCGGCCTGGCTGCCGCCCGGCGCCGTCGCGCTCATCGAGCGCAAGCGCAGCGGCCGCAACCAGGTGCGCGGCTCCTCCCGGCCCGCGGCCGGAGGCGGCCGCCCAGGCGGGAACGCGGGGAACGCGGGGAACGCCGGAAGCGCCGCGAGCGCGGGCAGCCGCCCCTCCGCGCCGCTTCCGCCCGAGCGCCCGCCCACGCCGCCGCCCTCGTACGTCCCCGCCGCGGGAGCGGCCGCGGACGGCCACGGCGGGCGGCACGGCGCCGCCGCGAGCGGACCCGCCGCTCCGAGCGGCTGGGAGCCCGTGGGCGTGGGCGATCCGCGCGGCGGCCTGCGCGCCCCGGAGGCCGCGAGTCCGCCCAGCGCGCTGGGCTCCATCGGGCCCGGGCGGCACGCCGCCCCGTCCGCTGCCCCGTCCGCCGCCGCGGCGCCCGCTCCTGCGCCCGCCGGGGCCGACGGATCGGTGCGGCTGCCCGGTTCGCAGGTGCCGATCGGCCCGGGGCTCCGGGCCGCCGACGCGCGGGACCCGCAGGCGCAGCACGGCACCGGGCCCGCCACCGGCTGGGTGCGCCCGCCGGCCGGGGTGACGAGCGGAGGGCTGAACGGGGGCGATGGCACGGCCGCCGTCCCGCCGCCGACCCACTCCCCGTCGGCCGAGCCGCCCGAGCCGCCCGGCGGGGCCGGGCACGGCCGCTGGCGCCCGTGGCGGTTCCGCATGTCCAACGACGTATGGGGCACCCCGGCGGTCGCCGGCGATCTGCTGTACGTGACCTCGTTCGAGGTACACGCGCTGGACGTGGGCACCGGCCGGCGCCAGTTCAAGACCCGTGACGTGGCATGGGCGATGGCCGTGGCGAACGGCCGGATCCACGCCTCCGACGGCCCCACGCTGTACGCGCTGGACGCGGAGGACGGCGCCGAGCGCTGGCGGCTGTCGACCGACGGCTGGGTCTACTCCCTGAAGGTCGACCGCGGCACGGTCGTCACCGGTACGCGCGGCGGTGGCGTCCAGGCGTGGGAGGCGGCCAATGGTGAGCTGCTGTGGGAGATGCAGGGGCTCCAGACCGACTTCGAGACGCCCGAGTCCGGCCCGGCCGTCCATGACGGCACGGTGTATGTGTGGGCGGACGCGCGGCTGCGCGCCCTGGAGGCGCGCACGGGCGCGGAGCGCTGGTCGTACCCGGTGGGCGACGCGGCGTCGTGCGGCGGGGTGCCGCTGCGTCTGCTGGCGGCGCCCGATGGGGTGGTCTACGTCTCGGCGGGGACGCGGGTGCTCGCGCTCGACGTCGCCCGCGGGGATGTGCGGTGGCGTTTCGAGGCGCCCGCCGTCTTCCTGTGCGCCCCCGCGTACGCGCCGGGGCCCGCGGTCACCGGCGGCGGTATCTACATCGCCGACTATCTGGGCACGGTGTACGCGCTGGACGCGGCGAACGGCCGCGACCGCTGGCGCATCGCCACCGAGGCCCGGCAGTCCATCGAGCCGGTGCTGGTGGCCGACGGCTCGGTCCATCTGGGCAGCGGCGGCGCGCTCTACACGCTCGACGCGGTCACCGGCACGCCCAAGTGGCGGTTCGCGGCGGGCGGCGAGGTCATCGGCTCGCCGGTGGTCGCCGACGGCCGGGTCCACTTCGGCTCGGCCGATCACTGTCTCTACACGGTGGACGCGGCGGGCGGACAGCTGCGCTGGAAGCTGGCGACCGGCGGCGAGATCACCGGATCCCCGGTGGCCGCCGGGGGCGTGGTGTACGCGTGCAGCAAGGACCGCTGCGTCTACGCGCTGGACGCGGTGAAGGGCACGGGCCAGTCCCGCCCGTCGGGCGGCCGGGCCTGACCGATCCCGGGGCGGTGCGACGAGACGGCGGCGCGATGAGACGGCGGCGCGACGAGACGGCAGGTCGCAGGCCGTGTCCCTGACAATTGCTGCTACGGTTGCGGGCGTTCATCGACCTCCTGGGAGCCGGGAGGTCGATGGGTAACTCTGCGCGGTCTTCGGGGGAACGGGGTCTGTGATGCGGCGTGGTCTGCGCGGCAGCGACTCCAGCGGCTCCTCGGGCGGCACGGCGTCGTCGTCCGAGCCCCAGGCGACGGTCGTCAGCTGCGCCGACAAGGGCAAGGACGCCGAAAAGGGCAAGGTGGCCAAGGACAAGAGCGGTCGTCCGGCGGCGACCGTGAAGGTGCGCAACCGCTCGGGCGCGGCCGACACCTACCTCGTGGACATGAACTTCCAGGGCCGGGACGGTCTGACGCTCACCTCCGGCCGCGCCGATGTGCGGGTCCCCGCGGGGAAGTCGCGGACCGTAAGGGTGCCGCTCGACGATCCCTCGGTCGTGGGAACCGTGGTGCGGTGCGAGGTCGTCTCCGTCCTCTGAGAGCCGGGACAGGCGCGCCCACTGGTGACTTTGGGGTAGCAAAACCCATTGCTAGGGTGGCGTGCACTTGTCAACAGCTGCATCTGGCTTGAATGAGCCTTTTCAACGGGGGTAATACCATGCAACGCCGCTCCATGCGCATATGCGCCGTCGCCCTGGTCGGGCTCATCGCGCTGACCGGCTGCGGAAAGAAGAAGGGCGGCAGCCACGACGGCGGCCTCGGGGGGTTCGTCTCGGGCGGGAGCGGGGGCAACGACAACCCGGCGTCCGGTCCCACCGACCTCCCCAGCGGCATGCCCACCGATCTGCCCAGCGGCGCGCCCTCCGACGTGCCGTCCTACGACGCCCCCACGCCCTCCTACACCTACTCCGCGCCGCCCACCTACAACTCGGACGGCACGAACGACATCACCGCCACCGGCTGCGACTACGACGAGTCGACCCGTTCGTTCCAGTACACCCTCAATCTCAGGAACCCCGAGACGCAGTCCATGCACTACTCGATCACCATCGAGTGGGAGGACCAGAACGGCGGCAGCCTGCTGGGCTCCGACTACAAGTCCGTCACCGTGGCGTCCGGCGGCAGCCAGACCCTCAACGCCACCTCCTACCGCACCCTCACCCAGCAGACGTCCTTCACCTGCAAGGTCACCTCGGCGCTCAAGTACCCGAGCTCCACCTGAGCCCCGACCCCCGAGCCGCTCGATCCGGCGCGGACGGGCCTCACCGGCGGGCGCGGACGGGCCTCACCGGGTACGGAAGCCGGGCGTACGGGCCGCGAAGAGCGCGGCCTGTCGCCCCGGCGGCAGATTGCCCAGCGCGATCAACTGCGGGGCCTGCGCGAGCGCCTGGGCCAGCGCCGCCTCCTTCGCCGCCCATAGCGCCCTTACGGTGCCCTGCACCGCCTCCGTCGGGTACGACGCGATGACCGACGCGGCACGGATGGCCGCCGTAAGGGCCTCACCGGCCGGGGTCACCTCGCTGACCAGGCCCGTCTCATACGCCCGCCGGGCCGAGAGCCGCTCCGCCGTCCCCATCAGCGCCATCCGCGCGACCTCGCCCATGGGCATCCGCTGCGCCATATAGACGGCCTCATAGGCGCTGACCATGCCATAGCTGGTGTGCGGATCGAAGAAGGCCGCCGTCTCGTCGGCGACGATGAACTCGGCCTCGCCCAGCAGATAGAACGCCCCGCCGCAGGCCATTCCGGCCACCGCCGCGATCACCGGCTTCCACAGGTCGTTTGCCTTGGGCCCTACGGTGCGCAGCGGATCGTCCATCGCGTAGGGCGACGGCGGCTGCGCGACCTCAACCGAGCGGTCGATGCCGGTGCTGAAGGCCCGGCCGCCCGCGCCGGTGAGGACGACGGCCCGGACCGCGTCGTCCCGGCGGAAGCGCCGCCATGCGGCGGTCAGTTCCGAGACCGTCTCCAGGTCGATGGCGTTGTGCCGCTCGGGCCGGTCGAGGGTGACGACCGCGACGCCGTCCTCCTGCACCCGTATGCGGACCGTCATGGCCGCTCCAGCAGCCAGCGCACCACCGTCAGCCCGCCGTCCGTCTCATGGAAGGCGGCCTTCACGGGCGCGCCGATGCGGATCCGCTCCGGCGGGACCGAGTTCAGCGCGGCGTCCGCGGCGGCGACCAGATTGCCCACCAGCCGGATGCGCGGGGCGTCCGCGAGCTCCACGAGGACGACGTTGTACGGAGCCTGGGCCGCGTAGGCGGGCAACAGCGGGGGATGGGGCAGCACATACGACCAGATCCGGCCACGGCCGCTCAGCTTTTTCCACAGGCTCTCGAAGGACTGGCAGTGAGGGCAGCAGGGCCGGGGCGGGAAGCGCGGTTCGCCGCAGTCCGCGCAGCACTGGACGCGCAGTTCGCCGCGCGCCGCGTAGGCGAAGAAGGGCGCCCCGTCGTCGTCGGGCACGGGTGCCAGCAGCCCATCGGCCCGCTCGCCCCCGCCACTCGCGGCCGTGGTCGTGGTCGTTTCCGTCTGTGTCATACCGTCGCTCAACTCCTCAGCAGCAGGGCCGATGTGGGAACCCCCTCACCCGCCGTGACCAGGCAGGTCGTGGCGCCGGGTACCTGGGCGGTGCCGGTGCCGCGCAGCTGTCTGACCCCCTCGGTGATGAGGTTGAAGCCATGGACGTACGCCTCGCTGAGGCCGCCCCCGCCGGTGTTCAGCGGCAGCCGTCCGCCGATCTCCAGCGCGCCCCCCTCGGTGAACGCGGCGCCCTCGCCCCGGGCGCAGAAGCCGTAGCCCTCCAGGGAGAGCGGGATCAGCGGGGTGAAGGCGTCGTAGATCTGCGCGACATCCACGTCCTGCGGCCCGAAGTCGGCGATTTTCCACAGCCGGCGGGCGGCGGTCCAGGAGGGGCCGGTCAGCGGGTCGTCGTTCCAGTAGTTGACCATCCCGTGGTGCTGGGCGGGCAGCCCCTGCGCGGCGGAGTGGACGTACACGGGCCGGTGCCGGCAGTCGCGCGCCCGCTCGGCCGACACCAGCACACAGGCCAGCGCGCCATCGGTCTCCAGGCAGTTGTCGAAGAGGCAGAGCGGTTCGCTGATCCAGCGCGCGGTCATATACATCTCGCGGGTCAGCGGGCGGTCGTACATCATCGCGGCGGGGTTCTGATTGGCCCGGTTGCGGCAGGCCAGCGCCACATTGAAGAAGTGATCGCGGGTCGCGCCGTACTCATGCATATAGCGCCGGGCCAGCAGCCCGATCTCATCGGCCGGGCGCAGCAGCCCGTACGGCCGGGTCCACTGGGCCGGGGTGGGCAGCTGCACCCGGGTGTTGGTCCAGGGGCGCGGCCCGCTGCCGCGTTTGCGCGACCGCCAGGCCACCCCGACGCTCGCCTGCCCGGTGGCGATCGCGGCGGCCAGGTGCGCGACGGTCGCACAGGAACCGCCGCCCCCGTAGCCGACCTTGCCGAAGAAGGTCACATCCCCGGCGCCGATGGCCTTGGCGATCTCGACCTCGTCGGTCTCCTCCATGGTGTACGAGGAGAAGGCGTCCACCTCGGACGGGGCGATACCGGCGTCGTCAAGGGCGGCCAGGATCGCCCGGCAGGCCAGGGTCTTCTCGGACTCGGGCAGGCGTTTGGCGAAGGGGGTCTGCCCGATACCGGCTATCGCCGTCGCGTCCTTCAAGGTCGCCGTCGCCCTTGCCGCCCCCATGGCCGCCTCCGTGGTCGCGTTCACCGGTGCTGACAGCGGGGAAGGCTACCGCTAATCTGACGGGTAGTCAGCTACTGGGGTCGTCCGTCCCGGGTTCCGGGGAGGGGAGCGGTCCGATGGAACAGTTGGAGCAGGGGTACACCATCCCGGCCCTGATCCGGGCGGCGGTCGAGCGGTTCGGCCCGGACGAGGCCGTCGTCGAGGGCCGCGCCCGGATCTCGTACGCCGAGCTCGGCGCCCGGATCGAGCGCGCGGCGGCCGCGTGCGTCGCCTCGGGCCTCGAACCGGGCGACCGCGCCGCGATCTGGGCGCCCAACACCACCGACTGGATCGTGGCGGCGCTCGGCGCGGTCACCGCGGGCGGGGTGCTGGTCCCGGTCAACACGCGTTTCAAGGGCGGCGAGGCGGCGTATGTGCTGCGCCGCACCCGGGCCACGCATCTGTTCATCACCGGCACCTTCCTGGGCACCTCGTATGTGGCGTCGCTGCGCCGGGCGGCGGGGGAGGGGCCGGGCCATGGCCCGCTGCCGGGCCTGCCCTATCTGCGGGAGGTGGTGGTCCTCGCCGACAACGGCCCGGAGGACTTCCGCACCTGGAAGGAGTTCCTGGCGCTGGGCGACGCCGTGCCAGCGGAGGAGGTCCGCTCCCGGGCGCAGGCGGTGCGCCCGGCGGACCCCTCCGACATCACCTTCACCTCCGGCACCACCGGCCACCCCAAGGGTGTGGTGACCACGCACTTCCAGACGGTGCGGGTCTTCGACACCTGGAGCGAGATCACGGGGCTGACGGCGGGCGATCGCTATCTCATCGTGAACCCGTTCTTCCACACCTTCGGCTACAAGGCGGGCATCATCGCCTGTCTGAGCCGCGGCGCCACGATGGTGCCGCAGCCGGTGTTCAGCGTGGAGACGGCCCTGGCCAATATCGCCGCTGAGCGCATCACTGTCCTCCCCGGCCCGCCCACCCTCCATCAGTCCCTGCTCGACCACCCCTCCCGCGCCGCCCATGACCTGTCCACCCTGCGGCTGGTCGTCACCGGCGCTGCGGTGGTCCCGCTGGAGCTGGTGGAGCGCCTGCGCTCGGAACTCGGGGTCGCCACGGTGCTGACGGCGTACGGCCTGACGGAGGCGTCCGGCACCGTCACGATGTGCCGCCGCGGCGATCCGCCCGAGGTCATCGCGGGTACGGCTGGCCGTGCGATCCCGGACACCGAAGTCAAGATCGCCACGGCCACCGGTCGCGAACTCGCCCGGGGCCGGCCGGGCGAGGTCTGGGTCCGCGGCTACCACGTCACATCCGGCTACTTCGAGGACCCGATCGCCACGTCCCGCACCATCACCCCCGACGGCTGGCTGCGGACGGGCGATGTCGGGGTGATGGACGAGCGCGGCAATCTGCGCATCACCGACCGCATCAAGGACATGTTCATCGTCGGCGGCTTCAACGCCTACCCCGCCGAGATCGAGCAACTCATCGCCCGCCACCCGGATGTGGCCGACGTCGCCGTGATCGGCATCCCGGACCCGCGCCTGGGCGAGGTGGCCAAGGTCTACGCGGTCCGCCGCCCGGATTCGACGCTGACGGCGGACGACCTGATCGCGTGGTCGCGGCGGGAGATGGCCAACTACAAGGTGCCGCGGCAGGTGGAGTTCCTGACCGAGCTTCCGCGCAATGCGAGTGGGAAGGTCCTCAAGGCGGAGCTGCGGGCGGGGTGGGATGGGGTCACGTTGGCTTGAACGATGCGCCTGTGAGGTTGCTCCAAATGGTCGCCGCTCCCGCGAATTGAGCGATGAGAAAGGCGGCATGCACGGAAAGGGTCCGTATCTGGTAGATCGACAGCAGCAGGCTGAGACGCGTCGGCCAGAGTTGCCTTTCTCCGCTGAAGGTCGCCATGTCCATCCAGATGCTGGTGAGCGTCAGGACGATGAGCATGAGTGAGATGCTGAGAACGGCATTGCCGAGCTCTGTATCGGTGATGAGGTTGACCAAGGTGCCCAGGCCGATGGGGATGGCGTAGGCGATGGTCAGGCTCAACGCGCGCATGGGCCCACGGTGGCCGGGCAGCACGCGCCACAGCGCTCCCAGGGCCAGGCCGACTCCGGCCCATGTGATCTGCCAGGTAAGGAACCCCGCGGCGATGTCCAGCAACCCTGTGGTGTTGGCGCTCGTGAGCATGAGTTGTTTGGGGTCTTTTAAGTGTTTCGCCCAGATGATGGCGGCGCTGGCGGGAATCCCGAAGAGGAATGCGATGCGCGCGCTGTGCAAGGCGTTGTCCCACCATTTGTCGTGCGGGCCCCAGCTCAGAGCTACATCTACGACGGATACCTGATCAGGGAGAAAGTTTCGCTTATATCCGGGTGGGCGCCAACGTCGCAGCCGTCGAAGCCGGTCCTCCAGCGCCTCGCGGGTCGTGTCCTGTTCCGTGTGGCCCTGATCCACAAAACGGAGACGCTGGTGGAGGTTACGGTACTGATGCGCCTTCTCCAGCATGTTGCGCCGACCTTGCGCGGTGCCCAACGCCTCGGTGAGGAAGTCTCCGCCCGCCTGGCAGAGCACTGACCATCGTCGGCCTGCCGCCCGCACGGCATAGAGAGCCGCGATATTCAGCAGGAGCCAGGCGGCCAACAGCAAGGAGGAGCCTGCGAACAGTTGGGCCCGCGTCGCCACGACGAGGGCGAAGACAACGGCGGTCAGTCGCATATCGTTGTGCGAGGGACCCAGCGAAACCTGCTCGGACTGCGCGGCACTGGCGCGGCTGTTCAGCAGAGCCACCAGTGCGATGCTCGTCAGGACCCATGTCTGGGTGTATGCCCAGAAAAGCCCAATCGACCCGAAGGCGGCCAGGTTGTTGTGCAGATTCTGGTCGTGAGCTCGGTCGCTGCCGTCATGTTCCATGAGCCAGTTGGCACGTTGCCAATTCAGGTCGGTGGACCATCGGTACGCATACAACATCACCATGGCGACCACAGCCAATACCGCCACGGAAGCGGCCATGAAACGGAGGGTGGCTGTGTCCCATGCCGCCGTCCAGGATGTGCGGACTAGCCCTCCGTCCCTCGCGAAGCGCCACGCCCATGCCGTCATCGCGATCAGCCACAACCACACCATCGCCAGCTGTAGCAACATGAGTGAGGCAATGCGGCCGTCAAGTGGTGCCAGTTCTTCCGGCAGAGGCATGGCGCCGAAGGCCAGAATGCCCACCAGGCCAACGACGGTCAAACCAAGGGAAAGCACAAACACATTGCGGGTCAATACTCGGCCCCGACGGCTCAGCTCGCCGGTCGGAGACTTCGACGTATCCGTTGAGCGGTCGGGCAACCAGGGGCGCGCTGCGAGGATGAGTACCAATCCTGCGCCGATGCCGGCGATAGTTTGCCAAGGGCTGAACTTTTCCGTCTCTGAGGGCAGCACGGCAAGAGCCAGACCTAGAGCCGCGCTGAGCCCGGCCCACCACAAGGCTGTCCTGGCGAGGCCCCCTTTGGAACCTTCGCTGACGGCAGCGACCCGCCACGGCGCCCACAGCCGCCCCGGTGGCATTGGCAGGGAAGACGGGCGCGGAGCGGGGCGAAGCACCGCGAGCGCCAATGCCGCCGAGCCGCAGACCCACCACAAGACGACGCCCAGTGTGCTGAGGGTGGACTTTCCGCGATTCTCCAATGCGAAGGCGGCGTGCCAAGGTGGGAACAAGTCGACCCGTACGTCAGAGGGCTTGTCCCATACCCACGTCCCCTTTCCTGTGTATGCGGCTTCGGAATCCACGTCGCTTGCCTGAAGCCCATCAAGCTGGACTCCCACCTGCTTCCAATGGGCAGTCGCCAGCGCCCTGCCCAGTATGTGCTGGTCGAAAGTGACCTTCCATGGCTTATGTGGCTTCGTTACGTTGATGCGCCAGGGTCCGACCCGAGTCTCTCTGGGATGAGTGATCAAGGCGAATGCCTTGTAGCGGACCGTAACCCCGTGCTCCCGCGCAGTCGTCACTTCCGGACTGTGGAGGCGCCACTCGTCCTTTCGGAAGGGCTTGGCTGTGGGCTTTGGCTTCTTCTCCCCGCGCAGCAGGCAGCGCATCGCCCGTTGATAAAGGTTGGATTTCTCGCCGAGCGTCAGTCCCTTGGTAGCCAGAGGCCATGAACGCTGAACGGTGATGGTTGTGGTCGTCTGTGCCCGGACGAATGTCTCACGGTGATGGAAGAACCGGATCGCAGCCTCGACCTCCGGTGTTCCGGCTTCCGCCACTTTGCAACCGTCAGGTGCGGCCGCCGCTCCTGCCTCCGTCGGCCACAGCCCCCACCACGCCACCATCACGATCAGCAGTGCCTGCCAGCATCGCCACCGGTTAGCCGCCATCCGTTCGCTCCGCTACCCACGCATGATTGACCTTCAATGCGCATACCTACTCATCCGGAAGCCGCAGGCCCGGTGCAGACGCGCAACGAGAGGCGAAGGTCCAATCGGTTGGCCGCATGGTGGGTGGTCGGCTCTGGATTGCGGCACTCCATATCGCGGCTTACGATCTTTCAAGAGTGCATAAGCTGATCCGTTGACCATAGGAGAGGGCTTATGGCCGGTAAAAACGCGACCCACCAGCGGCCCGCACTTCCCACGTTCGAGGAAGCCGAGGGGCTGGGCCCGCAGGACGCGGAGTTCGTCCGGGACCTCATCGCGGTGCTGGAGAAACACGGAAACCTCGACCGTTTCGGCCTGTGCCTGCTGCACGACCACTTCCCGCTCGCCGCGGACGAGGTTCTGGTCGAGACGAACGACCCCGAGGCCCGCACGCTTCAGATCCGCGTGGAGAAGGCCAACGGGACCCGGCATGCCAAGCCCTCGCAATGGCGGTTCATGCCGGACATCAGCCATGCCAATGCCAATGCCAATGCCAGTGCCAATGCCAAGGGCGCGGAGACCCAAGGCGGCCCCTACGAGGTGATCCTTCAGTGCGATGTGGTCAGCCTGTGCCCGGGGCGTGACCGCTGAAGCAGAGTGCGCTCCGGTGCGCGTACGCGCACCCGGCGCGGGGCAGCGCAAAGGGGCCGGGCGTTTTCTCCCGGCCCCCCTTGGTGCTCACGAGGATCTCGTGGCGCCTACTGCGGGCTGGTGGGGGCATGACCCTCGCCCTGCGGGCCCGGAGCGGCAGCTGTGGCGTATTCACCACTGTCCACACCGACGATGGGGGTGTGACTATCGCTTGCAGACGCGAACGCGGCTGTCTGGCTTGTGGCTCCGACCGCCGCACCTATGGCGATAATCAAGGTCGCAATGCCCTTTGTGGCACGAGTCATTCCGGTTCCTCCGTTACGGGGGGTGATTATCTGTTTTGTACTGCAAATTAACAATGAGGGGTACATGTGTTCGGCCATCTGGCCGGAACTGGTCGAAGCTTGGCGGAAAGGGGGTGCGCCCGGTGGTGTGGCGGGGGCGCGGGGTCGCTCGTCCGGGAGGTGGCCCGCGCAAAGGGGCCGATGTCGATGACGTCCCCTCCGCGTCATCGACATCGGCCCCGCGGTGTTACCTCATGGAAATGAGCGACGCTTTCGTGTGCTCCTACTGGGGTGCCGAAGGTGTGTGGCCCTCCCCTTCGGTGCTCAGCTGCGGCGGTGCCGGAGTGTGGCCCTCACCCTTGGTGCTCAGCTCCGACGGCGCGGGCGTGTGGCCCTCGCCCGCGGGGCTGAGCTGCGGCGGTGCGGGCGTGTGGCCCTCACCCATGGTGCTCAGCTGCGGCGGTGCGGGCGTGTGCCCCTCCCCCTGAGTGATCAGCTGCGGCGGAGCGGGTGTGTGGCCTTCGCCCTGGGTGGACACCTGAGGAGGTGCCGGGGTGTGGCCCTCGTCCTGAGTGGTGAAGGGCGCCGGGTCGGCCTCCAGTGGCCGGTAGACGTCGGACTCGGGTTTCTTGTCCGTGCTTGTCACGATCAACTCCATCGGATGCTTTGGTCGGTATAGGCCGTTGGCACCCGCCCGGCGACTCCCCCGTGGGTCGCCGGACGGGTGTCTCAAAAGGGCCGTCCACCTTACGGTGTGACCTCGCAACCGACCCGTCTGCCCCCCGCGGGGACGGGTCGACCACTGCTAAGACTCCCGGACGGCGATAAACGATTGATGAACGGTCGGCGAGCCGCGCCGTTATGCGGCGGTCGCGGGGGCCAGAAGCCTGCGGACGTCCTCCGCCTCAGGTGCCCCCAGCCGCTGGTGAATTGAGAGCGCCTCACGCCAGCAGGCATCCGCGCGCTCGTTCTGCCCGAGCGCGAGCAGCGCCTTGCCGAGCAGGGTCAGCACGATGGCGCGGCGCCACTCACCCCCGATGCCCCGCAGGGCAAGGGCCTGTTCGGCGTGGGTGGCGGCCTCCGCGGGGCGCCCGATCGACAGGTGCGCCTCGGCCAGCCGCTGGTGGGTCATGCCCTCCCAGAGCGGCTGGCGGTGCTCACGGAACAGGCCGAGGGCCTCGGTGAGCTGCTCGAGCGCCTGAGTGAGGCTGCCCGCCCCGGTCAGGGCGATACCGAGCGCGTACTTGCCGTTGGCCAGGCGCAGGGTGCGCCCCAGGCTCCCGTAGATCCGCACGCCCTGCCGGGCCAGGTCCACGGCGCTGTCGATGCGGCCCATCTCCACATACGCGCGGGAGAGGTTGCACAGCGCGCTGGCCTCTCCGGGCTGGTCGTCCACGGCCCGGTAGGCGTCGATGGCGCGGAGGAAATGCCGCTCCGCGTCATCCCAGCGGGTACGGCTGAGATGCGCGATGATGCCGCGCTCGGTGAGGGCGCGCCCCATCGTGACATGGTCCTTGACCGCCGAGCCCAAGGTCAGGGCGCGTTCCGCCTCGGCGTCGGCCTCCTCGAGCCGGCCGGTGAGGTTGCGCACCTTGGCGAGGCAGGTACGGGCCCGGCCTTCGGCCCGGGTGTCGCCGACCGCGTGCGCCGTTTCGCTGACGACGCGGGCCACGGCCTCGTAGCGCGGGGCGTTGGCACCGGACTCGGCGAGGTCCATCGCGGCGAGCAGCAGATCCGCCGCCCTGCCCAGGGTGCTGCCCGGGGCCGCCTGCTGGGCGCAGGCCAGCAGGCAGTCCGCCTCGCTGAACAGCCAGTCCAGAGCGGCGTCCTGATGGGGAAAGACCAGGCCGGGGTGGCCCGCCGGGGCCAGGTGGTCGCCCAGGCGGTCGCCGGGCCGCTCCATGGCGTACACCCGTGCGGCCGTGGCGAGGTAGAAGTCCAGCAGCCGGGAGAGCGCCGCCTCGCGGTCCGCGGCCGACTGGTGCCGCTCCGCGCAGTCACGCGCGTAGAGGCGCACCAGGTCGTGGTAGCGGTAACGGCCGGGCGCCGCGGACTCCAGCAGGGAGGCGTCGACCAGGGACTCCAGAAGCTCCTCGGTGTCGAACGTGTCCATGTCCAGGACGACGGCCGCGGCGGCGAGCGAGATGTCGGGGCCGTCCGCGAGCCCCAGCAGCCGGAACGCCCGGGCCTGTGACGGCTCCAACTGGCCGTAGCCCAGTTCGAAGGTGGCCCGCACGGCCAGGTCACCGACCCGCAGCTCGTCCAGCCGGCGGCGCTGGTTGGCGAGCTTGTGCGCCAGCGTGGAGACGGTCCAGGTGCGGCGCGAGGCCAGCCGGGAGGCCGCGATCCGGATGGCCAGCGGGAGGAAGCCGCACGCCGCCACCACGTCCATGGCCGCGTCCCGTTCGCTGACGACACGCTCCTCGCCCACTATCCGCGTGAAGAGGGCGAGCGCCTCTTCCGGGCTCATCACGTCCAGGTCGACCAGATGGGCGCCCTCCAGGTCGACCATCCGGGTCCGGCTGGTGATCAGTGCGGCGCAGCCCTCCGTGCCGGGCAGCAGCGGCCGCACCTGTGCGGCGTCACGTGCGTTGTCCAGCAGCGTGAGCACCCGGCGGCCGTCCAGCATCGAGCGGTAGAGCGCGGCACGCTCCTGGACGCCCTCGGGGATCGCGTTGTCCGGGGTGCCGAGGGCGCGCAGGAAGGCGCCCAGTATCGCGTTGGGCTCCGCCGGTACCGGGCCGGCCCCCTGGAGGTCGACATAGAGCTGGCCGTCGGGGAACTGATGGCGGGCCGCGTGGGCGACGTGCACGGCGAGCGTCGTCTTGCCGACACCGCCGATTCCGGCCACGGCTGACACGGCCATGACACGCCCCTCGGCGGTGGCGAGCTGATCGCTCAGCTCGTCGACGAAAGCGACACGGCCGGTGAAGTCGGCCACCGTGGCGGGAAGCTGGGCCGGCCGGACAAAGCTGGGCCCCGCCTGAGCGCGGTCGTCCACCGGGGCGGCCAGCTCGGCATCCGCCTGGAGAATGCGCTGATGCAGCTCGGAGAGTTCCGGGCAGGGGTCCACGCCGAGATCCTCGGCGAGCAGCCGCCGGGTGTCGTTGTACACGGCCAGCGCCTCGGCCTGCCGGCCGCTGCGGTAGAGCGCCAGCATCAGCAGTTCGCGCAGCCGCTCCCGGAGCGGATGGGCGGCGGTGAGGGCGGTGAGTTCGGAGACCACGTCGGTGTGGTGGCCCAGCTCCAGATCAAGATCGAGCCTGGTCTCGGTGAGGACGAGATGCCACTCCGACAGCCGGGCGCGCTGGGTCACGGCGTAGGGCCCCGGCACTCCGGCCAGGGCCTCGCCGTCCCACAGGCCCAGTGCCTGGCCGATGAGTTCATGGGCGCGCGGCCGGTCGCCCGAGTGCCGTGCCTTCTCCGCCTCCGCCACCAGGCGCTCGGCCACGTCGGTGTCCAGGGCCCCGAGGCCCACCTGGACCGCGTACCCACCCGACTCGCTGACCAGGACGTCCGATTGCGGGGTGAATGCCTTGCGCAGCCGGGAGGCGTAGGTGCGCAGCGCCGCGATGGCGGCGTCCGGGGGGTCGTCGCCCCACAGGGCGTCGATGAGCTCGGGGGCGGTGGCGGTGCGCCCACCGCGCAGCAAGAGAGCGGCGAGCAGGGCTCTTTGCTGTGGTGATCCGGTGCTCACCTGTTCTTCGCCCCGCCAGGCCCGTACCGGTCCGAGCACGGTGAAGCGCAAGGGCTGCTCCTGTGCCCGCTCCATCTCGCCGGCCATGGTCTCCCCCTGCCTCTGCTCCCAGTTGCACGGGCCAGTTTGCCTTGCCGATACCCCTTACGTCAGTAGGGGCCGGACCTCTCCACAAGGCCCGCCACACTTCACAGCCCTCGGAATGCCGACGCATCGTCAGGTCATGGGTCGCTTTCGGTCACCGGAGGGCCGACTCCGTAGGCATCGCGATGGCCGGGATAAGGATTCGTGGCCGCGGGGAGATCCGGCGCCGATGTGGACAGCAGCTGCCGTACCTCCTCCGGTTCGGGCGAGCCCAGCCGTTCCCGGAGGGCCTGTGCCTGCCTCCAGCATTCCCGGGCCCGGGTCCGCTGCCCGGCTGCCATCAGGGCCTTCGCCAGCACGGTGAGAAAGGAGAAGCGCCGCCACTCGCCGCCGAGACCGCCCAGGGCCAGGGACTGTTCGGCGTGTGCCACCGCCTCCGAGGGGCGCTGCGCTGCCAGATGCATTTCGGCCAGCCGGAAATGTGCCATGCCTTCCCACAGCGGCTGACGGGCCTCGCGAAAGAGATCGAGCGCCTCGGTGAGGTGGACGGAGGCCTCCTCCAGGCGGTGGGCGCGCGTCAGCGCGATGCCGACGGTGTACATCCCGTTGGCGAGCCGCAGGGGGGCGCCGAGCCTGCGGTAGATGGCGAGCCCCTGCTCGGCCAGTTCCACACCGGTCCGGGTGCGGCCCCGGCTCACATGGAGCCGGGAGAGATTGGCCAGGGCGCTCGCCTCACCCGCCTCGTTGGCATCGGCGCGGAACGCCTCGAGCGCCTGTCCCAGGTACCGCTCGGCGTCCTCGTGCCGCCCCAGCCCGTTGGCCACGATGCCGAGCTGGTTGGAGGCGCGGCTGGCGACCACCGGATCGTCGCCGTCCAGCTCCAGGGCGCGGCGCAACTCCCGCTCGGCGTGGCCGTACCGGCCGGTAAAGCTGTACAGATGGCCCAGTGCCGAGCGGGCGCGGGCCTCGGTACGGGAGTCCCCGGCGGTGTGGGCGGCGTCGCAGACCGCCTGCGCCACCGTCTCGTACTGCCGCGGCCGGGCACCGGACTCGGCGAGGTCAAGCGCGCCCAGCAGCAGGTCCCCGGTGCGGCGGCGGGTGCTCTCCCCGGTGCACTTGGGCACACAGTCGAGCAGGCAGTCGGCCTCCGCGAAGAGCCAGTCCAGGGCGGCCTTCGAGGTCTCGAAGAGCAGTCCGGGATGGCCGGTGGGCTCCAGGTGCTCGACCATGCGGTCCCCGGGCCGCTCCAGGGCGTACACCCGCGCCGCCGTCGCCAGGTAGAAGTCCAGCAACCGGGACAGCGCCTCCTCGCGCTCCGCCACCGCCCGCCGCTCCCGCTCCGCGCATGCCCGTGCGTAGAGCCGTACGAGGTCATGGAAGCGGTAGCGCCCCGGTACGGCGGACTCCAGCAGTGAGATGTCCACGAGGGAGGTGAGAAGCCGACCGGTCTCCGCGACGTCGAGGCCGAGCACCGCGCCCGCGGCCGGCAGGGAGATGTCCGGGCCGCCGGCCAGGCCCAGCAGCCGGAAGGCGCGGGCCTGGGCCGGGTCGAGCTGTCCGTAGCCGAGTTCGAAGGTCGCCTTGACCGCCAGATCCCCGGCCCGCAGCTCGTCCAGCCGCCGGCGCTCGTCGGCGAGTTTGCGGGCGAGGACGGAGACGGTCCAGGTGCGGCGGGAGGCGAGCCGGGAGGCCGCTATGCGGATCGCGAGCGGGAGGTAGGAGCAGGCCGCCACCACGTCCATGACCTCGGCACGTTCCACGGTCGCCCGTTCCTGGCCCACGATCTGCGCGAAGAGGGCGAACGCCTCCGGCGGGCTCATCGCGTCCAGGTCGACCGGGTGGGCGTGGCCCAGGTCGGACATATGGGTGCGGCTGGTGATCAGCGCGACGCAGTCCGGTGCGCCGTCGTCGGGGAGCAGCGGCCGGATCTGAGCGGCGTCGCAGGCGTTGTCCAGGAGGACGAGGATGCGGCGGTCCTCGAGAGACGCGCGGTAGAGCGCGGCACGCTCCTCGGTGCCGTCCGGAATGGCGGCGTCGGGGGTGCCGAGCGAGCGCAGGAAGGCGCCGAGCACGGTCTCGGGGTCGGCGGGGGAGGGGCCCGAACCGCCGAGGTCGACATAGAGCTGACCGTCGGGGAAGCGGTGGCGGGCGGTGTGCGCGAGATGAACGGCCAGGGCGGTCTTGCCGATGCCTCCGATACCGGCGATCGCGATGGCGGCCGGCCGGTCGGCGGAGGCCGCGAGCCGGTCGTTCAGCTTCCGTACGAGGTCCTCGCGGCCGGTGAAGTCCGCCACCGCCGCGGGCAGCTGCGCGGGGCGCACGGCGGTGGTGTCGGCCAGGGGGCGCCGCGGGCGGTTGGCGGCGGTGGGCCGGGAGAGCGCGGTGGCGGGCCGCGGGGGGATGTGCGGCCGCAGCTCGCGGACGACATCGGCGCGACGGCCGCTGTCCAACTCCAGTTCGAGCCGGGTCCGGCCGGGGGCGGGGTCCGGCTCCTCGCCGAGGGCCAGGTTCGCCTCTTCACCGTGCCGGCACCGGTCCGGTACGGAACCGGTGGAACCTTCCTGCCGCCCCAGGCGCTCGTCGCCGGCCATGGTGCCCCCCGCACGTGCTTCCTCGCTTTACGGCCAGTCTGCCGTGCCCGTGGCTGGTACGTCAGTAAAGAGTGCGACGTGTCCGGGGCATCCGTCGAACATCCCCGGAGACGCCCCACTAGCTGACGATCCGTCAGATCGGCGCTACCGTGCAGTCATGGAGAGCTTCCCGAAGATAATCTCGGTGGACGACCACACGGTTGAGCCCCCTCACGTCTGGCGGGACCGGCTCCCGTCGAAGTACCGCGACAGCGGGCCGCGCATCGTCCGGGCGCCGCTGAAGGAGATGACCTTCATCGGCGGCAAGTTCGCCCCGAAGATGGGCGCGCCCGGGGACGACGGGCCGCTCGCGGACTGGTGGGTGTACGAGGAGCTGCACCGGCCGCTGACCCGGCTGGACACCGCCGTCGGCTACGACCGGGACGAGGTCAAGCTGGAGGCCATCACCTACGAGCAGATGCGGCCCGGCTCCTTCTCGGTGCCGGACCGGCTCGCGGACATGGACGTCAACCACGTCCAGTCCGCGCTCTGCTTCCCGACCTTCCCCCGCTTCTGCGGGCAGACCTTCACCGAGGCCGCCGACCGCGAGCTGGGGCTGCTCGGGGTCCGGGCGTACAACGACTGGATGGTGGAGGAGTGGTGCGGCCCCGAGGCCAGGGGCCGGCTGATCCCGCTGATCATCATCCCGCTGTGGGACGCCGAGCTGGCCGCCGCCGAGGTGCGGCGGAACGCGGCGCGCGGGGTGCGGGCCGTCTGCTTCTCGGAGATCCCGCCGAACCTGGGGCTGCCCTCGATCCACACCGACGACTGGGACCCGTTCCTGGCCGCGTGCGACGAGACCGGCACGGTCGTCGCGATGCACATCGGCTCCTCCTCGAGGATGCCCTCGACCTCGGCCGACGCACCCCCCGCGGTCGGCTCCACGATCACCTTCGCCAACTGCTGCTTCTCGATGGTCGACTGGCTGATGAGCGGGAAGTTCGAGCGCTTCCCGAACCTCAAGGTGATGTACGCGGAGGGCCAGATCGGCTGGATCCCCTACATCCTCGAGCGCGCCGATGTGGTGTGGGAGGAGAACCGGGGCTGGGGCGGAGTGGCCGACAAGGTGCTGCGCCCGCCGTCCGAGCTGTTCGCCGAGCATGTCTACGGCTGCTTCTTCGACGACGCCTTCGGGCTGCGCAACCTCGACGCCATCGGGGTCGGCAATGTGCTGTACGAGACGGACTATCCGCACTCGGACTCCACCTGGCCCAAGTCGCGGGAGGTCGGCGAGGCGCAGATGGGGCATCTGGCGCCGGACGTCGTGGACCGGATCGTGCGCGGCAACGCGATCGAGCTGCTGGGGCTCACGGCGGACGGGCTGTGGGCGGGGGCGCCTGGGGTGTAGTGGAATGGTTTCGCCGCCGCCCTGGTCATGGAGGGGCGTCGGTTCCGGTGCCGTCCTGGTCACGGAGGGGCGCCGGTTCCGGTGCCGCCTTGGTCACGTAGGAGCAAGAAAGCGGTCACTGCCGGTCAATGACAACCCCCGGACCGTCCGGCAGGCTGTGGGGCATATCGGCCCTCCCCGCCACCCCACGCCGTCACCCACCCCTACGACGTGACAGGGGCCGTGGGCGGCGCGGAGGGCCGCGTGTCCCTGTGCACCGGGCGTCGCGGGGTAGCGCCCGGCGCGCGGGACACAAGCGCCAGATGGCGGTAGTCGCTGGGCGGCATCCCGTACGCGGCGCGGAAGGCGCGGCTGAAGACGGCGGGCGAGCAGCCGGTCGATCCGGTCGTGCGGGACCGGGATCAGGGCCTTGGGGATCTCCAGGCCCACGCCCGCCGGAGGGCCGCCGAAGGCCAGGCAGGCGAAGGGTCGTGAGGTGTCGACGGCATAGAGGCCCTCGGCGTTGTGCGCGGCCTCCTGGCGGGACTGGGAGACCTGGAGGTTTCCCTCCTGGATGAACGAGAAGTGGTACAGCTCGGGGTCGGACTGCCGGATGAGCTTGGGCGTCCGCCGGAAGTCCATCTCACGGAACCTCGTGGGCCAGACGGAGGCGGCGCCGAACTCGAGGATGCGCACCTCGCCCCGGAAGTCCCGGGTGTGGTCGCTGGTCATCTCCATCGGCGCCATGAGCTGTGCCATCCGCTCGCGCCAGAAGTCGAATCGATCCGCTCTGGGCAGATCCTCGCAGCGGAAGACCGTCTCGATCATCACGTGCCCCCCTGTGTGCCCCTTGCCATGCCCCCTTGCTGTGCCTCCTTGCCTGTGCCCCGTGGTGGCCCCCTGGGCGGGGCGGCGGGCGTGGGCCCCGAGGTCCGAACGTCCGTACGCTAGCAAAGCGCCGCGCGGCGGGACGAGACTGCCGTACCCCTTGTCTGATGGACCGTCAGATACGACCATGTCCGACGTCAGATACGACGATGACGGTCCACCGACAAGGAGGCCCGGCATGCGCGTCCTGCCCCGGGGCCGGTTGAGCTACGGCATGCAACTGCCGATCCAGTCGCAGTCCACCCTCTACGCCGAGCCGTGGGAGGCCGGGGCGGGCCCGGCCGAACTGCTCGAGATCGCCCGCGCCGCCGACCGGCTCGGCTTCGCGTACCTCGCCGTCTGCGACCACGTCGCGATCCCGCGGCGGCTGGCCGCGGCCATGGGCACCGTCTGGTACGACCCGGTGGCCACCCTCGGCTGGCTCGCCGCGGCCACCGAGCGGGTGCGGCTGCTCAGCCATGTGGCGGTCGCCGCGCTGCGCCATCCGCTGCTGACCGCCAAGCAGTACGCCACGCTCGACCACCTCTCCGGCGGCCGGCTGATCCTCGGGGTCGGGGCCGGGCACGTCCGGGAGGAGTTCGAGGCGCTCGGGGTGGACTTCGCCCGGCGCGGGGCGCTCCTGGACGAGACGATCGACGCGCTGAAGGCGGCGCTGGGGCCGGAGGAGTTCCCCGACTTCCGCGGCGAGCGGTTCGCGTTCAGCGGCCTCGGGCAGGCCCCGCGCCCCGTCCAGACGCCACGGCCCCCGCTGTGGATCGGCGGCTCCTCGCCCGCCGCGGTGCGCCGGGCGGCGGTCCGGGGCGACGGCTGGCTGCCGCAGGGCGATCCACGGGACCGGCTGCCGGGCCAGATCGCCCGGCTGCGCGAGCTGCGGAAGGAGGCGGCCCAACACGATCGGGGCTGTGACGAGCCCGCCGAGATCGGCGCGATCACCGAGCCGCTGTACGTGGGCGACCCCGGCTGGGACGTGGGGCGCCGGACCCTCACCGGCGCGCCGGAACGGCTCGCCGAGAGCCTGCGCGCCTACGCCGCGATGGGGGTGGACCAGATCCAGGTGCGGTTCCGCTGCCGGGACCACACCGAACTGACCGACCAGATGGCGGCCTTCGCCGCCGATGTCGCTCCGCACCTCGATGACTAGCGATGACTAGTGATGACTAGGGAGATCGGAATGGGCAAGCTGGACGGGCGGGTCGTCATCATCACCGGGGCGGCGCGCGGACAGGGGGAGCAGGAGGCGCGGCTGTTCGCGGCCGAGGGCGCGCGCGTGGTCCTCGGCGACGTACTGGACGAGCCGGGCGAGGCGCTGGCCAAGGAGCTGGGGGAGTGCGCCCGCTTCGTCCATCTGGACGTGGGCCGCGAGGACGACTGGACCGCCGCCGTCGCCGCCGCCAAGGACGCCTTCGGCTCGGTGGACGGCCTGGTCAACAACGCCGGGATCCTCCGCTTCAACGAGCTGGTCGGCACCCCGCTGGCGGAGTACCTGGAGGTGGTCCAGGTCAACCAGGTCGGCACGTTCCTGGGGATGCGGACGGTCGCGCCGGAGCTGGCGGCGGCGGGCGGCGGGACGATCGTGAACACCGCCTCGTACGTCGCCCTGTCCGGGATGCCGCTGCTCACCGCGTACGCCGCGACGAAGGCGGCGGTGGTGGGGATGACGCGGGTGGCCGCGATGGAGCTCGCGGACAAGGGCATCCGGGTGAACGCGATGTGCCCGGGCGCGGTCGACACCCCCATGACCAACCCGGCCCACCTCGACCCGGAAGCCGACAGCGCGGAGGCGACGGCGGCGGTCGACGAGCTCTACCGCAAGCTGGTCCCGCTGGGCCGGATCGGCCGCCCCGAGGAGGTGGCGCGGCTCGCGCTCTTCCTGTCCTCGGAGGACTCCTCGTACGTCACCGGCCAGCCGTTCGTCGTCGACGGCGGCTGGCTGACGGGCGTCTCGGTCTTCTGACCCCGGCCGTTGGGCCGGCCCGGCTCCGGCCCTTGACGGTCCGTGCCCGCGGTGCCAGAGTCAATCAAAATCTGACGATCCGTCAGATCGACGTTCGTCTGAGGCGGTGAACCTCCATGGAATTCGGACTCTTCGTGCAGGGCTACGTCCCCGAAAGCCGACGCCGAACCGACCCCGAGGCCGAGCATCACGCGCTCGTCGAGGAGACCGAGTACGTCATCCAGGCCGACCGGTCGGGCTTCAAGTACGTATGGGCCTCCGAGCACCACTTCCTGGACGAGTACTCCCACCTCTCCGCGAACGACGTCTTCCTCGGCTATCTCGCCCACGCCACCGAGCGCATCCACCTCGGCTCCGGCATCTTCAACCCGTTGCCGCAGGTCAACCACCCGGTCAAGGTGGCCGAGAAGGTCGCGATGCTCGACCACCTCTCCGGCGGCCGGTTCGAGTTCGGCTCCGGCCGGGGCGCGGGCAGCCACGAGATCCTGGGCTTCCTGCCGGGCGTGACCGACATGAACGCCACCAAGGAGATCTGGGAAGAGACGATCGCCGAGTTCCCCAAGATGTGGTTGCAGGACGAGTACCAGGGCTTCACCGGCAAGCACTGGACGCTGCCGCCGCGCAAGGTGCTGCCCAAGCCGTACGGGGCCGCCCACCCGGCGATGTGGTACGCGGCCGGATCGCCGCCCTCGTACGCGATGGCGGGCAAGAAGGGCCTCGGCGTGCTCGGCTTCTCCATCCAGAAGGTCTCCGACATGGAGTGGGCCCTCGACTCCTACAAGAACGCGGTCAAGGAGGCCGAGCCGGTCGGCGGCTTCGTCAACGACAACGTGATGGTCACCTCGACCGCGATCTGCGCCGAGACCCACGCCAAGGCCGTCGAGGTCGCGCTCGGCGGCGGGCTCAACTACCTCCAGTCGCTGCTCTTCCGCTACCACGACACCTTCCCCCGCCCGGACGGCATCCCGCAGTGGCCCGAACTGCTGCCGGAGTACACCGAGGAGATCATCGAACTCCTCATCGCCGAGGAGTTGATGATCTGCGGCGACCCGGACGAGGTCTTCCGCCAGTGCAAGCGGTGGGAGCAGGCCGGGGCCGACCAGCTGTCGTTCGGGCTGCCGATCGGGATCGGCTACGAGGACACGATGAACACGATCAAGCTCATCGGCGAGCACGTCATCCCGAAGATCGACACCGATCCGGTGCACCGCACGACCCGCTTCCGCCAGGCCGTCACCCAGTAGCCGCCGTCACCCAGTAGCCGCCGTCATCCAGTAGCCGCCGTCACCCACTAGCCGCGCAGGCCGTCACCCAGCAGGCGCGGACGCAGGCCGCAGACGCGAGAAGGGATCTGAACCCGTGCTCGACCACCTGATCAAGGGCGCCACCGTGGCGGACGGCACCGGCGCGCCCTCGTACGTCGCCGACGTCGGCATCCGGGACGGCCGGATCGTGGCCATCGACGGGCCCGGGGCCGTCACCGAACCGGCCCGGTCCACCGAGGACGCCACCGGGCTCGTCCTCGCGCCCGGGTTCGTCGACCCGCACACCCACTACGACGCCCAGCTGTTCTGGGATCCGTACGCCACCCCGTCCATGAACCACGGCGTGACCACCGTGGCCGGCGGCAACTGCGGTTTCACCCTCGCCCCGCTCAACCCCGACCGGCCGGGCGACGCCGACTACACCCGGCGGATGATGAGCCGGGTCGAGGGCATGTCGCTGGTGGCGCTGGAGCAGGGCGCGCCGTGGAACTGGCACGGCTTCGGCGAGTACCTGGACGCGCTGGAGGGCCGGATCGCCGTCAACGCGGGCTTCATGGTGGGGCACTGCGCACTGCGCCGCCATGTGATGGGCGAGGACGCGATCGGCGGACAGCCCAGCCCGGCGCAGCTGGAGGAGATGCTGCGGCTCTTCCACGAGGCGATGGACGCGGGGGCGTGGGGGCTGTCCACCACCCAGTCCTCGACCCACTCGGACGGGGACGGACAGCCGGTCGCCTCCCGGCACGCCCGGCCCGGGGAACTCCTGGCGCTCTCCCGGGCCGTCGGCGAACACGAGGGGACGCAGATCGAGGCGATCGTGGCGGGCTGTCTCGACCAGTTCGCGGACGAGGAGATCGAGCTGCTGGTGGACATGAGCGCGGCCGCCGGGCGCCCGCTCAACTGGAACGTGCTGACCATCGACGCGGCCGTTCCCGAGCGGGTGCCGCGCCAGCTCCAGGCCAGTGAACGCGCCCGTAAGGCGGGCGGCAGGATCGTCGCCCTCACGATGCCGATCCTCACCCCCATGAACATGTCGCTCGGCACCTTCTGCGCGCTCAACCTCATCCCGGGCTGGGGCGACATCCTGGGGCTGCCCATCCCGGAACGGATCGCCAGGCTCCGTGAACCGGCCGTACAGGAGGAGATGCTGCGCCGCGCCGACAGCCCCGAGGCCGGGGTCTTCCGGCGGCTCACCCACTTCGGCCGGTACGTCATCGGCGACACCTACAGCGCGGCCAACGCCGGGCTGACCGGGCGCGTCGTCCGCGACATCGCCGCCGAGCGCGGGCAGGAGGATTTCCACTGCCTGGTGGAGATCTGCGCGGCGGACGAGATGCGTACGGTGCTGTGGCCGATGCCGACCGACAACGACCCGGCCAGCTGGGAGTTGCGCCGGCAGACCTGGGAGCACGAGGACGTCATGCTCGGCGGCTCCGACGCCGGGGCCCATCTGGACCGGATGTGCGGCGCCCCGTACACCACCCGCTTCATCGGCGACTGTCTGCGCGGACGGAAGCTGGTCGGCCTGGAGCAGGCGGTACGGATGCTGACGGACGATCCGGCGCGGCTGCTGGGGCTGCGCGGGCGCGGCCGGATCGCCGAGGGTTACCACGCCGACCTGGTCCTCTTCGACCCCGACCGGATCGACGCGGGCCAGGCGCGGCTGGTCCACGACCTGCCCGGCGAGAGCCCCCGGCTGGACTCGCGCGCCACGGGCATCGTGAGCGTCCGGGTGGGCGGCACGGAGACCATCCGGGACGACGAGATCACCGGCGCGGTACCGGGGCGGGTGCTCCGGTCGGGCCGCGACACGGAGACGGTGAGCACGAGGGGCTGAGCCGGTGACGCGCGCGACGGCCGGGGGCGGCGGGTCTGGCGGGCGTACGCGGCCTGGGGCTGACGGCCCCACCACCTCCGCCGGACCCACCGGACCCGGACCGGGTTCCCTCACCGGCCGGGCCGCCCTGGTCACGGGTGGTTCACGGGGTATCGGGCTCGCCGTGGCGGAGGCGCTGACGGCGGACGGCGCGGCGGTGTGCGTCACGGCGCGGGATCCGAGGGGGCTGGCCGACGCCGTACGCCGCCTCGGCCCGCGCGCCGTCGGCTGCCCGGGGGACGTGGCGGACCCGGCCCACCCGGAGGCGGCCGTGGCCCGCGCCCTGGCCGAGTTCGGCCGCCTCGACATCCTGGTCAACAACGCCGCCACCAACGCCCCGCTCGGCCCGCTGATGGCCGTGGACCCGCTCGCCTGGCGCACGGCCTTCACGGTCAACGTGGAGGCCCCGCTGCGGCTGATCCAGGCGGCCTGGCGGGGCTGGATGCGCGACCACGGCGGGGCGGTCGTCAACATCTGCACCGAGGGCACCCACGGCGTCGGCGCGGACGTCGGCGCCTACGGCACCACCAAGACCGCCCTCCTCCGCCTCACCCGCCAGCTCGCCGGAGAACTGGCCCCCTCCGTCCGCGTCAACGCCGTCTCCCCGGGTCTGGTCCGCACCGAGATGGCCCGCTTCGTCTGGGAGCCCGGCGAACCGGAGATCGCCGCGACGCTCCCGCTGGCCCGTATCGGCGAGCCGGAGGACGTGGCGCGCGCGGTCCGCTGGCTGGTCTCGGACGAGGCGTCCTGGATCACCGGCACGGACCTGGTGGTCGACGGCGGCCGCCGCGTCCGCGCGGCCCGCCGCACCGACTGACAGGACACACGCCCCCGTTCCTCGACCAGGGGCTCCATATCCGCTAGACGAGACGCAACGTAGCGTCTACTCTAGAGCCCATGACACTCACTCACACCCTTGCCGACCCCCGGGTCGAGACCGCCATCAGCCGCATGTTCAAGCTGGCCGAGCAGGACGAGACCGCCCAGGCGCAGTTGCCGCCCGGCGCGCTGGACATGGCCCCGCAGGATCTCGCCGACGCCGCGGCCGGGATCTACATGCCGATCTCCGCCGATGGCGGGAAGCTGCTCTACAACCTGGTGCGGGCCATCCGCCCGGCCACGGTGGTCGAGTTCGGGATGTCCTACGGGATCTCCACGCTCCATCTGGCCGCTGCCGTGCGGGACAACGGCACCGGGCGCGTCATCACCACGGAAATGAGCAAGGAGAAGATCGCCGCGGCCCGCCGCACCTTCACCGAGACCGGCCTTGACGACCTGATCACCGTGCTGGAGGGGGACGCCCGGGAGACCCTCGCCGACCTCGAGGGCCCCCTGGAGCTGGTCCTGCTCGACGGCTGGAAGGACCTGTGCCTGCCCGTGCTGCGGATGCTCGAACCGATCCTGCGGCCCGGTGCCCTCGTCGTGGCCGACGACATCGACCAGTTCGAGGGCCCCATGCGGCCGTACCTCGACTACGTGCGCGACCCGGCGAACGGCTACCAGAACGTCAGCTTCCCCATCGAGGACGGCATGGAGATCAGCTGCCGCCTCTGACGCCGCCCGCCGCGCCGCGCGGTCAGGAAGCCGTCAGCGCTCGCCCAGCCAGATCGGGTTCGTCATCGCGGCCATCGGGCCCGGTATGCCCGATGCCCCGCCGTCCGCCGGGGCGTGGCGGACCTCGGCGCGGACATACGCCGCGTAGGACGCCGTCGTACGCCATTCGGCGGTGAGCTCGCCGGAGGCGGGGACCGGCGTTCCGTAGAGCTGGCCCTGGTCGGTGATGAACCGCACCGAGCAGCCCGGGCCCACGCCGGAGACCTTCAGCCGGACCGTGATCTCCTCCGCGCCGCCCACCTTCAGGCGCTCGCCGATTCCGGCGTGCTTGCCGCGGCCACCGACCGCCTCGAAGGTGAGGTCGATCTTGGAGGACTCCGCGATCCAGCTGCGGCCGGCCCGGATGCCCTCCTGGACGGCGGTGCGGGAGAGGTCGTCGGCGAGCACCACCGTCTGGGGCAGGCCGACGACCTGGGGCTCACGGTGGGCGTCGCTGTGGCCGACGGCGGGCAGCCAGCGGCCGTCGCCACGGGCGGCGGCCACCAGCGTGTTGTCCCACTCGGAGATGGTGACCTCGTCGTCGGGGGTGAAGTCCGCGTTCCACACCTCGACCGCGTCGGCCTCGTTGAAGCCGAACTTCCAGTTGCAGCCGACACAGGTGCCGTGCGGATGGGCCGGGATCACCAGGCCGCCGGCCTGCCGGATCTTGCGGGCGAACTGGCCGAAGCGGTTGTCCCGGGCGCGGTAGCGCCAGTCGATGAAGACGCCGGGGTCGGTGCCGAGGGCGACCACGTGGCCATTGCGCGTGGTGATCTCCTCACCGGTGAGGATCAGCAGGTCATCGCCCCACAGACCCTCGAACGCGGCATGCGCCGACGTGGTGTTGTGCTCGGTGGTGGTGATGAAGTCCAGCCCGGCGGCGCGGGCGGCGGCGACCAGCTCGGCCGGGGTGCGCTTGCCGTCGGAGTACACGGTGTGCAGATGCGAGTCGCCCCGGTACCAGGCGCGGCCCCGGCCCTTCGCGCGCTGCGGCGGGTAAACGGGCTTCGGGGTGGTGCCGGGCGCGCCGAACCGCAGTGTGACGGTGACCTTGTAGTCCAGGCCCTGCGGGGCGACCGTGTAAGGCCCCAGCACCACATGCCAGGTGCCCGCCGTGACCGGCCCCGCCAGATAGCCGGGCGTGGCCTCCTCGGCGCTGATGGCGAACTCCGTACGGGCCCCGCCGGACCAGCCGCGGAAGCCGCGCCCGCCCAGCTCCGTACCGCGCTCGTCGAAGATGCCGATGTCGCAGGCGTTGCCCTGTGTGCCGGCCGGGACAGTCGGCTTGTCGTATGAATACGACACGGCGATCTCGCGCACCCCGCGCGGCACCTCGACCGGTACATAGACGAAGTCCGGCGCGCCGGTGGGCAGATGGCCGCTGAGGGTCTTGGTCTGCTCAGGACCGTCGGCCGTGCCCGCCGCGTCGGCCTGGGTGAAGGTCATGGGATCGAGCGTCAGCACACCCGCCGCGCCCGCAAGCGCGGAGAGCCTGAGTACATCGCGTCGCTGCATGAGGTGCCCCCCAGAGTCGAGAGTGCCGTCCGACACCCGCGTGACACCGTTGTACGCGTGGGTGACACGCGCGGAAAGCCCTGTGGATAACTCCATGGCCGAGAGGAAACGGACGCCCCCGCCCCGGCCCCGCCGCCCCCGCCCGGCGATCCGCGCCCCCGCCAAGTCCGTTCCGGGCGGCGGCCGTCGGCGCCCAATGGGTGTAGCCCGCACGTTCCACCGCGCCGTATTCCCGCCCGCGGCCGACAGCCGCCGTGATCAGACCCACAAAACCGCAGGCCCGGGCCGTCTGGCGGTGTCACACACCGCTCGTATGCTCGGAGGATGACCACGAGCGCGCAGGGAAACGAACCGGGTGCCCCGACTGGCTCCGCCGCCCCCACAGCCAACGCGATGCGCCGTGCGCTCAAGCGCGCCCGCGACGGCGTGGCGCTGGACACCGCCGAGGCGGCGGTGCTGCTCCAGGCGCGCGGTGACGACCTGCGGGAGCTGATGGCCTCCGCCGCCCGGGTCCGCGACGCGGGCCTGGAGGCGGCCGGCCGCCCCGGGGTCATCACCTACTCGCGCAGCGTCTTCATCCCGCTCACCCGGCTGTGCCGGGACAAGTGTCACTACTGCACCTTCGCGACCGTCCCCGGCAAGCTGCGCCGCGCGGGACACGGGATGTACATGTCGCCCGACGAGGTGCTGGACATCGCCCGCCGGGGCGCCGAAATGGGCTGCAAGGAAGCGCTGATCACCCTCGGCGACCGCCCCGAGGACCGCTGGCCCGAGGCGCGCGAATGGCTGGAGGCCGAGGGCTACGACGACACCATCGCGTACGTACGGGCCATGGCCATCCGCATCCTGGAGGAGACGGGCCTGCTGCCCCACCTCAACCCCGGCGTGCTCACCTGGACCGACTTCCAGCGGCTCAAGCCGGTCGCCCCCTCCATGGGCATGATGCTGGAGACCACCGCCGAGCGGCTGTGGAGCGAGCCCGGCGGCCCCCACTACGGTTCGCCCGACAAGGAGCCGGCGGTGCGGCTGCGGGTGCTGGAGGACGCCGGGCGCAGCTCCGTCCCGTTCACCAGCGGGCTGCTGATCGGGATCGGCGAGAACCATGAGGAGCGGGCCGAGTCGCTGTTCGCGCTGCGCCGCGTCTCCCGCTCGTACCACGGCATCCAGGAAGTCATCGTCCAGAACTTCCGCGCCAAGCCGGACACCGCCATGCGCGGGATGCCGGACGCCGAGCTGGACGATCTGGTGGCCACCGTCGCCGTCGCCCGCCACATCCTGGGCCCGTCCGCCTGCATCCAGGCGCCGCCCAACCTGGTGGACGCGGAGTACGAGCAGCTCATCGGGGCCGGTATCGACGACTGGGGCGGCGTCTCCCCGCTCACCCCGGACCACGTCAACCCCGAGCGCCCCTGGCCCCAGGTGGACGAGCTGGCCGAGCGCTCCGCGGCCGCCGGCTTCCGGCTGCGCGAACGGCTCGCGGTCTACCCCGAGTACGTCCGCCGCGGCGAGCCCTGGCTGGACCCCCGGCTGCTGCCGCACGTCACCGCACTCGCCGACCCCGAGACCGGTCTGGCCCGCGAGGACGCGATCCCCACCGGGCTGCCCTGGCAGGAGCCTGACGAGGCGTTCAGCGCCTCGGGCCGCACCGATCTGCACCGCGCCATCGACACCGAGGGCCGCACCGGTGACCGCCGTGAGGACTTCGACGAGGTCTACGGCGACTGGGAGGCGCTGCGCGAGGCCGCCGCCCCCGGTATGGTCCCCTCCCGCATCGACGCCGACGTCAAGGCCGCGCTGGCCCGGGCCGCCGACGACCCGACCCGGCTGACCGACCCCGAGGCGCTGGCCCTGCTCCACGCCGAGGGCCCGGCGCTGGACGCCCTCTGCCGCATCGCCGACGATCTGCGCCGGGCGACCGTGGGCGACGACGTCACCTATATCGTCACCAGGAACATCAACTTCACCAATGTCTGCTACACCGGCTGCCGCTTCTGCGCCTTCGCCCAGCGCCGCACCGACGCCGACGCCTACACCCTCTCCCTGAACCAGGTCGCCGACCGCGCCCAGCAGGCGTGGGACGTGGGCGCGGTGGAGGTGTGCATGCAGGGCGGTATCCACCCGGATCTGCCCGGCACCGCGTACTTCGACATCGCACGCGCCGTCAAGGAGCGCGTGCCCGGGATGCATGTCCACGCCTTCTCCCCGATGGAGGTCGTCAACGGCGCGACCCGTACGGGCATGTCCATCCGCGAATGGCTGACGGCGGCGCGCGAGGCGGGCCTGGACACCATCCCCGGCACGGCCGCCGAGATCCTGGACGACGAGGTGCGCTGGGTCCTCACCAAGGGCAAGCTGCCGACGGCCACCTGGGTCGAGGTCGTCAAGACGGCGCATGAGCTGGGCATCCGGTCCTCCTCCACGATGATGTACGGCCATGTGGACCAGCCCCGCCACTGGCTGGCCCATCTGCGGCTGCTCGCCGAGATCCAGCAGGAGACGGGCGGCTTCACCGAATTCGTCACCCTCCCCTTCATCCACACCAACGCCCCCGTCTACCTCGCCGGTATCGCCCGCCCCGGCCCCACCACCCGCGACAACCGCGCCGTCACGGCCATGGCGCGGATCCTGCTCCACCCCCATATCCCCAACATCCAGACCAGCTGGGTGAAGCTGGGCACGGAGGGCGCCGCCGAGATGCTCCGCTCCGGCGCCAACGACCTGGGCGGCACCCTCATGGAGGAGACCATCTCCCGTATGGCGGGCTCCTCCTACGGCTCCTACCGCTCCATCCAGGACCTGGTGGCCATCGCCGAGCTGGCCGGCCGCCCGGCCCGCGCCCGTAGCACCACCTACGGTCCCGTCCCCGAGGACCGCCAGGCCGCCGCCCTCGCCTCGGACGGCCATCTGCCGGAGCTGCTCCCGGTGCTGGGGGACTGACCTCGGCGCACGGTTCGCGGGGCGCGCCGCGCCCGTACTCCGGGGCGCGCCGCGCGGATACGCTGCCATGGGGGAGCGGGGGGAAGGGGGACCCATGGCAGAGCGGCGTCCGACGATGCGCGAGCTGATCCAGCGGCGGCGCCGGTTCGTGGGGCGGCGGCAGGAGATGGCCGCGTTCCGGGAGAACTTCTCCGTGCCGCCCGAGGACGCCGCACACCACTTCCTGTTCCATGTGCGCGGCGACGCCGGGGTGGGCAAGACGACGCTGCTGCGGCAGCTGGAGAACACCGCACGGGAGCACCGGGCGCTCACCGCCTCCGTGGACGAGTCGGTGAACAGCGTCCCCGAGGTCATGGCGGCCATCAGCGCCCAGTTCGCGCAAGCGGGCCATCCGCTGAAGTCCTTCGACAAGCTGCTGGCGACCTACCGGCAGCGGCGGCACGAAGCCGACGCGGCGGCGCAGCAGCCCGCCGCGCCACAGCCGCCGGAGGGAGCGGCGGGCGGCCCCCAGCCGTCGGCGTCGAGCGCGTTCGCCGTCCGGGCGGGGCTGGTCGGGCTCGGCATGGTGCCGGGCGTCGGGGCGCTCGCCGGGGCGGCGGAACCGGACCGGGTCGCCCAGGCCGCCGACCGCGCGCGGGCCAAGCTCAGCGCCCGCCTCCGCAGCCATGACGATGTCGACCTGGTGATGTCGCCCCTGGACGCGCTCACCCCCGCGTTCCTCAGGGACGTCGGCGAGGTGGCCGCCTCCGTGCCCTGGGTGGCGTGGTTCTTCGACACCTATGAGCGCACCGGCCCGCTGCTCGACCTGTGGCTGCGCGATGTGATGTTCGATGGCCGCTACGGCTCGCTCCCGGCCAACGCGGTGGTGACGCTGGCCGGACAGGGCACGCTCGCCCCGCGCTGCTGGGCCGACTACGCCGACCTCGTGGTGGACCTCCCCCTGGTCCCGTTCACGGAGGCGGAGGCCCGGCAGCTCCTGACGGCCAAGGGCGTGGCCGACGAGCAGGTGATCGAGGTCGTCCTCCGGCTCACCGGAGGGCTGCCGGTGCTGGTGTCCATGCTGGCCGAGGCGCGGCCCACCACCCCCGAGGCGGTGGGCGACCCCTCCGGCACCGCCGTGGAGCGCTTCCTGAAGTGGGTGAGCGACGAGACCCACCGCTCGGTCGCCCTGACCGCGGCGCTGCCCCGGCGCCTGGACGAGGACGTCTTCGCGGCCGCGGTCGGGGAGGAGGCGGCCGAACTCTACGGCTGGCTCCGCTCGCTCCCGTTCGTGACCGACAGCTCCGGCCGCTGCCGCTACCACGAGGTCGTCCGCACGGCCATGCTGCGGCTCCAGCGCAACCAGTCCCCGCAGGCGTGGCGCGCCCGCCACCTCCGGCTGGCCGATGCCTTCGCGGGGTGGCAGCGGCAGATCGAGGAGTCGCTGGAGGGGGACGAGAAGTGGGAGCACGAGCGGTGGCTGGACTATCGGCTCGAGGAGGCGTACCACCGGCTGTGCGCGGTTCCGGAGCAGGCGCTGCGCGAGGAGCTGCGGGCGTACTTGGGCGTCTATCTGGACCACGCGTCGGTGTCCTGGGAACGCCGCTGGATGCGGATGCTCCTGGAGGTGGGCCGCGACTGCGGAGTCGAGTCTGTACGCGCATGGGGCGAGCGATTCCTGGCGGGGTCCAATGTGAGCGAGGTGGCGACGACCATGACGCTCCTGATCGACGAGGTCGGGCAGGACGAGCGGGCCCTGGCCACGGCCTTCGCGGTCCGCAGTACGGCCCGGGCGCACATGGACGAGCTGGAGGGGGCGCTGGCGGACGCGGAGCGAGCGCTGGAGCTGGACGCCGACAGCGATCGCGCCCACGCGGCCCGCGGGTATACGTACCTTGGTATGGAGCGTTACGAGCAGGCTTTGGAAAGCCTCGATCGCGCCCTGGAACTGGATCCCGACTCCGCCTGGGCGCTGTCCCAGCGCGGCGAGGTGAACAGCCTTCTGGGGCGATTCGAGGAGGCCCTGGCCGACCTCACCCGCTCCTGCGACCTGGACGACGGGAGCGCGTGGACCGTGTCCACCCGCGGCCTGGTCCACCACGCGATACGGGACTACGACAGCGCGCTGGCGGATTTCACCCGAGCGCTGGAGATCAGACCCAAATGGGCCTGGGCCCACGCGGAGCGGGCCGCGACCTACCGGATGCTCGGGCGGTACGAGGAGTCGCTCGCGGACGCCGAACGGTCCATCGAACTCGGCTCCGATCACGCCGGGTTCAGCCATATCCACGCCCTCCGCAACCTGGACCGCTACGAGGAGGCGATCAGCGCGGCCGACGGCTACCTCGCGTCCCACCCGGACGATCAGGGGGCGCTCGCCGAGCGCGGTGAGGCGTACCGGATGACCGACCGCTTCCAGGAGGCGCTGGCGGACTTCGGCCGGGCCATCGAGATCGAGCCGTCGTATGTGTTCGCGCTGGTCCGGAGGGGACAGACGTATCAGCACATCGGCCGGCTCGGCGAGGCCCTGGTCGATTTCGACGCGGCACTCTCCGCCGATCCCGACGACGCCTGGGTGCCCGCGAACCGGGGCGCCCTGCGGCTGCGCCTGGGCGAGGACAAGGCGGCCCTCGCCGATCTGGACCGGGCGCTCGGGCTCGACCCCGACGACCTCCAGGCGCTGGAGGCGAGGGCCAGGTGCCACCGCCGGGCGGGCCGGTACGCCGAGGCCGCCAGGGATATCGAGCGGGCGACCGACCTGGACGGCCAGGACCTCGACATTGCCTTCGAGCACGCGATGCTGGTGAGCCGCACGGCAGGTGTCGCCGAGGCGCGAGAGCGGTGGATCGCCTTCGAGGCGCTCCTGGACGAGCACCGCGACCAGTGGGACCCGCAGGCCCGGGTGGCCGCTCCGATCGTCAGCAGGGCCGCCCTCGGGGACGGGGCCGGGGCGGACCGCTTCGTGACGGAGCTGACCGCCACCCGGCCGTACTGGGAGATCGTCGACGACGTCATACGCGCCCTGGACGACCTCGCCCGGTGTCCCGGGGCCGACCCCACCTCGCTCGCCGCCCTGCGCGCCCCGCTCGCCGAGCTCCGGGCGAGCCTGGACCACGGCCGGACGGCGCTCGGATAAGGGCTTTCGGTACGCGGCCGACATTCGGTGAGGGAATTCGCATTCTCGGAATGCGACACTCCGTCGTCTTCTCCGTGATGACGCCTTCACAATCCGCGGCGGCCAAGAGGCGATCATTAGGTGTCCATTACAGTTCAAAGGCAGTTCAGGGCCATTCACGCAGCGAAGAAAAGAGGCATAGGTCGTGACCGCAACCGCCAGCGCAGCGACCGGCGTATGGGGCCGCGCCGAACAGCAGGACTTCCGCAGCCGGGTGCGCGGCTGTCTGCTCGGCGGGGCCATCGGGGACGCGCTGGGGGCGGCCGTGGAGTTCGCCTCCCTGGACGAGATCAGGGCGGCGCACGGGCCCGAGGGCGTGACGGACTTCCTGCCCGCCTATGGCGGCCGCGGACGGGTCACCGACGACACCCAGATGACGCTGTTCACGGTGGACGGACTGATACGGGCGCAGGTGCGCCGCGACACCGGGGCCTGGCACCCGCCCACCGACATCCACTCCGCCCACCGCCGCTGGTACTCCACCCAGCGCGACTGGGGCCCCGATGAGCGCCGTAAGGACGCCGGCTGGCTGGCCCGCGAGGAGTGGCTGTACGCCCAGCGGTCCCCGGGCCGGGCCTGTATCACCGGGCTCGCCGACGAGACCATGGGCACCCTGGAGCGGCCCAAGAACCCGGACTCCAAGGGATGCGGCGCCGTGATGCGCTCCGCGCCGTTCGGACTGCTGGTGGGCTGGGAGCCGCAGCTGGTCTTCCAGCTGGCCATCGAGTGCGCGGCCCAGACCCATGGCCACCCCACCGGCTATCTCTCGGCCGGCGCCTTCGCCCTCATCGTGCACGGCTTGGCGCGCGGCGAGGCGCTGGACGGGGCGGTCCAGCGCGCCCTCGCCCATCTGGCCGCCCGCCCCGGCCACGAGGAGACCACCCACGCGCTGCGGCTCGCCCTCGGCGCCGTACGGCAGGGGCTGCCGACCCCCGACCGCGTCGCCTCGCTCGGCGAGGGCTGGACCGGCGAGGAGGCGCTGGCGATGGGCCTGTACTGCGCCCTGGTCGCCGAGGACGTACGCCACGGGCTGCTGCTCGCGGTCAACCACGGCGGGGACAGCGACTCCACGGCGGCCATCTGCGGCAATCTGCTGGGCGCGCTGCACGGCGAGACGGCGCTGCCGCCCGCCTGGCTGGCGGAGGTCGAGGGGCGCGGCACGATCCTGGAGCTGGCCGACGACTTCGCCATGGAGATGACCCAGGGCCCGGCCCTGCACGGCCCCGGCAGCTCCTCCCCGGCCTGGCTCACCCGCTACCCGCGCGCGTAGGTCCGCTCCCCGCCCGCACCGGCGGTGGTCCGCTGCCGCCCGGGGTCCCGATTCCCTCCCAGGGACGCCATGGACGCCTTACGGCGCGCACGGTCAGATACCCGGCCACGCCCAGGAAGGCGACGCCGATCAGCGGATAGACGGCGGTGAGCAGCATCTGGGCCGGGTTCTGGTGGAGCTCCACCCGGGCCGGCCGGCTGTGGGGCGCGTACCAGACCATGAAGGAGCAGAACAGCAGCCCGGTCACCACCGTCCCGGCCGTCCAGCCCGCCGTGCGCCGCCGCACCGCCTCCACCGCGAGCAGCAGGACCATCGGGACGGCCCACACCCAGTGGTGCGACCAGGAGACCGGGCTGACCATGAGGGCGGTCACCGCGCAGGTCAGGGCGGCCCAGGCGCGGGCGTTGGGCAGGCGGCTCTCGTCGGTCAGCTGGGCGGCCACCGCCGTGGCCAGGCCCACACAGCCGACCAGGGCGGCCGCCGCGAGCCACCACAGGCCCGGGTCGGGGGTGTGCAGCACACGCGCGAGGGCGCCCTTGAGGTTCTGGTTGCCCGCGCCCTCGACATCGCCGGGGCGGTCGGTGGCGAAGACGACATCGGTCCAGAAGCGCCGGGAGTCATGCGGCAGCGCCAAGGCCGAGAACGCGACCGTAAGGACGAAGGCGGCGGTCGCGACGGCCGCGCGCCGCAGATGGTCGTTCGGGAGACGCCGGGGCGGCGGACCGCTCCCGGGGCCGTTGCGCCCGCGGGCCGCCCGGGCCGTCCGCAGCCGTCGCAGGCCGAGGAACAGCCCGGCGAGCCCCAGGAAGACCACGAAGAGCCCCGGGGTGAGCTTGATCCCGGTGGCGATGCCCGTCCCGACCCCCGCCCAGCGGTGGCCCGACCGGCGGGTCAGATCCCAGAGCACCAGCGCCGTGACCAGCAGGTTGATCTGCCCGTAGCGCAGCGTCGTCCACACCGGCTCGCACCACACCCCGACGGCGGCCAGAGCCAGGACGGCAGCCGGTCGCGGCACCCGCGCGGGCAGCCCGATCAGCCGCAGCGACAGATGGGCCACGGCGACCATCAGGACGAGATTGACGGCCGTCCCGAAGGTCCGCAGGACGCCCGTGCTCATCACGGTCAGTGGAGTGAAGAGCAGGGCCGCGAAGGGCGGATAGGTATTGGGCAGATTGTGCTCAGTCGCCCGCATGTCATACAGATCCATCGCATTGCGTACGGTCCATCCCTCGGCGCGATAGACCATCAGATCGACCATCGACACCTGGGCGGCCCGCTGCGCGATCCAGAACCCGGTGAAGGAGAGCAGACAGAAGACCGCCGCGCACAGGACCGGTCGGCGCAGTACGAGGGCGCGGGCCCGGTGGATCCGGGAGTCAGTGATCGTCTGGGTGGCGGTCACGGGGGCTCCAGAGGTCCCTGAGGACGGCGGCAGGCGGGCTCGGACGGCCGACCATAGTACGTTCCGGATGCGAACCGCAGGTGAGCAAGAGGTTGCCCGGACAGGCGGGATCTGCTTACCGCGACCCCGGCCCCGCGTTCCACTTCCGCCCCGCCGGGAACGGCCGGCCGTAAGGTGGGCCGGTGCCTGCCTCCGCCGCCGTCATACGTGATGCCACCCACGCCGACCTGGCCGCCATCGCCGCGATCTTCGGTCACTACGTCACCGAGACCGTCGTCACCTTCGAGGAGACCCCGCCCACCGTCGAGGACTGGGCGCGGCGGCTGGCCGAGGGCCGCGCTGCTCGACGCCCTGCTCACCCGCTGTGCCGAGGCGGCTGACGGGCCGCGCCAACCCATAGTCGGCGCCCACCCACACAAGGACCCGGGCCGCCGGTCACCCCGCACCGGGTGGTGACCGGCGGCCCGGGTCATGGCCGCCGCGCGGAAGGCGTCAGTCCGTGGCGCCGGCGACCGACTCGCGGTCGTCCGCGTCGCCCTGGTTCGGCACCGACAGCGCGGCACTCGCAGAACCCGGCCCGTCGTCATCCGAGTTGAGCGAGGCGAGGATGGCATCGCGCTCCGGGGTGTCCTCGGGCTTGATGTAGCCGATGACGATGAAGAGCACGAGCGAGACCGCGAGCGGGACGGAGATCTGGTACTCCAGGTTGACGCCTCCGTCGATCGCGTCGTTGATCGGGTAGTTGACCAGGTAGAAGGCGATCAGCCCCATGGCCCAGCTGACCAGCGCCGCCGTCGGACCCGACTTGCGGAAGGTGGCCAGCATGCCGAGCATCAGCGGGATCGCGATCGGTCCCATGAGCCCGGCGACCCACTTGATCACCACGGTGATGATGTCCCCGAAGAAGTCCGAGTTGACCTGGGTGGCGATGGCCATCGACAGGGCGAGGAAGAGCAGCGTGGTGTAGCGGGCCGCGAGCAGCCCGGTGCGGGAGGACCATTCCCGTACCGACGTGAAGACGGCGGGCATGATGTCCCGGGTCACCACGGCCGCGATCGCGTTGGCGTCCGAGGAGCACATCGCCATGGTGTGCGAGAAGAAGCCGACGATCACCAGGCCCAGCAGACCGTGCGGCAGCAGGTGTTCGGCCATCTCGGCGTACGAGTCGGCGGGCTTGTCCGTCTTGATGATCAGCGGCGCGACCCACATCGGGAAGAACAGGACCAGCGGCCAGACGAACCACAGGACGGCCGACAGCCGGGCCGAGCGCTTGGCGGAGTGGGCGCTGTCGGTCGCCATGTAGCGCTGCGCCTGGTTCCACATGCCGCCGTTGTACTCGAAGGTCTTGATGAAGAGGTACGCGAGCAGGAAGACCAGCGTGTACGGGCCGACGGTCGGCTGGTGGTGGCTGTCGGGGAGGTCGTCCCAGACGGTCCAGAAGGTGCTGAAGCCGTCCAGCTCGTGGAGCACGGCGATCAGCATCGAGATGCCCGCCACGAACTGGATGATGAACTGGCCGAGTTCGGTGAGCGCGTCGGCCCACAGCCCGCCGACGGTGCAGTAGACGGCGGTGACCGCGCCCGTGATCAGGATGCCCTGGTTGAGCGAGACACCGGTGAAGATGGAGAGCAGGGTGGCGATGGCCGCCCATTTGGCACCCACGTCCACGATCTTCAACAGCACCCCGGACCAGGCCAGCGCCTGCTGCGTAGGCAGGTTGTAGCGGTTCTTCAGATATTCGAGCGGCGAGGCCACCCTGAGTTTGCTGCGCACCCGGTTCAGGCGCGGCGCGAAGAGATTGGCGCCGATCGCGATGCCGATGGCGATGGGGAAGGACCAGGTGACATAGGAGGTGATGCCGTATTGGTAGGCGATGGCCGCGTATCCCGTGAACATCACCGCGCTGTAGCCGGACATGTGGTGCGAGATCCCGGACAGCCACCACGGCATCTTGCCGCCCGCGGTGAAGAAGTCGCTGACGTTGTCCACACGCTTGTGGGACCAGAGGCCGATGCCGACCATGACACCGAAGTAGCCGATCAGTACAACCCAGTCGAGACTGTTCATGTCCCCTCCCAGGGGTCCGCCATATGAACGGGAGCGCACTTCGCCGCGACGTTCGTCATGGGCGGTTCCCCCGAGCGGGAGCGGGGTACTTCCGGGATTGAACCGCTCGTTCGGGTGACCGGTCAAGGGTTCTAGAGGTCACGAATGTGAACGCGGATCAGGAAGAAGAACGAATTTACGGTTTCTTGACCTGACGGGGCGTTGAGGTTCGCATGTCTGTACGCCCACGATGAGCGGGCACTTCGTCAGACGCACGCCCACCGATCGCTGGGTCGTACGGGAGCGGGATCCCGAAAGGCCGGACAGGAGTCGCGCTAACGCATCAGTTCACCGGCGTTCACCAGCAGCGACTGCCCGGTGATCGCCCGGGCCCGGTCGGAGGCCAGGAACGCCGCGGCCTCCGCCACATCGCCGTCCGTCGCCAGCTCCGGCAGGGCCATCCGGTCGGTGAGCCGGCTCAGCACCTCGGCCTCGCTCACGCCCTCGGTCTGCGCGGTGAAGGTCACATACGCCTGCACCGGCGGCCCCCACATCCAGCCGGGCTGCACGGTGTTGACCCGTATCCGGTGCGGACCCAGCTCACGCGCGAGCGCGTACATGGCGGAGGTCAGCGCGCCCTTGGAGGCGGCGTAGGCGGTCTGGCGCAGCTCGGTGGGGGCGGCGGACGACGACTGGGTGCCGATGAGCACGACCGAGCCGCCGTTCCGCTTCAGCGCGGGCAGACAGGCGCGGGTCATCCGGAGCGTCCCGAACAGATTGATGTCCACCACCCGGGCCCAGGACGCGAAGTCGGCGTCCTCCAGCCCGCCGAAGTGGCTGTCCAGCGCGGCCACATGGACCACGGCGTCGATCCGGCCGAAGCGGTCGAGGGCGAGCGCGGCCAGCGCCTCGCACTGCGCCTCGTCCGCGATGTCGGTGGGCCGCCAGGCGGTGCGCTCACCGCCCGGATCGACCTCCTCCGCCACCTTCGGCAGCCGCTCCTCGGTCCGCGCCCCCAGCACCACCCGGGCCCCGTCCCGGACGCAGGCGGCCACCACCCGGGCCCCCAGTCCGGGTCCGACCCCGGAGACGACGACGGTCTTGCCCTCCAGCGGCATGGCGGTCCCTCCCGTATCTGGCGTCGCGTCAGGTTAGGGGCGCGGCCGTGAGATGGCCAGAGCGTCACCGGCCCCGTTTCGCCGTCCGATTCCGCGCACTTGATTCGTCCGCACCCCTCCCCAACTGACGTCACGTCAGCTACACCTGAGGGACATGACGAGCGACGCGTACGCGGAACTGGCCTCCGTCGGCCCGTACGGGGTGCGTCCGGGCCATGCCCTGATCACCCTGGTCGAGCCGCACCCGGGCCATGAGTACGCCTACAACCGCTGGTACGAGGACGACCACTTCATCGCGGGCGCGATGGCCATGCCGTGGATCTACGCGGGCCGCCGCTGGGTCGCCACCCGTGAGCTCCAGCTGCTGCGCTACCCCGAGAAGTCGGCGATCGCCCAGCCGGTGACCGCCGGCTGCTACCTCTCCGTCTACTGGCTCACCGAGGGGCGCTACGCGGACCACATGCGGTGGACGGTCGGCATCAACAAGCGGCTCCTGCGGGACGGGCGGGTCTACCAGGACCGTACGCACATCTTCACGGCCTTCCAGGACCACGAGGCCACCGTCTACCGGGACGGGGCGGCCGGGCCGCGTGACCATCACGCGCTGGACCACCCCTACGCCGGGCTGGCACTGGAGGTGATCGAGAGCGAGGGCCCGGAGCAGCGGGAGGAACTGCTCGCATGGCTCCGATCCAGACATCTGCCGCGCCGGCTCGCGGGCTCACCCGCCGCGATGGTGACGGTCTTCCGGCCGACCCCGCTGCCCTCGGACCGGATGTCGTATGTGAAGCAGGTCGAGGGCGTGGACACCCGGCTGACCCTGCTCTGGTTCCTGGAGTCCGACCCCCGGGAATGCTGGGACCCCGGTTTCACCGGTCTGGACGGCGAAGTGGCCGATGCCGGTCTCGGCCGGGTGGAATTCATGGCGCCGTTCATTCCGACGATTCCCGGTACGGACCAATACGTGGCGGAACTCCGCTGAACCGGCGATGTCCGCCGAACCGGCGATGTCCTCCGGATCGGCGACGCGGGAAAGCGCCGGAAACGGCAAGAGCCCTCTCGGCAGGGACGGCGACCGGTCGAGAGGGCTCGGATGCGGGCTTGGCGCTCCGCGCCGCCGACCGCGCTACCGCGGCCGGGTGTTGCGGAGATCAGTCGAGGTCGAAGGCGCCTCGGCTGACGTCGGACACAAAGGCCGACCACGACGCGGGGGCGAAGCTGAGCGTCGGTCCCTGGGGGTCCTTGGAGTCGCGCACGGCGATCTCGCTGATGACCGGGGAGGAGATTTCCACGCAAGCGCCGTTTCCGGCCGAGTACGAGGATTTCACCCACATGCTCGTCTTTCCCTGCTGAATGGACACGATTGCTCCGATGCATTGTGTAGATGAGACGCACCCCCGATTGGAGGCGTCACCGACGTTACTCGGCAACATCGTCTGGAAAGCGGGCCATTCACTCGACCGGATGGCATATTCCCGTGGCCCCTTCCCCGGCGAGGCGCGGAGGTGTAGCCTCCGCCCTTCGCCGTTCGCGCCGGAGCGTTTCCGTCCCCCCTCAGTCCGCCGGGGCCGCCTCGCTCTCCTCCTGGTGCCGGCGGGCGTGCTCCTGGGCCATCTCGGTGATGAACTGGCGGCTCTGATCCGCGTTCAGCGCCTGGGCCCGCAGATGCTCGTACATCATGCTGTAGCTCTGCACATCGCTGAGCTTCTCCAGATACAGGTCGCTGGTCACGCCCTCGAGATAGACGACGCTGGTGTCGGACTCGTCCGAGAACTCCAGGATGGTGAACTGCCCGCTCATCCCCGGATGCGACCCCATGTCGAACGGCAGCGCCTGCACCGTCACATGGGGCTCGTGGCTCATCCGGACCAGATAGTCCAGCTGATCGCTCATGATCTTGGAGTTGCCCACCACCCGCCGCATCGCCGCCTCGTCCACGACCGCCCACAGCCGCAGCGGGGCCAGCGGATCGGTGATCCGCTCCTGGCGCCTGAGCCGGACCTGGACCCGCTGGGCGATCTGGTCCTGCGGGGCCTCCGGGAGGGCGCCGCTGATCACCGCCTCCGCGTAGTCCGGGGTCTGCAAGAGGCCCGGCAGCACCTGGGGTTCGTAGACCCGCAGCGACGCCGCGTCCGTCTCGAAGCCGATGTAGACGCTGTACGGCACATCGCCGAAGGCGTTCCACCAGCCCTGTTGGCGGGACTCCTTCGCCATTTGCATCAGGGAATCGACCAGCGCCTTGTCCTCCACCTTGTAGGTGCGGCACAGGTCGCGCACATCGCGCTGGCTGATGCTGCGGCGCCCGTTCTCCAGTCGGCTGATCTTCGACTGGGAGACCATCAGCTCCTCAGCCACCTCCTCCGCCGTCATGCCCTTCTCCTGGCGGAGCCTGCGCAGTTCCTGGCCCAACCGGCGTCGCCGGACAGTGGGGCCGACGTTCGATGTCACAGGACGTGCACCTCCGGCTTCGTACTGCTGATTTATGCTGCTCAGCAGCCTGCCACTACCGGACGGGGCCGCGCTGGGAAATGGCCGCACAAGGGCGGCCGCACAACGGTGGGCGAACGCGCGCGCGGGGGGGGGGGGGGGGTTGGTTTCCCCAACCACCCCCCCCCCCCCCCCCCCCCCCCCGGAAAAACGTCCCTTGGGGGGGGGGGGAAGGTCGGTTCGCCAACCTCCCCTCCCCCACCACCCCGCGCGCTTCAGCGGCTCCCGAACCGGGTCAGTGGGGACTGCGGTGCGGTCGGTGGAGCGTCAGTGGTGCTCGGTGCTGCTCGGAGCCGGACGGTGGCGCTCCGCCCCGGACGGTGCCGGGAGCGGTGTCCGCCGCCCCGCTGACGGGCTGCTGGTGCGTTCGACGGGCTGGGTGGTGCGTGATGGTGCGATGGTGCCCCGAAGGGGCCTCAGCGCGCTCCGACGCGGGCCATGCTCCCGCGACGGGACGGCTGGGCCGGAACGCCGGCCGCGGGCTCCGCCGCGGCGCGTGCTCCCGGCTGTCGGCCCGGGCCCGCGGCCGGTGCGCGCCGTGGCTGCGCCGCGACACCGTTCTGCACGTCCATCACGGCGTGCGCCACGAGACCGCCCATCGGGTCGTGCCGGATCAGATCCCGGAGCCTGGAGCGCGAGGAACGCCCCTCGTTCCCGGGATACAAGTGCTTGCCGAGCCCGACCGCGTGGGCCAGGGCGGCGAGCGCGGCGGTCCGCGGGTCCGGCGGTACGCCGGTGCGGATCGCGCTGTCCAGCCGGGCCCTGATCTCCCGGCTGATCGCCGTGTCCGTCGCCTGGTAGCGCGTCGTCGGCAGTACGCCACACATCTGGCCCGCGACGGCATGCACCATGCCGCAGCGCTCCAGGTGCGTGAGGTACGTCTGGCGCAGCCCCAGCCGGGGCCCGCCGATCCAGTGGACCGCGCGCACCGGGCTGCCGCGTCGGCGCAGCAGCTCCAGCGCGGAGTCCAGAGTCGGATCTCCGGTCGGCCGTGGCAGCACCACGGCGATACGATCCCCGTCAGGGGCTATCCGTCCGGCCAAGGCCAGCTCTACTAGCTGTGCCCCGGCAAGACCGAGGTCGAGCGACTGCGGCTGCGCCGTGGTACCCGTGGTCGGGTCCAAAGCGAGCAGCAGAAGCTCCTCCGGAATTGTTCTGCGGCTCCTGCCCATCCATGCCTCCCCGCGTGGATGAATGACAGGGTGACCCCTCTCACATTGGTCTGTCGAGAGTGCCTGGGGGGTTTGGGTGGGAACCAGTAGGTATGTCGTTCTCGTCTAGCAGGTGGGCGGCACCTGAAGACGCTCTCCGGCTGTGGCGCTGCGCGATCGCGTGCCGGACACACAGGACACTGGTAGAGGTTGGGCTGCGGGACGTGACGCCATGGGGCGTAGGGCGTCCCGCGACACATATCGAGGAGGCATCGGTGGCGGGCGAGTCCCCCGGCAGGTCGGATCAGCAGAAGTCGTCGGGGGAGACGGCTAGGGGAGAGAGCGATCCGAGGCTCGCGATCTCGCGCGAAGCGGAGGCGGGCCAGGGCTCGACGGCGGTCGCCGTCGTGTCCGACGACCTCCGGTCGGGTTCCGAGGAGCCGGATTCGGCTTCCGACGAGCCCGGGGTGACCTCCCAGGCGAAGGCCGAAGCGGAGGCGGAAGCGGAACCAGAGGCGCCGGCGGTCGACCGGGGCGACGCGAAGGTTTCTGGTGTTCGCGATAGTGAACAGGGCGAAGGTTCCGGGACGTCGGAGGCGAAGGCGGAGCCGGAGGCGGATGCCGGTGCGTCGGCCGCATCGCCCAAGGGGGATGCGGCCGAGCCCGACGCGGAGGCGGAGGCGGACGCGGAGGCGGAGGCGGATGAGGACGGTGCGGACGGCGCCGATGACTCCGAGGACTCTCGTGGCGCCGACGACTCTGATGACGCGGACGCCGACGCGAAGGTTGAGCGTGCGTCCGAAGCCGAGGTGGACGGGGACGGTGACGAGCCGTCGAAGCCGTCGGTGGATCAGCGGACAGCTGTCTTCCGTACGGTGAAGCCCAAGGCGGACGCTGACGCTGACGCGAAAGCTGAGGGTGCGTCCGAGGCCGGGGCGGATGGGGACGGTGACGAGCCGTCGAAGCGATCGGTGGATCAGCGGACGGCCGTCTTCCGTACGGTGAAGCCCAAGGCGGACGCCGAGGGCAAGGACAAGAAGGACGAGTCCGAGAAGGGCGAGCCCCAGAAGGACGAGGCCAAGAAGAAGGACGAGCCCAAGGCGGACGAGCCCGAGGGCGAGTCCGGTAAGGCCGCCGCGTCCGACGCGAAGGCTGCCGCGTCCGACGCGGACGACGACGCCTCCGACAAGCCGATCGACCGCCCGACGGCCGCCTTTGGCGTGCTCCCGGAGAAGTCCGGTAAGGACCGTAAGGACGGTAAGGACGGCACGAAGGGCGTCGACCAGCCGACCACCGCCTTCAAGGCGGTCAGCCCCCCGGCCGACAGCAAGGCGTCCGAGGGCAAGACGGCCGACAAGGCGTCCGACGCCAAGACCTCCGGCAAGAAGCCCGTCGGTGAGTCGGACAACGAGCGGACCAGCAAGTTCGTCCCGCTGCGGTCCCCCGACGACCCGGCCCCGCCGAAGCCCGCGGCCCCGCCCGCCGCGCCGAAGGCCCCGGCTGCCCCGCCCGCCGCGGTCCCCGAGGCCGAGCGGACCAAGCAGCAGCCGCTGCCGCCGCTGACCCCGGACGGCAAGCAGCCCGCCCCGCTCGATCTGCTGGCGCAGCTGACGAACACGCCGCCCAAGCCCGAGACACCGCTGCGGACGGCGGTCCGCCGGGTCAAGATCTGGACGCCGCTGGCCGTGCTGCTGGTGATCATCCTGGGCGTGGTCCAGGCGCTGCGGCCACTGCCGGATCCGTCGCTGGAGCTCACCTCGGACGCCAGCTACCGCTTCGGCGGCGAGGCGCTCTCCATGCCGTGGCCCGACCAGGGGCAGTCCGCCGCCGAGGTCGAGGGCGTCGGCAGCCTGGGTACCTCCGGCGAGCAGAAGCCCGTGCCGATCGCCAGCGTCACCAAGGTCATGACGGCTTATGTGGTGCTCAAGGACCATCCGCTGAAGGGTGACGCGGAGGGCCCGAAGATCAAGATCGACGCGCAGGCGGCCGAGGAGGCGAAGTCCGCCGACGAGTCGCGGGCGGAGGTCAAGGAGGGGCAGAGCTTCACCCAGCACCAGCTGCTCCAGCTGCTGCTGATCAACTCCAGCAACAACATCGCCCGGCTGCTCGCCCGCTGGGACGCCGGATCGCTCGACGCGTTCGTGAAGAAGATGAACGACGCGGCCGACAGCCTGGGGATGAAGCACACCACCTACACCGACCCCAGCGGTCTGAAGGAGTCCACCAAGTCCACCGCGGCCGACCAGCTGAAGCTGGCGAAGGCGGCGATGCAGTCCGACGCCTTCCGGGCGGTCGTGGCCACGCCCAACACCGATATCCCGGGTCTCGACGACCGCATCTACAACAACAACAATCTGCTGGTGAAGCCGGGTGTGATCGGTATCAAGACCGGTTCGTCCACCCCGGCCGGCGGTGCGCTGATGTGGGGTGCCGTGCGGACGATCGACGGCAAGAAGCAGCGGATCCTGGGTGTGGTCCTCGAGCAGCGCGCGACCACCACGCTGGACGCCAGCCTCCAGCTCGCCCAGACCAACAGCTACAAGCTGATCACCGCCGCGCAGGACGCCCTCACCTCGGCCACCGTCATCAAGAAGGGCGATGTCGTCGGCCAGGTCGACGACGGCCTCGGCGGCACCACGCCGGTCGTCGCCACCAAGGATCTGAAGGCGGTCGGCTGGTCCGGTCTGACGGTGGACATCAAGATCGGCGACGGCGGTAAGACGGTGCCGCACTCGGCCAAGGCGGGCACGGTCGTCGGCGAGGTGACCGTGGGCACGGGCCCCGGACAGCTCAAGGCGCCGGTGGCCCTTCAGAGCGATCTGTCCGAGCCGTCGTTCGGCGCGAAACTGACCCGTATCGGCTGACCCGCGCGGGCAGTGGGATAGAGGGGACGAGAGGAAGTGGCCCCGGCGCGAAACGCCGTCGGGGCCCGAGCCGGATCGGGGCCGCCCGAGCGTGCTAGCGTCGGTGGGTCCCCGGCCTGGACCCACCGCGGAACCGGAGTGACCCGGCGCGGGGTTGAGGACGATGGGGCAGACCTCGGGGGAAGACGGGGAGAGCCGCAGTGACCACCGTGGATCCGACACGGGCCGATGAAGGCGGGGGCTCGGAGGAGAGCACCGCCGCACGAATACGCGTACCCACACAGCGCTGGCCGGCCGAGCCGACCGGCCCGGTGGAGGCGGAGGCGGAGAGTGAGAGCCGCCAGGCCGCTTCGGGCGGGCTGCTCCAGCGGGCCCGGACGGCGGTCCTGCGCCATCCGGTTCTGGCCGCCCTGGCCGCCGCCGCGCTGCTGCATCTGGTGTGGGTGGCGCTGCTCGCGAACAGCGGCGGTGACCTCGCCGCGCAGGACGCCTGGGCGGAGTTCGCCCTCCAGCACCCGGACCTGGCGTACAACCTGGCCTGGTACGGCGGGATGCACCCCGTCTCGTACAGCGTCATCTCGCCCTATCTGATGGCGGTCCTCGGGGTCCGCTCGACGATGATGATCGCGGGGACGCTGTCCGCCGGGCTGCTCGCGCTGCTGCTGGTGCGCAGCCGTGCCGTGCGGCGGCCGATGTGGCCCGCCATGTACGGTGCGTTCGCGCTGACCTGCAACGCCATCTCGGGCCGGGTGACCTTCGGGCTCGGCGCGATGTTCGGGCTCGCGGCCGTCGCCGTGATCTTCGCCTGGCCCCGGCGGTGGCGCTCCCGGCGCTGGCACCACAAGACCGGACGGTTCGTCCTGGCCGCCGTGCTGTCGGCGCTGGCGACCATGTCCAGTCCGGTGGCCGGTCTGTTCGTGGGCGTCGTGGCCGCCGGGCTGTGGCTGACCAAGCGGCGGCCCGCCGCGTACGCGCTCGGGATCACCCCGGCCGTGGTGGTCGGCCTGTCGGCGTGGCTGTTCCCGTTCTCCGGTGAGCAGCCGATGGGCATCGGATCGGTGATCCTGCCGTTCATCACCGGTGCCGCCACGCTGATGTGTGTGCCGCGCACCTGGTCGACGGTGCGGGTCGGGGCCGGGCTCTACTGTCTGGGAGTGGTGCTCACCTGGGTGATTCCCTCCCAGATCGGCACAAATATCTCCCGGCTCGGCATGATCTTCGGCGGTGTGGTGCTGATCGCCGCGCTGCCCGCGGTGCGCAAGCCACCGCGCGCCGAGCTGCGCACGACGCGTGCGGGCCGCCGCTGGACCGTTCTGGTGCTGGCGCTCGCGACCGTCACGGTGTGGCAGGGGGTCAAGACCGCCGACGACGTGATCCACACCGCCCCCTCGGCGTCCTGGGCCCGTGAGCTGGCGCCGCTGGTCGACCGGCTCAAACGGGAGAAGGCCGACCGGGGCCGGGTCGAGGTGGTTCCGGTGCGCAGCCACCGCGAGTCCTCCGCGCTCGCCCCGTACGTCAATCTGGCGCGCGGCTGGAACCGCCAGCGCGACCTGGACCGGAACCCGATCTTCTACGGCGAGGACACCCTCACGCCGGTCAGCTACCACGAATGGCTCAAGCGCTGGGCGGTGCACTTCGTGGTGCTGCCCGCGGACGACCCGGACACCGCGGCGGAGAAGGAGTCCGAGCTGCTCGGCACCGAGCTGCCGTATCTGCGCCAGGTCTGGTCGGACGAGAACTGGAAGCTGTACGAGGTCAAGGACCCGACGCAGATCGCCGACCCGCCGGCCACCGTGCGCCGCGCGGGCGCCGACCAGCTGGTGCTGTCGGTCCGCGCCAAGGGTCCGGTGCTCATCCGCATCCCGTACTCGCCGTGGCTGGGCCTGGTGGACAAGGACGGGCACAGCGTCCGGGCCCCGAAGGGGGAGGACGACCGGCTGCCGGTCAACCGCGAGGGCTGCCTCACCAAGCAGGTCGAGGGCGGGGAAGAGGGCCAGCCGGAGGACGAGTGGACGGTGCTGCACGCCCCCCGGCCCGGCATCTACCGCATAACGGGCAAGTACCAGCTGCCGCGCGGCACGCCCTGCCCGGACGAGATGGCGCCCTGAGCCGGTCAGCGGCTGACCCGGCTTCCTGAGCCCGGTCGGCCGCGGCCCGGTTTCCTGAGCCCGGTCAGCCGCAGACCGTCGACAGCCAGGGCTGGTCGCGGGTGTCGCGCAGGCTCCGGCGGATCCTCTCCAGGCTGCGCAGCAGCCCGTCCGGCGGCTTGCTGGTGTCGCTGAGGTAGGCCAGCGCGGCGCGCTGGAAGGCCACCCGCATCCGCGTGGGCATGGCGTCGGAGGCGTCCAGGCACAGCGAGGCCGGGTCCCGGAGCGTCTTCGCGATGTTCAGGCCCACGGCGTCGTAGCCCTGGGTGTCCAACTGGACGTCGCGGTTGGCGAAGAACGGGTGGGTGCTGTTGCGGGCGGTCTTCTCGCCCCACGCCCGCTGGGCGTCGGCCGAGATGAGATAGCGCATCAGCTCCTGGGCCTGCGGGGTGTCGCGGAACATCGCGGCGAAGTCGCCGGACACCTCCCGGGCGGTGGATCGCCGGTCGGTGTCGGGGAGGAGCCCGGGGGAGAAGGCGAAGACCGCCTCGGTGGGGTCGGGGTAGCCGCCGCGGATGAACGACCCCTGGTGCTCCAGCGCGCACGGCGGGTCCGTGCCGAACAGCTTCGTGCCCGCCTTGCGGAAGTCCGTGATCAGCGCGGTGCGCGCGGTCTCCTTGCCGAAGAGCGAACCCCAGCTCCGCCAGGCCCGCGCCACCCGGGGGTCCGTCCACGGCAGCCCGCCGGTGGCCCAGTCCTGGTAGACGGATCGGCCCTGCTGCTGGAGGAGCAGATCCTCGATCCAGTCGGTGCCGGGCCAGCCGGAGGCCGCGTCGTCGCCCATGCCGACGCACCACTGGCGGCCGTCGGCGGCGAGGGCGGACAGCGCGTCCGGGCGGCGGTCGCGGTCGTACCACACGATGCTCTTCAGATCGGCCTTGACCGCGATCCCGTACACCGGCCCCTTGGCGCTCAGCCGGGGCTTCCAGAGCTTTCCGTAGGCCGTGCGCTCCCGGCTCGGGATCACTCCGTCCAGCGGGGTCAGCTGGCGCTGGGCGGCGTACGCGGCCAACTCGCCCGAGCTGGGCAGCACGGCGATGTCGGGCGGGGTCCCGGAGGCCACCTCCGAGGACAGCACCTCGCGCAGCGCGGTGGTGCCCTGATAGTCCACATGGATCCCGGTACGCCGGGTGAACGTGTCCAGCAGGCCCCGGAACGCCTCGCCCTCGTCGCCGGTCCATGACGCGAGCACGCTGACACTGCCGCGCGACTGCCAGCCGCTCGTATCGCCCGCGCCCACGACGCACAGCAGCACCATCCACAGCCCGAGGACCGTGGCCGTGGCGTGCCCGGACCGCTTCCCCGCGCTCATCGGGACTGGAACCGGTACTCGTCGATACGCGGCTGGAGGCCGACCAGGATCAGGGCGGCCAGCACCGCGCCGCCCACGGGTATCCAGTCGACCGCACCGGCCTGCCAATGCGCGTTCCGCATCGTCCTCGCGACCTCCCTGGCGGTGGGGCCGCCGGTGCGGCCGATGTCCGATTGGGTCAGGCTGGCCCGGGCCGACTCCAGCCGGTCCTGGGTCTGGTACGTGAACACCGCCAGCGGCAGCAGGGCGACCAGCAGCGCGGTGGCTGCCGCGAGCCAGGGGTTGACCAGCCGCCGGAAGCGGTGCCGCAGATAGCGCTGGGTGTGGACCAGCAACGCCGCCAGCGTGAGGAACAGCCCCGGCAACAGCAGCCACCAGGCGAACGCCAGCAGCCAGCCGAACGAGGTCTGGTCGTCGAGCACGTCGTACTGCCGCTGCTGCACCGCCCTCAGACGGTCGAGGACGCCGCTGCGGTCGTGGTGCAGGATGGAGTCCGCGTACCGCAGATAGGCATCCCTGAGCGTCGGGTTCTCGCGGTTCGCGTACGCCTGCTCGACGGTGTCGCCGTAGGACGTCACCAGCGCCGCCGAGGTGCGCAGGGCCCCGCGCGCCGACTCGCCCCCGATGGTGCTCTTGGACACCTGGGTCAGGCTCTGCTTGGCCGTCGACAGCTTGTCGCGGTACTCCTCGCTGAGCCCCTCGAACTCCGCGGTGGGGCTGGAGATGCTGCGCCGGGCCTCGTCGTAGGAGGCGCTCAGCGCGTCGATGGCGGCGGCCACCTGGAGTATCGCCGGGGTGGACCGGTCGGTCACCGCCCTGGAGTTGCGGCTGACGCCGTAGTACGCGGCCAGCAGCGCGGCCACGGCCACCGCTGTGACCACGAGCAGGGCGATCAGCCGGCGCACCAGGAAGGCCCGGGTGGCGCTCATCTCGCGCCGCCCGCCTGACCCGATGCGCCCGGTTCGCCGCTCAAGGGGGCGTTGCACTGCTGGCAGAACCCGGCGGTGGCGGGCGACCGGCGCCCGCAGGCCGGGCAGAGGACATCCGCGGCGGGCGGCGCGGCGGGCTCCGGGCGCTCCAGCCCCTTGAAGGGGGCGCTCTCCTCCGACACGACGATCACCGAGTTGAGGTCCAGCGGCCGGATGGGCTCGCGGATCCGCACCTCGCCGGTGGCCGCGTCGACGATGTGGACCAGCCCGCCCAGCCGGGCCAGCATCTTCTCGCTGCCCAGCTGATGGGCCAGCTGGACGGCGCGCCCCCACTGGCGGCGGGCCCGCTCCCGGTCACCCGCCTCGTACGCGTCGCAGCCCGCGGTGATCGCGTGGCCCAGCTCGGAGTCGGCGTCGTAGTGGGCCAGCCGGGGGTCGATACGGGACGAGAGCAGCACATCGTCCGTCCACTGGACCAGCACCGACTCCGGCTCGGGCGGCGGCAGCGCGGTGTCGCCCTCCACCGACAGCTCCACGGCGGCCAGCTCCACGTCCTCGCCCATCGGATCGCGCCGCGGATCGGCGAACACGGACACCTGGTACTCGCGGGTCTCGTCGCCCCATGCGCTGGTGGTCCATTCCCAGGTGCGCTCATCGGGGCGGGCGCCCTCGTCGGTGAGGTCCGCCCGGGTGGGGTGCACCTGCTTGACGAAGCCGACCCGGCTGCCCGCCCGGGTGCGGATCCGGATCCGCACCCCGGCCAGCGCCTTGGCCATCGAGGCGGAGACCATCTCCTCGAACTCGGCGGCCAGCGCGGAGTCCTCCAGGACGGCGTCGGCCCTGCCGTGCAGCCGGTGCGCGATCCGCTTCAGCTCGGTGGCGTCCCAGCCGTCCCCGATCCCGCGCGCGTCACAGGTGAAATGCGGGGCGCAGGCGTCCAGCACCTGGTCCAGATAGCCGGGCGGATCGTGTTCGTTACGGCCGTCGGTGAGCAGCAGGGTGTGCCGGATCGCGGCGGGCTGCCGCACATGCAGCCGCCGGGCGAGATCCAGCCAGGAGCCGATCGCGGTGCCCCCGACCGCGGGCAGCCGGGCCGCCACCCGGGCGGCGGCGGCCTTGGTGTCCGGCCCCGCCACCGCCATGCCGCCGGTGAACGGATAGACCACCTGGGCCTGCTCGGTGCCCTCGACGATCGCGAAGCGGGTGCCGTCGCGCAGTATGCCGACCGCGGTGGCGGTGGCCCGGCGCGCCGCCGCGATCTTCGTCGGCGGCCAGCTCATCGACATCGAGCAGTCGATGACGATGACCTCCGAGGTGGCGGTGCGGGCCGCCGCCGGGCCCAGGCCCTGGGCCCGCACGCTGACGATGGCGTGCATCTCGGTGCGGCCCGCGGAGGCGGGCAGGTACTTGTTCTGGTGCACCCGCAGGGTGAGGGCCGGGCCCCCGTCCGGGCCCCCGCCCGCGCCCCCTGGTCCGTGCTGTCTTCCTCGGTCCTCGCTCATCTGATCCCCCTGTCAGACGCGGGTCATGGGCCTGATGGCATTCGCGCGGTCGATCAGCGCCCCGAGCGCCTCGGGGCTGTCAGCCTGCCGGGCCAGCCGGCGCAGGGTCTGCTCCAGCTCGGCGCGCAGCGCGCTTTCGTCCTCCCACTCCCCATACACCAGCGACGGGGATTCGGTTCCCCTTCGGGCCGCCTCAGCCGCCGGATCGGCGCGCCCCTTCCGCACCCGGCGCCGTGAACGTGCCTGCCCGGCGGGCGCGCCCCTCCGCTCCCCGGCCCCCGGCTGCCGCTCCGCCCAGTCCAGCGTCACCTCCAGCGACTCCGCCGTCAGCCGGTCCCGGGCCGGGCCCGACTCGCGTCCCTCGTCCAGATACAGCCGCGGCAGCCTCGTGCGCACCTCCGCCAGGTCCTCGGCCGTCGGCAGGGCGTCGGGGTGGCCCAGCCGCCCCGACAGCACCCGCACTATGGCGATCCGCGCGGCGTCGTAGTGGCGGGAGACCTTCGGCACCCCGCCGAGGATCTCCACCGCGCCGCCCCGGTCGCCCGCCGCGAGCCGGAGCCGGGCCAGTCCGAAGGCGGCGCTGCCCTGCGAGCGGTTGCGCTGCCACACCGCCTCGTAGAACCGCTTGGCGGCCTCGTGGTCGCCCAGGTGCTCGGCGCAGTAGCCGAGCGCCAGCTTGGGCGCGTACTCCCCGGGCAGGGCGCTGTAGACCTCGTCGAACTCGCGCCGGGCGTCGGCCACCGCGCCGTCGGCGAGCCGCAGCAGGGCGCGGTGCCAGGACAGCCGCCAGTCGTACGGGGCGGCGGAGCCGATCAGCTCCACGGCGATCGCCAACTCAGCGGCCGCCGCGTCCCGTTCGCCCAGCTCCAGATAGGCGCGGCAGACGCGCAGCCGGATCTCGGCGGAGGGGCGGGGGAAGGCGTGCAGCTGCTCGATCAGCCGCCGCGGCCCGCTGTCGGTCGGGACGCCGAGCAGCGCCGCGCCGGGATCCGCCGCGTCCGGGAACGGCACCGGGAGCCCGAGCGGCACCCGCTCCGGCCGGGGCAGCCCGGACGCCAGCAGCGGGCGCGGCTCCCCGTCCAGCCAGCGCTCCAGGTCCGGGATCCGGCCCAGCGAGGAGTCCAGCAGCGCCGAGGTCGGGGCGAAGAGCGTGGACGGCTCGGGCTGCTCCCGGCTGAGCCGCAGCGAGTGGATCTCCCGCAGCACCCCCCACAGTTGCTCGGACATCTCCGCGGCCGATCCGAACCGCCGCTCCGGGTCGGCCGCGGTGGCGCGGGCCAGCACCCGGCGGTAGGACTCGGCGCCCAGGCCCGGCGGCCGCTGGGTCGGCCGGGCGGCCTTGTCCGAGAGCTCCTCGAGCGTTCTGCCGACCCCGAAGAGGTCATGGCGCTCGGTGAGCGCGGAGGCGCCCCGGGCCAGCACCTCGGGGGCGGCGAACGCCTCGGTGATCACCGGCGGCCCGCCGTCCCGCTGGCCCAGCCGCCGCACCGCGCCGAGGTCGATCACCTTGACCCGGTCCTCGTAGTGCATCACATTGCTCGGCTTGAGATCGCAGTACAGCAGCTTCTCGCCGTGCAGATAGCCCAGCGCGCGCAGCACCAGACAGCCGTAGGCCAGGATGTGCTCGTACAGCCGCGGCCCGTCGTACGGCCGCACCGCGTCCGCGATGTGGTCCTTGATCTGGGCGAGGGTCATCCCGCCGACGAACTCCATCACGATGTAGCCCGTCAGCGCCCCGTCGTCGCGCGGGTCGGGCTGGGTGACGTAGTTGATGATCCGGACGATGCCGGGGTGGTCGAGCATGGTCAGATAGCGGCGCTCCTCGACCGCCACCCGCAGGGCCGCCTCGTCCTCGTTGTTGATCAGGCCCTTGATGGCCACGGGCTGGTCGTCCAGCTGGGTGTCCTCGGCGAGATAGACCCAGCCGAGCCCGCCGTACCCGACGCAGCCGACCACCCGGTACTGATCGCCCAGCAGATCGCCGGGGCTCAGCCGCGGGGTGAAGTCGAACTGATGGCGGCAGCGCGGGCAGTAGCCCCGGGAGAGCGCGGGCTGTCCGGCGTAGGGCGCGCCCACGATCTCGTCGCACCCCTCCCAGCCGCAGGTCTGGCCGCGCGAGGGAGGGTGCGGATCGTCCATCACCAGGTCGCGCAGCGAGGGCAGTTCGACGCGGGGCAGGTCCAGCAGGCCCTCGCCCGCCGGCCGCACCGTGAACTTCCGCGCCACATCGCGGCGGCGGGCACGGGCCGTGGTCGCGGTGGACTCGGACACCAGAGGGGCGGCGGGCTCGACGGGCGGGGGAGCGGGAGAAGGGGCGGCGGGCAGGGGTCTTCGGCCGCACTCCGAGCAGAAGCCCCGGGCGTTGATCCGGCCCAGACCCTCGCCGCGGCAGTCCTGGCGACCGCAGACCGCCCCATCCGTCGGGTCCGTCATGGCGCCTCCCCCTCCGGCGGTGTGTGCACGGCGGCCACGAACCGGTCGACGGCGCGGCGGGCCTCCGGCAGATCGCAGGGCACCTCGGCCAGCAGCCGCACCGCGGCGCGGTGCAGCGGAATCAGCTCGGCCCGCTCGGACTCGGCCTTGGTGCCGAGCATCGCCGTGTACGACACCAGCTGCCACTTCAGCTCCTGGACCGCCGGCTGCTGGGCGTCGATCACCCGCAGCGTCTCCTCGGCCCGCTCGGCGACCGCCCGCACCGAGTGCTCGAACGCGGCCAGCTTGGCGACGATGCGGTGGGAGCGCAGCTCGGGGTCGGAGCGCAGCCGGGTCAGATTGATCCGCAGGGCCGTGGCGTCCTCGGCGTCCGCTAAGGAGGAGCGGCGCGCCCCGCGCTCGGCCGTCTCGTGCTCGCGGTCGGCGGCGAGGGCCACCCGCCCGGTGAGCTCGTCCAGCCAGGCGTCGATCCGGGCCGGCTCGGGGCGGAACAGCCGCTCGGCCAGCCGCAGTCCGCTCGAGTGGGGGTCGCGGAAGACCAGCAGCAGCCGACTGCCCCGGTCGGCGAGCAGCTTCATGAAGCCGACCAGCGCCTCGGGGTCGCGGGCGCGGTCCACGCCGACGGCCACGATGGTGAGCGGCACCGCGTTGGCCCGGACCCGGCTGAGCGGGGAGGTGTCGCCGGGCGAGCGCAGATCCATCCGGTCCGCGACCCGCAGCGCGACCTCGGTGTCGGTGCGCTTGGTGACGTCGATGGCCAGGTCCACGCTGCCCAGCGGCGGTACGGTGCCGTGCGGCGCGGCCGAGACCGCCTCGTCGGGGCCGCCGCCCGACAGCTCGCGGTCGGCGAGCGTGATGGCGCGGCTCAGCGCCTCGTACCGCGCGTGGTCGTCGTCCTCGATGACCACGGTCTCCACGTCCGTGATGCCCGCGCGCCCGGTCAGGGGCTCCCGGCGCAGCCATACGGCGAGCCGCTGGGCGAAGCCGATGTCCTGGACGCCGGTGGTCAGCGGGGATACCAGCGGCCGGTCCACCCCGGGGTCCCCGCGCACCCAGCGGTGGACCACCGGCAGATGGCGCACGATCGTCTCGACCGGGATCATGTAGGAGACGCTGAGGCGCTCGGCGGAGGGCACGTCGACGGGGTCGTCGTACCGGCTGACGACCATGCCGATGACATGCCGGGTCGCCTCGTCCTCCACTCCGGCGCCGCTGAAGCCCTTACGGACCACATCCCTGGGCGACTTGGGGTCGAGACCCACCCACTCCGCCCGGGGGCCGACCCGCCCGGCGGTCTTCGCGCGCAGATAGTGGCCGTTGTCGAGCCCCTTGGGGAAGCCGCCCATCCACACCGGCCGGCCGAGCACCGGCGGCAGCCGGTAGAGCGGCGCGGCGTGCTCGGCGGGCTGCGGCCGGCTCAGCCGCAGCAGCGCCACATCGCCGCAGCCGTCGGAGCGCTGGGGCACCCAGCAGCCGTCGGCGACGCGCGCGGGGACGGGCTGGGCCTCGTGCACCTCGACCAGTTCGACCAGCACCTCGGTGGCGGGCACCGGGAGCCCGTCGTCGGGGATCACATGGGCGCACGTCAGCACCGTCTCACTGCCCAGGAGGATTCCGGCGCCCAGGACGTCACCGGCCGAACTACGGATCCTCACCCGCCATGTGCCCCCGTTGGAGGTCGCATCGGCGGTAATGCCCATTTCCGCCCCCATGTGGCAAGAGCATACGCCCGAGAGGTACGGAAGTGACCCGTCCGTCCGATGGGTCACGGGAACGGGTGAGGGGCGGCGCCGGGACCGGCGAGGGACGGGCGCGGGACCGGAGCGGGGCGGGCGCGGGACCGGAGCGGGGCGGGCGCGGGACCGGAGCGGGGCGGACCCGGGGCCGGAGAGGGGCGTGCCAGGGCCGTACGGGGCGGGATGTCAGGCCCGGCGCGTCCGGTGTGCGGCGCCTCCGGTCCGGCGCGCCCGGCCATTCGGGTGACGTGGCGTCACCTCTTCTTGTGGCGGGCTACGTCGGATGGATTACTGAAAGTGTGCGGTGGAACCTCCCGTCGATTCTTTCGGCGCTGGGGGCGCCGCATCCTCGCCGGAGCCGGGCGCCAGGCGTACCGCGAGGAGGACCGGGCGGGTGCCCCAAAGCCCGCGGTCGCGCACCGGACCGCCGTGAGCGCGAGCGGGTCCAGCCCGCCCGGTCCCGTCTTTCGCCTCGCCTTCACACCGTCGTCTCCGACACCTGGGTCACCGCCATCGCGCTGTCCAGTCCCGCCGGGCCGGTGAACGTACAGGTTGTCACGGTTGGCAGTAGCAGCAACAGCGTCGTCTACACCCGTATCGGGCCGCCCGAGGTCTAGAGCCAGGAGGGGGAGCCAGGAGGAGCTAGGAGCCGAGGCCCGGGGCCGCCGCCCCGGCGCGCAGCGGCCGGTCGGCGCACGGCCGGGACCACCACACCCCCTCGCCGTGCGTCAGCCGGGGCAGGACCCGCTCGAAGCCGTGCACCCGGCGGGCCGGGAGCTCGCCCCGCAGCAGCCACCCCGTGGCACCGTCCACGCTCTCGCCGATGTCCGCCTCGGCGGCGGCGAGCTGGGCGGTGACCGCGGCGAGCGTCTCGGCCGGAAGCTCCAGTTCGAAGGCGTGGTACGGCTCGTAGATCCGCCACCCCGCCCGCTCCAGGGCCTCCCCGAGCACCACCGGGGTGAGGTCGCGGAAGTCGGCCGCGGTGCTCAGCGGGCCGATGAACCCGGAGCGGACGAGGACGGCCCGGCAGTCCGTCACCGAGCGGCCACGGGGCCCGTGGAACAGCGTCTCGTACACGGTCTCCTCGATCGCGTTGTGGAACGCGCGGGGCAGCGCGCCCAGTTCGGTCTCGTAGCCGAAGACCACCCCGGCGCCGCGCTCGGTGGGCTCCACGCGCAGCCCCACGGTCGCCCACGGCCCGGTGTGGCCGACCCGGGCGATCTCGCGGACGGCCTCGCCGATCCCCGAGGGGCGCTCGACCAGCACCGGGCGGCTCGGTTCGAAGTCCGCCTCGATGCCGTAGTCCTGGACCAGCGTGGCCGCGATGATCTCCTTCTGTACCTCCCCGTACAGCAGTACCGAGGTGGCCCCGCCCGGCATCGCCCGCGCGTGGATCAGCGGATCCTGGTCGGCCAGGTCCAGCAGCGCGGTGTGCAGCCGGGACGCGGCGGCGGCGCCGGGCTCGCGGGCGTGGACGAGGGTCTGGAGGCTGGGCGCGGCGAAGTGCCGACGGTCCGACGGGGCGTCGTGGACGGGCCCGAGCCGGTCGCCGACCCGGACCCCGGGCAGTCCCTTGATCCTCGCGATGTTCCCGGCGGTCAGCGGCTCCCGCGCGGCCCCCGCGTCGCCGATGACCTCCAGCGCGGTGATCTGCCCGGTGTGCTCGGTCAGGGCGCCGTCGGGCTCGCGGCGGTGCAGGGTCACCCGCTGCCGCAGCGTCACCTCGCCGGAGAACAGCCGCAGATAGGCCGTACGGCCACCACGGCCGCCGCTCCTGCCGCCTGTGCCGCTTGTGCCACCTGTGCCGCCCCCGCCGCGCTCCACGGCGAAGACCGTGCCGCGCGGCTCCGCGCCGCCCGGCGCGGGCGGCACCAGCCGCGCCACCCCCTCGACCAGCGCCCCGACCCCCTCGCCGCTGAGCGCCGAGCCGAAGAAGACCGGATGCGCCAGCCCCGCCGCCGTACCGGCCGCGAGCGCCGCCCCCACCTCCTCGGCCGAGGGCGGCGGACCGTCCACGACCCGCGCGAGCATCGCGTCATCGGTCTCGGCCAGCACCTCGGCCGCCTCCGCGCGCACCCCCGGATCGTCCAGGGAGCGCGGATGGGCGCGGGCGTTCCGCGTGCCCAACTCCCTTACGGTCGTCAGCGGGACGAGATGCGGCGCCAGGGCGCGCCGGATGTCGGCGAGCAGCCCCTCGTCGCGGGCGCCCGCGCGGTCGATCTTGTTGATGAAGAGCAGCACCGGGAGCCGCAGCCGTCGCAGGGTCTTCATCAGTACCCTGGTCTGCGCCTGGACGCCCTCGACGGCGGACAGCACGAGCACCGCGCCGTCGAGCACCCCGAGGGCGCGCTCGACCTCGGCGATGAAGTCGGAGTGGCCGGGGGTGTCGATCAGGTTGATCTGGGTGTCCCCGGCGGTGAGGGACGCGACCGCGGTCCGCACGGTGATACCGCGCTGCCGCTCGATCTCGCCGGTGTCGGTCTGGGTGTCCCCGGTGTCGACGCTGCCGAGCCGGTCGATCACTCCGGCGTCGTAGAGCAGCCGCTCGGTCAGGCTGGTCTTACCGGCGTCGACATGGGCGAGCACACCGATGTTGAGGGTCCGTGAGACCCGTGGAGAGCTGGGCATGGATGCTGAGGTCCTCGAAGACGGTCGTCCGGTGGGGGCGCTGAGTCGTTCCGAGGAATCGGCGCATCGGTTGCTCCTGCTCGTAGATGTCTCGTGGATGCCTCGTCGATATGAGGACGCGGACATCCTGGACACGGGGGCGGGCGGAAGCAACCGAATTTCGGATGGACCGTCACCGTGCGACCCCCGGCCCGTCCGTAGAAAGCGCTGTCACGCCTCTCGACAACGCCCGCCGCTGCCCCGACGCTTCGTAAGCGACGGGGGCCGGTGCGGCGGAGGGGACTGACGATGCGGCGCAGAACGCTTCTGGCGGCGGCGGGCACCACCGTGCTCGGCACCGCCCTCACGACCGGTACCGCATGGGCCGACGAGACCATCGGCGTCGACCCCGGCACCGACCACGGGGCCTGGGAGGGCTGGGGCACCTCCCTCGCCTGGTGGGCCAATCTCTTCGGGCAGCGGGACGACTTCGCCGATCTCTTCTTCACCACCAAGCCGGTGGGTTACGGCGGCCGGTCGCTGCCCGGTCTCGGGCTGAACATCGCCCGTTACAACCTCGGCGGCTGCGCCTGGACCAGCGTGGCCGGCGAGTCCATGGTGGCCTCGCCCAACATCCCCCGGTTCAAGCAGATCGAGGGCTACTGGCACGACTGGAACAGCGAGGACCCCGCCTCCGCGGCCTGGCACTGGAACGCCGACGCGGTCCAGCGGGCGGCGCTGGCCAAGGCCGTCCAGCGGGGCGCCGTCAGCGAGCTGTTCTCCAATTCGCCCATGTGGTGGATGTGTCTCAATCACAACCCGTCCGGCGCGGCGGACGGCGGCAACAACCTCCAGTCCTGGAACTACCGCCAGTTCGCGCTCTACCTCGCCACCACCGCCCGCTACGCCCAGGACCACTGGGGCGTCCGCTTCGCCACCGTCGAGGCGTTCAACGAGCCCTCGTCGGCCTGGTGGAAGGCGGACGGCACCCAGGAGGGCTGCCACATCGACGCGGCGGTCCAGCGGACCGTCCTCGGCCACCTCCGCACCGAGCTCGACGCGCGCGGGCTGACCGGCACCCGGATCTCGGCGTCGGACGAGACCGCTTACGACCTGGCCCGCACCACCTGGAGCTCGTTCGACACCGCCACCCGCGCCCTGGTCGACCAGGTCAACGTGCACGGCTACCAGGGCTCGGGCGGCCGCCGCGATCTGCTGTACGCGGATGTGCGGGCGGCGGGCAAGAAGCTGTGGAACTCCGAGACCGGCGACAAGGACGGCACCGGCCTCACCCTGGCCACCAACCTCTGCCTGGACTTCCGCTGGCTGCACCCCACCGCGTGGTGCTACTGGCAGGTCATGGACCCCAGCGCCGGCTGGGCGCTGATCCACTACGACCCGGACACCGCCCAGCCCGGCGCCGTGCAGACCAAGTACTACGTGCTCGCGCAGTTCACCCGCCATATCCGCCCCGGGATGCGGATCCTGGAGACCGGCTCGGACCACGCGGTCGCCGCGTACGACCCGGGGGCGCGGCGGCTCGTGCTCGTCGCCGTCAACCCCGGCGCCGCGCAGACGCTCACCTTCGATCTGTCCCGCTTCGGCCAGGTCACCGGGGGCACCGGCGGGCTGGTGCCGCGCTGGTCCACCCAGACCTCGGGTACCGGCGATCTGTACACCGCGCGCCAGGACACGGCGCTGGCCGGGAAGCGGCTGAGCGTTCCGTTCGCCGAGAAGTCGGTGCAGACGTTCCAGATCGACGGGGTGACCGAGTGAGCCGACGGTAGGACGTAGGGCGCGGGGCGTGGGGCGGTGGGCGTGCGGTTACGCGGCGAGGTGGCGGACGATCCGGCGCAGCTGCTCCTCCCACCGCTCCCGGAACTCCGGCGAGTCCGGCTCGATGCCGAAGATCTGGCGGACGGCGTGCGGCATGGTGGCCGGTGCGGAGACCATGGCGTAGCACATCAGCAGCACGGCGGCCGGGTCGAGGTCGTCCGCCAGCTCGCCCGCCGCCTGCCGGCGCCGCATGTCGGACAGGTCCTCGCGCGGCTCGTCCGCCACCTCGCCGGTCAGCGCCTGCCAGATGGCCAGCCGGATGCCGCGGGGGTCGTCGAACGCCTCCCGGAGGTAGCGGACGACCAGCTCCTCGAAGGGGACCGCGGGGTCGTTGAAGGTCGCCTCGTGCCGCAGCCACTCACGGCCCAGCTCCCGGTAGAGGCCCTCCTTGCCGCCGAAGTAGTAGGCGATCAGCTGCTTGTTGAGGCCCGCACGGTCCGCGATGTCCTGGACGCGCGCGCCCGCGAACCCCTTCTCGGAGAACTCGTCCATGGCCGCCTCCAGCAGCAGCCGCCGGGAGCGCTCCGGGCACTGCTTGCGCTCCTCGGGCGTGGGGGCGCGGCGGGGCCTCTTGGGCGTCCCCTGCATCGTCGTCATCTCCTCTTCCTCGGCCCGGACAGGCTAGCCGGGGTTCCGGCCATGCTCTCATCTAATTGTTTGACAATGTCATCCGTTTGGATGAACCTGACTTCGGTTACGTACGGATCGCATGACAGGCAAGGAGATTGATCATGTTCGTGGTGACCGGAGCCACCGGAAACGTCGGCAGCCATGTGGTGAAGCAGCTGGCCGACGCGGGCGCCGAGGTGCTCGCGCTCACCCGCGACCCCGAGGCGGCCCGGCTGCCGGAGGGCGTGCGGGCGGCCCGCACCGATGAGCTGCCCCTGGACGGCGCCACGGCGCTGTTCCTCAACCCCGCGGTGGCCTGGCAGGTCGGGTCCGGGAAGATCCTCGAGCGGGCCAAGGAGAGCGGGGTACGGCGGATCGTGATGCTCTCCTCGTCCTCCGTCCTGGACGATGTCGATCCGCAGCGGAACCCGATCGGCGCCCGCCACCGCGCGCTGGAGGACGAGGTCGAGGCCACCGGTCTTGAGTGGACGTTCGTCCGCCCGGGCGGCTTCGCCGCGAACGCGTTGCAGTGGGCGGACCAGATCAAGGCCGGGGACGTGGTGTACGGGCCGTACGCCGGGGCGCAGATGGCGCTCATCCACGAGGCCGACATGGGCGCGGTCTCCGCCCGCGCCCTGCTCACCGACGACCTGGTCGGCAAGGCCCCGGAGCTGACCGGACCCGAGTCGCTGAGCTTCGCCGAACAGGTGCGCGTCATCGGCGAGGTCATCGGGCGGCCGCTGCGGTATGAGGAGATTCCGCGTGAGGCGGCGCGGGAGCGGATGTCCGGTGGGTTCGTCACGCCGGAGATGGCGGATTCGCTGCTGCGGGTTTTTGCGGAGTTGGTGGATCGGCCGCAGGCGATCTCGCCGGAGGTGGAGCGCATTACGGGGCGTCCTGGGCTGACGTTCGCCCAGTGGGTGGAGGACCATGTGGGCGCCTTCCGCTGAGGCGCGTTCCGCTGAGGCGCGTTCCGCGCCGGGGCCCGACCACGCACCGGGGCGGGACCTGGGGCGGGGCGGCCGCGCCGGTTGCGCCTGCGGCGGGCTTTCCCCTACCCGCCCCTTCCCACAACCGGGGCTCCGCCCCGGACCCCGGTCCTCAATCGCCGGACGGGCTGATTTCAGCTCGTTCGCCCCGGACCCTGGTCCTCAATCGCCGGAGGGGCTGTTTTCAGCCCGTCAGGGGGCACCTCCCAGCGGTAGCTGGGGGAGATTGAGGACACGCCCGAAGGGCGTCCGGGGGTCCAGGGGGCGGAGCCCCATGGTTCGGGAAGGGGCGGGTAGGGGACAGCCCGCCGCAGGCGTGTGGGCGGTGTGCGAAAGGCGGTGGCAGGGCCGGCTCAGGACGCGGTCCGCGTGCCGCGCTTGCCCGTCTGCTTCTTCGCAGTGGTCTTCTTGGCCGCACTCTTCTTGGCCGCAGCCTTCTTCGCACCCGCCTGCCGCTTCCCAGCGGGCTCCTTCTCCGCGGCCTTGGCGCCCTTCGCCGCCGTCTTCTTCCCGGCCGCCGTGGTCTTCTTCGTCGCGGCCTTCTTAGCCGGTGCCTTCTTAGCCGGTGCCTTCTTGCGGCCGCGCAGCTCGTGGACCGTCGCCTCCCCCTCCTCCGCCCCTGCCTCCTCGGCTCCGCCCTCCCCGGCGGCCTCCCCCGCCTCCCCCGCCTCCCCCGCCTCCTCGCCCCGCGCCTCCTTCGCGCTGCGCACGCTCTCCTTCAGCGCCGCCATCAAGTCGACCACCTGCGCGCCCGCGGGGCGCTCACCGGGCTCGGCGGTGGGCGTGGCGCCGGACATCTTCGCCGCCACCAGTTCCTCCAGCGCCTCGTGGTACTCGTCGCGCAGATCGTTCAGATCCACCTCTCCGAGCGTCTCCATCAGGGTGTCCGCGAGGTCCAGTTCCGCAGGCTTCACGGTCACCTTCTCCTTGGGGGCCACCCCCGCGGGCTCGCGCACCTCGTCCGGCCAGAGCAGCCGGTGCAGCGCGATCGTGTCGCCGACGACGCGCAGCATCCCCAGCCGCTCCCGGCCGCGGTGGGCGTATTTGGCGATGGCGACCTTCTCGCTGCGCTTGAGCGCCTCGCGCAGCAGCGTGTACGGCTTGGCCCCGGCGGCGCCGCTGGTGCCCAGGTAGTAGGCGTCGCCCATCTGGAGCGGATCGATCTCGGAGGCGGAGATGAACGCCTCGATCTCCAGGGTGTGGGTGGTGGGCAGCGGAAGCGCCGCGAGGTCCTCCTCGGTGATCGGGACCAGCGCGCCGTCCGCGTCCTCGTACGCTCGCCCGATCTCGCCCGACTCGACCGGCTTGTCCTCGAGCTCACAGACCTTGCGGTAGCGGATGCGGCCGTTGTCGCGGGTGTGGATCTGCCGGAACGAGATCGAGTGGTCCTCGGTGGCCGGATAGATCTTGATCGGAATGCTCACCAGGCCGAAGGAAATGTTCCCATTCCAGATAGATCGCATGCTTGATCCCTTTCGTGAGATTCTTATCGTATGTCCCCGATCGCGGAGGTGGAGGGGCGGCGGATCACGCTCAGGAACCTCGACAAGGTCATCCATCCGGCCACCGGCACCACCAAGGGCGAGCTGCTGCACTATCTGGCGTCGACCGCGGACGCGCTCCTCGGCCATCTGCGCGGGCGGCCGCTGGCGTTCCTGCGCTATCCGGACGGCCCCGACGGGCAGAAGTTCTTCACCAAGAACCCGCCTCCGGGCACGCCTTCCTGGGTGACGACGGCCGAGGTCACCCGCCATAAGGGGGAGACCGCGCGGCAGGTGGTGATCCAGGACCTGCCCTCGCTGATGTGGTCGGCCAACCTCGTGGTGGAGCTCCACACCCCGATGTGGCGGATCGACCAGGGCGTGGGCATCGCCGACCGGCTCGTCTTCGACCTCGACCCCGGACCGCCCGCCACGATCGTGGACTGCCGCGTCGTCGCCGTATGGCTGCGCGAGCGGCTGGCCGATGACGGCCTTACGGCGTACGCGAAGACCAGTGGCTCCAAGGGGCTGCATCTGCTGGTGCCGGTGGAGCCCACCTCCTCCCGGCGGACCACCGCCTACGCCAGACGGCTGGCCCTGGAGGCCGCGAACGCCATGCCGGACCTCGTCATCCGTAAGATGACCCGCTCCCTGCGGCCGGGGAAGGTGTACGTGGACTTCAGCCAGAACGCCGCCGCGAAGACCACCGCCGCGCCCTACACCCCCCGCGCCGTCCCCGAACCGGCCGTCTCCGCGCCCGTCACCTGGGAGGAGGTCGAGGCGTGCGGCGACCCGGCGGCGCTGACCTTCCTGATCGACGACATCCCCGCGCGGCTCGACCGCCACGGGGATCTGCTCGCCCCGCTGCTGGACCCGGCGGAGGGGCGCCCGCTGCCGACGGGCGAGGCCGAGGCCGGGGAGGACGAAGGCAACGGCCAAGGGGACGGCGAAGACAACGGCCAAGGGGAGGACAAGGACCTCGGCCCAGGCGACGACGAAGGCGCGGCCGACCGATGACGTCGCCCTCCCCTGAGCCGCCCCTTCAGCCGCCCCTCGACGTGGCGCTGGCCCGTGTCGTCCCGATCCTGCCCGTCGCCCCGCCCGGACGGCGGCTGGCGTACGAGCCCAAGTTCGACGGCCATCGGCTGCTGATCTTCCGGCTGGGGGACACCGTAAGGATGCAGGCCCGCTCCGGCCGCATCGTCACCCGCGCCTTCCCCGACCTGGTGGCCGCCGCGCGGCCGCTGCCGCCCGGCACGGTCCTCGACGGCGAGGTGGTGGTGTGGGCGGGCGGCCGTACGGACTTCGCCGCCGTCCAGAAGCGCGCCTTCGCCGCGTCCGAGTCCCGGGCGGGGAGGCTCGCCCGGGAACTGCCCGCCTCCTACGCCGCCTTCGACCTGCTCGCGCTCGGCGCGGAGGATCTGCGGCCGCTTCCGTACGAACAGCGCCGCGCGCGGCTGATGGCGCTCCTCGAACCGCTCGGCCCCCCGCTCCAGGCCGTGCCGATGACGACCGATCCGGAGCTCGCCGCCACCTGGTACGAGTCGCTCCTGGAGATCGGTATCGAGGGCCTGGTCATCAAGGAGCTGGACCAGCCCTACCGGCCGGGCCGCCACTGGCGGAAGGTGCGCCATTCGGAGACCCGGGACGCCGTGGTCGTCGGCGTCGTCGGCCCCCGCCTCCGCCCGCGCGCCCTCGCGCTGGTGCTCCCCGGCGACGACGCGCCCTTGATCTCCGCCCCGCTCTCCACGGCCGTCCGCGCCCAGCTCGGCACGGCCCTGCGCGACCTGCCCGACCCCGAGCCCCCGCCCGCCGAACTCCCCACCGCCCTGGACCGGGTCGGCGCCGAGATCGCCTACCGCCCCATCGCCCCCGACCTGATCGTCGAGGTCCGCCAGGAAGGCACGGTCCGCCACGCGGCGACGAGGGTCATGCGCCTCCGCATCCCCGACTGATCACCTTCGGCTGACCCCGTGCCCGGTGTGCCCCGGCCGTGCGACCATGCGCGGATGCGGGTGACGGTCGTGGGCAGCGGTGACGCGTTCGGCTCGGGCGGGCGGTTCCAGACCTGCCTGGCGGTGGCCCCCGACCCGGCCGGCCCGCCCCACGTCCTGGTGGACTGTGGCGCGACCAGCCTGACGGCGATGCGTCAGCAGGGGATCGAGACCAACGACATCGACACGGCCCTGGTCACCCATCTGCACGGTGACCACTTCGGCGGTCTGCCGTTCCTCGTCCTCGACGGGCAGTTCCGGCGCCGCACCCGTGATCTGACCGTGGTCGGCCCGCCCGGGACCGGTGACCGGCTGACGCGGGCGATGGAAGCGCTGTTCCCCGGCTCGAGCGGGGTGCGACGGCGCTTCGACGTCCACGTCATGGAGCACGCCGACCGGTGCCCCAGGGAACTGGGGCCCCTGCGAGTGACCCCCTTCGAGGTGCGGCACGCCTCCGGAGCTCCCGCCTACGCGCTACGGGTGGAGGGGCCGAGCGGAGCGATGGCCTACTCGGGCGACACCGAGTGGACCGATGCCCTGATCGACGCGGCGGACGGCGTCGGGCTGTTCCTGTGCGAGGGCTACAGCCCGCGCCCCATCCGCTGGCATCTCGACCTCGACACGCTCGCGCGCCACCGTGACCATCTCACCTGCCGACGGTTGCTGCTCACCCACCTGTCCCCGACGGCGCTGGCCGAGGATCTGAGCGGCTGGGACGTCGCCCACGACGGGCTGCGCGTCGAGGTGTGACCGCCGTGGCTCCGGCCGGAACTGGCCGGGAACGCCATGGATCGGCGGGGAACGCCAGGGATCGGCGGGGAACACCTGGGATCGGCGAGGAACGCCCGGATCCACCCGCTCCTACGACCCGGCGGGCCCACCCGCTTCTACGGCCCCGGCGGGCCCGCCGGATCCGGAGGCCCCGTCACCACCGCCGTCACCCGGCTGCCCGGGGCCAGTTCACCCCGCTCCACCAGCCCGTACACACCCCACAGCAGCTTCGCCACGTACCGCCGCTCCAGCCGGACCCCGTGCCGCGCCTCGAACTCCGCCGCGAACGCCTCCAGCTCCGCCGGGACCCGCCCGTAGCCGCCGCCGTGGTAGCCATGCTCGATCCGCCAGTTGGCGAAGGCCCGCCCCCACCCCTGCTCGTGCAGCGCGGCCACCTCGCGTTCCAGGTAGCCCTCCGCTCCCTTCAGGACGGCGAACCCCACCGCCCGCGCACCAGCCGGGAGCGCGGCGGCGATCCCGGCCAGCGTGCCGCCGGTGCCCACCGCGCAGCACACCACATCGCCCGGCCCCAGGGCGGGCATGTCGGGCAGGTCGGGCAGCTCCGCGACGAGTTCCGCCGCGCCGCGCGCCGCCAGGACGTTCGTACCGCCCTCCGGGAGCACATAGGCGCGCCCCCACCGCTCCTGAAGCGCCCGCAGGGTGCCGGGGTCGTCCTCGCCCAGGCCGCGCAGCGTCTCGCGGTAGGCGGAGCGGGTGACGAAGGCCAGCTCCATGCCGTGTGCCTCGGCCCGCGCCAGCGACCAGTTGCGCGGCGCGTCGGCCAGCTCGTCGCCCCGGATGACCCCGACCGTCGACAGCCCGTACGCGGCCCCCGCCGCGGCCACCGCCCGGATGTGGTTGGAGTACGCCCCGCCGAATGTGAGCAGCCGGGTGTGGCCGCGCTCGACGGCCGCGCGCAGGTTCGGGGTGAGCTTGCGCCACTTGTTGCCCGGCACCAGTGGGTGGATGAGGTCGTCGCGCTTCAGACGCAGCTCCACGCCCCGGTCGGCGAGCCACGGGTCGGCCACGTCCCGCACGGGGGACGGCAGCCGGGGCCGTATCGGGCTGGTGGTGTCCGGTGGGCGTCTCACCTGTCCATTCTCTCCGCCGCACCACGCTCACCGGGCCGGACTCCCCGCTCTCTCTGGACCTCACCGTTGACCGGAGCGTGGTCACGGGCACCTGGACCGAGCAGACGGCCACCGGCGGCTACTACCAGGGGGCGTGCTACCACGGCGCGCTTCAGATGCTCGTGGAGCCGACCAGTCGCCGCATGGCTGACAAGTGGGTCGGTTTCGGCAAGGACTTCGACGTCAACACCGGCCCATGGGAGCTGCGCCTCATGGACACCTCGGTCTCCAAGGCGACCCTGGAGCGGTACAGCGTCCCGCCGGAGTGATCGGCGCCCTCGGGGGCTGCCGCCGCTCCGAATTCCAACGCGTCGGGAAATGTTGACGCGTCGGGAATCTCCGACGTAATCTCCGGGTCGTGCCCACAGACGTCTTCAGCGCGCTCGCCAACCCCGTGCGCCGCAAGCTGCTCGACTGCCTCCGGGACGGCCCCCGTGCCGTCAACGACCTCGCGGGCGAGTTCGAGCTGAGCAGACCGGCGATCTCGGAACATCTCCAGGTGCTCCGGCAGGCCCGGCTCGTACGGGAGGAGCCGCGGGGGCGGCAGCGGTACTACCACCTGGAGGCGGATCCGCTCGCCGAGGTGCGGCAGTGGCTGCATCCCTTCGAGCACTACTGGCGCGGCCGGCTCCACGCGCTGCGCGACGTCCTCGACGAGGAGAACCCATGACCGAGCCCGATGCCATCCACTGCGACCAGTTCCTGCCCCACCCCCCGGCCGTCGTATGGCAGGCCCTCACCGATCCGCGGCTGCACGCGCGGTGGTGGGCCGCGGGCGATGTGCGGGCGGAGGTGGGCCACCGCTTCACGCTCGACATGGGGTCCTGGGGGGAGCAGCCCTGCGAGGTGATCGCCGTCGAGCCGGAGCGGCTGCTGAGCTACCGGTTCGCCCAGGCCACCCTGGACACCACCATCACCTGGCGCCTCGAACCGGAGGGCGCCGGCACCCGGCTCTTCCTCGAGCACGCCGGGTTCGACCTCGACTCCCCGCTCGGCAGGAAGGCCCTCGATGGGATGGGTCGCGGCTGGCCCTCGGTCCTCGAGCGCCTGGCGACGGTCCTCGCCGCACCGGCGGGCTGATCGACAAGGCTTACGAGAAGCTCGACACGCCTTACGAGAAGCGCGCTATCGCCGTCATCGTCGGCCGCAGATTCCGCACCGCGGGCAGCCACCGCATCAGCGGCGCCAGCACCCCGTAGTAGAACCCCCGCCCGCGCGGCGGCGGCACCTCGCGCACGTCCGTGATCGCCGGATGGGCCGTCCGCACCTTCGGCAGCTCACCCGCGTCCATGCCCCACGGCATGGGCGGCGCCTGATAGCCCCCGGCGGTACGCATCTCGCCGCGTACCGTCCGGGCGCTGAACCACCGCGGCACCGCGTCGAAGACCAGCGCCCCGCCCCGGAACCGCTCGGCGCACCCCGCGATCAGGTCCTTCACCTCGGTCGGCCGCAGATACATCAGCAGCCCCTGCGCGGTGATCAGCACCCCGCGCGCCGGATCGACCTCGTCCCGCCAGGACAGGTCGAGCGCCGAGCGGGCGAGGGTGCGCCGCCGCTCGTCGTCCGGTAGCAGCGCCCGCCGCACCTCGGCGGTCTCCGGCAGCTCCACGCACAGCCAGCGCGCCCGCCCGTTGTCCACCCGCCAGTACTGCGTCTCCAGACCCTCGGCGAGCGTGACGACCGTGCCGTCCGGATGCTCGTCCAGGAAGGCCCGTACGGCGGTGTCGAAGGTGCGGACCCGCAGCGCGTGGCCCTGTGCCAGCAGCGGTCTTGGCTTTCCGAAGGTCTCCTCGAAGGGGTAGTCGACGCGGTCGACCAGCTCCACGGCCTTGGGGTCGTCCAGCACGGTCCGCGCCCGGCGGGCCTCGGCGGCCCGCATATAGAGGTTCCACAGCAGGGTCTCGGGCACTCCGCTCAGCTCGACGCGCCGGCCGCCCTTGCCGTCCCCGGTCCCGGTCCCGTTCCTGTTTCCGTTCCCGGCCCCGTTCGCGTTCGGTCCGGCGTCCGCCATGGCGTCGTCACTCCTCGCACACGCGTCCCACGGAGTTGCCCCCTACCGCCTCCACCGCCATTCAACCTCACCCGATCCCCCATCCGGAACGGCGAACGCCCCGGCCCCCGGACGAATCCGGGGCCGGGGCGTTCAGGCGGTACGGCGGTCCTTCAACCCGCCTCGGCCGGTACCGGGCCGATCGCCCGGCCCGCCCACTCGGGGGCCTTCTCGAGCAGATCCGTCAGCCGCTCCTTCACCTCGTCGGGGAACGGAGCCGAGCGGCTCTCCTTCTGGTCGATGTGGAGCGCGAGCAGCTCGGTCGTGGCCACGGGGGCGCCGTCCGGCTCGCCCACATGCATCTCGTGGGTGAACCGGACCTTCTTCTCGTCCACGCCGATGACGCGCGTACGGATGGTGAGTTCGGCGCCCTCCTCGACCTCGTTCAGATACCGGATGTGCGACTCCACGGTGTAGAGGGAGCAGCCGGTCTTGGCGCGGTAGGCGGAGTCGAGCCCGGTCTCCACCATCATCTCGTCGGTGCTGTGGCCGAAGACGAGGACGTAGAACGCCTCGCTCATATGGCCGTTGTAGTCGATCCACTCGGGACGTACGGTCTGCCGGTAGTCGGGGAGCGTGCTGCTCACTTCTCGTCTCCCATGGTGCTGGGGGTATGTGCGATGCCGTCCGTCCCCTCGGTGCGCTGCCGCGGCAGACGGCCAGTCGCCCGCAGGACGTCGATGACGCCCTGGTCCCGCTCCGCGACGAGCTGCGCGATGGTACGGCTGCCCGCCGCCTCGTCACAGCCGTCGACCATGGCCGCACGCAGCGTGTCGTCCAGCTCAGGCGCCTCGAGACGGGTCCACGGAGACTTCAACGAGGGTCCGAAGTGGTCGAGCATATGTCCCATGCCTCCGTCGCCGCCCGCCAGGGCGAACGTGAGGCACGGACCCATGAACGCCCACCGCAGTCCGGGCCCCTCGGTGATGGAGTCGTCGATCTCCTTCACCGTGGCCTCACCGTTGGCCACCATGTGCAGCGCCTCCCGCCACAGCGCCTCCTGGAGCCGGTTGGCGATGAAGCCGGGCAGCTCGCGCTCCATGGTGATCACGGACTTGCCCGCCACCTCGTAGAAGCGCGAGGCCCACTCGACCGCCGCGGCGTCCGTCCGCTTCCCGCCGACGACCTCGACCAGCGGAATGAGATACGGCGGATTGAAGGGGTGGCCGACGACGAGGCGGCCGGGGTCGGCGGCCTCGGTCTGCATATCGGTCATCGGATAGCCGGAGGTGGAGGACGCGATGACGACCCCGGGCGGGGCCGCCGCGTCCAGCTGGGCCAGCAGCGACCGCTTGAGCTCCAGCTTCTCCGGGGCGCTCTCCTGGACGAACTGCGCGTCGGCCACGGCCTCCGCCAGTGTCGCGGCGACGGTCAGCCGGTCGGGGGAGGCGCCGTCGGCGAGGCCGATCTGCTCCAGGGCGGGCCAGGCGGCCGCCACCAGACGGCGCAGCTTCTCCTCGGCGTCGGGGGCCGGGTCCCAGGCGATGACGTCGTAGCCGCGCGCCAGGAAGTGGGCGACCCAGCCGCCGCCGATGACTCCGGCGCCGACACAGGCGACGCGGCGTACCTCTTCGGGGGCGCAGGGGGATGAGGGCATGGCGGTCCTAAGGGTGTGAGGGGGAAGAGAGAAGAGAGGGGAGGCGGTGAGGGGATTACGCGCGGGGCTTGAGGCCCAGCCGCTGCCGCGCCTCGTCCGGCGTGGCGACGTTCGCGCCCAGCAGCTCCGTGATCTGGACCGCGCGCTCGACGAGCTGGCCGTTGGTGGCCTTGACGCCCCGGCTGAGGTAGAGGTTGTCCTCGAGACCGACCCGTACGTTCCCGCCGAGCAGGATGGACTGCGCCACCCACGGCATCTGCGTCCGGCCCAGCGCGAAGCTGGCCCACTGGGCGCCCTCGGGCAGCATGTTGACCATCGACGCGAGCACGCCCGGATCGGCCGGGGCGCCCCACGGGATGCCCATGCAGAGCTGGAAGACGGTCGGGTCGTCCAGCAGCCCCTCGGCCAGCAGCTGCTTGGCGAACCACAGCTGCCCGGTGTCGAAGATCTCCAGCTCGGGGCGTACGCCCAGCTCCTGGATGCGCTTGGCGCCGGTGCGCAGCATGTCGGGGGTGGAGACGTAGAGGTTGCTGCCGTCGCCGAAGTTGAGCGAGCCGCAGTCCAGGGTGCAGATGTCGGGGAGCAGGTCCTCGACGTGGGGGAGCCGGTCCAGGCCGCTGACCAGGTCGGTGCCGGGGAGGCGGGTGAGCGGGTTCTCCGGGTCGATGACCAGGTCGCCGCCCATGCCCGCAGTGAGGTTGATGACGACGTCGGTGCCGGTCTCCTTGACCCGCTCCACGACCTCGCGGTAGAGCCGCGGATCGCGGGCGGGGGCGCCGGTCTCGGGGTCGCGCACGTGGATGTGGACCACGGCCGCCCCGGCCTCCGCGGCCTCGACGGCGGAGCGGGCTATCTGCTCGGGGGTGACGGGGACATGGGGGCTGCGGCCCACGGTGTCACCGGCGCCGGTCAGGGCACACGTGATGATGACGCTGTCGTTCATGGGCATGGGCTTTACTCCCTCTCTTGCGGTGCGCCGCACTCTTGTGGTGCGGAGCTACGGTCCTGGCTGGTCGGCCCGGCCGGGTCGGCGCCGGATCGCCGCGTGGCGGCCGCGTCGGCGCCGGAGCGCCGTGCGGTCAGTTCGGTGTCCACGTACGCGTTGCAGGCGATGTCCATGGCCTCGGCGGTCGTACCGCCCGCACCGGGCCCGGTGGCCAGCACCTGGATGGCGAGTCCGTCGATCAGCGCGGTCAGGCGCAGCGCGCTGAACTGCGGGTCGACGGCGCGGAAGACCCCCTGCTCGATACCGCGCCGGATCACCTCGGCCACGGTCCGCCGCCACTGCTGGTAGAAGTCGGCGTGCAGCCGCCCGATGGCCGTGGACCGCGCGGCCTCGGCCCACAGGTCCATCCACACCAGCCACTGCTGCCGCTGCCGCTCGGTGTACGGCGCCTGGAGCGCGATCAGCTGCCGCAGCTCCTCGCGCGCGTCGTCGGCCTCGGCGATCCGGGCGGCGCGGCGCGCGGTGTCCTCGTCCATGCACCAGCGCACGGCGGCCTCGAGCAGCTCGGCGCGGCCCGGGAAGTGGTAGTGGATGGTGGCGGTGCTGGTGTCGCAGGCGGCGGCGATGTCGGCGACGCGTACGGCGTGGAAGCCGCGCTCGGCGATGAGCCGGACCGTCTCCCGCACGATCTGTAGCGGCCGCCCGCTGTCGGGGGGCGCGGTGGGGGCGGGCGGGCGCGGCGCACCGGCCGCCCCGCCGTCCGCTCTGCCGGCTGCGCCGCCCGCCGAGCCGCCCACCGCGCCATCCGCCGCGCCGTCCGTCGTCGTGCCGAGCAGCCATCCGGCGTCCACGTTCCCGGCGTCGGCGATCCGCGCCAGCTCGGCCACGGTGAAGCGCCGGCTCCCGCTGAGCGAACGCGAGAGCTTGGACGGGTCCATCACGACCCGCCGGGCGAATTCGCGCTGGGTACAACCGGCTTCGCCGATCACCTGACGTACGCGTTCCGCCACGTCGAACTGTTGCCGCATGGCCGACACGGTACGGATGCGTTGAGATAAACGCAATGAATATGACGGTGGGGTGCCCGCTTCCTCCCTAAATCAAGGGGAATCTCACTCGGAAATTGCGATGCGAGCTGACTGATGCATCAGTTGTGCCCGATGATGTTCGAACACTTACGACTATGCTCACCGGGCGTGAGAACAGGAGCGATCGGGTGACATCGGGTGGGGACGACGTACGACTTATCGGTGGCCGCTACCAGCTGGGCAACCGGCTGGGACGAGGCGGCATGGGCACGGTCTGGCGCGCGTACGACCAGATGCTGGAGCGCGAGGTCGCTGCCAAGGAGCTGAACGTCGCGAGCGACGACCACGAGTACCAGCGACGGCTGCGCCGGGCGCAGAGAGAGGCGCGTACCGTCGCGCGGGTGCACCACCCGCATGTGGTGGGCGTCCATGACCTGGTCGAACACGACGACCGGCTGTGGATCGTGATGGAGCTGATCGACGGCCCCAACCTGGCCCGCCGGATCGCGGACGACGGCCCCCTCACCCCTCGCCACACCGCCGCCCTCGGGCTCCAGCTGCTCGGCGCGCTGGAGGCCGTGCACGCCGCCGGGGCGCTGCACCGCGACGTCAAGCCCGCCAACGTCCTGCTGCGCCGGGACGGCAGCGCCGTGCTCACCGACTTCGGCATCGCCGCCCTGGAAGACGACGAGTCGCTCACCACCACCGGTGAACTCCTCGGCTCCATCGGCTACATGGCGCCCGAGCGGCTGACCGCGGAGGAGGTCGGCCCGCCGTCGGACCTGTGGTCGCTGGGCGCGACCCTGTCCGCGGTCGCCTCCGGCGTACCGCCCTTCCAGCGCGCCACCGGGGCCGCCGCGCTGCACGCGGTCACCTTCGCGGATCCGGAGATCCCGGACCGGGTCGGCCCGCTGCGGCCCATCGTCGAGGCCCTGCTGAACAAGTCCCCGGGCCTGCGCCCGTCCGCGGCCACGATCGGGGCCGCGCTGCGGCGCGTGGCGGACGGGGCGGAAGACCCGGGCCCACTGCCCCCGGCGGGCACTCCGGCCGACTTCCCGGAGACTCCCACGCACCTGGCGGCCACCCCCGCGGACGTGGCGGACACCCCGACGCTGACCGGGGCCCCCACGGCGACCACACCCCACACCTTCGGCGGACCCCCGGCACCAACCGCGCCCCACACCCTCGCCGGATCGCCCACCCTCGCCGGATCACCCGTCCTGGACCGGGAACCGACCGTCATCGACCAGGGGGCCGGATCGCCACCCCCTCCACCCCGCGGCCGGGGCCGGGCCCGGACCTGGTGGTGGACGGCGGGCGCGGCGCTCGCGCTGGCCGCCCTCGCCACCGGGCTCTTCTTCGCCTTCGGCCCCCCGTCCGACAAGGACGGCGACGACGCGGCGCAGCCTCCCGCCACCGCCACCACCAAGGTGACCGTGGACGCGGCTCGCGGCTGGCAGTCCGCCACGAGCACCCCGATCCAGAAGGGCGACAAGGTGTCGGTCCGCTACACCAGCGGCACCTGGACCGTGGACGCCGCCAACCTCCCGCTCGTCGGCCCCGGCGGCCACACCGCCGCCGACGACCAATCCCTCCGCTTCGCCTGGCGGGACTGCAAGGTGAAGTCCGACGTCACCTTCGGCGCCCTCCTGGGCCGCTACCCCGGAAACCCCGGCAACCCCCACGCCGTACACCGCGCCTGGAGCTTCCAGGCCACCCGCTCGGGCACCCTGCAACTCCGCGCCAACGACCGCGAGGGCTGCCTCGACGACAACAAGGGAGCCCTCACCCTCACCGTGCAGATCACCCACTGACCGGGCGGCGCGGCGCGCCCGAGCACGCGGTTCCGCGAAAAACGTGGGCACCGCGGGCAACGCGCAGGCTTCGCCGACGCATCCTTCCGGGCGGCCCGGGCATCAGCGCCAGGGTCAACGGCACGAAAGGGAGCGTCACTTGGATTCGGAGAAGAGGAAGCAGCCGCTCGCACGGCGACGCGTGCTGGCCCTGACGGCGGGATCCCTCGTCGCCGCGGGGTGCACACAGGGCGAACGGCGGTCCGCCGACAAGACCGGTCAGGACCCCGAGGCAAGGACCTCCGCCGACGGGCCGGACGGCGCCCTGGGAGCGAATTTCAACGAGGACCCGGACAGCGTGACCTTCGACGAACTGCGCGAGCTCTCCGCGAGCTGGCTCCGGGGTTTCGTTCCGATGCCCGAGGTCGAGGACGACGCCTCCCAACAGCGCGCCATCGCGAAGCTCCTGGACGCCCACCGCCTCGGCCACAGCACGGTGCTCTCGCTGAAGTTCCCGTACAACCACCGGCCGATACCCCGGCCGGGCAGCTCCGCCATGGACGCGGAACTCACCCGGGTTGACAAGGTCCTGCACACCGTCCTCGACACCGTGGACATCCTGGCCATCGGCAACGAGCCGTTCATCGAGAGCCTTCCCCAGGACCGCGGCTCGGGCGCGCTGAACGCGTTCTACGAGACGGTCGCGGAGCACATCATCGCGTACCGGAAGAAGCGTTTCGGCTCGCGCTGCCGGACCCACCTCCACATGGGTGCGCTCAACTTCCTCGACAAGCCGGACAAGCGGACCCGGGCCACCGACCGCTGGCTGTCCTTCACCCGCCGGACCCCGGAGATCGAGGGCGTGGACATCCACCCCCATGTGTCCGCGCCGGAGAAGGTGAAGCCCTACCTCGACTACATCCTGCCCCGCCTCCGCGATGGCCAGAAGTTCCTGGTCACCGAGTTCTCCCTGGTCCAGCTGTGGAAGCTGCACCTGAACGACACGATCCCCGCGCGCTTCGCCCGCCGCTACCGCCTTCCGGCGGACATCCCGGTGTGGAAGGTGATCAAGGAAGCCATCGAGCACCCCTTCCCCGCGGAGAAGTGGCGCGACTTCCTCGCCATGAGCCCCTGGTTCGAGAACAACAAACACTTCCTGCGGGACCAGGTGCGCCACTTCCGCGACACCGGACGCCTCGCCGTGGCCACGTACGGCGTCACCCAAGGCGCCGCCATGACCCGGAACTTCGGCCCGGACAAGACACCCTGGCTGCTGAACAGCCTCTACGCCAACCGCACCGTGGAGCGGGCCGAGGACGGCTCACCGGCCCACAACTACGGGTTCTTCGACGACTTCCGGGCCCTCCAGCGCCCACAGAGCTGATCTCCCTCCGGGGCTCCTCCGCCCCGGATGCGAGAGACTCCCGCGATGAGTGGTTGTTATGGCTCGTCGGCCCCACCGCCGGCCGGGCGGGCCATACGCGTCACGCGGGAAGCGAGTTCAGCCAGTCGACGAGCAGCCGGTTGATCTCCTCCGGGCGCTCCTGCTGGATCCAGTGGCCGCAGTCCTCGAGGATGTGCGAGCCGACGAGCCCGGGCAGTGTCTTCGGGTACGCCTTGATCGCGTCGCCCATCCAGGCGGTCGAGGCGTCCAGGGCGCCGCCGACGAAGAGCGACGGCTGGGTGATGGGCGCGCCGTCGTACTCGGCCAGGTCCTCCCAGTCCCGGTCCATGGTGCGGTAGCGGTTCAGCCCGCCGGTCAGCCCGGTCCGCTCGAACTCACCGGCGTAGACATCGAGGTCCCCCTCGCTCAGCCAGGCGGGCAGCCGCTCGGCGGGGAACCGCTCGCGCATCGTCCGGCCGCGCGTGATGAAGTGCGGGTCGGGCAGCTCGGGTCCGGGCATGGTGTCGCCGGACAGCGCGGCGTAGATCCCCGCGAGCCAGCCGCGCACATCCGGTTCGATCTCCGCCTCGGCCCGGCCCGGCTCCTGGAAGTAGGAGACGTAGAACTCCTCGTCCCCGCCCATCCCGGCGAAGACCTCGGAGGGCCTGGGGCCGCCGCGCGGGGCGTACGGCACGCTCAGCAGCCCGACCGCCCGGAACACCTCCGGGCGCAGCAGGGCGGAGTGGGCGGCGATGGGCGAGCCCCAGTCGTGCCCGATCACCACGGCGGACTCCTCGCCGAGCGCCTCCAGCACGGCGACGTTGTCCGCCACCAGCTCCCGCATCCGGTACGCGTCCACCGCCGCGGGCCGGGAGGAGCGGCCGTACCCACGGACGTCGACGGCGGCCACCCGGTACCCGGCCGCGGCCAGCGCGGGCAGCTGGTGGCGCCATGAGTACCAGGACTCCGGAAAGCCGTGGACGAGCAGCACCAGCGGGCCGGTGCCCTGCTCCACGAGGTGGATCCGCCCGGCGGGCGAGGACACCAGACGGTGGGTGAGGTCAGGTGTGGGCGGCGTCTGCGGCATGGTTCCCTCCCGGGTCGCGCTGAACGTGGTGTGTGGCGGCCGATGGGACCGAGCCTGCCGTGCCGTCCGCGACGCGGACCACACCCGTTGCCGGTTCGGCAAATTATTCCGGCTGTTCGCCGGTGCTCTGAATGTGCGGGTTCGCCACGTTACTTCCAGAATTGATCGCACGGAGTCTTCTCGTGGAGGTGAGAGCCGTGGCGACGTACATCACGCTGCTGAACTGGACCGAGCAGGGAGTCCGCGCCTTCAGGGACACCACACAGCGCACCGAGGACTTCGTCGCGGCGCTGGGCAAGCTCGGGGCGCGGCTCGTGGACATCTACTGGACGGATGGGCCGTACGACCTGGTGTGCATCGTCGAGGCCCCGGACGACGAGACCGCGACCGCGGCGTCGCTCCAGCTCAGCGCGTTGGGCAATGTCCGCACCACGACCCTGCGGGCCTTCGGGCGGGAGGATATGGGCCGCATCATCGCCAAGGTCCCCGGCTGAGGCGGCCGGTGGCCCGGCCCGGACGAGCGCGGGCCGGGCCACCGAACCAACAACCAAGTGGTGCTACTTCGTGGCGGGGCCGGACAGCTCCTTGCCGAAGGCGGCGTCGTCCGCCGGGGAGCCGAGGTCGCCCGGCCCGATGAGGGCGGAGCCCTCGGCGGTGAGCCCGTCGGCGCCCGCGTACAGCAGGGCCACCGCGCCCGCGCCCTCGGTCCGGTTCGGAACCCCGACGGCCAGGTCGGGCTTGCCGTCGCCGTTGTAGTCGGCCGGTGAGATGGCGTCGCCGAACCAGTCGCCGCCCGTCATGTCGCCGGGGACGCCCTCGGTGTCGAGGGAGAAGGTCTGCGCACCCGCGTCGGTCAGCCAGTCCTCGGTGCCCTTGAGCACCGTGATGGCACCGGCGTCGTTGTAGCCCCCGGGGGCCTCGGCGTCGGTGTCGCTGACGACGAGGTCGTCGTGGCCGTCGCCGTTGATGTCGGTGAGCCGGGCGGCGATGCCGTTCTGGGCCTTGCCCGTCCAGTTCACCGGATGGTCGGTGTCGAGTCCCCCGGCCGTGCCCGGGTACGTCCGCAGCCGCGCGTCGTCCGGGCCGTCCGTGAAGCCGGTGTCCGTGACGACGTCGTCCTTGCCGTCGCCGTTGATGTCACCCACCACGGCCCGGTACGAGGCGAACGGCAGCGGTACGTCCTTGCCCAGCGAGGTGTTCTTCAGCCCCGTGGACGAGCCGGGTAGCACGCCGAGCGTGCCCTCGTCGGCGGGGTCGTCCTGGTAGGCGACGGTGACCAGGTCGGCGAAGCCGTCCCCGTTGATGTCGCCGGAGGACAGGTGCTCGGTGCCCGCGCCGCCGCCGGGCGGGGTGACGCTGGACATCTTCGGGGTGGCCGTCTCGCGCAGGTTCGCCGCGCCGTTCACGACCTGGACCTCGGTGCCGTCGGAGATGGCGATGTCGTCGCGGCCGTCGTGGTTGTAGTCGCCCACGGCGATCCTGTCGCCGAACAGCGCGTAGGCGGTGGCCTTGGGCGCGTGGAAGGCGATGGCGTCGCCGGAGAGGCCGTCCTTGGAGCCGAAGACGACCGTGACCGAACCGGCCCGCTTGGCGCTGCCGATGGCCTCGTAGTTCGCGGCGATGATCAGATCGCCGTACCCGTCCCCGTCCACATCGCCGCGCACCACGGCCGAGCCGAAGTGGTCAGAGGCCTCGGGGGTGCCGGGAATCCCCGGGCTGGCCTGCGACAACGTGCCGTGCCGCCCGGTGTCGACCCCGGCCTTGGCGCCGTAGGTCACACCCACGTAGCCCGCCTTGGACTTCCCCGAAACGGTCCCGTCGGGCGCGCCCACGCCGAGGTCGGCATAGCCGTCGCCGTCGATATCGCCCGGTGTGGTCTTCCCTGCCGCGGCAGCCGTGGGGGAGGGCTGCTTCTGGTCGGTCCCGTCGCCGTTCGACACCACGGCGCCGGCCCCGGCGGCCACGGCGGCGGTCACGACGGCACCCACCGCCACGCCCACCACACCTCGGGTTCTATTGCGCACAAATCCTCCATGAGTAACGCATCGGTCGCCCTTGAGCCCCGACCGCCATCTGTCTCCCCCGGCGGCGGGAACGGAAAGGTCATGGAAGGAGAGCTGTCGAAAAGCTGAACGGTTGCACAACTCAAGGAAAACGAGACAGGGTCGTGATCGTGAGGCCCCCATGTCCCCTGGTCCGCGTGCGCCCCGCCCGGCGCCGTCGCAATCTGGACGCATGAGACGCAAGACACCCCTGGAGGTCTCGCCATGTCGAGCGAAGAGTCGATGGCAGGCAGCGCCGAGAGCCAAGCGCGCTTGGCGGCGCTGAGCTCGGCGATCACCGTGCTGCAATCGGCGAAGCCGCCGTTCGTGCCGGAGGGGGCGGAGGGAATGACGATCCGCGTCGACTACCCACCCGGCGACCCCGGCCTCCCCCCGCACCGGCACTCCGGCCCCGCCTTCGGCTACGTGCTGGAGGGCGAGATGCTCTTCGAGCTGGAAGGCGAGCCGGAGCGCGTGGTCAGGGCGGGGGAGACGTTCTGGGAGCCGGGCGGCGATGTCATCCACTACCAGGACGGAAACAACCGGACGGACGCCTGGAGCCGCTTCATCGTCACCATGTTCTGCGCCCCGGGCCGGCCCATGCTCACCCTGGTCGACGACGAGGAACTGGCCCAGCGCCAGCACCTGCGGGCGCCCCGCCCCGGGGCGTGATCCACCGCTGACGCCCGGACCCGGGCGTCCGGCACCGGGGTCAGTCGGCGCGGCCGGTCGCCGCCACGGTCACGCCCAGGCCGATCATCGCGAGGCCACCCGCCCCGCCGACCATCGACAGCCGCCGGTCGGAGCGGGCGAACCAGGAACGGGCCGCGGAGGCACCCAGGCCCCACAGGGTGTCCGTGATCATTCCGATGGTGACCGGGACCAGGCCCAGCACCATCATCTGGAGCGGAAGGTGGCCCGCCGAGTGGTTGACGAACTGCGGGAGCACCGCCGCGAAGAAGACGATGCCCTTCGGGTTCGTGACGCCGACGAAAATGCCGTCCAGGATCGTACGCAGATCACCGCGCTGCGCACGGGCCGGGGCCGCCATGTCCGTCACCCGCATGTCCCCGCGGTGCCGGAACGCCTGCACGCCCAGATAGACGAGATACGCCGCCCCCGCCAGCTTGACGCCCGTGAACACCGCCGCCGAGCTCTCCACCAGCGCGCCGAGACCCCATGCCACGGCGATCACGGCCAGGTAGCAGCCGACCACATTGCCGAGGACCGTCTCAAGGGCCGTACGACGGCCGTATGCGAGGGCCCGGCCGACCACGAACAGCACGCTCGGCCCCGGAATCACGATCACCAGTAGCGACATCGCCGCGAACGCGAGAATGCTCTCCGTGGACACCATATGTCCGCCCCTCCTGGACCGGCTCAGTACAGGAGGCATTCAAACAGAAGCCGGAACGTCCGCTCCAGACCCATCCGCGTCCCGTGCGCGGACCGTGCGCAGGCCGTGGCGGTGAGCCTCGGCACCCGGAACCCTGATGTCACCCGTGCCCTAATTCACCCCGGCGGCGAGTTCGCCGAACAGACGCTTCGCCGTGGGCGAGGTGAATTGGCGTTCCAGTTCCGCTCGGGCGATCTGCTTGCGGAACTCCCCTTCGTACGAGGCGTCACCGGCGTTGTGCATGAGTTCGGTGATCCATGCCGCGTATGCCTGGTAGTTCCAGACATGGCGCAGACAGGTCTCCGAATAGCCGGTGAGCAGGGCCGGATCGTCCTTCTGAATCCGGTCGATGATGGCGCGGGCGAACACTTCGGCGTCGTGCAGAGCGAGGTTGATTCCCTTCGCGCTCATCGGGGGGACGATATGCGCCGCGTCCCCGAGCAGATACAGCCTGCCGTAACTCATGGGGCTGTACACCACGCTCCGCAGCGGCAGGATTTGCTTGTGGAGGACCGGGCCGGTCGCCACGGGGACGCCGAAACGGGCTTCCAGTTCGCTCCAGACGCGCTCGTCCGGCCATTGCTCAAGGGTGTCGCCGGGCGCGCACTGGAGATAGAGCCGACTGGCCGTGGTGCCGCGGGGGATGATTCCCGCCAGGCCGCGGGAATGGATCGCCATGGCCGCGGGGTCCGGCGTCACGTCGGCCAGGACGCTCAGCCAGGCGTACCCATAGTCGTGGGAGTAACGAGTGAGGGCGTCGGCGGGGATGGATTCCCTGCTGACCCCGTGGTAGCCGTCGCAGCCGGCGAGGTAGTCGCAGTGGACGACCCGTGTCGCGCCGGTGGGGTCCCGGTAGCGGACTCGCGGACGGGCGCCGCCGATGTCCGCGCGGTCGATGTCGGCGCCGTCGATGTCTTCGAGGGAGATGTCGGCGGACTCGTAACGAAGGTCCCCGCCGTCCCGCAGAAAAGCGTCCGTGAGGTTCCGGACGAGGACCTGCTGAGGGCAGAACACCATATCGTCGAAATCGCCGTCCTCGTTGTCAAAGAGATCGTGCGTGAACCCTTCTCCGTCCATCCGGAAGCTTATGGTCTCTTCCGGAGCGCCGAAACTCTCCACGACCTCTTCGAGCCCCCATGCGCGGAACATACGCACTCCGCGGCTGTCGATGGTCCCGGCCCGCTGTCGCCGCTCGACGTATGCGCGGCTGCGCTTCTCGAGAACGACGCAGCCGATTCCGTTGCGCAGCAGGAAATTGCCGAGTGTGAGTCCGGCGACCCCGCCGCCCACGATGACTACGGCGGTGTTCTCGCCTGTTTCGGACATGAAGTGCCAAGCCCCCTTGAAGCTTGCGGAAAAGTGGTGGTCGAACACGCCGGAGCAGGCACCGGAGGATGAACGACTGGGTCGCCCCGGTGATACGCCCCCGGTGATGCGGCGTGCCGATGACCACTGTGGACCCGCCCGCGGTCGCCGCCCACTGATGAATGGACACCGCATACCGAAAAGCCGCCAACTACTGTGCGCCGTCGCGCAGATCCGCCTGATAGCGACCCGGGGTCTGCCCGACGACCTCGGTGAACGCCTCGATGAAGCTCGAGGGGTTGGACCACCCGCACTCCGTCGCGGTGTCGGTGACCGACCGGCCGTTGGTGAGATGGACCAGGGCGTGGTGGATGCGCAGGATGGTGCGCCACCGGTGGAAGCTCATGCCCAGCTCGGTGTGGAACAGACGGCTCAGCGTGCGGTCGCTCGCTCCCACGGTCCGTCCAAGATCGGTCAGGGTCGTGGTCCGGCCGGGGTCGGCGTGCAGGAGGTCGGTGACGGCACGCAGCCGGTCGTCGCGGGGTTCGGGCAGGTGCAGGGACTGCTCCGGGGCCGCGGTGAGCTCGTCGATCACCACCGCGCGCAGCCGTTCATGGGCGCCGGGCCGGACCTCCCGCCGATCGGTCAGCGCCAGGAGCGCCTCGCGCAGCAGGGGGCTCACCGCGAACACGCTGGGGTGTGCCACGAGCGCGTCGCACAGCTCGGCCGGGATGACGACCAGCCGGACGTCGGTCCTGCCGTAGATGCGATGCGAGTGGTCGAATCCGGGCGGCGTCCACGTCACCCGGTTGGCCGGGGCGACCCAGGTCCCGCGCTCCGTCGTGGTGGCCAGGGCACCGGCGGCCGCGTACACCAGCTGGCCCTGGGGGTGGGAGTGGGTGTCGAGGCGGTAGCCGTGCGGAAGCCAGCCTCCTCCGCTACGAGGTGACATCTTCCGTGGCGTCGTCGGGGGAGGTGGGGCAGGTTGGCGGGTTTCCGGCATCGACCGTCAGATTACCGCCGCCCCGTTGGGCTCGGCGGGGCCCGTCACACCACCATCATGAGCAGCATCGCGGACATGGTTCCGCCCATACCGATATGGGCGGCCAGCGCGGCGTCCGGCGCCGTGCCGAGCCTGCGCCGGCGTCCGTGGCTTCCCCGTTCCACCGTCCGGGCCTTGTCCCACACCGAGACGGTCAGCGATACCACGAAGACCACGACCGTGTCCGGCATGGCGAGCAGCCAGCGTCCCCATGTACGGCCCCGGCCGCCGTCGCGGGCGCCGGGGAGGTGTTTCCCGTTGGTGCCGCGGAGCCGGGCCCAGACGGACGCGCCGATGGACAGCAGGAAGTACACCGCGAGCGCCGCGGCCACGTAACGCCAGAAGGAGCCCGAGGACGACGCGGCGGTGGCATCGGCCGCGGTGGCCGTGCCCGGTGTGTCCATCCCGTGCATCCCTCCCATGCCCTGCATCCCGTCCATGCCTTCCATGCCGTCCATCCCGCCCATCCCGTCCATGCCTTCCATGCCCTGTGCCGAGCCCATCCCGGGCATGTTCTCCATGCCCGGCATCCCGGCCATGGAGGAGCCGCCCAGCGCGAGTACCGGCCCGGAGGACGTGCTCGTCATGGCGAGCGTCATGATCACCATGCCCGCGCTGCCGACGATGAGGTGCACCCATCGGCGGCCGTGGCTCCAGCCGCCCGCACGCGTGTGCTTGGCGGCCATCACCACACCGCCGAGTGCCAGGAGGGCGAATGCCGTGGCCCACCACACGCCGCGACCGGTGTACCAGGCCGCTGTCGCGGGCAGGGCCATGGCGGCCATGCACGCGCCCATCAGCACATCGCCCCCCGCGGCGAAGCGGGCGTCCCCCTCGGTGGTCACCATGCGGATCAGGCTGACGGCGGCCACCAGTGCGGCGACCACTGCTATGGACCAGCTCAGAGTCTCCATCGTTGCCTTCCGTCGTCATCGGACACCTGAGCCCCTGAGTACGTAGTAGATTAGGAGAACGTTCAGTGTTACCCCCACCCGGTATATTGGCGGAGTCGCTCACCGAGAGCAGGGATGGAAGCCATGACCACAGCCGGGGCCGGACGGGGCCGTGCCCGTGGTGGCGCCGGGCGCTGGGTGTGGGGCGCGGCCGTCGCACTGTTCGCCGCGTTCGCCGTGCTCCTCCACCACGAGGCGAATGCGGCCGTCTCGCCCTCGATGCGTGCCACCGAGATGAGCGGGATGGCGCGCATGGATATGAGTGGGATGGGGCGCATGGTCCATGCGCCCCCGGCGACGATGTCGGCGCACGGGGGGATGTCGGCGCACGGCGGTGGGCACGACGACACCGCACGGGCTTCCGCCCCGGCAGCGCACGGTGACGAGGGGCCCTGTTCCGGCACGGGAGTGCAGCACTGCTCGGCCGCCGGCGTCGACGTCGTCAAACACCTGCCGCCGAGCGAGCCCTGGGCCGCCCGCGAGGGCGATGTGCACGCCATCCCGGCCGGTCGCCCTGTTCCCGGCACCGTGAGTCGGGCGCCGCCCGACCTTTCCGCGCTCTCTCGATTGCTTCTGTAGGCCGCCCCCACGGCAGCTTCGCGTCCGCGTACGTATGCGATCAGCCGTGCCCGCGTGCGACCGAACACCAGGCATATCGAGAAGAGGAACACCGACATCATGAACAGTGTCAACCGCCGCTCTGTCCTGCTGGCCGGGCTCGGCGCCGCGGGCGCGGGCGCGCTCGCCGCCTGTAGCGGCTCCAGCGGCGCCGCCGACCGGACCACCGCTCTGGTCAAGCCGTCCGACCCGGCCGTGACCGCCGCCGAGAAGAAGCGCACCAGTACCGGCAAGGTGCACAGGCCGACCCTGACCGCCGCGCCCGCCATGCTGGAGCTCGGCGGCGGCGTCATGGCCAAGAGCTGGGCCTTCGACGGGCGGGCCCCCGGCAAGGAGCTGCGGGTGTCGGCCGGTGACACCGTGGCCGCCGAACTCTCCAATCAGCTGCCGGACAAGACGGCCACGTCCATCCATTGGCACGGTCTCGCCCTGCGCAATGACATGGACGGCGTTCCCCCGGCCACGCAGACCGCGGTACGGGCCGGATCCACCTTCACCTACCGCTTCATCGCCGACACCCCCGGCACCTACTTCTTCCACCCGCACGTCGGGGTCCAGCTCGACCGCGGGCTGTACGCGCCGCTGATCGTCGAGGACCCGAAGGAGCCACTGTCCTACGACGACGAGTGGGTGGTCGTCCTGGACGACTGGGTCGACGGTGTCACCGGCACACCCGACGAGGTCTTCGCCGAGTTGCGGCGGGGCATGGGCGGGATGGACATGGGCGGCCACGACACGGGTGGTCACGACATGAGTGGCATGGGCGGCATGACCATGAGCGGAAACAAGGGCGGGGCGAGCGCCTCACCGTCGTCTTCCGATTCCGATTCCGGCGACGGCATGTCGATGAAGTTCATGCTGATGGGCGCCGACAGCGATCTGCTCGGCGGCGACGCGGGCGACGTGAAGTACCCGTACCACCTGATCAACGGCCGTATCCCGGCCGCCCCGAATGTATACACCGGCAAGCCCGGCCGGCGGGTCCGGCTACGGATCATCAACGCCGGCGGCGACACCGCCTACCGCGTCGCGCTCGGCGGCCACAGGATGACCATCACCCACACCGACGGCTTCCCCGTCGAGCACCAGCGGACCGATGCCCTGCTGATCGGCATGGGTGAGCGCTACGACGTGCTGGTCACGCTCGCGGACGGCGTCTTCCCGCTCGTCGCGCTCGCCGAGGGGAAGAACGCCACCGGTCTGGCCCTGGTCCGTACCGGCTCCGGCCGGGCACCGAAAGCCACCGTCCGCCCGAGGGAACTGGACGGCACGGTCGTGACGGCCTCGAAGCTCCGCGCGGCGGACGACGTCAGGCTGTCGCCGAAGAAGGCGGACCGAGTGCACCGTGTCGACCTGACCGGCGGCATGACGAAGTACAACTGGGCCATCAACGGCAAGGCGTTCGACATGAGCGATCCGACGGCCGCCCCGCTCATGGTCGAGGAGGGGCAGCGGGTCCGGCTGGACTTCGTCAACCGCACGGACATGTGGCACCCGATGCATCTGCACGGCCACACCTACCAACTCGGCGGCTCCGGGCCCCGCAAGGACACCGCGATCGTGCTGCCGAAGAAGAAGCTGTCCGTGGTCTTCGACGCCGACAACCCCGGCCAGTGGATGCTGCACTGCCACAACGCCTACCACGGCGAGGCCGGGATGATGGCGCTGGTGGCTTATCGAGCCTGACCGCCCCAGGGTTTCCGTCACCCGGTGGGCTCCACCGGGTGACGGAAGCTCCGGTGCCTCACCGCGAGCTCCGATATACCCCCGGGGGTTGTTATCGGACGATGGACGTCGAGGGATTCGTCGCGGACGGGTACGACCCGGTGCGTCAGGTCCTCCAACGGCTGGTGGACAGCGGCCTGGAGACCGGGGCAGGCCGCGGTCAGGGCGGGTGTGCTGGCACTGGACGAGCCGATCGCCGGGTATTGGAGCGCGTACCGGGCCCGGGGCAAGGAGCGGACCACTCTGCGCCATGTGCTCACGCACCGGGCGGGCCAGCCGCGTTTCGCTCCCGACGCGGCGGGCTTCGACCTGCTGGATGACGGCGGGCTGCGGGAAAGCCTGGCGCGAGCGGCGCCGGAGTACCTTCCCGGGACCTCGCTCCGGGAACACGCGTTGACCTACGGTCACTTGGTCGACGGCATCCTGCGGGCGAGCGCCGGTGCGACGCTGGGGGAGGTGTTCAACGATGTGGTACGGCCCGCGCTGGGCCTCGACGCGTGGTTCGGGGCGCTGCCCGAACCGTAGCGGACTTCCTCCGACCTGCTTATCCCCGCGGCGCCAGTCGCACCCGTACCGCCGTGGTGCCCAGGCGCGGGATCTGCACGAGGATGGCGTCGCCGTCGAGGACGGCGGGGCCGTCGGGGTCGCCGAGGTAGGTGGCGCGTTCCGCGGCCGCGACCGCGAAGCCGCAGCGGAGGCGGACCGTGCGCGGCTCCGGGGCGAAGGACTGGAGCCTCACCAGCAGGTCGACGCCGTCGTCACCCGGGGCCGGGACAGGGGCTGCGTCGCGGACCGCGACGCGCGCGTCGTCCACCGAGAGCAGCGCGCGTTCGGCCGTCCCGTCCGCGTCGGGCGCGCCGTGTGCGGGGACGCCGATCAGCGGGTGGTCGATCTCGTAGGCGGTGCGCAGCGCCAGGGCTTCGGCGTCGATGGTCTCGCCGCCCCGCCGGACTCCCACCGCATACCGGAACGTGGTGTGGAACGCCTGCTGGGACGGGAAGTTGGTGTCCCAGAGGTTGTTGTGCACCCACGAGTAGACCGTGCCGGGCTGCCGCGGCGACGTCGAGTCGGGGAAGGGCGCGTACGGCAGGGCGATGGTCTCCGGTTCGACCAGCGGCGCGTCCCTGGTGATCCAGGCGACAGGGCCGCCGTCGTCCGTCAGGGAGACGAACGACCTGACGGCACGCATGTGCTGGGGCGCGCCGGGCACGTGGGCGAGGCCGGTGCCGGTCAGGGCGCCGGTGATCTCGTAGTGCACGGTGGGCCGCGTCAGCGCGAACGGGAACGCGAGGTACGCGCTCTCCTTCGTCATGGTGGCGGGCTTGTCGAAGCGGTTGTCGAGCACCAGGTGGGCGTCGTCACGGCCGAGGCTGACCGTGGTGCGGGCCCGGCGGACGCCGTCCGCCGCGTACTCGTAGGTGAGGCGCCCGCCGAGGGCGTCGTCGACGCGTTCGAGGAGCACGGCGGGCCGGGCCAGGGTCCGGGAGCCGAGGAGTTCCAGCTCCTCGCTCACGGTGGTCTTGTTGGCCTGGTGGTTGTAGCCGCCCGCGGTGGTGTACGTGTCGTAGACGTAGCCGTTGAAGCCGACGACGGCGTCCTGGTCGACCAGTTCGCGGCCGGTGGCCTTCTCGACGAGGCTCGCCACACAGGCCGTGGTCAGATCGACGCGGACGCGCAGGTGGTCGTTCTCCAGGATCAGGTCCTCGGCGGTGGGCAGGGGTACGGCGCGGACCTCGCGCTCCTCGCCCGCCTCGTCCCCGTCGAGGCGCAGCGGAGCGGGGGAGGCCACCACCTTGCCGCCGTTCTCGCCGGTCACCGTCACGTCCAGCCGTACGAGGCCGAACGGCGGCACATCGGGCACCTGGATGTGCAGCCACCGCCCGGCGTCCCGGTGGACCGGGTTGGTCTGCGCCTCCTGGACCAGCGGCAGTTCCGCGCCCGTGCGGCCGTCGGTCACCGCCACCCGGCGCGTGAGCGGGACCCGGCTCTCGCGCAGGAACACCGTCACGACCGAGGTGCGCGTGGCCGCCGTGGTGTTGACGGCCCAGTACGTCACATCGGCGCCGGCCGCGGTGGGCAGTACGGCGCCGAGCGCGGCCGAGGCGTGGTCGAGGAAGGTGTCGGCGTCGTTGTCGCCGTGCAGCGCGTACCCGTACTTCCAGTGCCACTGCTGCTCGCCCGACTCGCCGCCCGCGTCACCGTGGGTCCACGGGTCGGCGGCGCCCCAGGTGTGCTCGTTGAACAGGGACACCGACCGGTACACCTGGTCGGCGCCGCCGCGGGCGGCGGTGGCCAGGTCGGCGGTGGGCCCTGCGGGAGAGGCCAGGGCGGCGATCCCGTACAGGGTGGCGGCGTCGGTGACGGTGGACTGGGCGCGGCGCACCATCGCCTGGGGCCGGGCGCCCGAGCCGACGCCCTCGACCCACCAGTCGCCCCAGTCGCCCTCGAAGGCGGGGATGGCGTCGCCGAGGCGGGCCTCGGCGTCGGTGAAGAAGTCGGTGTTGGTGGACAGCCGCAGCCTGGGGCTGTCCCAGGTCTCGTTCCAGCGGCGTACGGTCTCGGCGAGGATCAGCCGCGGCGGCGCGTTGTCCCCGAAGTGGCCCTGCACCCTCAGGTGCAGCACATCCCACGGGTAGGGCTCGCGTTCGCCCGGCGCGGGGGCCGGTGAGCCGAGGAGCTCGGGCGGGAACGGGTAGGGGTTGGTCGCGAGCGACGTCAGGTAGGCGGGCAGCAGGTCGTCCACCATGGCGTAGGAGGTGTCGAAGCCCAGCACGGGCCCCTCCATGTAGGCCAGGCCGTGGGGGCTGTCGGTCATCCACACCAGCACCTCCTTGCCCGACGGGGCGCGCCACCGGAACAGCCGCGGCAGCCGCGCCCCGCCGTTGGTGGTGGGCACCGAGCGCCCGGCCCAGTTGTGCGCCACCGACAGATAGCGCACGCCCAGCGGGGACAGGGCGTCCGGCAGCCCGGCGACGGAGCCGGGCACGTCGGTCTGCATGGCCGAGCGGAAGTCGATCCCGTAGGTGTCCCGCACCCGGCGGGCAGGGCGCAGCAGTTCGTGGAGTTCGTCGGTGGAGCAGGTGTCGCTGTGCAGGTTGTACGGCATGGCCGTCAGCTCGATCTGACCGCCGCGGACCCGCTCGATGAACTCCGCGACCCGCTCCGGCGGCCGGACGGCGGCCCACTGCTCGAACGACCACAGCGACTCCACGGCCCACCGGAACCTGGCGTCGTCGGGCCAGCCGTCGGTGGTACGGGTCAGATCGAGGCAGGAGTCGAGGAAGGCGACGTGTTCGCCGAGGACGGTGCCCTGCGGATCGGTGTAGCCGATGTCCAGGTGCGAGTGGTGGACCAGGTGGATCGTCCAGTCCCGGGGTGGTTCCAGCGCGAAGGCGAGCACCGCCGTCGCGTCGCCGTTACGCGCCTCGATGCGCACGTCGCGGCGGTCGCGCTCCAGGGGGAGCATGAGGCGTGGTCCGCCGGGCGCGGGCAGCACCTCGACCGGCACCCGGCCCCGGCCGGCGATCTCCACGTCGAAGGTCCACTGGTCATGTGTGGACGCCTCGCCGGAGATGAGGATGCGTACCCCGCGCCGGGCACCGGCGTCATCGCGGCGTACGAGGTGTTCCGGCAGGGCCCGCAGTTCCGTGGCACCGGCCCGCGCGGTGGCGGCGACGGCGAGGCCGATCATGCTCGTCCGGGCCTTGTCGGTGGACCAGCGGCGGTCGCGTACGAGGGCGCGCGTCGTCATATGTGTCGTCTCCCAGGGTGGGTCAGTGGTTCGGTGCAGGCCGTAAGCGGGGGGTTCAGGCCGTGAGCCGCAGGCTGTTGACGAAGAAGCGCTGGAACACGAAGAAGAGGACCACGGTCGGCACCGAGGCGACGAGCGCGCCGGCGAGCACGACGGGCGGCCCCACCGTGGCGTAGTTGCCGTTGAGGTCGGCGAGAGTGGCCGTCACCGGCCGTACGTTCGGGCTGAGCGACAGCGTGATGCCGAACAGCAGGTCGTTCCAGATCCAGGTGAACTGGAAGATGAACGCGGCCAGCAGCGCGTTCCTGGCCAGCGGCAGATGGATCCGCAGGAACATCGACAGCCAGTTCACGCCGTCGAGCTGGGCCGCCTCGGAGATCTCCCTCGGCACGGTGAGCATGAAGTTGCGGTTGACGAAGAACGCGAAGGGGATCGTCAGCGCCACGTAGACCAGCAGCATGCCGTACTGGGTGTCGTACAGGTCCGTGGTGGCGTACCCGCTGAACAGCGGGGACAGGAAGGTCTGGAGGGGCAGCACGGTGCCGATGAAGATGAACCAGAACCAGAGCCCGGGCCGCCGCACCGGCATCACGGTGACGGCGAACGAGGCGAATGCCGCGATCACCACCGCCACCGCCGCGCCGATCACCGCGTAGATCAGGGTGTTGAGCAGTCCCCGCCCGACGTCGGCGCTCTCGAACGCGGTGCGGATGTTCGCGAACAGCCCGGGGGAGTCGAACCACCACCGCGGGGATCCGGTGTACCGCTTCGCCGGGGTGAAGGCGTTGACCACGACCAGCCAGGTCGGCACCAGCCACAGCACGGAGACCAGGGTGACCAGGACGCCGCGCGCCGTCCTGCCCGTCATACGGCATCCCCCGTCCGCTGCCGCACCTGTTGCCGCAGGTAGAGCCAGGAGGCGGCGATGACGACGACCGTAAGGACGACGGAGACGGCCGCGCCGTAGCCGTACCGGTTGAGGGTGAAGGTCTGCCGGTACATCGTCAGCGCGAGCGTCTCGGAGGCCGTTCCGGGGCCGCCCTGGGTGAGCAGCCACACGATGTCGAAGGTCTTGAGGCTGTTGACGATGGACATGCCCACCACCACGACGGTCATCGGCCGCAGCTGCGGCACGATCACGCGCAGGAACAGCTGGAGGCCCCGCGCGCCGTCGATCCTGGCGGCCTCGATGGTGTCCGTGGGAATGGTCTGGAGCCCGATCAGGAAGAGGATCAGCGAGGCCCCGGTCGCCTGCCACGTCGTCGCCACGATCATGACGAGGGTGTTCAACGGCCAGTGCAGCAGCCACTCCTGCTGCCAGCCGCCGAGCCCCAGCGCGCCCAGCGTCTGGTTGACGGCGCCGTCGCTCCTCAGCAGATACGTCCACAGCAGCGCCGTCGCCGAGCCGGAGAGCGCGTACGGGATGACCACGGCGGTGCGGGCCACCGCGCCCCAGCGCATCGAGTGGGTCAGCACCGCGAGAAGCAGGCCCAGCAGCACGGGGAGGACCAGCGTGCCCACCACCCAGAGCACGGTGTTCAGCAGCGACCGGCCGAAGTCGGGGTCGGTGAAGAGCGCGGTGTAGTTGGACAGGCCGACGAAGCGCGCGGTGATGCCGTTGTCGTCGAAGAGGCTGCGCCATGCGGTGATCAGGAAGGGCACGACCAGGAGCAGCAGGATCAGCGCCACGGCGGGCGCCAGGAACGCGCCCACCCAGGCGGCGGCGCGGAAGCGGGCGGAGCGCGGATCGGGCTCGAGGGGTTCGGGCCGGTGTGGCCCCGTTCGGCTGGCTGCCTCGTCGGCAGTGGTCAGGACGTCCACACCTTCCACTCCTTGTCGGCTCGGTGCTGCATGTTCGCCAGGGTCCGCGTCGCCTTCGCGGGCGTGGGGTCGATCATGAAGGCGCTCAGGTCCTGGACGTTCCCCTCGATCAGAACGGGGGGCGACGCCTCCCAGTAGCGGATGGCCTGCGTCGGCTTTTCGCGTCGCACCTGGGCGGCGATCTGGCGCACGGTGCCCACGTTCGGCACGACGCCCGGGTCGGCGGAGGTGTCGCGGAGGAATCCCGTCCACGCCTTCTGGACCGCCGGGTCGAGCCAGGCGCGGGCCACGGCGAGGGCCGCGTCGCGCTTGTGGGCCTGTGCCGACACCGCCAGCACACCGCTCTCCACGAGCACCGAACGGTTGCCGCCGGGCGGCGCGGGCAGCAGGAACGCGCCGAGGTCGGCGTCCTTGACCCCGGCATCGAGGAACGCCCCGGTGTTCCAGGAGCCGTAGAGGCACATGGCGGTGCGGCCCTGCGCGAACTGACCCGGCACGTCCGTGACCGACACGTCGGGCGAGGAGAACGCGCCCCGCCGGTACAGATCGCTCCACAGGGCCATCGCGCGTCGGCACACGTCGTCGGTGTACGAGGCCTTGCCCGCCGTGAGATCGAGGTAGAAGCGGTGGTCGAGCCCGTTGACGAGCTGCTGGAACCAGATCGAGGACTCCCAGGTGGTCGCGCCGCCGGAGGAGATCGGTGTGATGCCCTTGGCGTGGGCCGTGTCCACCACGTCGAGGAGCTGCTGCCATGTCGTCGGCACCTCGACCCCGAGCCGCTCGAAGACGGACCGGCTGTGGAAGACCACGTAGTACGACTTGTAGAGCGGGACGCCGTACTGCCTGCCCTCATGGCTGAACGTCTCGCGCAACGCGGTGTCGTCGCTCCAGCCGCGCCGGGCCGCCTCGTCCCAGGCGTCGGTGACATCGGCGAGGATCCCGGCGCGGGCGATGTCGCGCAGCCGGTACCCGTTCCACCACTTGAGGAGATCCGCCGTGGAGTCGGTTTGCGCCGACATCCGCACGATCTGCTGATAGTTGCTGACGTTGGGAACCGCCCGCGGCGCGAGCCGGAAGCCGGACAGCGGCCGCAACTCCCTGCCCGCCGACAGGAAACCCGGCGACCAGGTGGGGTTGTCGTTGAACACCGAGACCACGTCGGCGGGCGCGGGCCGGCTCATCGAACCTCGGGCACACGAGCTGAGGGCGAGACTGGCGATGCCCGCGGAGGAGGCGGCCAGCATTCGGCGCCGGCTCATCCCCTGCGGCATATCGATTGGTATGTCGACCGACCCCATCTGACCCCCTCGTCACGGAATCACCGACCTGGTAAGTTATCGGTAACGTACAGGTGTGCAGGTGGTTTGGAAAGACGCGCGTTAACGTATCTCACGGGATTGGTGACATGGGCGAGAGTCCGCAGGTCAAGGTGAAGGCGCCGCAGTACGACCCGACACCGTGCTATCCGGTCCTCGCCGACACGGTCGCCGTCGGCTGGGCCGCCGCGGCCGGGACGCTCCCGAAGGGGACCCGGATCCTCGCCGTGGACGGCCCCGCGGTACTGGACTGGGCCGCCGTCGCCGCCGGGCTGGGCGCGGCGTTCGGCGACGGGGGCACCCGGGTGGAGTTCCGGGACGTCCGTACGGCGGTGCGCGACTGGGAGACGGTGCGGCGGCTCACGGACTCCGACGAGCTGCGGGACGACCCCGACTTCGCGCGGCTGGCCGGGGGCGACCTCGCCGACCTGATGGATCCGGCGGCCCTGGCGGCACTCGCTGACCTGGGCGAATCCGGTGTGGGCGAGTGCGGTGCGGGCGGGGCCGGTGCGCACTGGGCCGGCGCGGGCGGGGCCGGTGCGGGCGAATCCGACCCGGCCGAGGGCGGCGCGCTGCGCGTCCTGCTCGGGCCCGGTGCCGCGCTCGCGGACGCCGACGTCCTGTGGTGGGCCGACCTGCCCAAGCGGTACGCGGAGGCGGCGGTCAAGCACGGCCGGGGCCGTAATCTCGCGGCGCCCGAGGGCGAGCCGCCGACCCTGCGGCGGCTGCTCTACATCGACTGGCCGCTGCTCGACCGCCACCGCGACCACATGGTGCAGCGGATCGACCGATGGATCGACGTTACCGATACCGTCACCCCGACGTCGATCGGCGGTCAGGCGCTGCGCGAGACCTGCCGATCGCTCGCCACCCGCCCGTTCCGCACCCGGCCGACCTTCAACTCGACGCCGTGGGGCGGGCACTGGGCACAGGAGACGCTCGGGCACAACCCGGACGCGGAGAACACCGCTCTCGGCTACGAGTTGATCGCGCCGGAGAGCGGCGTCCTGCTCGGCGACGACGCCTCCCGGTGTGTGGAGGTGCCGTTCCAGCTCGTGGTCGCGCTCTCCCCGGTGGAGGTGCTGGGCCCGGACGTGCACGAGATGTTCGGCACGTCGTTCCCGATCCGCTTCGACTACCTCGACACCGTCCGCGGCGGCAACCTGTCCGTCCACTGCCATCCCAGGCCCGACGACATGCGCGACGTCTTCGGCTGGCCGTACACCCAGCACGAGACCTACTACCTGATGCACGCCGAGGAGCACAGCAAGGTCTTCCTCGGGCTGCGCGACGGCGCCGACGTCGAGGCGTTCCACCACAGCGCGCACGCCGCCGACGCGCACGGCACCCCGTTCGACATCGAGCGGTATGTGCAGGTGTTCCCCGCCGAGGCCGGGCAGCTCTACCTGGTCCCGGCCGGTACGCCGCACGGCAGCGGCGAGGGCAATGTCGTCCTCGAGGTCAGCGCCACCCCGTATCTGTACTCACTGCGCTTCTACGACTGGCTGCGGCGGGACGCGGCGGACCGGCAGCGCGCCGTGCACGTGGAGCACGCCTTCCGCAACCTCGACCCGGAGCGGTCGGGCGGAGCGGTCACCCGCGAGCTGATCCAGCGGCCCCGGCCGCTGCGCGCGGGGGACGGCTGGCGGGAGGAGGTGCTGGGTGCGCTGCCCGCGATGTTCTTCCAGGTGCACCGGATCGCGGTCGAACCGGGCCGGGCCGCCGAGCAGCGGACCGACGGCCGCTTCCATGTGCTGACCGTCGTCGACGGTCAGGGCGCGGTCATCACCACCGCCGCCGGGCACCGGCACTCCGTACACTATGCCGAAACTCTCGCAGTCCCGGCGTCCGTGACCGCCTACCACGTGCACAGTCAGGGGCCGGAGCCGGTCCGTCTGGTGAAGGCACAGGTGGTATGAGCGCACATTCGGAGTCCGAACCGGCCCTCACCATGCGGGACGTGGCCGCGCGGCTCGGCGTCAGCCCGATGACCGTCTCCCGCGCGCTGCGCGGTCAGCGCGGCATCGGCGAGGCCACCCGCCAGCGGGTGCTCGCCGAGGTGGCGGCCCTCGGCTACCGCCCCAACAAGCGGGCCCGAGAGCTGCGTTCGGGCGGCCCGAGCGAGCTCATCGGCCTGGTCGTGACCAACCTGGCGAACCCGTTCTACTCGCAACTCGCCGTGGGCCTCGAGCAGATCTGCGTGGGCTACGGCGCACGGGTCATGCTCGGCAGCACCGGCGAGGACCCGGCCACCGAACGGGAGGTGGTGGCCGACCTGGTGGACCGCGGTGTGGACGGCCTGGTCGTCGCCCCGGCCGGCCACGACCACGGCCACCTCGGCGGCGAACAGCTGCGCGACCTGCCGGTGGTGCTCGCGGCCAGCCCGCCGATGGGCATCGACGTGGACTGCGTCCTCGTCGACGACTTCGGCGGCACCCGGGAGGCGTGCCGCCGCCTCGTCGCCCGCGGCCACCGGCGCATCGGCTTCCTCGGTCTGCCGCCGTCGCTGTGGACGGGCTCCGAGCGCTTCCGGGGCTACGCGGTGGGGCTGGAGGAGGCGGGCATCGCGCTCGACGAGCGGTACATCAGCCGCCACCGGGGCGACAGCGCGCTCGCGGAGGAGGCGGCGCGCGCCATGCTCGCCCTGCCGGACCCGCCGACCGCGCTGCTGACCGCGAACAACCGGAACACGGTGGGCGCGCTGCGTGCCCTGCGGGACCGGGCGCAGGACGAGGAGCCGGTCGCCCTCGCGGGTTTCGACGACATCGAACTCGCCGACATGCTGCACCTGCCGCTCACCGTCGTCTCCTACGACCCGGTCGAACTCGGCCGGGCCGCCGCGACGCTGCTGTTCGAGCGCCAGGCGAACCGCCAGGCGAGCACCGCCCCGCAGCCGCCGCGCCGCGTGACCATCGCGACCACACTCGTCGACCATCCGGCACCGCGGTAGGCGACGCCGATGACGGACACCGGAGATGCTGTGCCGCACCGACGCGCTGACGCGCCCTCCGTCGTGCCCGTCCTCGAAGTGGGCGGCTCCCATGTCACCGCGGCGGCCGTCGATCTCGACCGGGCCCGGATCGCCGATGGCACGAGGCGCCGCCTGCCGCTGACGCCCGGCATCGGCCCCGAGGACTTCCTCGCGGCACTAGCCGAGGCCGCGAACGGTGTGCTCTCGGCGCTCTCTGCGTCCTCGGCGTCCTCGGCGCCCTCTGCGTCCTCGGCGTCCTCCACGTCCTCCGCGCCCTCCGTACCCTCCGCGCTCTCGGAGACGACCCCCGGCGCGCGGGGGATCCGCGACACCTGGGGCATCGCGGTCCCGGGCCCGTTCGACTACGCGCGCGGCATCGCCCGCTACCACGGCGTCGGCAAGTTCGCCGCGCTGGACGGCCTCGCCGTCGGCGAGCTCCTGACACCGCGCCTGAACCCGCGCCCGGCCCGGCTGCGGTTCCTCAACGACGCCTCCGCCTTCGCGCTCGGCGCCCGGCACACGGCCCACGCCGACAGCCGCCGCCTCGTCGCGGTCACCCTCGGCACGGGGGTCGGCTCCGCGTTCCTGGACCGGGGGACGATCGTCGAGGACGACCCGCGCGTGCCGCCCGACGGCCGCGTCGACCTGCTCACCATCGACGGCCGTCCGCTGGAGGACACGGTCTCCACCCGGGCGATGACCGCCCGCTACACGGACCGCACCGGCCGTCCCGTCGACGGGCTGCGCGAGCTGACGGCCCTCGCCGCCGTCGACGACGCCACCGCCCGCGACGTCATCACCTCGGCCCTGCGCGCCCTCGGCACCGCCCTCGCCCCGTGGCTGATCGCCTTCGAGGCCGACACGGTCGTCTTCGGCGGCTCCATCACTGCCGCCTGGCCCCTGATAGGCCCACCCCTCACCGCCGGCCTCACCCACCACGACCCACGCCTCGCCCGCCTCACCCTGTCGGTACACGACGACGGCGAGGACCAGGCCCTGCTGGGCGCGGCGGTCTTCGCGACGCGGGGGGCCTAAGCAGGTCGGAGGAAGTCCGCTACGGTTCGGGCAGCGCCCCGAAGGGGCGCGGGGCTGTGTCGATGTGCGGCTCCGCCGCGGCTGTGTCGATGTGCGGCTCCGCCGCGTGGGCGACCAGCCACGATGCGGCCGCAGACGCACGACGGCATTTCGCGGCACTTCCCGCGGAGCGCTTAGCCGGACTGGCGCGGGTCTCGACGCCACGTACGGCGCGACGGAACTCGACGGAACTCCTCACGGAAGGGCGGGACCCGGTCACCGGGTCCCGCCCTTCTTCGTCATCGTGATGGGCGGCTCACTCGGGGTCCTTGATGTCGTCGTCCGACTGGAGCCCTTGCGTGGTGGGCGGGTCAATGGTGTTGCTGCTGGTGGTGGTGGAGTTGGTGCAGCCGGGGACGCTGCCCTCGGGGGCGCAGTTGTCCGGCTCGTTGTTGATGACCCTGGTGTTGGTGAGCGTCACCTGACCCGCCTGGTTGTCGATGCCGCCGCCGGCGGTGATCGCGGTGTTACGCGTGACCAGGCTGTCGACCAGCGTGGCGATGGCCGTGCCGAAGGAGGTGGAGAGGTTTGAGAGGCCCGCGCCTCTCACGGCGATGTTCTCCTTGAGAGTGGTCGACTTCAGGTTCACGGTGGAGCCGTTCACGTTGCGGATGCCACCACCCTCGATGGCGGTGTTGCCCCTGACCGATACGGACTCCAGGGTCGCGGTACCCACTTGGTTCTCAAAACCGCCGCCATTGCTGGTGACCGCCCGGTTCTTGAGCAGGGAGCCGCGCTTCATCGTCGCTGTGCCATCACCGGTGTTGAGGACTCCGCCGCCGAAGCTGGCCGCGGTGTTGCGCTCGACGGTGGTGCGCTCGAGGTTGAGCTGTCCACCGTTGTTGGAGACGCCACCACCGGTGACCGCGAAGTTCTCCTTGAAGACGGTGTCGTTCAGGTTCAGTGTGCCCTGCTCGTTGAGGGCTCCGCCGCCAGAGGTGCTGCTCAGGCCGCCGGTGACGGTGAGCGACTTCAGCGTGAGGGTGCCGCCGGATACGACGTGGAAGATGCGGAAGCTCTCGGTGGCGTCAGGGGCGCGTCGGATGGTGGAGCCGTTGCCGGAGATGGTCACGTCCCCGGTGATCTCCGGGAGCCCGTCGTCCGGGTTGTCCGCTGCGGTCAGTGTGTAGGTGCAGCGGGACGCGAGGGTGATGCGGGCACCGCTGGTGTTGGCCTGGTTGATCGCGTCCACCAGGCCGGGGATGTCGTTGCACGCCACTCGAATGTCTTCGGCGGCACTGGCCGCCCCGATCGGCAGGACCGCGAGGGACAGCCCGGCACCGACCGCGGCGGTCATGGCGCCGGACCGCGAAATGAACCTCATCGCTACGCCTTCCTCAGCGCTGGAGTGAAGCGGCGCATCACCGGCGCTCAGCGGCCATGCTGGTCAACCGGGATGGCGAGATGACGTTCCCTTTCTAACGACAGGTGATCGCCCCCTCACCTGATGTGCCGCCAAACGGGTCCAGCCCTGCCGCGCTCTTGCCCATCTGGTCGGCGTCGCCCTTGACGACGTAGACCTCCCACGGCTCCTGGCCGGGGCCGTGGACCCAGACCTTGTCCTGGAGGGCGTAGCAGCAGGAGGTGTCGTTCTCCTCGAAGGTGGCGAGCCCCGCCTCCTTGAGGCGGTCGGTGGCGGCGGTCACCTGGTCGGTGGACGCGACCTCGACGCCGAGGTGGTCCAGCCGGGTCTCCTGCTCCGCCTCGCCCTCGATCAGGACGAGCTTCAGCGGCGGTTCGGTGATCGCGAAGTTGGCGTATCCGGGGCGGCGCTTGGCGGGCTCGACGCCGAAGAGCTTGGAGTAGAACGCCACCGAAGCGTCGAGGTCGGGCACGTTCAGGGCGAGCTGCACACGAGACATGACGAGGTCTCCCATCGGGTTGCATCGATGTTCTTCGATGCAACAACATTGCGCCTTGGATCGAAGGACGTCAACATAGAAGAATGTCGAAACAAGAGCTTCCGGTGCTCGGCCAGGACGGCGTGGACGGCTGCTGCCCGGGACTGCTGACCGCCCCGCTGGACGAGGCGCAGTCCGTCGAGCTGGCGAAGGTGTTCAAGGCGCTGGGCGATCCGATCCGGCTGCGGCTGCTGTCGATGATCGCCTCCCGTGCCGGGGGCGAGGTGTGCGTCTGTGACCTCACTCCCGCCTTCGACCTCTCCCAGCCGACGATCTCCCACCACCTGAAGCTGCTGCGGCAGGCCGGGCTGATCGACTGCGAGCGCCGCGGCACGTGGGTCTACTACTGGCTGCTGCCGGAGATGACCGACCGGCTCGCCGGAATCCTCACCCGCCCCGCCGGTCGGCCCCTGCCCGAGCCTGCCGGGACGGCGCCCGGGACGGCGGGAGACGCCTGATGACCGCCGACCCCACGGCGGCGTCCTCGGCCGCTCCCGTCGCCACACGCCTGTCGTTCGCGGACCGCTTCCTCCTATGTCCACCCCGCCGCGCGCGGCCGAGCGGGTGGGTCTCGCTCTACTGAACGCGTGCTGATCGCCTCGACGAAAGCGGCAGGCAGCTGGACCGCCCAATCCGGCACCTTCTCTGAGAAGACCGCCGGCGCTGGGTGCCGCTCAGCGCTGCGGACGTGCGATCAGCCTGACGTCCGGGCCGGAGCGCGCCACGTCCACCAGTTCGCACCGGAGGATCTCGCCAATGGTCTCGATGGTGCCGCCTTCAAGCCCGCTCCTCCCGCGGCCGAGGAGCGCGGGCGCGATGTAGGCGACGATGCGGTCCACCAGACCGGCCGACACGAACGACGCGGCGAGCGTGGGGCCGCCTTCGAGGAACATGCCGCGTACGCCGCGCTGGTGCAGTTCATGGAGGAGTGCGCCCACGTCCAGGCCGACCTTCGCACGGGGCAGCCGTACGACGGTGGCCACGCCGTCCAGGTGGGATGCGTCAGCGTCATCGGCGACGGCGATCATGGTGGGTGCGGCATGGTCGAGGACCCGGGCATCAGCCGGGGTGCGGGCGTTGCTGTCGACGATCACGCGCCATGGCTGCTCATCGACCGGCACGGCGACCTTCAGGTCGGGGTCGTCCTTCACCGAGCGCACGGCGAGGTGACACCGGCGCCGCCTGGGGCTACTGGGACACCGCCCGCGAGATGGCCAAGCGGCTGCCTGCCGACTACTACCACCCCATGACGTCGTTCTCCCGAGGCATCATGGGCGCGCACGCGGTCACGGTCGCCGTCGAGCTGCACGCGGGCGGGGAGTCCGTACGGCAGGCCGCGAAGGCGGACGCCAAGACGATTCCCTCACGGCCGAGGCGAGCCCGGCACCGGATCGAGGAGGCGCGCGGCTACCACCTGGACGGCCAGCCGGAGACCGCGCTGGCGACGCTGGACAAGGCGTACGAGGCCGCGCCGGAGACGATCCGCTACAACGGCTACGCACGCTGGATCATCTTGGAGGAGACCGAGTCGAAGTCTCCTGCGCATCGTCGGCGCGCTGCCGAACTGGCAGTGAAGATCGGCGTATTGGCTGCCTGAACCGACGTTCGAGGGGCAGAATCCCTGCCCCTCCTCCGTCCCCGGCGCTCTTACGGTCGGTCATCACCTGACCACCGACGACGCCGGGGGACCCCGTGCAGACCAGCAGCCGTACAGCAGAGCGATGGACACCCTCGTGGCTCTGGAGCAGGCCGCGGGCGCTCGCCGCCCACCTCCGCATCGCGGGCACCCCAACCTCATAGACCGGCCGGGCCGTCGGCGGCCCGGGGATCCCCGCCCCGGGTTGGACTTCGCGGTCGGCGGCCCACCCTTCAAGCCCCCTGCCGGTCGGTATGCCGAGGCGCGGCCACCGACAAGGCAGGGGCAGCGGAGCCCGTCCGGTCGGACCCCTGAGTGGGTCCCGCCCTTCATCGTCATCGTGCCGCCACCGTCGTTGGCGACTCCGCCGCCGAAGCCGACCGCGGTGTTGCGCTCGACGGTGCTGCGGTCCAGGTTGAGCTGCCCAGTGTCGTTGTAAAGACCACCACCGGTGGCTGCGGAATTGTCCTTGAAGACGGTGTTGTTCAGGTTCGGTGTGCCCTGCTCGACCAGGGCGCCACCTCCGGTGGATGCGATGTCGCCGCCGCTGACCGTGAGCGACTTCAGAGTCAGCGTGCCATCGGCTACGACGTGGAAGATGCGGAAGCTTTCGGTGGCGTCCGGGTCGCGTCGGATGGTGGAGCCGTTGCCGGAGATGGTGACGTCTCCGGTGATCTCCGGGAGGCCGTCGTCCGGGTTGTCCGGTGTGGTCAGTGTGTAGGTGCAGCGGGGTGCGAGGGTGATGCGACCGCCGTTGGCGTTGGCCTGGTTGATGGCGTCTAACGACAGGTGATCGCGCCCTCACCTGATGTGCCGCCAAACGGGTCCGGTCCTCGTCGGCCCTCCGCGATGCCGGGCGGTTCAGGTCCGTCGGCCCCAGTCCAGGCGGTCGGCCAGGCCGGCGGTGGCGAAGGCGGCTTCCAACTCGTCGTGGCCCTCGGTGAAGTGGGCCCAGCTGTCGTAGTGGACCGGAACGACGCGGCGGGCGCCGAGGATCCGGGTGGCCTCGGCGGCCTGGGCGCTGTCCAGGACGATCAGCGCGCCGTCGAAGAGCATCGGGAAGCGGGGGGCTCCGGCGAAGAGGATGGCGGTGTCCACCGGGGCGAAACGCTCGGCGATCCGCTCGACCGCGTCGAGCGAGGCGTTGTCGCCGCTGACGTAGACCGTGGGCAGCCCCTCCCCGGTGAGAACGAAGCCGACGACCTGGCCGGTGACCGGTTCGACCTCCTCGTGCGTCCCGGGCCCATGGATGGCGGGCACGCCGGTCACGGTCACGGTGCCGCCGTCGGGACGGTTCAACTCGATGGACTCCCAGTCGGCCAGACCCTTCGCCTTCTCCCCGAGGCGTTGTCCGCCGCCGGGGGTGGTAAGGGTGAGCGGGACGTCGGCGAGCAGGGCCCGGCCAGAGGTGTCGAGGTTGTCGGGGTGTTCGTCGTGCGAGAGCAGGACGACGTCGATGGGGCCGAGGTCGGCGGGGGTGGCGGTGGCGGGGGCGGTCTTGGTCAAGGTGCGGCCGGGCCGCCCGTAGTCGCCGGGGCCGTCGAAGGTCGGGTCGGTCAGGAACCGCAGGCCGCCGTACTCGAAAAGGGCGGTCGGGCCGCCGAGAACCCGGACCGGGAACTGGCCGGTTGCTTGGAGAGCGGTCACGAGAAACAACACCTCACGGATAGATTCGATTGAACCGTGAGGTGACTGTAGGCACTTCTCACGGATACGCGCAAGCCGTACCATGAGAATCATGAAGGAGTCCGTAATGGAACAACCGGCCCTGCCGCCGGCGACGGGCGAGGAAGATCACCTCTCCCTCGCCCTCGCCAACAGCGCCATCGCCATGGCAGGCGGGCATACGGTCGATCTCCTGGGGACTCCCGCGCAGGTCAATCACTGGCTCACGGAGCGCGGCCTCGCGCCGGTCGACGCCGGGATGAGGGAAATGTGCGCGGCGCAGGTGCGCTCGCTCCGCGAACAGATCAGGTCGCTGTTCGCCTCCCGCGCCGCGGGGCTCCCCGCCCTCCCCGCCGCCGTCGCGGCCATCAACGACGCGATGACCCGCGTCCCCACGGCCCCGCTCCTGCGGTGGGATGACAAGACCGGCCCGTACCGCGCTACCCCCCACCCCACCACCGAGATCGTCGACCACGCTCTGGCAACCATCGCCGCCGACGCCGCCGACCTCCTCACCGGCTCGGACGCCGAACGTCTCACCGCATGCGGCTCCACGCCCTGCAACCGCTATCTGCTCCGCCACGGCCGCCGCCACTGGTGCTCCACCCGCTGCGGCGACCGCGCCCGCGCCGCCCGCGCCTACGCCCGCCGCACCCGGTCCGGGACCTGAGCCCCGGCGGCATCCCTCGCCCTCGGCGCCGCTGTAGGCGCCCCGGATCCTGGCAGATCGTCGCCGGTCAGAGGAGCCTTCTGGGGGACTGTCCCTCCTGCGAGCCACGCACGGGTGACCACCGTGTGGGGACGACCCCAAGGCGCGAGATCCGTAGCGTCTGGGACGGCCACGACGATGATCCGGGCTTGCTCACCGGCCCCAAGAAGGCTCAGGTCGACGGCCGCATCGAGTGGTTTTGGGCCCTCGCGTCTTGTCGGGAGAGTCACTAAGTGACATTCTGTCGTTCAGGGACACCGAGACGAGAGGAGGAGGTGCCATGGCCACGACGCAGAAGCGGGACGGAGGAGGGATGAGTGAGCGGCGGCGTGCGCGATTGCGGCTGGAGATCTCGCGGGAGGCGGCGCGTCTGTTCTGGGAGCAGGGAGTGGCCGCCACGAGCGGCGATCAGATCGCCGAGGCCGTGGGCCTGTCCACGCGCACCATCTGGCGGCACTTCCGCAGTAAGGAGAGCTGTGCCGAGCCGATCGTCATGCAGGGCGTCGTCACGCTGATGAGCGTGTTGCGCAGCTGGCCCCGGCAGAGCTCCCTCGAAGACCATCTGGCCACGGAACTCGCCGGCTTCCGGCACGACACAGAGAAGCTCCCCGTCGATCTTGCCGACGAGATGCTCGCGATGAAGATGATCCGGCTCGCCGACACCGAACCGGCGCTCCGCACGGCGTGGCTGATGGCCTGCGACCAGACGGAACGGGAGCTGTGCGCGATCATCGCCGACCGTCTTGAGCGCCCGGCCGACGATCTGGAGGTGCGGCAGCACGCGGCGGCCGCCGCCGCGGTCGTGCGGGTCCTCGAAGAGCACATCGGCGCCGCCATCCTCGCCGGCGCGGACGTCACGGAGTTCACCGACGTGGCGGCCGTCTCCCTGCGTTTCGCCCGGGCGATCCGCACGGCCACCGGCGGAGTCGTCGGCGACCCCGTCGCCTGAGTACGCGGACTGCCGGTGAGCGAGGGCCACGGCCCTTGTCCCGACGCAGCCGTACCGACCAACACCTACCTGGTGAGTGATTTCGCATGACTGAACCTCAGCCCATACGCACCGCCGACCCGGAGCCCGGCTCGCCCGGCTCGCCCGGCTCCCACGGGCCGGGCAGGCCCCCGGGTGGCCGGGCGAAGCAGACACCGCTGGAGCAGATGGGCGGCACCACGGGCCTGGTGTACATGATGCTGCCGGTCGTGGCCTTCGTGCTCGGCAACGCCTCCTACGGGCTGACCGGCGCCATCTGCACCGCCGTCGGCGTCTCCCTGGCCATCTCCGTACTGCGCCTGGTGCGCAAGGAGTCGATTCAGCCCGCGCTCTCCGGCCTGTTCGGCGTCGCCGTCGCCTCGTTCGTCGCCTGGAAGACGGGGTCGGCCAAGGGCTTCTTCCTGACGGGCATCTGGGGCAACCTCGCCCTCGGCGTGGTCTTCCTGCTCTCGGTCCTCGTACGCCGGCCGCTGGCCGGAATCGTCTGGGGCTCGCTCAACGGCACCGGCACCGCCTGGCTCAAGGACAAGCCCTCGCGCCACTACTACGACATCGCCACCCTCACCCTGGTGGGCGTCTTCGCCGCCCGGGTCGCCGTACAGCAGTGGCTCTACGAAAAGGACGCCACCGGCTGGCTCGCCTTCACCAAGATTGCGATGGGCTACCCCCTTCTCGCTCTGGCCTTCCTGGTCGTGCTGTGGGCGGGCCGCCGTTCGGGCAATCGACTCAAGGCCCTGGCCGGCCCGCGGCCCGCGCCATCGGCCTGACCGACGAACCCGGCCCGACCAACGACCCCTGTTGGAGCCCTGAGGAGAGAAATGAACCAGTCGCTGCCCCAGAGCCTCTTCCTGCTCTGCTACACCGTGGACAAGGAGAAGTTCGAACTCACCAACCTCCAGGGCCGTGGCCAGTTGCTGCGCGCCGCCGCACTGACCGTGCTGACCCTCGACGGGCTGCTCGGCGCCGAGGGAAAGAAGGCCGTCCGGCTGCCCGCCGAGCCGCCGAGCGACCCCTTCTTCGCCGAGGTATGGCGCGACGTACCCGCGGAGAAGCCCAAGAGCTGGCTTTCGCTCGTCCACAACAAGGCCCACACCGCGGAGAAGCCCATCCGCGAGCAGCTCGCCGCGACGGGTGTGGTCACGGTCCGGCGCGAGAGGCGGCTGGGGCTGGTCGCCGTCGATCGGGTCACCGTCAACGATCCGGGGCCGGTACTCGCCCTTCAGGAGCGGGTACGCGACGCCGTGCTCCGCGGGACCGATCCGGCGGCGGTGCCGATGGACGAGCTGACCATGGCCGTGTTCGCGGCCGAGACCGAGGTGACCAGCGTGTTCTCCGGAAAGGAACGCCGCGAGCACGAGCAGGCGTTCAAGGCCCTCGCCGCACATTTCGACGACGCCGTCCCCGGTCTGCGCAAGGCCCTTCGCGACTCGTACCTGTCGAGCAGGGCCGTCGGGGGTGGCTGGGGCACATGAGCGCGCGGCAGGAAGGAACCGCGAGGGTGACCATGAGCCAAGGCCACGTCGTCCGACCGCTGGGCGCGTCCGAGCGGACCATCGACTTCTCCATGCACCGCAATCCGCTCCAGTTCTCCCTGGTCGCTGAGATGGACCGCCCGGTGTCGGCGAGCGGGTTGGCCTCCGCGCTGGCCACGCTCCAGGATTGGCATCCATTGCTCGGGGTGGCGGTCGACCGCGCCGCGCCCGAGGCCTTGTACCGGGTGTCGGAAGGCGCGATCCCCGTCGAGACAGCCGCCGATGACACTCCATGGACGCGGCCGACGCCGACAACCTGGCAAGCTTCGCGGAGATAGGGGCTACGACCACCGGCACCTGCGACGCTGGCTGTCCTCACGTGGCGTCCGGCACAGCCTCCCCCGCAAAGGCCTCGTCGCTGCAAAGACCACCCACTCCCGCTTCCGAGCGACCCGACCCTGGCGCCGGGCGAGGACATCGACATCTTCTGCCTCACCGACGTGTACACACCCCAGTCCGCCCGGCCGTCAGCCCAGGCAGCCCTCCACACCCGCGCCCCCGCCATACGGCATCAGCGGTCTCCGCGTCGCCCTTCTTGTTAAACTGACAGGAACCGAAGTACCGTAAGTGGCATGCAAGCTGACGTGTGGTCACCCACACCTGTGCTATTGACGGTCGATCTTGTGATCCTGACGCTGCGCGAGGGGCGACTGTGTGTCCTGCTCGTGGAGCGGGGCGAAGATCCTTTTCAGGGGATGCAGGCTCTGCCTGGCGGATTCCTCAATCACGCTGGTGAGGAGATCCTCGACGCTGCCCACCGTGAGTTGCGTGAGGAAACCGCTCTGGTTGCCGGGTTGGTGCACCTTGAGCAGTTGGCCACCTACGGGGACGCAGGCCGTGATCCACGGGGACGAGTAGTTTCCGTGGCCCACTTGGCGATCGCGCCGGGACTCCCTGAACCGGTCGCGGGAACGGATGCCATGGACGCCGCGTGGGTTCCCGCGGAAGCCGTCCTGTCCGGTGAGGTGGAACTGGCCTTCGATCACCGCCGGATTGTGACGGACGGAATCGAGCGCGCGCGTACCAAGCTCGAATTCTCGGCGCTGGCCACGGCATTCTGCGGAGAAGTCTTCACCATCGTCGAGTTGCAGCGGGTGTACGAGGCGGTTTGGGGAACCGAACTCGACACCCGGAATTTCTACCGAAAAGTCCAGGCCGCAAAGGGATTCATCATCCCCGCCGGCCAGGGACGTAGGACCACGGGGGGACGGCCCGCGCGGCTTTACCGGGCCGGGCCGAAGGCGGTGTTGTTTCCACCGCTGATCCGACCTGTGCCGTCCACGACGGAAGAGGACACGAGAGGGGAAGGGAAATAAATGTCGAAAGACCTGGTGGTGATTCTCACCGCCCTCAATCTCGAGTACCAGGCCGTGCGTCGGAAACTAGCCGGTCCACAGGTGCACCGTCATGAGCGTGGGACGCGGTTCGAGGTGGGAACCGTGCCGGGCACTTCATGTCGTGTCGCACTCGGTCTGACGAACAAAGGGAATCATTCCGCCGCAGTGATCGCTGAGCGCGCGATACAGGAGTTCTCGCCGGTGGCCGTGTTGTTCGTCGGAGTTGCCGGTGCCCTGTGGGACAGCGCCAGGCTGGGCGACGTGGTGATGGCGACACACGTGTACGCCTACCACGGGGGGACCAGCGAGGACGACGGACTCAAGGCTCGTCCCCGGGTGTGGGAGGCGGCGCACGCTATCAGCCAGCTCGGCTCGCATCTGGCTCGCGGGAACGACTGGGCCGACGACACGCCCGGTCATGGGCGCGCGCCGCAGGTGCGCTTCGGCGCGATCGCCGCCGGCGAGGTCGTACAGAACTCGAAGATCTCGGCCGAGGCGCGGTGGATCCGGCAGCACTACAACGACGCGCTCGCGATCGAGATGGAGGCCGCCGGTGTGGCGCAGGCCGGTCATCTCAGCGGGGCACCGGTGGCCATCATCCGGGGAATCAGCGACCGAGCGGACGGTACGAAGAGCAGCGCGAAGGACCGTAACTGGCAACCAAGGGCCGCGGCGAACGCGGCGGCATTCGCCACACGGCTGGCCGTGGAACTGGTGGGAGAGCAGGCGCAGATAGCAATGTCCCAGGCGGACAAGGCCCATACGGCCCACACGCCCGACAATCTCAAAGAGCACGTCAGCAACACCGCCCATAACAGCACTGTTGGCATCATGGCCGGCTCAGTCAAGGAGAGCAGCGTCTACTTGAACGCGGACCCGAAGGTGACCAGTCCGGCGGACTTGGTCGTGGAACTGGACGGTTTGCGTGAGCACCTGAAGCGTCACCACGCCGAGGGCGCCCTCGACGACGACACCTACCGAGAGGCACTGGCCGAGTTGGGCTTTGCCCGCCGGGCGGCGGGGGAGAAGACTCCCGAATCGTCCAAGAGAGCGACCATGGCGCTCAAGAGGTTACGCGGCCTGATCGCGGAGTCTCCCGAGCTGATGGCCAGGCTGGCACCACTGGTTGTTGCGGCGGGTGAGCTGTCATGAACGACGGCAGCGGCGTCACGCACAATTCCGCATACGACTCCGTCATCGGAATCCAGGGCGGGGTCATACACAACGCCAACGTTTCCATCCTCCATCCGGATGCCTCGCCTCAGGAAAAGTACAAGGTCGGTGTGCGGTGCCTGGAGGAGGGCGTCCCCAGCCGTGCTCGCGACATGATCAGTGACGCGATCGCTCACGGATACGACAATGCGGAGGTCCGTTTCCACTGGGTGCTCGCCATGCTCAGCGCACGCGCCTACCACGACCTCAGCACCGAAGAAATCCAGCGGCTGCGCCGTGCCTCCGGGCTCGTACGGACTTACGCCGAGGGAGAGTGGAAGGACGCTCTGCGCGTCGCTTTCGAGCTGCTGGCGATGCTCAGCACCGCGAACGACGAAACAGGACGCGTACTGGAGCGGTTGCGAGCCCTGTCACCCCGTCGGCGTGACGAGATCCTCCACCACTTCGACCTCGTACTCACCGGAGGGCTGAAGGACAGCCTGTGGGCCGAGAGCCGCGAGCGGGCCGAGAAAGCTCGCTTCGGCAACGACCGGGCCCAACGGGTCTGGGCCTATTTCGAACCCGACCCGATCGGGGCACGGGCCCTGCCGCCCCGCCCGAGCACCGCCGCTGCCGCGAAGGCAGCCCTCCCGGTCCGCGCCGGTCTGTTCGCCGTCGTCACCGCGTTCCTCTGGATCCTGGCGTTGGTCGCGGATCCGGCTGAGGCAATCATTGAGTTACTGGTGGCGCTCGGTGCGGGCCTGACCGCGGCTCACTTCGGCCACCAGTGGTGGTACCGGGCACATCAGCTGAAGGCCAAGAACCGTTTGTTCCACATTCCGCAGACGGGCGATCCCACCGCTACCGGGGACGGGTTCACCAACCGCGTCCGTCATTCGTTCGACCACTACTTCATGACCCGGGTGCCCCACGGATTCGTCCCGTACGTATGGCTCAATCATACGGTCCACATCCGGAACAGCCTCGTCGCCGAGATCGCGCTTCTCTACCGGGAGAGCCGAATCAGCGTGGAGCGGGTCAACTGGCTCATCCGCTATCTCGCTGAGGATGCCCGAGACCGTTACAACAAAGGGACTCTGTTCGATCACCGCAACCAGAACCAGACGCCGGCGGGGGCGCAGGCGCTGTGCGTGGTCGCCCTCATCACTCTCGGCATCACGACTCTGGCCCTGCTCGGAACAGTGGCTTCAGGTGGCGACGCGGCGCAGGTACTGCTGGCCATCCTGGCCGTAGTCGGTTCGGTCTGGTCCGGACGCGCGGCGGCGTCCTCCTGGCTGGAAGCCCGGGGTGAAGAGCACCGACTGGCCGAGGAGACCCGGGAATATCAAGAGCGGCTGGCCGCGCGGCAAGTCGCGTACCGGAACTGGAAGTCGTTCCTGGACACCATGCGACCCAGTGAGCTGGAAATGGAGACCTGGCTCACCTGCGACAAGACGCTGCTCGTCGACGAAGCACTTCGCCACTATCAGCTCGCCTGGCGCGACCTGATCACCCACACCATCCTGATGACCCCGGCACGCCCCTACAGGCGAGCGCGTGTGAAGGGCGGTCCTTGGCGATACTCGCGGTACAGCTTCCGTATCTTCCTGGTCACACAGGATGGCGTTCGTGAGGTCAGCAAGGAATTCGATTTCACCGACGCAAAACGTGGGAAGGAACAGCGAAGCAACTACCGCTTCGACGCGTTGTCCTCCGTACAGGTCACGGAACGCAGCGAGGTCGGCTACGACCTGGAGCTCATCCTCAGCAACGGACCGGCCAGGAACATTCGCGTAAAAGACGCCGAAGCCCATCAAATCGCGCCGGACGAGAACGCCCAGGAAATCGCCGAGATCGACCTCAATTCGGGCGGTTTCATCCACACCTTCCGCCTCCTGGAAGGAATCGCGGCGGAAGGAAAGGGTTGGATCGAACGAAACAACCCCTACAACCTGCCGTCCTTCCGAGCCGCCGACTAGCCCTCCGGGCCTTCGGAGCGGGAGACCGGAACAAGGCGCCTCCCTAGGGGAGAAACCCCAGGTCAGCGGCGTAATGCATGGTGCCCCCGGCAGGATTCGAACCTGCGACACCCGCTTTAGGAGAGCGGTGCTCTATCCCCTGAGCTACGGAGGCCCGGCGTCAGGGCGGCATGGTGGTGCCGCCGCGGCGCGCCGTCACAGTGTAGCGGGTCGGGTACGTGGGCGTTCGGGTGCTCCGGGGTGGTGGGGCCCGGGTTTCGCCTCGGGCCGGGACGTCCCGGCCCGAGGGCTCGGGGCCCTCCGCGCCCTCGGAGCCCTCGGCGCCGTCGGGGGCGCTGGGTGGGTCAGGCCGCTGGCCCCCATCCCGCGATCGGGTTCTTCAGGGTGCCGATCAGCTGGAGGGCGCCGGCCGGGTCCTGGAGGTCGACCATTTCGCGGTTGTTGCGGAGCTGGAGGCGGTTGAGGCAGGAGAGGGCGAAGTCCTCGGCGAACATGTCGTACTGGGCGAATTTGTCCGCGAGGTGGGGGGCCGAGTGCTGGTAAGAGAGGACGCAGTCGGCGACCGTCTGCCAGAAGGTGTCTTCCTCCAGGAGGCCCTCGCTGACGAGGATGCCGTTGAGGAAGCGGAGGAAGCAGTCGAAGACGTCCGTGAAGATCGAGAGGAGTTTCTTGTCCTCGGGGACGTCGACGCGGATGCGTTCCACGGCCGGGGGGAGGACCGCGGTGGGGTCCATGACGGCGATCTCCTCGGCGATGTCCTTGAAGATCACGCGCTGGACGGCGCCGTCCTCGATCACCAGGATGACGTTCTCGCCGTGCGGCATGAAGACCAGGTCGTAGGCGTAGAAGCTGTGCAGCACGGGTGTGAGGTAGGCGTCCAGGTAGCGGCGCAGCCAGGTGGCGGGGGTGAGGCCGGACTCCTCGATGAGGGCGCTGACGAAGGAGGCGCCGTCGGGGTCGGTGTGGAGGAGGGAGGCCATGGTGGCCAGGCGCTGGCCGGGTTCCAGGGACGGGACGGGGCTCTCGCGCCACAGGGCCGCCAGCATCTTGCGGTACGGCGAGCCCTTCGCCGTGGCCGTCTCGTACTGGCGGTGGTGGTAGCCGATGGCCGCTCGTTCCCGGATGATCGAGAAACGCGCGGCACGGAAGGTCTCGTCCGAGGCGATCAGAGACGCCAGCCAGTCGTTGATGGCCGGTGTCGCCTCCATGTAGGCCGCGGACAGGCCGCGCATGAAGCCCATGTTGAGGACTGACAGGGCCGTTTTCACATAGTGCTTGGACGGGTCGCTGGTGTTGAAGAACGTACGGATCGACTGCTGGGCCAGGTACTCGTCGTCGCCGGGGCCCAGGTACACCAGGTACTGCCGGGCGACCTCGGCGGCGAAGCTCACCGACAGCTTGTTCCACCACTGCCAGGGGTGCACCGGCAGCAGGTGGTAGTCGGCCGGGTCCAGGCCGAGGTCGGTGAGGGTCCGCGCGAAGCGGGCCCGGGTCTCCTCGCTCAGTTCGGAGTGGACCAGGGTGTCGTAGTCCACGTCCGCGGAGGAGGTGAAGGTGGAGCGGTCGCGGCGGGCGGCGAGCCAGATGAGGTGGACGGGGCTCGCGGTCTCGGGGGCGTACGAGAGGTATTCGTGGATGCCGAACCCGAGGCGGCCGTTGTTCGCGACGAAGCAGGGGTGGCCCTCGGTCATCCCCGTCTCGATCTCCTGGAAGCCGGATTTGGCCAGCTGGGCGGCGGCCACCGGCTCGCCGGCCAGTTTGAAGGCCGTTCCGGAGAGGGTGGAGCTGATCTCCTCGAGGTAGACGGGGAGGATGTCCTCGCTCAGGCCGAGCCGCCCGCGCAGCTCGATGAAGAAGTCCAGTGCGTCCAGGGGGAGTTCGGCGCCGGTCCGGTCGTGGCGGGTGATGCTGTCCGCCTCGACCAGCCAGTGGTCCAGGGAGAGGACACGGGCGGCGAAGCGGTAGGTCACCGCCCCGTCGTCGCTGGTCACGGCGTAGCGTCCGGTGGGGTCGAGCTCGGGGGCGAGCAGCCGCTCGTGGGTGAACTCGGCGAGGGCCTTGCGGATGAGGAGGCGGCCCGCCCGGTCCCACAGGTCGGGGGTGAGGTGGGCGACGGCGTCGCGGGGGCTCATCGGGTCACTCCTTGGGCGTCGCGGGCCGTCCGGTCGGTCCGTTCGTTCGGGTGGGTCTGGTCGTACGGGCGGGTCTGGTCGGTCGGTTCAGCCCGCTCGGTCTGGTCGGTCGGTTCGGGCCGTTCGGTTCGGCCGTTCCGGTCGGTCCGGGCGGTGCGGTCGGTCCGGGCCGTCCGTGCGGCGTCCGCGGCCAGCGCGGTGCGCGCGGCCTCGAACCGCTCGCGGGTGCAGATGCTGAGGTAGGCGTCCTTCTCGGGTTTGGCGATCCGCTCGACGATCTCGAAGCCGACGGCCGCGTTGAGCGCGTGCACCGCGTCGTTGCGCACATCGGGCTCGACGACCACACGCCGGACGTGCGGATCGGAGAAGCAGAACTCCATGACGGCGGTGATCACGGCGAGGGTGAAGCCGTGCACCGGGGTGTCGGTCGGGGCGCACAGGAAGTGCATGCCGACGTCGCCGGGCCGGGAGGGGTAGAGACCGGCGAGTTCCACCCGCGACGGGTCATAGCGCTCGGCCAGGAACGCCGGACGCCCCTCGTGCAGGCCGATGAACGCGTCATGGTGCGGATGCTCGTGGATCCTGCGGTACTCGGCGGCGACCTCCGCCTCGTCCGCCTCCTGCATCATCCAGAACGACGCCTTGGGGTGGGTCACCCAGCCGTGCAGCAGCGCGGCGTCGGCCGCCGGGTCCAGGGCGCGCAGGGCGAAGGTGCCCAGGCGCGCGTCGGTGTGCTCGAAAAGCGGCGAGGAGGATGTCATGACACGGCTCCTTCCGGTGCGCCGAACTCCCGTTCGCTGAATTCCGGCGCGCTGAATTCCGGCGCGCCGAACTCCTGGAAGGCGATGGACTTCTCGACCGGATAGTGCTCCCGCCCCAGCAGCTCACGGATGATCCACGAGTTGCGGTACGGGCCCATGCCCAGGTCCGGGGAGGTCAGGCTGTGGGCGTGGGTGGCGCCGTTCTGGAGGAAGATGCCGCGCCCGGTGGTGTCGATGCTGTAGTTGCGGGCCACGTCGAAGCGGCCGTGGCGGTCCCAGCGGATGCGGTCGCGCACCGGGTCCAGGAAGGCGGGCACCTGGTAGCGGTAGCCGGTGGCCAGGACGAGCCCCTGGGTGGTGAGCGAGAAGTCCCGCTCCTGCTCGGTGTGGCGCAGCCCGAGGGTGTACGTGGCGGACTGCTCGTCGTACGCCGCGTCCGTGAGCGCGGTGTTGGTCAGCAGCCGCGTGGGCACCGGGCCGCTCACGCTCTTCTGGTACAGGAGGTCGAAGATGCCGTTGATGAGGTCGGCGTCGATCCCCTTGAACAGGCCCTTCTGCTCACCCTCCAGCCGGTAGCGGGTGTCCTCCGGGAGCGCGTGGAAGTAGTCCACGTACTCGGGCGAGGTCATCTCCAGGGTGAGTTTGGTGTACTCCAGCGGGAAGAAGCGCGGCGAGCGGGTCACCCAGTTCAGCCGGTAGCCGTGGGTGTCGATGTCGGCGAGCAGGTCCTGGTAGATCTCGGCCGCGCTCTGGCCGCTGCCGACGATGGTGATGGACTCCTTGGCCTGGAGGGCCCGCTTGTTCTCCAGGTAGTCCGTGTTGTGCAGCAGATCGCCGCCCAGGCCCCGGCACACCTCGGGGAGGTACGGCGGGGTGCCGGTGCCCAGCACCAGATGGCGGGCGCGGTGGGTGGTGGTCTCGCCGCTCGCGGGGCGCACGGCGCGCACCGTGTAGAGGCCGTCGGCCTCGTCGTACTCGACGCTCGTCACCTGGTGGCCGAAGCGGACGGACGGGAGCTTCGCGGCGGCCCAGCGGCAGTAGTCGTTGTACTCGGCGCGCAGCGGATAGAAGATCTCGCGGATGTAGAAGGAGTACAGCCGCCCCGATTCCTTGAGGTAGTTGAGGAAGGAGTACGGGGAGGTGGGGTCGGCCAGGGTCACCAGGTCGGCCATGAACGGGGTCTGGAGGGTGACGCCGTCCAGCAGCATGCCCGGATGCCAGTCGAAGTCGGGCTTGCTCTCCAGGAACAGTCCGTCGAGTTCGTCGATCGGCTCGGTGAGGCAGGCAAGGCCCAGGTTGTAGGGGCCGAGCCCGACCGCGATGAAGTCGTGGGTGTGCGGGGTGGGCACGAGGGTCTCCGGCGGGGTGAAGGGGCTCAACTGGCGCGCGAGTGGCGGGGGCCGCTGAGCTCGGGCTCGATGTGGAGGGCCAGGTACTGACCGGCGTGTTCGGCCAGCAGATCGAGGACATACGCGATGTCGCTCAGCGAGGTCTCCGGGTTGAGCAGGGTGAACTTGAGGTGGTGACGGCCGTCGACGACGGTTCCGGCGACCACCGCCGCGCCGGAGGCGGCCAGCGCGTCCCGGGCGTGCAGATTGGCGCGGTCGACGAGGTCGGGGTCGCACGGCCCGTCGGACGGCGGTACGTAGCGGAAGACCAGCGTGGACAGCTGGGGCTCGGTGACCACCTCGTAGCGCGGATCGGTGTCCAGCAGGGCCCATGCCTCGGCGGCCCGCTCCACCACCTCGTCGAAGAGCGCCCCGATGGCGTCCGCGCCCATGATCCGCAGCGTCAGCCACAGTTTGAGCGCGTCGAAGCGGCGGGTGGTCTGGATGGACTTGTCCACCTGGTTGGGGATCAGGTTCCGGGCGCTGCGCTCGGGGTTGAGATAGTCCGCGTGGTACGTGGCGTGGCTGAGCGCGGCGCGGTCGCGGACCAGGACGGCGCTGGAGCTGACCGGCTGGAAGAAGGACTTGTGGTAGTCCACGGTCACCGAGTCGGCGCGCTCAATGCCGTCCAGGAGGTGGCGGCGGGTCGGGGAGGCCAGCAGTCCGCAGCCGTACGCGGCGTCCACGTGCAGCCAGGTGCCGTGCCGGGCGCACAGCTCGGCGATCTCGGGCAGCGGGTCGATGGAGCCGAAGTCGGTGGTGCCCGCGGTGGCCACGACGGCCATGACGATCAGGCCCTCGCGGCGGCAGCGGTTCAGCTCATGGGCGAGGGAGACGGTCCGCATCCGGCGGTCCTGGTCGCAGGGGACCGGGATGACGGCCTCGTAGCCGAGCCCCAGGATGGCGGCGGCCTTCTGGATGGAGAAGTGGCTGACCTGGGAGGTGAGGATGCGCAGCCGGGGCAGGATCGCGGATTTCGCGATCGTCTCACCGGCGGCGGTGGCCTCCTTCTCGACCAGGGTGCACGCCTCGTCGCGGGCGAGCAGCATCGCCTGGAGGTTGGACTGGGTGCCGCCGCTGGTGAAGATGCCGTCCGCGGCCTCGCCGAGGCCGATGCGCTCGGCGGTCCAGTCGATCAGCCGGCGCTCGATCAGGGTGCCGCCGGCGCTCTGGTCCCAGGTGTCGAGGGAGGAGTTGACGGCGGAGAGGACGGCCTCGCCCAGCAGTGCGGGGATCACTACGGGGCAGTTGAGGTGGGCGAGGTAGCGCGGGTGGTGGAAGTAGACGGCGTCCCTGAGGTAGACGCTCTCCAGTTCCTTGAGCGCGGCGTCCGGATCGCCGAGCGGGCGCTCCAGGTCGATTCCGGAGATCTCGGGGGCGAGCTCGGCGGGGGTGATGCCGGTGAAGGGGCGCTCGGCGCGGGCGACGGTGGCGGCCACCAGGCCGACGCCGTCGGTCACGGAGCGCCGATAGCGTTCCGCCGTACGGCCGTTGAAGAGGTGGGCCCTGCCATCCGCCGCCCCGGATATCGGCTCCGGCGACGGGTCCTCAGCGGTCTGCGCGAGGAAACTCACGGTCTGTCCCTTCTGGAAACGAGCATGCGGGCGTGCGGACGGCGCGGGCATGCGGCTGGGTGGGGGAGGGGGCGGCCTGCGGCCTGACGGCCCGGTGGGCTGACGGCCTGGTGGGCGTGCGGGGGCGCTGGACGTGGCGGCAGGGCGCGCGGGGGCGCGCCGAGCGGTCGGCCGCCGGCGTCCAGCGGTCGCTCCTCTGCGGTCCCTTGGAGGGATTCGGTTAGACGGATTCAGTGAGATGGATTCAGTTGTGCGCCGCGGCGGTGGATTCAGCTGTGGGGCTGGGCAGCGGCTACGGCGACGGGGTCAGTCGTCGGTCGCGGGGCCGGTGCCCGACACGGCCTCCTCGACGAGCTGCTCCTCACAGGCGCCCAGGCGCCAGTAGCCGGTGAAGGTGACGGCCTTACGGTCGAAGCCGCGCTCGCGCACCAGGTGGCGGCGCAGCGCCTTGACCGTTCCGGCCTCGCCCGCGATCCAGGCGTACGGCGTGCCGTAGGGCAGCTCGGCGGCGCCCACCGCGTTCAGCAGCAGGGCGGAGCGCGGGGTGCCGGGGGCGACGGCGTCCCGGACCAGCCAGGTGATCTCGGCCTTCGCCTCGGTGCGCAGCTCCTGGATGTCCTCGGCGTGCTGGACCTCGAGCCACACCTTGACGGGGAAGTCGGCGGGCAGCCATTCGAGGATGCCCGCGATGGCGGGCAGCGCGGTCTCGTCGCCGGTGATCAGCACCCAGTCGGTCCTGGACGGGGGCCGGAAGTCCACCCCGCCGTTGTCCTCCACCACCGGGCCCAGCAGGGTGACGCGGTCGCCGGCCTCGGCGCGCGCGGCCCAGCGGGCGGCCGGGCCGCTGTCGTGGTGGAGCGCGAAGTCCACGTCGATCTCGTCGGGGTCGCGGCGCTGTTGGCGCACCGTGTACGAGCGCATGATGCCGCGCTCGGCCGGGTCCATCGCCCGCCAGGTGGTGAACCAGCCCTCCCCGGCCTCGACCGGCACCACCGGGGCGGTCTGGCCGGGGTGCGGCAGGAAGAGTTTGAAGCGCTGGTCGCGGCCTCCGCTGGTGAAGTCCTTCAGACAGGCGCCGCCGAAGGTGATCCGCGCCATGGACGGTCCGAGCGAGCGGGTCCGTACGACCCGCGCGTCGAAGAACCGGAACGGGACGGCGGTGGTGGGGGCGGTTTTGATGGCTGCGGTGGTCATGGGAGGGGGGTCTTCCCTTCGCTTGCCGTGGGGAGGCCGGGGCCAGCCGGTCGACTGACCGTCAGCTGACCTTCTTCGCGTCCTGGATGGCCTTGGTGAGGGATTCGACGAGCGGGGCGGCGCCGGCGTACGAGAAGCGCGGCTCGCTGCTCCAGGGGGCGATCTGACCGGCCTTGACCGCGGGCAGCTTGGACCAGGTCGGCTTGGAGGTCAGGGCCCCCGGCTGGAGGGTCGCGGTGCGGTTGTCGAGGAAGAGCACATCGGCGTCGTACTTGTCGGCGTTCTCCCAGCTGAGGCTCTCGAAGTAGCCGCCCTTGTCGGGCTTTTCGGGGACGACGAAGTCGACGCCGAGCTCGCTGAAGTAGATCAGGTCGGCATTGATCTTCGGGTTGGAGACATAGAAGAGATCGGCGCTGGCGGAGCAGGCCATGACCTTGATCTTGTGCGACTTGACGGTTTTGCGCAGGGTCTCGGTGGCCTTCTCGAACCGCGCCTTGGCGTCGGTGACCTTCTTGGCCTTGAGGTCGGCGCCGAGCGCCTCGGCCAGCGCGGCGTAGCGCTTGATGGGCTCGAGCATGGAGATCCGGCCGGTGGCGATGGCGGCGCTGGGGGCCAGCTGGAGGATCTTCTTCTTGCTGTCGTCCGGGATGTAGAAGAGCGCGCCCGGGTCGTACATGTTGGTGATCAGCAGATCGGGGCTGAGCGAGGCGTACTTCTCGACGTTGAACTGCCCCCAGGTGTTGCCCAGGGACGTGGCCTGGTCGACGGGGAAGTCGCCCGCCTGGACGTCCGGCTTGCCGTTCTTCAGCGTGGTCGGGCCGAAGACGCCCGTGATCTGCTTCTCGATGCCGAAGTCGTAGAGCGCGGCCGCCGCGGCGATGTAGGCGACGATGTGCTGCGGCCGGCTGTCGAGGCTGATCTTCTTCTTGCGGTCATCGGTGAACGACCAGGAGCCGCCGCCGTCGTCGCCGCCGGAGCCCGAACCGCCCTTGTCCCCGCAGGCGGTGACCAGGGCTCCGAGTCCGAGGGCGCCGCCCGCGGTGAGCAGACCGCGGCGGGAGAGGGGGAGTGCTCTGGCCTGGCGCATGAAGGTGCTCTCTCTCGATGCATACGGGGACATGGTCACGGGACGGCAACCCGAGGACGTAGTTAGGTTAGCCTAACCAACCTGTTTGTCCAGTGGGTGGGGTCGTTCCGGACCTCACATCGAGGGGCTCATACAGCCGTTCAGGGCGGAATCACAGGTCCAGCACCAAGCGCGGACCACGGCAGCGTGAGACACAGATCATCATCGTCTCGCCCGAGGCCCGCTCCTCGTCGGTGAGCACGGAGTCGTGGTGCTCCACCTCCCCCTCGACGACGTCCGTCTCACACGTCCCACAGGTGCCCTCTTCGCACGAGTACAAAACCGGTACGCCCGCCGCCTCGACCGTGCGCAGCACGCTGCGCTCCGGCTCCACGGTGAGCGTCAGCCCGGAGCGGGTGAGCACCAACTCGAAGGCCCGGCTGTCCGATTCGGCGCCCGCGTCGTCCGTACGGGGCTGGAAGCGCTCGGTGCGCAGGGACCCCTCGGGCCAGTCGCGGCACGCCTCCTCGGCGGCCTGGAGCAGCGGTTCGGGGCCGCAGCAGTAGACCAGCGTGCCGGGACCGGCCGGCGCGGTGGGATGCGGCGCGGTGAGATGCGGCGCGGTGGGATGCGGCGCGGTGAGGTACGGCGCGAGGTCGAGCAACCCCTCCTCGTCCTGCGGCACCAGGCGCACCTTGTCGCCGTAGGCGGCGGCGAGCTCGTCCGCGAAGGCCATCGAGGCACGGGTGCGCCCGCCGTAGAGCAGCCGCCAGTCGGCGCCCGCGGCTTCGGCGGCGGCCGTCATGGGGAGGAGGGGTGTGATGCCGATGCCGCCTGCGATGAACAGATAGCGGGCCGCCGGGCGCAGTGCGAAGTGGTTGCGCGGCCCGCGTACCCGCACCGTACTGCCCTCGGTGAGGGTGTCGTGCACCCGGGCGGAGCCGCCGCGCCCGGCGGGGGCGCGGAGCACCGCGATCCGCCAGGAGGCGCGGTCGGCGGGGTCGCCGCACAGCGAGTACTGCCGGATCTGGCCCGCGTCGAGGACGAGGTCGAGATGGGCGCCGGGCTCCCAGGCGGGGAGGTCACGGCCCGCCGGATGGCGCAGCGTCAGCGCCACCACGTCCGAGGCCACCTCCTCCCTGCGGGCCACCAGCAGGGTGTCCTCGTACTCGCCGCCGGGGTTCATGAACGGGGCTCCTTACGGTGGCCGTTGGGGTCGTCCTCGACGTGATCGGCGGGATGGTGCCCGGTGGGGTGGGCGAGCATCCACTGCCACAGCTCGACCGGGTCCTCCGCGGTGCGCTCGGCGCCGCAGTGGCAGACCCCGTGCAGCACATCGGTGCCGGGCAGCCAGTCGATCCGGTACACCTCCGCCGTAGGCGTGCCGCTCACGGGGATGCCACCACGGGCGCGGTCTTCTCCCCTTCGGCGGCGAGGCGGGCGAGGATGCGGCGCGCGGCCAGTCCGCCGGTGTCGATGTTGATGCTGAGCTCCTGATAGCCCGCGCGCTCGGTGTCCAGCGCCTTCTGGAGCACGTTCAGCGCCGCCACGTCCTGGAGCACCACGGTCCGGTTGAGGTCGTGGAGGAAGGTGGAGACTTCCTCGTCGTCCTGCGCGAAGTCCCGTGAGACGGCCCAGAAGTCGTACACATGGCGGTCGGTGGACGGGGTGATGGCGTAGGTGATCTCCACATGGAAGGCGTTGGGATCGGAGCCGTCCGGCTCCGGCAGCACTCCCACCGGGGCGATCCGGCTGTGCAGCAGATACAGACAGGGCGCGTGGTACTCGATGTCCTGCCAGCGGGTGATGCGGCCCTCGATGCCGGTGGAGCGGGCGTAGAAGGGCGGGCACTCGGCGTCGTCCATGTGGCGGCTGACCCGGACGACGCCCGCGCCCTCGTCGACCTCCGTGGTGATCGGGGTCTCGGCGACCTCGGGGGTGCCGATGTAGCCGCCGTGCAGATACGTCTCGTGGGAGAGGTCCAGCAGATTGTCCACGAGCAGGCCGTAGTCGGCGTCGATCGGCTCCATGCCGCCGACCGTCGTCCAGCGCGGATCGGCCAGCCAGGGGGCGCGCGGCACCGCGCCGGGGTCGGCGAGCGCCGGGTCCCCGATCCACACCCACACCAGTGAGTCCCGCTCGACGACGGGGTAGGAGCGGACCCGGGCGGTGCGCGGGACGCGCTTCTGGCCCGGTACGAACACACAGGTGCCGCCGGTGTCGTAGGTGAAGCCGTGGTAGCCGCAGACGACCGTGTCGCCGTCGAGACGGCCGGCGGTGAGCGGATAGCGGCGGTGCACACAGCGGTCGGCGAGCGCGATGACCTTGTCGTCGGACTCGGCGCGGTAGAAGGCGATGGGTTCGTCGAGGATGGTGCGCCCCAGCAGCTCGCGGCCGATTTCGCGGCCGTAGGCGGCGACGTACCACTGGTTTTTCGCGAAGGCGGTCATGCGTGCCAGCGTGGTGACGCCCGTCACGCACGGGCAACGGCCCTTCCACTGAGTGGAAGGGCCGTGCGGGGAGGTGTGCTGCGATGGACCTCCGGCGGTGTGCCGCCGGTGGACCGCCGGGCCGGTCAGCCGCCGAACTGCCAGAAGACGGACTGATTCACCGTCAGCAGGACGATCAGCAGGACCACATCGGCGATGCCGAGGGTGAGTCCGAGCAGCGCCCGGCCCCTGCGGCGGGTGTTCCGGGCGATCGCGAGCGTCCCCAGGACGATCGCGCAGGGCCCGAAGACCGCGTTGAACAGCAGCAGACCGATCAGGCCGAGCACGAAGGAGGCGACGGCCATGCCATCGGCGTCCTGGCGCGCCCGGACCGGTGAGGTGCGGGACGGTGCGGTGAGTGCCATGGGTCTCAGCTCCCCTTGTGCCCGGTGCGTTCGCGGATGAAGAAGATCAGCAGCCAGGCGCCGATGGCGCCCGCGGCGGCGAGGAACAGGGGGAGCGGAGTGTGCGCCGCCGCCCCCAGAAGAACCCCCATCAGGGCGAGTGCCGCGACGATGAAGAGCATGGGTGCCTCTCTCGAAGTGACGATCCGGATGCGGTTGGCGTGCGGATGGTAGTTGTTCGGTGAACAGTTGGAATCACAACTGTTCACTGAGTTCTAGAGTACCCCGCCGAACCCTGGAAAAATTCAGCGAACGGCTGTTTACTGAATGATATGAGTCACACGTCCGGGGTCCGGCAGGCCCAGAAGGAGAAGACGCGGCGCGCGTTGATGGACGCCGCGTTGCGGCTCCTGGAGGACCAGAGCCTGAGCAGTCTGGGGCTGCGCGAGGTCACGCGGGCGGTGGGGGTGGCACCGGCCGCGTTCTACCGGCACTTCCGGGATCTGAGCGATCTCGGCGTCGCGCTGGTCGAGGAGAGCCTGGGCAGCCTGCACCACATGATCAACGCGATCCTCGCCGGTCAGGACGGTGACGAGGAGCGGATCGAGGCCACCGTCGACGCGGTCGCCGACCATGTCCGCCGCTACCCCGCGCATATCCGCTTCATCGCACGTGAGCGGCATGGCGGGGTGCGCCCGGTGCGCCAGGCCATAGCCGCCGAGCTGGACCGGTTCGCCGATGAGGTGGCCACCGCCTTCTGTCCCCGGCTCCCGGCGGAATCCTGGCCACCGGAAGATGTCCGGATGCTTGCGGAGCTGTATGTGGACCACATGGTGATGACGGCGACGGCGTTCCTGGAGGCGCAGGCCGATCACCCCGAGGCCGCGGACGAGCGGCGGGTGGCCGCCACGGCACGCAAACAGCTGCTGCTGATCAGCCTCGGGCGCCGCCACTGGCACGACGCGTGATCTCCACGCCGTAGTCGCCGGCCGCGTCCCGGCCGGTGACCCGGACCCGTATCCGTATGCCGTTCGCCGCGGCGTCGAAGGTCTCGCCGGGCGCGTAGGCCGCGTCGCTGAGCCCGGGGTGGACATTGCGCTCCCGGGTGCAGCCGCGGCCGTGGGGGGTGGAGTCCACGATGGTGACGGGGCCGCCGCCGGAGTCGACACCGGTGTTCACCCAGGAGATCAGGACCCCGGGCTTGCATATGGCCTCGTCGTTGCCGCCGGTCGCCCGCGCCTCGATGGCGTATCCGGTGGACGGCGAGACGGGGACGAAGACCAGCTTGGTCCCCTCCGCGCGGCTCAGCGGGGACAGGGTGTGGGCGAAGACCCCGGACCGGGCCGCGCACGCGATCTGCCGCGGGCCGAGCCAGCCCAGCTTCCACTTGTGCCAGGCCAGCAGGTCGTTGCCGGGGCCCCAGTCCTCGGACATCACATCCCAGTGGCCCGCCTTGTCGCCGCCGCCGTGGGTATAGAGGTCGGGCAGCCCGAAGACATGGCCGTTCTCATGGGGCAGGACGCGGAAGCCGGTGCGGCGCAGCGAGCCGGAGCCGTCGTCCTGGCGGCTGTAGACGAAGGAGACATTGGCCAGCGGTACGCCGTCGGCGGCCGGGGCGTGCTGGTTGTCGGCGTAGGTGACGGACAGCACGGCATGCGCGGCCGGCGGTCCGGCGTTCGGGGTGACCAGGACGTTCACCAGGTCGTAGCGGCGGAAGTCGACCTTGGGGTCGGCGGACTTGGCGATGTCGGCGACGAGTTTGCGATAGCCCGGGTCGAAGGGGCTGCCGCGCTTGATGCCGTAGGCGCGGAACGGGCGCGGCATCCGCAGCCAGTGGGCGATCGGCATCTCGGGGCGGTAGTCCAGCCGTCCGTACGAGCTCTGCGCGAACCACCGGGAGGTCTGCGGGAAGAACTCCTCGAAGCGCTGGCGGGCGGTGCCCTGGCCGCGGACATCGGGGAAGTCGATCATGAGGTTGAGGGCGTGGACGGTGCCGGTGCTGCGGCTGTAGCCGCGGCCGGTGGGTATGCCGTCGGCCATCTGGAGCCCCGGTCCTGAGGCGAGGGCGCAGGGCGCGAGCGAGCCGAAGGCCGGGCGAGCGGAGGGCGCCGGGGCCAGCTCGGGGGGTGCGGGGGGCGCGGGACGCGGGGCCGCCGCCGGGGCGACCACCGCCACCGTGAGCACGGCGGCGGTGGCGAACGCGCTGCCTCTGCGGGGGCGGCGTATTCGTATGCGGGGGCGGGCGGTCCCATGCGTCTGGTCCATTGCCGACCACGGTGTGACGGCGCGGACCGGGGCGCCCGTGGGGTGCGGCCGAACGGCGGAATGAGCTGCTCCGACCGGGTGGTGGGGGGTGCCGGGCAGGTGTGAGGCAGGTCACGTGCGGACGCAGAAATTCCGGGGACTCATTCCCCGTTTAACCGAGTGAACGCATAAACGGGGACTCACTCCCCGGAAAAGTTGAAGCCCGAACGTCAAGGCCGACCGGGGCGCGGCGCCGCCGCCAAGCCGCCGGAGCACCGGCCACCGAGAAGCGTACGCGTGGAAGCCGTACGCGCAGAAGGGAGTGCTGTGATGGCCGCCGACACGACGACCGCGAAGTCCGCACAGCCCCGGCTGCGCGCGGATGCCCTGCGTAACCGTGAGCGCATTGTCGCGGCCGCCCGAGAGGTGATCGTCGAGTGCGGGGCACACATCCCCCTCGATGAAATCGCTCGACGGGCGGGGGTCGGCAATGCCACGATCTACCGGCACTTCACGGACCGCCGTGAGCTGATCCACCATGTGGCGCTCTCGGTGATGTCCCGTGTCGCCGACCAGGCCGAATCCGCCCTGGCCGAGGAGGACGACACCTTCTCGGCGCTGCGGCGCTTCGTCCACGCCGCGGCGGACGAGCACATCGGCGCGCTGTGCCTGCTGCTCTCCGACGGCCTCGACAAGGAGCACCCTGATCTCATCGCCACCCGCGACCGTCTGGCGGACGGTGTCGAAGCCCTGATGGGGGCCGCGAAAGCCGACGGCAAACTGCGCACCGACATCGGCGTCGGTGACCTGATGGTCGCGCTCAACCAGCTCACCCGGCCGCTGCCCGGCAGCGCCTGTGTGGACTTCGAGCCCTTTGTGCACCGGCATCTGCAACTGTTCCTGGACGGTCTGCACACCCCGGCGCGCTCGGAACTACCCGGAAAGTCCGTGACCTTGGAGGATCTGCAACACCGGCCGTGACGTGACATAGATCGCATCCGGCCGATCCCGGAGCACCGCTTATTCCGCGCACGTTCACACGTCTTCCTTACGTGCGTCGTCGCCTCTCGCTACCTCTTACCCAATGGCCTGTGCCGGTCTGACCCTGACCGGCCCCTTACGTCCTATTTCTCACTCTCCGCACCGCTAGGTAGGCCCATCCATGCCTGAAACGGCTCAGTTCGTCGATCCCCGGCGCTGGAAAGCGCTGATATTCATCGCCCTCGCCCAGCTGATGGTCGTGCTCGACGCGACCATCGTGAACATCGCGCTGCCCAGCGCCCAGGCCGATCTCGGCATCTCCGACGGCAACCGGCAGTGGGTCATCACCGCCTACGCCCTCGCCTTCGGCGGACTGCTGCTGTTCGGCGGCCGGATCGCCGACCTGTGGGGACGCAAGCAGACCTTCATCGTCGGTCTGATCGGCTTCGCCGCCGCCTCGGCCGTAGGCGGTGCCGCGCTGAACACCCCCATGCTGCTGGGCGCGCGCGCCCTCCAGGGTGTGTTCGGCGCGCTGCTCGCCCCCTCCGCGCTCTCGCTGCTCGCGGTGATGTTCACCGACGCCAAGGAGCGCGCCAAGGCGTTCGGTGTCTTCGGTGCCATCGCCGGTGGTGGCGGCGCCGTCGGTCTGATCCTCGGTGGTGTGCTCACCGAGTACATGGACTGGCGCTGGACCTTCTTCGTGAACATCCCGTTCGCCATCATCGCCGCGATCGGCGCGGTCGCCGTGATCCGCGAGCCGGTGGAGAGCCACAACTCGTCCCGGCTGGACGTCCCCGGCGTGATCCTGGCCACCACCGGTCTGGTCTCGCTGGTCTACGGCTTCACCCGCGCCGAGGCCGACGGCTGGTCCGCGGGCCCGACCATCGGTCTGTTCGTCGCCGCGGCCGTGCTGCTGCTCGCCTTCGTGGTCGTCGAGTCGCGGGTGAAGGCGCCGCTGCTGCCGCTGCGTGTGGTCGCCGACCGCAACCGCGGCGGTGTCTACGCCTCGCTGGCCCTCGCCATCATCGGCATGTTCGGCCTGTTCCTCTTCCTCACCTACTACATGCAGGTCGTCAAGGGGTACAGCCCGGTCAAGACCGGCTTCGCCTTCCTGCCGATGGTCGCGGGCATGATCACCGGCTCGACGCAGATCGGCGCCCGGCTGATGACCCGCGTCCCGGCGCGGCTGCTGATGGGTCCGGGCTTCCTGGTCGCCTCGGTCGGCATGCTGCTGCTGACCCAGATCGACCTGGACACCTCGTACCCGGCGCTGATCCTGCCCGGTTTCCTGCTGCTCGGCCTCGGCATGGGTACCGCCTTCATGCCGGCGATGAGCCTGGCCACGCATGGTGTCGAGCCGCGTGACGCGGGTGTCGCCTCGGCGATGGTCAACACCTCGCAGCAGGTCGGCGGCGCCATCGGCACCGCGCTGCTGAACACGATCGCGGCGAGCGCCACCACCGAGTACGCGAAGTCGCATGCGGCGGGGGCCCCTTCCCGTACGGCGCTTCAGCTCCAGTCGATGGTGCACGGCTACACCGCCGCCATCTGGTGGGCGGTCGGCATCCTGGTGCTGGCCGCGGTCATCGCCATCACCTTCGTCAACGCCGGACAGCCGAAGGGCGACGGCGCGGTCGCGGGCTCCGGTGACGGTGCGGCGGAGGACGTCGTTCCGGTGATGGCGCACTGATGCGCTGAGACCCGTTCGCCGGACTGTCGGTGGGCGGTCTGACGTCGGTTTGCCGGACTGTCGGTAGGCGGTCTGACGTGAGGTGAAGGCCCCGCTCCTCCTCGGGACTCGAGGAGGAGCGGGGCCTTCGTGTGGTGTCTCGGAGCGTCAGCGCAGCCAGGGGAGGTCGGCTCCGGCCGGCTGGAGGCCGTCGGCGATGATCCGGCATACGGTGCCGAACTGCTCGACCTGCTCGGGGGTGAGCCGGTCGAAGATGGCCGTCCGTACGGCGGTGACATGGCCGGGGGCGGTGTCCTGTAGCACCTTGAGTCCCTTGTCGGTCAGGACCGCGTTCTGTCCGCGCTTGTCGTCGGGGCAGTCCTCGCGCCGGACCCAGCCGTCCTTCTCCATGCGCGCGACGGCGTGGGACAGCCGGGAGCGGGTGATCTTGGCGGCCTCGGCCAGTTCGGTCATCCGCATCCGGTGGCGCGGTGCCCAGGAGAGCTTCACCAGCAGGCCGTAGTAGACGTGGGGCATGCCCGCGTCACGCTGCAACTGGCGGTCGAGGTGGTCCTCCAGGAGCATGCTCGCCTGGACATACGCCTGCCAGCTGCGCTGTTCGTCTTCGGTCAGCCAACGCGGCTCGTCGGCGTCTGAGGGGGTTTTCATGGCGTCGTCCACGCGTCCATTCTAGGGAATTCTCTTTGAATCTTAAATAACTGTGCGCTACAGTGATAAATACATGCTTGAGACTTCAAGCATCCTGGCGAGCTTCTGTCGACTGACGAGGAGTCCTCATGTCCGCGCTCGACGGGCGCATGCCCGCGCTCTACCTCAGCCATGGTGCTCCGCCGCTCGCCGACGATCCGGTCTGGCCGGGGCAGCTCGCCGCCTGGGCCGCCGGCCTGCCCCGGCCCCACGCCATTCTCATGATCTCCGCTCACTGGGAAGAGGCGCCCCTGGCGATCGGCGCCACCCAACAGGTGCCTCTGGTCTATGACTTCTGGGGTTTCCCTCAGCACTATTACCAGGTGCGGTACGCCGCGCCGGGCGCTCCCGAACTCGCCGAGCGGATCCGCAAGACGCTGCGCACGGCGGGTACCCCGGTGCAGGACATCCCCGACCGGGGGCTGGACCACGGGGCGTATGTGCCCCTGGTCGAGATGTATCCGGAGGCCGACATCCCGGTTCTCCAGGTCTCGATGCCGACCCTCGACCCGCGGAAGCTGATGGAGATCGGCCGAAAGCTGGCGCCGCTGCGGGACGAGGGCGTCCTGATCGTCGGCAGCGGCTTCTTCACCCACAACCTGGCCGCGCTGCGGCATGCGGGCCCGATGCCGCCCAGTTGGTCGGCCGAGTTCGACGACTGGGGGCAGCGGGCCCTGGACGCGCGGGACATCGACGCGCTGCTGGACTTCGAGCACACGGCCCCCGCGGCGGGGCTCGCCCATCCGCGCACCGAACACTTCGCGCCGTTGTTCGTCACGCTGGGCGCGGCGGAGGCGGAGCTGCGCAGCCAGCGGAGTGTGATCGACGGGTTCTGGATGGGGCTGGCGAAGCGGTCGTTGCAGTTCGGGTGAGGGGGTGGGTTTGCAGTTCGGGTGGGGGTTTGCGGTGAGGGTGAGGGGGGCGGGGGAGCGCGCTCGGTGGGGTGTGGCTGAGCGGATCGGCCCGGCTGGGGCGCTTGGGTCAGAGCACCGGGTCGATCATCGCGCAGGCGTGCAGTGCGGCGGCCAGGGCCATCGGGTCCGTACCCCGGGCGACATCGAGCGCGGTGTCGGTCAGCTTGATGGCGTGCTCATCGCCGTGCGCGGCGGCGTGGGCGAAGACCTCCTCGGGGGTGACGCCCTCCCCGTCCACGGACGACAGCCGGTCGGCCGGGAGCGCTTCCGCGGGTGCGTACACCGCCGTGACCGCGGCGCTCGCCGCCCATGCCGCGTCCAGGCTCGGCGCCCACAGCTCGCGCGGCAGCGCGGGCAGGGCGCGCAGTACGGCGTTGGGCGCCGTCGCGGCGTGGACCAGCATGATCGGTTCGCCGTGGCCGTGAGTGGCGTAGCGGTGCGTCGCGGCCCGTACGAGTTCGGTCAGGCGTCGGCGCGCCTCCTCGGGCCGGTCGGTGCGGCTGGCGGGGTCGTCGGGGCCGTGGGGACCGTTTGAGCCTTCGAGACCGTCGGGGCCGGGGCCGGTCGTTCGGCTGGGCCGCGGGGTGGACGGCTCAGTGGGCTGCGGGGCGGTGGGCGGCCAGGTGGGGAAGGCGGTGAGCCGGGCCAGCCGCTCACGGATGTCACCGCTCTGGTCGGCGATCGGCTCCACGGCGGCCAGCGCGTCGGCCGCCGACCCGGAGGCGGGGCTCGGTAGCAGGCGGAGCGGCGGCAGCGGGGCGTGGCGGGCGGCCCAGTAGCCGAGGGCGTGGGCCAGCTCGGCGGTGCGGGGAGCGGTCGACGTGCCCGGGTCGTCCAGCAGGGTCCGTACGGCGTGGCCGACGCGGATCACCGGATGGGTCGCTCCGGCGGCGATGCCCGGCAGCAGCCGCGGCCACCACACGGTGAGCACGTCCTGCCAGGGGTGGTCGGCGAGTTCCCGTTCGAAGTAGGCGGGCCAGTCGGCGAGGCGGCGTGGATCACCGAGCGCCTCGCGCCAGTTCTCCTCGGTGATCGCGGCGTACGAGCGCGGCATCTCCTCCAGCTTGTCGCGATAGCGGTCCAGCCAGCGGTGCACGGTGCGCCCCTGGCCGTGGCGCACCAGTGCCTCCACGGCCATCGGCGCGTGATTGCTCAGCCATCCGTGGCGCTCGGGGCCGGAGGCGTGCAGTCGCTCGAGGGCTTCGTCGAGAGTTCCACTCGTGTCGTCGGTCATGAGCTCACGCTAGGGAGGGCGGGACGGCCCCGGAACGGACCGGGGACGGAGGCGTGCGGGGACCAACGACCTAAGCCGGGCCGGGTCCGGCCGGGCCCGAGGGCTGGTCCTCGAAGGGTGAGGGTTACTCCCTTTTACTCCCGAGGTGTTCCGCTTACTCCCGGGGGGTGCTCCGCCCGTACGTGGAAGACGTAGAACGACACGCCCACCATCGCGAGCCCCGCCCCCAGCCCGATCCCCGCTGACCGGTACACCGAGCCTCCGCTCACGGAGTGCAGAAAGCCGAGTGCACAGCCGAGGACCGTCCCGTAGAGCACGGCCCGGATCTCCGGCATCAGGCCTGGCGTCATCCTGCCGAGGGCGTAGCAGAGCGCTCCGACCACCGCCGCCGAGACCACGCCGAAGACGGCGGCCGTGGGGATGGTGGAGCCCTGGTTGTGGGTCACGAACATCACCCAGCCGCCGTAGAGCACCGCGAGAACGGCTGGGACACCCCAGGAGGCGGAGGGGTGCGGTCGGAACGGGAGGCGTGGATGGCGGCGGTGGCTCACGAGGGTGGTGCGGGCTGTGGGGGCATTCATGGCGGAACCTCCTCGTCGCCGCGTCCCCGCCCTGGCCTGTCACTTTCCAGCGCACACCCTTGCCGAGTGCCGGGCAACCCGGAGCGATGGGCCATACGGGCAACCGGCGGCCCGCGAGATTCGTCTTGACAGATGGGAGAAGGGCAGAAGAGCCGTGGGAGGCCGCCGCACAAGGGGTCTGACCTGCGCTTCCCGGTGTCTCGGTAGTGCGCTGACCCGCGTGTGGCTGGACAGGATACTGCATGATCGTAAAAACGTGGGGGCCTGATGGGAATTCTGTCCTGATTCCAGTCGTTGTTTCCTTCGGACGGGGCACCCGACATCGGAGTCCGTCCATAGTCCGCGCCCGATCCATCTGTAAGGGAGCACGCATGGCAACCCGTGCCGTCGCCCGTAATCAGTCCGCCGCCGGTGGCGGCGCTGATGGGGCCAACAGTGTTCGCGCCTCAGGCGGGGAGATCGCCGATCGCGACCTGGTCGGCATGTATCTCGACGAGATCGCTCGCACCCCGCTGCTGGACGCGGCGAAGGAGGTCGAGCTTTCTCAGTCCATCGAAGCGGGGGTGTACGCCCAGCAGATCCTGGACGGGGAGGTTGAGGACACCTCTGCCGCAGGTGCGAGCCGCGAGGAGCTGGAGGCGATAGCCGCCGAAGGCGCCCGCGCCAAGGACATCTTCATCCGCTCCAATCTGCGCCTCGTCGTGGCTGTGGCGCGCCGCTATCCGCGCAGTGGGCTGCCCCTGCTCGACCTGATCCAGGAGGGCAACGCGGGCCTGGTGCGCGCGGTGGAGAAGTTCGACTACACGAAGGGCTTCAAGTTCTCGACCTATGCCACGTGGTGGATCCGTCAGGCCATCACGCGCTCGATCGCGGATCAGTCCCGTACGATCCGGCTGCCCGTCCACCTGGTCGAGGAGCTCGGCCGGATCCGCCGGGTGCAGCGGGAGTTCAACCGGGAGCACGGCCGCGAGCCGGAGCACGCCGAGATCGCCGAGGAGCTCGGCTCCACGATGGAGCGGGTCTCGGATGTGCTCGACTGGGCCCGCGACCCGGTCAGTCTGAACATGTCGGTCGACGACGAAGGGGAGACCCAGTTCGGCGATCTGCTGGAGGACACCTCGGCCGTCTCGCCCGAGCAGTCGGTGATGACGCTGCTGCGCAGCGAGGAACTGGAGGACCTGATCGGCCGCCTCGACGACCGCACCGCCTCCATCATCAAGGCGCGGTACGGCATCGACGACGGCCGGGAGCGCACCCTGACCGAGGTCGGCAAGCAGCATGGCCTCACGCGTGAGCGGATCCGACAGATTGAGAAGCACGCATTGCTTGAGCTGAAGAAGATGGCCCGCCAGACCGGTTTCGACGCAGCAGCTTGAGTTCTCAGGCCAATAGACCTCAGCAGCCACCAGATCCCCACCAACCCCTAGACCGAGCCCCGGCGCCTCCCCCCCCCGGCGTCGGGGCTCGTTTCTGTCTGTCTGCTGGGGTCTGGGTCTGGATCTGGGAACGGAGGGGTCAGGCGGCGAAGCCGCCGTCCACGGCGATCGACGCCCCGGTGATGTAGCGGCCGCTGTCGCCCGCGAGATGGGCCACGGTCGCCGCGATCTCCGTGGTGCGGCCGTAGCGCCCGAGCGCGGTGAAGCCGCTCTGGAAGGCGGCGTTCTCGCCGTCGGCCGGGTTCATATCGGTGTCCACGGGGCCGGGGTGGATCAGGTTGACGGTGATTCCGCGCGGGCCGAGCTCACGGGCCAGCGCCTTGGTGAGGCCGGTGAGCGCGGTCTTGCTGGTCGCGTAGAGGCTGCCCCCGGGGAAGGCGACCCGCTCGGCCATACAGCTGCCGATGTTGATGATCCGCCCGCCGTCGGCCATATGCGCGGTGGCCGCCTGCGCCAGGAGGAACGGTGCCCGGACGTTCACGGCGAGGACCCGGTCCACATCGTCCAGCGACAGCTCGGCGATGGGGCCGAGGGCGCCGACGCCCGCGTTGTTGACCAGGATGTCCAGGCGGCCGAACTCGGCGGCGGTCCCCTCCACGGCGGCCCGCACCGCCTGCGCGTCGACGCCGTCGGCCCGCACGGCCCAGGCGCGGCGGCCGAGCGCCTTGATGCGGTCGACGACATCCGCCGCCCGCTCGGCCTGGCTGTGGTAGGTCAGGGCGACATCGGCGCCCTCCTCGGCGAGCCGGATCGCCACGGCCTCACCGATGCCCCGGCTGCCGCCGGTGACGAGGGCCGCCTTGCCGTCGAGTGTCATGCCTTCTCCTCTGCTCTTCCTTGTATTCCTGGGATGCGATGTATGCCTGGGATGCACTAAAGATTCCGCTATGCGGTGGTCCCGGAGGACATGACTCGATCCTGGCCGGGTGGGCCCCGGAAGTCCGGCGGGATTCGGACGGTGCGCTGGCGGCGATGGGTGGTGGCGATGGCCGGTGGCGATGGGCGGCGGCCAGGAGTGGGTCAGCCAGGGCTGAGGCGGTGAGCCACGAAACATGCCCGGTCGAGTTTGTTTCGTGCCCGAGTCTGTTTACTTTCCTGCATCGCCCACGTAATCTGGCCGCGAAATCACAGGTTCGGGCATGGAAGGGACGTAAACCCACATGTACGCACCGGAGCGTCAGCAGGAGATTCTCCGGCTCGCCCGCGAGAGCGGGCGGGTGGATGTCCTGTCCCTCGCCGAGGAGTTCCAGGTCACCGCCGAGACCGTACGGCGTGATCTGCGCGCCCTCGACCGGGCAGGGCTCGTCCGCCGTGTGCACGGGGGTGCCATCCCGGCCGGACGGCTGGACTTCGAGCCCGATCTCGCCGAGCGCGAGTCCACCGCCGCCGATGAGAAGGACCGCATCGCGCGGGCCGCCATCGCCGAGCTGCCGTCCGACGGCAGCGTGATCATCGACGCGGGCTCGACGGCGGCCCGGTTCGCCGCCGCCCTTCCCCTGGAAGCCAAGCTCACCGTCGTCACCCACGCCCTGCCGGTCGCCGCCCGCCTCGCCGACCACCCCGGTATCGCGCTGCACCTCGTCGGCGGGCGGGTCCGCCACCGCACCCGGGCCGCCGTGGACGCATGGGCGCTGCGCGGCTACGGCGAGATCAAGGCCGATGTGGTCTTCCTCGCCACCAACGGCTTCTCGCTGGACGGCGGGCTCACCACACCCGATCTCGCGGAGGGCGCCGTCAAGAGCGCCATGATCGCGGCGGCCCGGCGGGTGGTGCTGCTCGCGGACTCCGCCAAGTTCGGCCGGGAGCACTTCGCCCGGTTCGGCGGCCTGGACGATGTCGATCTGCTCATCACGGACACCGGGCTCAGCCCCCAGGACGCCCTGGCCATCGAGCGCCAGGGCACGGAAGTGGCACGCGCATGATTCTCACCGTCACCCCCAACCCCAGCCTGGACCGTACGTACGAGATCCCCGCGCTGGAGCGCGGCGCCGTGCTGCGGGCCACGGCCGACCGGGTCGACCCCGGCGGAAAGGGCGTCAATGTCTCGCGCGCCGTGGCCGCCGCGGGGCAGCGCACGGTGGCCGTGCTGCCGCTCGGCGGACCGGAGGGCGCGCTGCTCGCCCGGCTGCTGGAGGAGCTGGGCATCGAGGCGGCGGGCGTGCCCGTGGCGGGCTCGACCCGGGTCAACATCTCCGTGGCCGAACCGGACGGCACCCTCACCAAGCTCAACGCGAGCGGGCCCGAACTGAGCGACGCCGAGGCCGAGGCGGTGCTGGAGGCCGTCCGGACGAGGGTCGAGAGCGCCGACTGGATCGCCTGCTGCGGCAGCCTGCCCCGGGGGCTCGCACCCGAGTGGTACGCCGAGCTGGTGGCGCGGGCCCACCGGGCGGGCGCCCGGATCGCCCTGGACACCTCCGGCCCCTCGCTGACCGCCGCCCTGCGCGAGCGCCCCGATGTGGTGAAGCCCAACGCCGAGGAGCTGGCCCAGGCCGTGGGCCGTCCGCTGGCCACCGTGGGCGAGGCGGTCAAGGCGGCCGAGGAACTGCGCGGGCTGGGTGCCCGCGCCGTGCTCGCCAGCCTGGGCGCCGACGGCCAGCTGCTGGTCGACGAGACCGGCGCGTACTTCGGCACCGCCCGGGTCGCCGCCGTGCGCAGCAACGTCGGCGCGGGCGACGCCTCGCTCGCCGGATTCCTCGCGGCGGGCGGCTCCGGGCCCGCCGCCCTCGCCTCGGCCGTGGCCCATGGAGCGGCCGCGGTGCAGCTGCCGGGCAGCGCCATGCCGACCCCGGCCGACCTCGATCCTCCCGCCGTGGTCACCACGTCGGACATCCCGCTGGACCGTGTGCTCAAGGAGCCCGCGTGACCGGCCGACCCCACTCCCACCCCCCAGTCCCCACTCCGTCCGCCCGCCTCCCCCAGGGCGGCACCGCACACAAGGGAGCCGCGAGATGAGTGAGCTGATCACCGCGGATCTGGTCGACCTTGACCTGTCCGCCGACACCAAGGAAGCCGCCGCCCGGTCGCTCGCCGAACGCATGGTCGAGGCAGGCCGGGTCACCGACCTCGACGGCTTTCTCGCCGATGTGGCGGCGCGCGAGGAACAGATGCCGACCGGCCTGGACGGCGGCATCGGCATACCCCACTGCCGCAGCGCCCATGTCACCGAGCCGACCCTGGCCTTCGGGCGCAGCGCGGCCCGGATCGACTTCGGCGCGGCGGACGGGCCGGCCGATCTGGTCTTCCTGATCGCCGCCCCGGCGGGCGCGGACAGCGACCATCTGACGATCCTGTCGAGCCTTGCCCGGCAGCTGATGAACGCCGACTTCACCGATGCGCTGCGCTCGGCCGACCAGCCCGAACAGGTGGCCGCCCTGATCCGCGGCGAGGAGCCCGCCACGGCTGGGTTCGCGGCCGCTGAGCTCGCCGCTGGGGAGCCCGCAGCCGCTGAGTCTGCTCCGGCCGAGCCTGCTGCGGCCGAGCCCGCCGCCTCCGACTCGGTTGCGGCCTCCGCCGCTGCCTCCCAGACCGCGCCGGAGCCGGTGGCCCCGTTCCGGATCGTGGCCGTCACGTCCTGCCCCACCGGTATCGCCCACACCTATATGGCCGCCGAGTCGCTGGAGAACGCCGCTCGCGAGGCCGGGGTCGAGTTGGTGGTCGAGACCCAGGGCTCGGCCGGATTCGACAAGCTCCCCGCCGCCACCATCGCCGCCGCCGACGCGGTGGTCTTCGCGCACGATGTGGAGGTGCGGGAGAAGGCCCGCTTCGCGGGCAAGCCGACGGTGGACGTCGGGGTGAAGGCGGCCATCAACCGCCCCGCCGAGCTGATCGCCGAGGCGCGCGGGAAGGCCGCGCGGGGCGAGATCGCCACACCGGCCGACGGCGCGGCGGAGGGCTCGGCGCCCATGGACGCGGACGGTGCCGCCGGTGACGGCTTCGGCACCCGGCTGCGCAAGTGGCTGATGACGGGCGTCAGTTACATGGTCCCGTTCGTCGCCGCGGGCGGTCTGCTGATCGCGCTCGCCTTCGCGATCGGCGGTTACGAGATCGCGAGCGCCAAGTCCGTGGCGGACCACTTCGTCTGGACCGAGACCAGCAGCTGGGCGGCGCTGCTCTTCCAGATCGGCAGTGCGGCGTTCACCTTCCTGGTGCCGGTCCTGGCGGGCTACATCGCCTACGGGATGGCCGACCGGCCCGGTCTGGTCCCCGGTTTCGTGGGCGGCTACATCGCGACCACCATCAAGGCCGGATTCCTCGGCGGTCTGGTCGCGGGTCTGATCGCGGGCGCGGTCGTCATGGCCATCCAGCGGTTCAAGGTCCCGGCGTCGCTGCGCGGCATCATGCCGGTGGTGGTGATCCCGCTGATCTCCTCCGCGATCGTCGGCGTCCTGATGTTCGTGGTGATCGGCAAGCCCATCGCCTCCGCGCAGGAGGCGATGACCGACTGGCTCAACGGTCTCTCCGGCGCCAACGCCATCGGGCTGGGTGTCCTCCTCGGTCTGATGATGTGCTTCGACCTGGGCGGCCCGGTCAACAAGGTGGCCTACGCCTTCGCCACCGGCGGTATCGCGGTGTCGGACCCCTCCACCGGAAGCCTCAAGATCATGGCCGCGGTGATGGCCGCCGGTATGGTCCCGCCGCTGGCGATGGCCCTTGCCACCACCGTGCGCGGACGGCTGTTCACCAAGACCGAGCGGGAGAACGGCAAGGCCGCCTGGGTGCTGGGTGCCTCCTTCATCAGTGAGGGCGCCATTCCGTTCGCCGCGGCGGATCCGCTGCGGGTGATCCCCTCGTCGATGGTGGGCGGTGCCGTCACCGGTGCGCTGTCGATGGCGTTCGACTGCACGCTGCGCGCCCCGCACGGCGGCATCTTCGTGGTCCCGCTGATCGGCCAGCCGTTCCTCTACCTGCTGGCCATCGTGGCGGGCACGGTGGTCTCGACCGGTCTGGTGGTCTTCCTCAAGGGGCTGCGGAAGACGGCGGAGCCGGAGGCCACCGGCCAGGCGGGCGGCGGTGCTGCCACGGGCGGAGCCACCGAGGACGAGTCGAAGGTGGCGGTGGCGGTCTGACCGCATCTCAGCCACCTCCTGTCGGGCCCGGCGGCCTGCCCACCTCCGTGGTCGGGCCGCCGGTCTCCGTGGGCAGACCGCGCGAGGCGTAGTAGGCGCCGAGCGCGGCCTCGCCACCCGACCCCATGGCGGTCGCGATCCGCTGAAAGCGGACCGACCGCAGATCACCGGCGGTGAAGACCCGGGGGTGCTGGCTCCCGGGAGGGCAGTAGCCGGACCGGTCGACCGCCACGGCCCCGGCCGGGGGCGCCGGGGCGCTGCCCAGGTTGAGGAAGACGAGGTCGGCCGCGAGCGTGCGCCGCTCGCCCTCCACCGTCTCGACCTCTGCGGTGACCGGTGCCGACGCGGACCCGGGCCCCAACTCCAGCCGCCGCACGGCCACCAGCTCCACCCGCGGGTCCCGCCGGACCTCCTCGGTCTTGTAGGCGTCCTCGGGCGGATACGCCACCACAAAGCGGGCCTGGAGCTCCGGATGGGCCCGCGCCACCGTGCCCAGGGGCCGGTCCGCCCCCAGGACCAGCACCGTCCGGTCGTCGATCGCGTCCGGTTCCGCCTCCCACAGCTGTGGCAGCGCCCGGCCCGCCGCGCCCCCGAGCCATCCCGCTCGCTCGGGACCCAGCGGCCCGACTCCCGTGGCGACGACGACGTATGGAGCGGTCAGCCGCGACTCACTCGCCCGATCGGACCCCGGGGACCCGGCCGGCTCCACAGCCTCCACCGTGACCTCGACGCGGTCGTCGAAGGCATCGATCAGCGTGGCGCGGCGGCCCAGCTCCACCCGGCACAGATCACACTGCGCCAGATCGGCCTCGATCGCCGCCGCCAGATCCGGGCCGTTGGTGGCGGTGAGGACATTCCGCACCACCGGGATGCGCCGCAGCGCCCCGCACAGGGCGTCGCCCGACTCGATCAGCACCGAGCGCATCCCTACGCTCGCCGCCATCACGGCGGCGGCACAGCCCGCCGGGCCACCGCCGACGATCAGCAGATCCGTATCCATCCGAAGCCCCCCTCTCCTCATCGCTCCGGCCCGCTTCTCCCGGCCGGAGGCTTCCTTCCCCCGGCCTCCGTGGATCAGAGGCCGTAAAGATCCCGGTACGCGGGGAAGACACCGCCCGGGCCGTCCACGGTCTCCGCCGCGAGCACCGCCTTGACCACCGCCCGGGTCAGCATGTCCGCCCCGGCCGCCAGCACCTCGTTCAGCGCACCGCTCTCCCGGTGCACCCCGAACGCCGGATCGCCGGCGTCCTCGGGGTCGCCCTCCGGTATCAGCGGGCGCCCGCAGGTGGCCAGGGCGAAGACCGTGTCGCCGTCGGAGAGCAGATGCACCGGCCGGATGGCGCGCGCCAGACCGTCGTGTGCCGTCCCCGCGAGCTTCTGCGCCTGGGCCCGGGTGAGCACGGCGTCGGTGGCGACCACGGCCAGCGTGGTGTTCAGCGGAGGCCGCACCGACGCGGCCTGCCGCCGCTCCGACTCGGCCCGCGCGGCGGCGAGCCGGCGCATCGCCTCCACGTGCACGGCCGCGCCGGGCCGGTGCGGTCCGCCCTCCTCCGACGGTCCGTAGTGCTCCCCGTACAGCGCGCCCGTACCGGGATCGACGACCGACCCCGCGGCGTTGACCACCGCCAGCGCGGCCACGGTGACGCCGGACGGCAGCACCGTGGAGGCCGAACCGGCGCCGCCCTTGAGCCCACCGGCCACCGCGCCCGTGCCCGCCCCCACATTGCCCTGTGCGACCGGAGCCCCCGTCTCCGAACCGGCCGCCGCCTCGATCGCCTCGCGCCCCAGCGCGGCATCCGGGCGGGCCCGCCAGTCGCCGCCCCGGCCCAGGTCGAAGAGGGCGGCGGCCGGCACCACCGGAACGACCTGCGCCGGGTCGGGCCCGACCCGGAAGCCCCGGCCGTGGTCCTCCAGCCAGGCGGCCACCCCCGAGGCGCTGTCGAGCCCGAAGGCGCTGCCGCCGGTCAGCACGACGGCATCGACACGCTGGACCAGATTGCGCGGATCGAGGGCATCGGTCTCCCGGGTGCCGGGGCCGCCGCCGCGCACATCGACGGCGGCGACCGCCCCGCCCTCGGGGGCCAGCACCACGGTCGTTCCGGTGAGCCGGCCGCCGCCGGACCGCTGGGCATGGCCCACCCGCAGTCCGTGGACATCCGTCAGGCCGTCGGCCGGACCGGTGGGGGCAGATTCGGGGTTTGTCCGCTGGGCATCCATGGAAGCTATGCGTAGCACGGGAAGCCATGGCATGGTCGAGTGGCGAGGCGCGAACCACCCCCGTATCCGCCCTTCCGCGATCGCCGCCGAAGCGCGCCGGACGGGATGAGGACCTCTCATATAGAGGGCGTTCATCAGACGTTGATGGCCTGACAGCAATCTGAGCTGTATGCCGTTCGCCCCCGTCCGAAAGAAGACCGCCGTGCCCCGTAGCTCTCGGACGGAGGAGCTCCCGACACCGGCCGCCGACCCTCGGCGGGCCGCCCGGGTGGCCCTCCGCTGGATCAGCGAGCCGGACTGCACCGAGGAGCTCACCCATGCCGAGCTGCTCGACCAGGCTGCCCGGGCCGCCGCCGCGCTCACCCGGCTCGGTGTCCGCGCCGGGGACCGGGTGGCGGTCCATCTGCCGCTGGTGCCCGAGTCCGTGATCGCCACGCTCGCCTGCGGCCGGCTCGACGTCGTCCGCGCCAGCCTCCCCATGGGGCTGCGCCCCCATGAGCTGCGCGACCGGATCAGGGAGGTCGGCGCCAAGGTCGTCATCACCGCGGACGCCGGGCAGCACGGCGGGGAGATACAGCCGCTCAAGCGCCATGTCGACCGGGCGCTGGCCGGCTGCCCCGAGGTGCGGTCCGTACTGGTGGTCCACCGGCTGGCCTGCCCGGTGTCCTGGAGGCCCGGGCGTGATCTGTGGTGGCACGACGAGCTCGGCCGATACACCGAGCCGCTGCCCGGGCCGTACTCTTGAGGCATGAGCACCGCCCCTGCCCCTGGACCGCGCGATCCGGCCGCCGCGCTGAGCTTCGACGATCCCTTCGCGCAGCGGTCATCGGACGATACGGACCACGGGTGGGGTGAGCGGGTTCCCGGCGGCGACAGTGCCGACGATGCCGCTGATCTGGCCCGGTTCCTCGACGAGAAGCCGCCCCACCACCTCTGACGGATTCCTAGGCGCTGGAGCCGCTGCCGCCACCGTCGCGGACGGTGGCGCGCTGTGCCACCAGCTCGTCGCGGATCTCGCGCAGCAGAATGATCTCCTCGGCGTCCGCGACGGCCTGCTCCTCCTCCGCCTGCGCCTCCTTGGCGGCCTTCCGCGCCAGATAGCGCGACATCGGCAGCACCATCAGGAAGTACACCACCGCCGCGGTGATCAGGAAGGTCAGCACGGCGGAAAGCACGCTTCCCCAGAGGATCGGGATGCCGTGGACGATATCGCCCGTGGCGTTGGTCTCGCAGGGCGCCTTGAGACAGGAGCGGTACTTCTCGAGGTCCTTCGTGCCGAAGGCTCCGACTATGGGGTTGATGAGGCCCTTCACTATCGAGTTCACGACGGCGGTGAAAGCGGCTCCGATGACGACCGCGACGGCCAGGTCGATCACATTGCCGCGCATCAGGAAGGCTTTGAACCCCTCCATGACGCTCTGCTTCTCCTCGGTCACCTTCTCCTGACTCAACCCACTGCCTCTCTTTCGCCGCGTCGGTGCTTGAGCGGACGGTTCCGCAACCTACACCCGCAGGTGAGAGGGGCATCAGGGGAGTCGGGGGAGTCGGCGGAGCCGGGGGAGTTGGGGGAGTCAGCGGCGGCATAGCGTCACCGCCAGTCGGGAGTCGGCCGCGGCCCCGGCCAGCGCGGTGGCGTCCGCTTGCGGCACCGTCAGCACCACCAGCGCCCCGCCGCCGTCCGCCGGGCCGTCGAGCGTGCCGCTGTCCGGCGCCCCGTCGCCGCTCGCATCCGCTTCCACATCGGCCTCCGGCGCGCCGCCGTCGGCTTCGCTGTCCGTCGCGCGGGCGCTTCGAGACCCCGGCACCTCGGCCACCCGGACCCCACGCGCGACCACCCGCGCCGCAGCACCGGACGAGCGGGCCCGTGCGGCGTCCGGCAGCGGCGTGGCCAGCACATCCACCCGGTCGCCTGGGTGCAGCAGCCGTACCGCCGCGGCGTCGGCGATCCGGACCGGCGCCGAGACCATGGCGGGGCGCGGGCCGCCCCGCCGCTCCTCACCCGTGGGCGCGGGCGCCCGGGAGGACACCGCGTCCGTGTGCTCCCGGCCGGACGGTGCGGCGGCCGCGAGCGCGGCGGCCGTCAGCGCGAGCCCGGCCGCCATCGCACGACGGCGTCGCCGCACGGTCCGCCGCAGCCCGAATCCACCGGTGCGCCCGGTGCGCACCGGATCGAAGCGGGCCACCGCACGGGCCGGGGGAGCGGAGCGGGGTAACGCGAGGGTGGGGGACGGATGGGACATGGCACATCACCGCCTGCCGTGAGGGTCCGAGTGCTTCTGGCCCCCTCACCATGCCTGCCCCCACCCGGTCCCGCTCGGGCCTGTGGACGGCCACCGGGCTGTGGATAACTCGGCCACCCGACCGAGCGACCCCCGCCCCGTCCGGCGACCCCGCACCGCGTCTACGGAAGTTCGATCCCCAGGTCCCAGCCGTCGTGGGCGTGGGTGCACAGGCAGTCCCGGGTGGAGGTCTCCGGCAGCCTGCCCACCGCGTCGAAGAGCACCTCGCGCAGTCGGCCCACGTTCTCCCCGAAGACCTTCAGCACCTCGGTGTGGGTGACGCCCTCGCCGGTCTCGACTCCCGCGTCCAGGTCGGTGACCAGCGTCAACGACGTGTAGCAGAGCCCCAGTTCACGGGCGAGCACTGCCTCCGGATGGCCCGTCATGCCGACCACCGACCAGCCCTGCGCCGCATGCCAGCGCGATTCGGCGCGGGTCGAGAAGCGCGGCCCCTCGACGACGCACATCGTCCCGCCGTCCACCGGCTCCCAGCCGCGTCCGCGCGCCGCGTCCACGGCCGCCTTCCGGCCCACCGGGCAGTACGGGTCGGCGAATGTGGTGTGCACCACGTTCGGGATCCGGCCGTCCGGCAGCTGCTCGCCGTCGAAGTAGGTCTGCGTACGTCCCTTGGTGCGGTCCACCAGCTGGTCCGGGACGAGCAGCGTGCCAGGCCCGTACTCCGGCTGAAGTCCGCCGACCGCGCACGGGCCGAAGACCTGCCGCACCCCGAGCGAGCGCAGGGCCCAGAGGTTGGCGCGGTAGTTGATGCGGTGCGGCGGCAGATGGTGCTTGCGGCCGTGCCGCGGGAGGAAGGCGACCCGGCGCCCCTCGATGTCGCCGAGGACGAGCGAGTCGCTCGGCGCCCCATAGGGAGTCTCCACGGTGATCTCGGTCACGTCGTCGAGGAACGTGTAGAACCCCGATCCTCCGATGACCCCTATGTCTGCTTGCCTGCTGGTCTCGACCATGTGATCACCCTAGCCACCCGCGCCCACGCGAACGACACCCCGCCGCCTCCCGGGGGAGGTGACGGGGTGTCGCTGAAGCAGAAGAACCAGGCGGCCGGATCAGGCGGCCGAGCTCGACGTCGAGGACGAAGACGCCGAGGAGGGCGTCGACGACGAAGACGTCGAGGAGGAGGACGAGGAAGAGGAGCCCGAGGACGAAGACGAGTCCGAGGACGAGGAGGACGACGAGCCGGAGCTGTCGCTCTTCGCAGCCGGCTTGTTGGAACCGCCGCTCGAGCTGCTGGAGGAGGAGCGGCTGTCGTTCCGGTAGAAGCCGGAACCCTTGAACACGATGCCGACCGCCGAGAACACCTTCTTCAGGCGTCCCTTGCAGTTGGGGCACTCGGTGAGCGCGTCGTCGCTGAACTTCTGCACCGCCTCGAGGCCCTCGCCGCACTCGGTGCACTGGTACTGATAGGTCGGCACGTTCTTCCTCCTGGCACTCTCACTCAATGAGTGCTAACGACGCTCCATAGTGCAGTATTCCCGCGCGTCAGTCCACTGGGACGAGGCATGCGGTGATCGAACACACCGCCCGAGGCGGCCTCCGACAGGCCCCCTCACCCCGCTCCCATGCCCAGCCAGCCCGCCAGCTTGCCGCCCCGGCCCACCGCCCGCAGCCGCCGCTCCGCCGCGTCGCGCACCGGGTCCGTGGCCACCACCAGCAGCTCGTCGCCGCGCCGCAGCATCGTGGAGGGCAGCGGTACGAAGCTGGTCTCGTCCCGGACCACCAGGGTGACCGCGGCCCCCGGGGGCAGCCGCAGCTCGCCGACCTCGACGCCGTGCATCTTGGACGACTGGGGGATCGACACCGACAGCAGATGACCGCGCAGCCGCTCCAGTGGCGCCGACTCGATGCCCAGGTCGGCCGGTTCGGGCTCCTCGAGTCGCAACCGGGGGGCGAGCCAGGGCAGCGTCGGCCCCTGGACCAGGGTGTAGACGATCACCAGCACGAAGACGATGTTGAAGATCCTGCGGCTGTCGGGCACATCGCTGACCATCGGGATGGTCGCCAGCACGATCGGCACCGCCCCGCGCAGCCCCGCCCAGGACAGCAGCGCCTTCTCCCGCCAGGGCAGCCGGAACGGCGCCGTGCTGACCAGGACCGACACCGGGCGGGCCACCACGGTCAGCACCAGCCCCACCGCGAGGGCGGGCAGGATGTCATCGCCCAGTTCATGCGGGGTGACCAGCAGCCCCAGCAGGACGAACATCCCGATCTGGGCGAGCCAGCCCAGCCCCTCGGCGAAGCCGCGCGTCGCCGGCCAGTGCGGCAGCCGTGCGTTGCCCATGATGAGCGAGGCGAGGTAGACGGCGAGGAAGCCGGACCCGTGCGCCAGCGAACCCTCCGCGTAGGCGGTCACCGCGATGGCGATCACCGCGATCGGGTACAGACCCGAGGCGGGCAGCGCCACATGACGCAGGCCGTAGGCGCCCAGCCAGCCGACCGCGATGCCGATCACCGCGCCGATCGCCAGCTCCAGGGCGATCGTGCCGATCAGGGAGTACCAGGAATCCATGGGGCCCTGGCTGGAGAAGGCGACCACCAGGATCACCACAGGGGCGTCGTTGAAGCCCGACTCCGCCTCCAGGACGCCCGTGAGCCGCTTGGGCAGCGGCACCGTGCGCAGCACCGAGAAGACCGCCGCCGCGTCCGTGGACGACACCACCGCGCCGATGATCAGCGCCTGCCGCCAGTCCAGTCCCACCACGTAGTGCCCTGCCGCCGCGGTGATCCCCACGCTTACCGCGACGCCCACGGTGGACAGGACGGCGGCCGCGGGCAGGGCGGGTTTGATCTCGCCCCACTTCGTGCCCAGACCGCCTTCGGCCAGGATGACGACCAGCGCGGCGTAGCCGAGGATCTGCGTCAGCTCGGCGTCGTTGAAGGTGACGCCGATCCCGTCCGTGCCGATGGCGACGCCGATCCCGAGATAGATCAGCAGCGTGGGCAGTCCACTGCGTGATGACACCCTTACGGCCGCCACCGCGACGAGCAGGACGAGGGAGCAGATCAACAGCAGTTCATTGAGGTGGTGAACAGTCAGGGGCCGACCCTTTCTCGCGGGAGCGGAGGGAACGCTGCGAAGGGGTCCCCACCGACCGGAACTTCATTGCCTTATCTAACATTTTACGGGATCTTGACGCGAGCCTCCCACGAGAAGGCTTCGCCGAGGTGTACGAGCCGGGACGGTGGCCGGTGCAGGACGTCAGTCATGACTCCGCGTAGGGGCGGCGACAGCGCTGCGCCTATGGTTGCTCCAGCACTCCAGGTTCACCCTGCCCCTCGAAGGACAGCGATGCCCGCCAACACAACCGGCTCTTCTCCCAAAAAGAAGAAGAGCCGACGTCTCCGCCTGATCGTGATCGCAGTCGTGCTGCTGCTCGTCGGGGGCGTCGGCTACGGCGCGTACTGGAGCATCAGTACCGTTCGAGCCTCATTCCCGGAGACCACGGGATCGCTACAGCTGAAGGGGTTGTCCGGCCCCGTACAGGTCAAACGTGACGGCTACGGGATACCTCAGATCTACGCCGGCACCTCCGAGGACCTCTTCCGCGCCCAGGGGTTCGTCCAGGCCCAGGATCGCTTCTGGGAGATGGACGTCCGCCGCCATATGACCGCGGGCCGGCTCTCGGAGATGTTCGGTTCCGGCCAGCTGGAGACCGACGCGTTCCTGCGCACCATGGGCTGGCACCGGGTGGCCAAGCAGGAGTACGACACCAAGGTGTCGGCCTCGACAAAGAAGTATCTGCGAGCCTACTCCGACGGCGTCAACGCCTACCTCAAGGACCACCAAGGGGACGCGCTGTCGGTCGAGTACGCGGCCCTGGACTTCAAGAACGACGGCTACAAGCCCGAGAAGTGGACCCCGGTCGACTCGTTGGCGTGGCTGAAGGCGATGGCCTGGGACCTGCGCGGCAACATGCAGGACGAGGTGGACCGCGCCCTGGCCTCCAACCGGCTCAGCGCCAAGCAGATAGACGAGCTCTACCCGTCCTACCCGTACAGCCGGAACAAGCCGATCGTCCAGGGCGGCGCCGTCAACGAGGTCACGGACGAGTTCGATCCCAAGGGCACCCCGGCCGGCTCCACGGGCGGCACGGGCGGCACCGGCTCGGTGGACGGAGGGGCCACCGGAGCCGCTCAGGGGCTTCAGACGCAGCTGTCCTCGCTCTCCAAGACCCTGGACGACGTCCCGGCGCTGCTGGGCCCGAACGGGACCGGTATCGGCTCCAACTCGTGGGTGGTCTCCGGCAAGTACACGACCACCGGCAAGCCGCTGCTCGCCAACGATCCGCACCTGGCGCCCCAGCTGCCGTCCGTCTGGTACCAGATGGGGCTGCACTGCAAGCAGGTCACCAGCGAGTGTCCGTTCGACGCGGCGGGCTTCACCTTCGCCGGTCTGCCCGGTGTGGTCATAGGTCACAATCAGGACATCAGCTGGGGCATGACCAACCTCGGCGCCGACGTCAGCGACCTGTACCTGGAGAAGGTCACCTCCGACGGCTATCTCTACGACGGCAAGCAGCTCCCGTTCACCACCCGCGAGGAGACCATCAAGGTCGCGGGCGGCGCGAGCCGTAGGATCACCGTCCGCACCACCAACAACGGCCCGATCGTCTCCGACCGCGACGACGAACTCGCCGACGTCGGTAAGAGCGCCCCGGTGGGCACCGGCGCCGATGACGTGGCCCCCGACCGCGGCGACGGCTACGCGGTGGCGCTGAAGTGGACCGCGCTGAACCCGTCCAACACCATGGACTCGGTCTTCAAGCTCAACACCGCCAAGAACTTCAGCGACTTCCGTAAGGCGGCCCGCGACTTCGCGGTCCCCTCCCAGAACCTCATCTACGCCGACACCAAGGGCAACATCGGCTACCAGGCGCCCGGTCAGATCCCGGTGCGCTCCAAGGGCGACGGCCGCTATCCGGCGCCCGGCTGGGACTCGCGCTACAAGTGGAGCAAGTACATTCCGCAGTCCGCGCTGCCCTGGGAACTCAACCCCGACCGCGGCTATATCGTCACCGCCAACCAGGCCGTCATAGACAAGAAGAACTACCCGTATCTGCTGACCGACGACTGGGGCTACGGCGCGCGGAGCCAGCGCATCACCGACCTCATCGAGTCCAAGGTCAAGGACGGCGGGAAGATCTCCACGGACGACATGCAGTCCCTTCAGATGGACAACAGCAGCGAGATCGCCAAGCTGCTGACGCCCTATCTGCTGAAGATCGAGGTCAAGGACGACTACGTACGCGAGGCCCAGAAGCTGCTGGAGAGCTGGGACTACACCCAGGACTCGGACTCGGCGGCCGCCGCGTACTTCAACGCCGTCTGGCGCAACACCCTCAAGCTGGCCTTCGGTGACAAGCTCCCCAAGGAGCTGCGGGTCAAGGGGGAGTGCCTGCGGGTGCGCCCGGCCGACGACTCGGGTCCGCTGGAGGACCTGAACGGCAACGCCCGGCTGGTGCGCGAATGCGGTAAGCGCGACCCCGACATGGCGCAGCCCGATGGCGGCGACCGCTGGTACGAGGTCGTGCGCAAGATCATCAAGGACCCGAAGAACGACTGGTGGAAGACGGCGGGCACCCGCAACAAGCCCGGCGCCACCAACCGCGACGAGCTGCTGGGGCAGGCCATGCGGGCCGCACGCTCGGAGCTCACCGCCAAGCTGGGCAAGGACATCAACAGCTGGAGCTGGGGCCGGCTGCACCGGCTGACGCTGAAGAACCAGACCCTGGGCACGGACGGCCCCGGCGTGGTGCAGTGGCTCCTCAACCGGGGGCCGTGGAACCTCTCCGGCGGCGAGGCGGCGGTCAACGCCACCGGCTGGAACGCGGCGGGCGGCTACGACGTCACCTGGGTCCCCTCGATGCGGATGGTCGTCAACCTCGACAACCTCGACAAGTCGCGCTGGATCAACCTCACCGGCGCTTCCGGCCACGCCTACAACGCGCACTACACGGACCAGACCGAGAAGTGGGCGAAGGGCGAGCTGCTGCCCTGGGCGTTCAACAAGAGCGCCGTGGACAAGTCGACGGAGGACGAGCTGGCGCTCACCCCGTAGCGATCCATGGAGCACCGGGGGCCCCGCATGGGCCCCGAAGGGCCCGGTGGCCGTCTGAGGGGCGTTTCCGCCCCCGGACGGCCCCCGGGCCCGTTCTGCCCTCGCGGCCCCGCCGGCAGGCGCCTCCGGGCGCCTTCAGCGGGGCCGTGGCGTGAAGCGGTGGAGGCCCGACGGCGTCACCGCCGCGTGCACCGGACGGTCGTGGGCCTCCTGGGGCACCTCGTCCAGCAGTTCGCCGTCGTACAGCAGCACCACCAGCGCCGGATCGGCCCCCGCCGCAGCCAGCCGGGCCAGCACCCGGTCGTACGAGCCGCCGCCGCGGCCCAGCCGCATCCCGCGCCGGTCCACCGCGAGCCCGGGCAGCAGCACCACGTCCGCCCCGGTCACCGCCTCGGGGCCGAGCCGCGGCCCCTCGGGCTCCAGCAGGCCGCGCCGGGCGGGCGCCAGCCGGCCGGGCCCCTCGTCCTCGCCCCAGTCGAGATCGTCGTCCTCGAGCAGCACCGGAAGCAGCACCCGGACCCCGCGGGCGCGCAGGGCCTCCCTCAGGGCGTGCGTACTGGGCTCGCCGCCCATGGACACATAGGCCGCCACCGTGGCCGCCCCGGCGAGCTCGGGAAGCTCCAGGGCGCGACACGCCAGAGCGGCGCCGGCCGTCTCGATGTCATCCGCCGTCAACCTGGACCTCATCGTCAGGTGACGTCTCCGCAACGCGCGCTTACTAGCGTCGGTGTTGATCACTGGGTGCGCAATCTCCCTGTCTCATGCCATATTCACCGAATACTCATCATCTGTCCCAAAGGCACCGGATAGGGTTCGGTACATGACTCAATCGCGTACTCGGATCAGCAAGGCTGTCATCCCTGCCGCGGGGCTCGGAACCCGCTTTCTTCCGGCCACCAAGGCCACCCCCAAGGAGATGCTGCCGGTCGTCGACAAGCCGGCGATCCAGTACGTCGTCGAGGAAGCAGTCACCGCCGGACTGTCCGACGTCCTCATGATCACCGGTCGTAACAAGCGGCCCCTGGAAGACCACTTCGACCGCAACTACGAGCTCGAAGAGGCCCTGACCCGTAAGGGCGACGAGACCCGACTCGCCCGCGTCCAGGAGTCCAGCGACCTGGCGACCATGCACTACGTCCGCCAGGGAGACCCCAGGGGGCTCGGCCATGCCGTGCTCTGTGCCGCCCCGCACGTCGGTGACCAGCCCTTTGCCGTCCTCCTCGGCGACGACCTCATTGATGCCCGCGACCCGCTACTGGCCCGCATGGTCGACGTTCAGGAGCGGCATGGCGGCAGCGTCATCGCCCTGATGGAGGTGGACCCGGCACAGATCCACCTCTATGGCTGCGCGGCCGTCAAGCCGACGGTGGACGACGACGTCGTCCAGGTCACCGGCCTGGTCGAGAAGCCCGACCCCGCGGACGCGCCCAGCAACTACGCCGTCATCGGCCGCTATGTGCTCGACCCGGCCGTCTTCGGGGTGCTGCGCGAGACCGAGCCGGGCCGCGGTGGCGAGATCCAGCTCACCGACGCACTTCAGGCGCTAGCCTCCAGTCCGGACCTCGGCGGCCCGGTGCACGGGGTCGTCTTCAAGGGGCGCCGTTACGACACAGGCGACCGTGGCGACTATCTGCGTGCCATTGTCAGACTCGCGTGCGAACGTGAAGACCTGGGCCCGGAGTTCCGGGATTGGCTTCGCAGTTACGTCACCGAGGAGATGTAGCACCTTGAGCAGCACCGCAGAACGGGCCGCGGACCGCGGCCCGGACCAGGACCGGGTCTGGACGGTGGCCGAGCACCTCGACGACATCCTCGGGCACGTCCATCCGCTGGAGCCGATCGAGCTGCAATTGCTCGAGGCCCAGGGCTGCGTCCTGGTGGAGGACGTCACCGTCCCCGGCGCGCTTCCGCCGTTCGACAACAGCTCCATGGACGGCTATGCCGTCCGTACGGCTGACGTCGCGGCCGCGACCGAGGACCATCCCGCGGTGCTGACCGTCATCGGCGACATCGCGGCGGGCAGCGGTGACCTGCCCGCCGTGGGACCGGGCGAGGCGGCCCGGATCATGACCGGCGCCCCGGTGCCGCCCGGTGGCCAGGCCATCGTCCCCGTCGAGTGGACCGACGGCGGCCTCGACAGCGGGCCGGTCACCCATATGCCCGCGCGGGGCTCGGACCCGCACGGCGGCAGCGGCAGGGTGCGCGTCTTCCGCCCGGCGCGGGAGGGCCAGCATGTGCGCACCCGGGGCAGCGACGCGGACGCGGGCGAGCTCGCGCTGCGCGCCGGCACGGTCCTGGGCGCCTCGCAGCTCGGGCTGCTGGCCGCGCTCGGCCGCGCCACCGTGATGGTGCGGCCCCGGCCGCGGGTGGTGGTGCTCTCCACCGGCAGCGAGCTGGTCCAGCCCGGTGAGGAGGCGGGCCCGGGCCGGATCCACGACTCCAACAGCTTCCAGCTCACGGCCGCCGCCCGGGAGGCCGGCGCGATCGCCTACCGGGTGGGCGCGGTGGCCGACGACGCCGCCACGCTGCGCGCCGCCGTCGAAGACCAGCTGGTCCGCGCCGACATCGTCGTCACCAGCGGCGGCGTCAGCGTCGGCGCCTACGACGTGGTCAAGGAGGCGATGCACGAGGTGCACTTCCGCAAGCTGGCCATGCAGCCCGGCAAGCCCCAGGGCTTCGGCCGCGTCGGCCCGGAGAACACCCCGCTGATGGCCCTGCCCGGCAACCCGGTGAGCTCGTACGTCTCCTTCGAGCTCTTCGTGCGCCCCGTCATCCGCACCATGCTGGGGAGCGCCGACGTCCACCGCACCATCGCCCAGGCGGTCTGCCCCGAGGGTGTCGCCTCCTCGCCCAAGGACAGGCGTCAGTTCCTGCGCGGTTGGTACGAGCCGGCCACGCTCGACGGGCCGGCCACCGTCAGCCCGGTGGGCGGTGCGGGATCACACCTGATCAAGGCCATGGCACACGCCAACGCGCTGATCGTCGTCCCCGAGGACGTCACCCAGGTCGCCCCCGGCGCCGAGGTGGACGTCGTCCTGCTGGCCTAGCCGCCGACCGCGGCGGGTACGGTGTCGTCCCACACAGGAGCCACCTGGCCCGGACCGGGAGAACGATGAGCAGCGCCCAGGACCATCTCACCCACCTCGACCCCTCGGGCGCCGCCCGCATGGTCGACGTCTCGGCCAAGGACGTCACCGCGCGCACCGCCCGGGCGAGCGGCCGCGTGCGCGTGGCGCCGCGCGTCGTGGAACTGCTGCGCGGCGAGGGCCTCCCCAAGGGCGACGCCCTCGCCACCGCGCGGATCGCGGGCATCATGGGTGCCAAGCGGACCCCGGACCTGATCCCGCTCTGTCATCCGCTCGCGGTGTCGGGCGTCACGGTGGACCTCGAGGTCGCCGACGACGCCGTCGAGATCACCGCCACCGTGAAGACCACGGACCGCACGGGCGTGGAGATGGAGGCCCTGACGGCGGTCTCGGTCGCCGCCCTGACGGTGATCGACATGGTCAAGGCCGTCGACAAGGGAGCCGTTATCACCGACGTCCGGGTGGAGGAGAAGACCGGCGGCAAGTCCGGCGACTGGAGCCGGTCGTGAGCGGCTCAGCGGCGTCGCGTCGCGCCCTGGTCGTCACCGCCTCCAACCGCGCCGCCGCCGGGGTCTACGCCGACACCGGGGGCCCGCTGATCGCCGAGGGGCTGGCCGGGCTCGGCTTCGCCGTGGACGGCCCGCGCGTGGTGCCCGACGGCGATCCGGTGGAGGCCGCCCTGCGGGACGCCGTGGCGGCCTCGTACGACGTCGTGGTGACCACTGGCGGCACCGGTCTCACCCCGACCGACCGCACCCCCGAGGCGACCCGCCGGGTCCTGGACTACGAGATCCCGGGGATCGCGGAGGCCATCCGCGCCGAGGGGCTCGCCAAGGTGCCCACCGCCGCGCTCTCCCGGGGGCTGGCCGGGGTCGCCGGCACGACCCTGGTCGTCAATCTGCCCGGCTCGACCGGAGGGGTGCGTGACGGCCTTAAGGTGCTCGGCCGCATCCTGGTCCACGCGGTCGACCAGATCCATGGCGGGGACCATCGCAGACCCGCCGACTCCGCCGCCTCCGCCGATGATCCCGCCGATCCCGCGGGGCGGGCCGGGAGCACGCGCTGAACGCCCCCTGGCCGGTCGTGCTGGCGGACGGCGACACCGTCCTCCGCCCCATAAAGCTGCGCGACCAGCGCGCCTGGCGCGAGGTCAACCAGCGCAACCGGGAGTGGCTGCGGCGCTGGGAGGCGACCATCCCGCCGCCCCCTCCGGGCGGCCCCGTCACCCACCGGCCCACCTACCGGCAGATGGTCCGCCATCTGCGGGCGGAGGCGCACGCGGGGCGGATGCTGCCGTTCATCATCGAGTACCAGGGGCGGCTGGCCGGGCAGTTGACGGTCGCCGGGATCACCTGGGGGTCGATGTGCTCGGGCCATATCGGCTATTGGGTCGACCAGGCGGTGGCCGGGCGCGGAGTGATGCCGACGTCCGTCGCGCTCGCCGTCGACCACTGCTTCCGCACCGTCGGACTGCACCGCATCGAGGTGTGCATCCGGCCCGAGAACCTGCCCAGCCGCCGGGTGGTGGAGAAACTCGGATTCCGCCAGGAAGGGCTGCGGCCGCGCTATCTCCACATCGACGGGGCATGGCGCGACCACCTGGTCTACGCGCTCACGGTGGAGGAACTGTCCGAGGGGCTGCTGAACCGGTGGCACCGGACTCGACCAGGAGCATCGCAGAAATGAAATATCTGTTCGAATAGCGGGAGAACATTTCCAACCTGGTCATCCCAACAATCACAAAAAACTTTCGAGATATCAGCCAGATCGTGCGACACACCGCGCCAATTGGCAGATGGCCTCATGCGGACCCCTCTACCGTGTGAGCGTGAGCAGCAGTGGCCTCATCTACGCAGTCATCGTCGGGGCCTGGGCCGCCTATTTGGTGCCGATGTGGCTTCGTAGGCAGGACGAGCTCAATGAGGCCCGTCCGACGGAACGCTTCAGCACCGCCATCCGGCTGCTGTCCGGACGGGCGGGCATGGAGCGTCGTTACGCCAAGAGCCGTGTGGACCTCGAGCGCCCCGGGGACCCGGCGGACGACCCCGCCGAGCGCACCGCCGAGGACGCGGACGCCCCCGCCACGGGTGGCGCCCCCGCCGAGCCGGGGCGCTATGCGGCCGACCCGGAAGCGGTGACCGACGCGGTCGACGTCCGGGCCTTCGCCGAGCCCGTAACCCTGCGTGCCCCCGCCCCCACGGGCGCCGACGCCCCCGCCGAGGGCGCGTCGGCACAGGCGGCCGGGGGCGCGGGCGGTGCGCGGGGCGCGGGCGCCGGAGGTACGAGCGGTGCGCGGGCCCCTGGCGCCGGGGGCGCGAGCGGTGCACGCGGGGCAGGCGGCGGAGGCTGGAGCGCGCTGGACCGCGGGCGGCGCGCCCGAGTGCTCGCGCGCCGTCGCCGCACCACCGTGATCCTCTTCGTCGCCTTCACCCTCGGTGCGATCGTCGCGGCCGTGGGTGGCCTCGCCTTCCTGTGGGCCCCGGGCATCCCGGCCATACTGCTCAGCGCCTATATCGCCTACCTCCGCGCCCAGGAACGCCGTCGCTTCGCCTTCACCATGGATCAGCGCCACGCCGAGCAGGCCGCGCAGCGACTGCGTGAGCGCCGACGTCCGCGGGCCCATCCGCCCGCCGATGGCCCCTCCGCCGAGGACCGCCCCGCCGACCCTCCCGCCCCCGCCGAGGCCGAGCCCGCCCCCGCGAAGGCGCCCTCGCCGCATGCGGCCGGGCGCCGCGCGCTGGTGGAGCAGACCGATCACGCCGAGTGGGTGGACCAGGAGCGCGAGCGCGAGCGGGGCCCGGCGGCCGGCGAGGGCTGGGAGCCGGTGCCGGTCCCGCTGCCCACCTACGTCACCGCCCCGGTCGCCCCGCGCGCCACGGGCAGCGTCGACCTGGCCGCCCCCGACGCCTGGAGCTCGGCCCGCTCCAGCACCGTCGACCCCGCCTCCGCCCATGACCCCGCCCCGGCCCCGGACCCGGTCGCCGCCCCACCCCACGGCACCCGCGACCGCGGCCGCACCCCCCTCTTCGACCAGTACGCCGACGAGGACCGGCCGCGTGCTGCCAACGAGTGACGGGCCCTTCACTGACCAGCGAGGAACGGATTACCAAGCACCCCGGAGGGGATGCTAGAGTTTCACTCGTTGCAAGGGCCTGTGGCGCAGACTGGTAGCGCACCTCGTTCGCATCGAGGGGGTCAGGGGTTCAAATCCCCTCAGGTCCACCGCAGCTCAAAGCCCCCGCCGGGGAAACCTGGCGGGGGCTTTTTCGTGCCGTACAGCAGCGAAGTACAGCAACTACTTCCGACTACTTCCGATCTTGCTTGCCCAAGTGCTTGCCGAGCCTCCGCAGCGCCTTACGGGTGGCCTCGGACGGTACGTGCGTGTAGATCTCCATGGTCACCGCGATCTTGCTGTGCCGGAGGATCTGCATCGCGATGCGCGGGTGTACGTCGAGCGCGGCGAGCAGCGATCCGCAGGTGTGACGGGTGTCATGCAGCCGGATCCGGCGGATGCCCGCCTTGGAGGTCCGATCGGCGAACGAGCGGTTGAAGTTGCGCGGCTCGATCGGGGTCCCGTAGCGGGTGGTGAACACGAAGTCCGAGTCCGTCCACAACTCTCCGGCCGCTTGCTTGGCCGCTTCCTGCTCCTTCCTGCGCACCTGGAGAGCGGTGACACAGATCGCGGGCAGCGGCAGGACGGCCGTTGAGGCTTCGGTCTTGGTCTCGTCGTGCACCAGGCGCCGCTGGATGCGCTGGAGCTGGAGCTGCACGGTCACCTCACCGGCGTCCAGGTTGACGTTCTGCCAGGTGAGCCCGAGTACTTCGCCGCGCCGGAATCCCAGGACGAGGATCAGTACGTACGCCGCGTAGAGCGGATCACGGGCGGTGCTGGCCGCTTCGAGGAACTTCCGGGCTTCCTCCACGGACCAGGGGTCACGCTTGACCTTCCGCGCGGACCGCACCTTGACCAGTCCCGCGACGTTCTTCGAAATCAGCTCTTCCGTCATGGCGTTGGTGAGCGCGGAACGCAGGACGGCACGGGAGTCCTGGACCGTACGGCGGGAGGGGACCTGATCGCAGCATCGGCCGACCGCGCAGCAACGAGGCTCTTCGCGCCGGGCATCCTTGCCCTGTGCGCAGCACTGGCACTGTTCGAGCAGATCGTTGACCCATGTCCGGACGTCCCGCACGGTGAGCTTGTCGATGCGCTTATGGCCGATGCCGGGTGCGATGTAGAGCCGGACGTGCATCGCGTAGGTCTCGGCCGTCTTCGGCTTCAGATCGGGCTCCACGACCTCCCGCAGCCAGTACGTGAGGTACTGCTGAAGCGTCGGCGCACTGGTGGTGACAGGCCCCTTCTTCGCTTCCGCGTGGAGCTTGATCCACTTGTCGTGAACCTCGGTCCGCGTCTTGCCATAGACGTACTTGCGCTTCTTCCTGCCGTCCGGGGTGGTGACCCAGGCGTAGGCGGCAAAGCCGTTCTTGTAGGGGTAGATGGACCCTTCGCCGTTGCCGCGCTTGCCGCTCATGCGGACCACCTCTCGGTGCCGTCCTGGGCACAGCGGTTGACGTACTCGTCGACCCAGGCCGGGAGGATGCGCCGGTTACGGCCGATCTTGACCGAGCGGATCTCGCCGGTCAGGACGAGCATCTTGGTCTTGGACAGCCCGAAGCCGAGCATCTCGGCGACCTCGGCCGTCGTGTGCCACTTACGCGTTATCGCGGTCGGGGTCATCCGGTGCGTTTTCCTTCCGTTCGGGGGGAGGGGACGGGCGGTCATGGCCTCGGGGGCGGTCAGGGCTGTGTGTGTCGTTGGCAGGCCCGTGCTCACAGCCAGGGGTCCCCTTCTGCTTTGCGGCGGTTGGCGTGGTCGCGTGCTTGGGCGATGTCGTGGCGTACCTGGGCGGCGAGGAGTTCTTCGCCGGGGCTGTAGCCGGAGGCCAGGTATTGCCAGTGGGAGACGACGAGGGTGGTTTCCTCGTCCAGCTCGGGCCGGTCCTCTGCGGTGCGTGCTTGTTCGGTGCGCCAGGTGCGGCGGGTGTCGCGGAGTGCGCTGAGGGTGGTGGAGTAGCGGCGGGATTTGCTGGAGAAGTGGCCTCGGAAGCCGAGCATGTGGGCCCACTTCCAGAGCTTGAGTTCGGCGAATTCGGGGAGGTGGCCGAGGTTCCATGCGGTGCGGATCATCTGGCGGACGTGGCTGTGCACGGGCAGGTCCGCGATGGGCTCGGTCTGGCCGGTGCCCTCGCACTCGTCGCACAGGTCGCGGAAGCCGTCGGGGCCGCGCTGGTAGCCGCGCCCGGCGCAGTGAGGGCAGCGCAGGGAGCGATCCACGGTGCCGGAGTCCTCAGCGCTCTTGGTGGCGTACTTCGCGACGTAGGTGGCCACCTTCTGATCAGTCAGTTCTCCGTCGCCCAGGGCGGCGATCTCGCGGATGTCGAGCTGATCGCCCCACCGGAGTTCGCGTTCACCGATGGCTTCGGAAGCCGCAGTGAGCACGACCCGCCCATGTGCTGTTTTGACTGCGTGGGTGAGCGCGTCGGCGGTGGCCCACCGGGGCGGAGGCTCGTTGCTACCCTCAGGACCATCCAGACGGATCACGGCATGGAAGTGGACCAGGCCGCGCCGCTGGTACTCGGCGACCTTCGCGAAGGAGACCCGCAGCGCCGCGTTCAGCGCCTTCTGCGTCATGCCAAGGTGGGCGGCCAGCTCGCGGCGGAGGTAGGTGGTGAAACGGGCCCACAGGGCTCCGGCGTGGGCGTTCCAGAGGACGGCTCCGGTGTAGTCGTAGGTGGCCGGGGACAGCGGGGTGCCCAACGCGGGGTCATCGGCCGGATGGCGGGTGCCGCAGCGGCAGGCCAGGTTCTCGCCCGCCTCCGTGGTGCGGCGGTTGTGCACCGGCCCGAACGACGGAGCGGTCAGCGTGACGAACAGGCGCGGGTGCGTGCGCACGGTCTCCGGCACGCTCTTGCCGCCCGAGAGCCCGGCCCGGATCAGGTGGTAGGTGTCGGCCGCGTACAGGCGCGAGCAGGACGGGCAGCGCGAGGAACGGCGGTTACCGCAGGCGGTCAGCAGCCGCCCAGTGGGTTCGTCAGCGGTGCTGTACGCACGGACAACGGTGCCGCTTGCTGCGTCGCGGGTCTCGGTGGAGCCGACGAGCTGAACCGGTCGGGTGCAACCGCGGATTCGGCTGATCTGGTCTTGGACGCGGTCGAAGTCGGGGAGGTGGGCGAGGTGAATGAGGTCCCGCAGGGCCAGGCTCGCCACGTGGCGCAGGTCCAGAGGGGCTTTCACGGGTGAGGCGTCCTTTCGGGGAAGAGGGGCCCCGGGCAGCACTGGGCCAGGGGTGCGGGTGCTGCTCGGGGCATGACGAATCCGGCCCGCTCGGGGCGGGGGGTTCTGGATTGCCGGGACGGCCGGCACGGGGTCAGAGCTGGGCGTGCGCGGCGGTGGCCAGCGGCAGTGCGACGCCGAGGCGGGTACGGAGCTGAGCCGGGGTGATGGGCTCGCCGTGTTCGGCCCGGTAGGTGTCGGCGATGGTGCGGGCCGCGTTCAGCAGCGGCACGGGCACGGTGACCGCCGGGGAAGTCTCCGGCTTCGGCGCGACCGGGGACGAGACCGGTTCGAGGGCCGGGGCCTTCTCGACCGGAGCGGCAGACGCGGCCGGGGCCGGTGCCGGGGCCGGGGTGGTGTGGGCGACGGTGTGGAAGTGGCGCAGGAGTTGCGGGCCGACGGCTCCCCAGCCCAGGAGGAGGAGCGGGGCGACCGCGTCCACGGCAGCCCGGCCGTAGTGCCCGGCCACGATCGGCTCGGCGACGTTGAGTGCCAGGGTCAGCAGCCCGGACACGTGCATCAACCGAGTAGCGCCCTTGATCTGCTCCGCCGGGACACCTCGCAGGGACAGATACCGCAGGGCGACCAGGAGGCCGACGACGGACAGGTCCACCATCGGCGCGATCAGCGGTGCGATGGGGCCGGGGACGCCGAGGCGCAGGGCCAGGGCCCAGACGTTGCCGAAGGAGAAGACGAAGGCCAGGGCCGCGATGATGCCCATGATCACGGTCACGGTGCGCTGAGTGATCCGGTCCTCAGACATAGAGGATTCACCTCCTTTCGGGTGTCGAGCGAGCGGGACGGTCAGGCTGCTTCGGCCTCCCCCTTGATCAGCGCGTCGCTCTTCCACAGGGCCGAGGACGCCAGTTCTTCCAGCAGTTCGGCGGGGTCGCGGGTCAGGTGCGCGGTGTCGGTGGCGATGCGGGCAGCGTCCGCGTCAGCGACGTAGGGGGTGCGGATGCGGGCGAAGCCGGGGCGGCCCTGGTGCGCCATGGCGGCCACGCCGACATAGGCAGGGTCCTGGAGTGCGGTTGGGCTGGCGTCCGGCCAGTTGCGGATGTCTTCCCCCAGCGCGACCACGGCCGCTTCGGCGGTCTTCTGAGCGAAGGACAGGCCCACCGGGCACACGTCCCGGATGAAGGTGGGGATGGCGTCCCCGGTCGCCTTCTGCGTCGCGATGATCACCAGGATGCCGACGTTGCGGCCCTTCTTCACCAGGTCCTCCACCAGCCGCGCGTTCTCAGCCGCCAGCGCGGCGAGCTTCTTCGTCCGCGTGTCCGACCCCTTGTAGTCACGGAAGTAGGTGTGCGCCTCGTCCACGATGAGCACGGTCAACGGCCAGGCCGCCGAGGGCCCGACGTGCCACATGTTCTTCACGCCCAGCAGGGCACGGATGGACGCCGACCGGTCCCGTCGCAGCTTCACCAGCCGCGTGAAGAGCGCGTTCGCCTCTTCCAGATCGTCACCGACGAACGCGAAGATCCGCTCGGCTAGGTCGGCGTAGTCGCCCTCATGGGATGAGGTCACCTTGCCGTCCGCCACCGCGTACTGCACCGCATCGGACGGCGCCGTATCGCAGATGAACCGGTTGACCAGAGACGTCTTACCGAAGCCGGGCAGCCCCGCCACGGTCACGCCCGGCACGTTGGCCAGGCTCACGCTCACCGGCAGCGCGTACTCATCCACGCCCAGATCCCACACCGCCAGATCCTCCGGCACCGAGCCGGTAGGGGTGTGCTCGGTGGGGACGATCAGCGGATCAACCCGCACCCCACGGATCACCAGCTGTCCCGGCTTGTCCGGCAGGACCGAAACCCGCGTGCACCGCCATGCATCGGCCAGGTACGGGGCCGCCCGCTGGAACTCCGCCAGCCCCACCTTCGGCAGGCACACCGCATGCACCAGCACCCCGTACCGGTCGGCCATGACCCGGATCTTCGGGGTCAGGACCCGGGGCTTGGGCACCTTGCCGTCCGGCGCCACGATCACCGGGGGCGTCTTGTCGGTCACCGACAGCCCGACCATCGGAGCGAGCCGACGCCAGCGTCGCCGTACGCCGATGGCTTGCCGCATGCTGGCTCGCGTCATCTTGTCGGCACGCACATAGCGCACCAGCCACCACAGGGCCCATATGCCGATCAGGGCCAGGGCCGCCCCGGCAACAGCCGGGGCAGACCCGATGACCTCTCCCACCGTCACAGCGCGTCCTTGTTCGTGTAGAGGAATCGGTAGAGGGATATCCGCAGTTCCAGCAGGTCACGGCCGGATGCAAGCTTGGGGTAGCCGTGCGACTCGATCACCTTGGCCACGTCGAAGAGCAGGCCGTTGGTGAACCGCGAGTCGTCATCCCCGCTCTCCGGCGCCACCGGATAGACCGGCTCAGGGGCAGCGGCCGTCACTTGACCAGCTCCAGCGCCGCCGCCCGGTAGGCCACGCCATCGGACAGCTGACCGTTGAAGAGCCGCGCCCACGGAGTGGCGAACAGCTCCGCCACTCGCACCGGCATCCCCGGCTGAAGACCGCCCGGCAGGCCGCTCTCGGGAACGGTGATCTTCATCTGCTCGGCGCGGCCCTCTTCCATGAGGAAGACGGTCAGGGTGTGCAGGGTCTCCCCGGTGTCGCGGTCGGTGGCGACCTCACCCGTGTTCGGGTCCTTCACCTTCGGCACCGGGAGGGTGCCAACGATGAACTGAGTGGAGGGCAGCAGCCCCACGCGTATACGGGTCATAGCCATGCTCGAACTCCCTTTCGTGGCCGACCGCTTGTGCGATCGGGCCACAACTATGACCTAGCCAAGCTAGCTAGGTCAAGCGGGCTAGCTATGAGGGTTCAGGGGTCTGGGTGTGTTAGGTGAGCTAACCCGGCTACCCTTGGACCATGACGCCGTCGACGCACGACGCCCGCCCGCCGTATCAACAGGCAGCCGAGGCCATCCGGGCCGAGATCAAGGCGGGCAAGCTCAAGCCGGGGGAACAGCTCCCCTCGCACCGCGAGCTGCAAGAGCGGTTCGGTATCGCCAACATGACCGCCCGCAGCGCCCTGCGCGTTCTCCGCGAAGAGGGCTTGATCTACACCGTGCAGGGGCGCGGCAGCTACGTAGCCGACGTGATCGGCCCCGGCGGCGAACTGATCGAGGCCAAGCGCTACACGCCTCCGCAGACGACGGCCGGAACGGTTGAGGTCCCGGCGAGCGCAGAACCCACCGGGACCATCACCGAAGCACTCCTAGAGGTCCGGGACCAGCTCCGCACCTTGAACGCGGAGGTGCAGACCCTCAAGCGGGAAGTCGCCGAACTGAAGTCGCGGCAGGGTTCGTAGATCACCCCTTCAAGTCTCGTCGGCGAAGTCGATCGACCGTTGACCTCAACTTAGGTTGAACTTCTAGCGTATCCAGTCATGGAAACCGAACCCGAACACCTCGATGTCTCGGCCCTGGCTGCCCAGCCCGTCGCCTATTGGACATGGGCTACCACCCGTGCGCTTCTCCAGCATGTCCGCAGCTCATTAGCTCGGGTAGACGTCACACAGCAGCAGTGGTGGACACTCAACTATGTCGATGCCGCCGAAAACGGCCTTACACGGGCGCAAATCTGCGCCCGACTGGACGCGTTCCTCGACGAGGTGACCCCCGAAGACATGGGCCACGCTGTTGACAGCCTCCTCCACCGCGGATGGCTCGCTGCTGACGAGGCCGATCGTCTGAGCCTCACGGGCGCTGGGCGAGACGCCAAGGTTCGGATCAAAAGCCTCGTTGCCGAACTGCGCTCGGAGATCCACGAAGGCATCGCAGACAGAGATTATGCGGCCGCCCTCACGATCCTCCAGCGCATGATTCGCAATGTCGGCGGTACGGCGACGCCGCGTTAGCACCGAGAACCACGGCTACCCTGCCAAGGAGTGGTCGTGACCACTGCGTCCGGTGGGTCGTGGGTGACCTGCCGGACACGGCCTAATTTCTTCCACTTGCGCACGTATCTCCTCCAGCTCACCGCGCAGGCGCTCAGCCATGGCCGCGATCTCGGCCAGCAGCGCTCGCTCCTGCTCGGTCAGCACCAGTTCCCCGTTATCGTCTGCGCGTTGGTCGCGCGCATCCCGCATTGCGATCCTTCCGGTGCGAGCTGTTCAGAGTTTCTTTACTGGATCAAGGCGGCCCGCTCGCGCGGCCCGCTCGCGCGGCCCGCTCGCGCGGCCCGCTCGCGCGGCCCGCTCGCGCGGCCCGCTCGCGCGGGCCGCGCGCGCTGGCGGCCCGTGGCCGCCGCCCGCTCCTGTCTACCGCCCCGCTCAGCGGCGCCCCCGTGCCACTCAGCGCGCCACCCCGCACCAGCAGCGCACCTAGCGCAGTCAGCATCTGGAACAGCTCCCACAGAGCTCCTGCCGACCGCAGTGGACGCGCCGACGTAGCAACACGGCCAAGGCCACATGCCCAGTCCTGCCAGCCGTCGAGGGGCGGCTACGCGGAGCGGTTTACATGACCGGCCGTCCGCCGACTGCGGCCATCGTCGTTGTGCGCGTAGCAACGGCCAGCGGGGAGGGGAGGGGTGCCCGGCCGGGGGCATGTCGGTCGTCAGCCCCGGCTCGATGTGGCCGGCCGCCGTACTGTCGCCGTCACGGATGCGAGCGCGTGAGCAGACCGAACTGCCCGGTCCTGGCGGGCGGGGAGCAGCTGCTGCCGCGCGGTGGCTCAGGCCGTCGTGGTCGCTCCGCGTCGGTTTCCGTATCGCGGTGGCCGACCTGCGTGTCGTAGACGCTCTGGTGACCGCCACCATCGAGCCCGCCACTCCGTATCTGCCTCGCACTCGTCACCACCCCTTCGCTTCGACTGAACTCACCTGGAAATGGGCGGCGTCGAAACGAGTACGACAACCACCCCGGTACCATCGGCACCGGGGTCCTGATCACGGACTTCCCACCGGGCTACCCCTTGGCCTGCCAGGGTTTTGAGGGGTAGTCCGGTTTTGCGTTTGCGGTTGTTGTGCTGTGCGGTCCGACTCCCGGCCTCACGGATCGTCTGTTGGGCGCGAGCATGGGGAGCCGGACCGCTGACGGCGGACGGGGCAGTGTCCGCCGCTCCTGGGCGTGGTGGGTGACATCCACGAGGCGAACGGGGCGCTGTCCGCCGCGCAGTCACCACACCCAGGGAGGGCGGGAGCTGCGGGTCCTTCCCATGGGCAGCAGCTCCCGCCCGGTCTCTAGGTCACCCGTCGCTTTCCTGGGCGAGTCCGGAGTTGTTGAGCAGGAACTGACACGTGTAGCCCAGGCTCCGAACGTGCCACTCAGCCGACCGCAAGCCGGAGCCCAGCCCCTGACGCACCTCATGCGGGATGGTGTTCAACCTGCTGCGCTTCGAGTACCAGGCCACAGTGCCCCGGTTCAGACGGTCGATCCGCTTCTCTGCCAGCGGCATCAACGTATGAATGTGCCCCAGCAACGCTTTGTGCAGGTCGCGCAGTTCTTCGTACGGCGGCAGTACCGTCCGCGTCACTAAGGCGTTGACGATCGTCCTCTTGATCTCCTCGACGTCCACTTCGTCTTGCTGCTCGCCTGCGCGTTGCACCGCCGCGCTCATGGCCTTCACCCCGCATGTTTGCTGTCTGTCCGGCCTTAGACATGGTGGGGTTACAGGACGTCCCAATGAAGGCCGCTTAGAGGACTCAAAGAGGACTTCTATGGGACCTGTTAGCGAGGTCAGGAAGGTGAGGGTCCCCAAATGGGCCCTTCAAAGCTACCGTTGGCGGAGCTGACCAGCCCCATCGAAACCGTGAGGAAGTCCAGTGCCCAGGCCAGTGGGAAACGTTCGGCTCAAGGCCGCCCGGCAGGCGGCGGGATACGCGTCTCAGGAAGCGTTGGCGGAGGCCATCCGTAACACCGCTCCTCAGCTCGGCATACGGTCGTTGCAGATCAGCGTGCGCCAGGTCCGCCGCTGGGAGTCAGCGAATCCGCCATGGCCGCAGCCTGACGTTCAGCGGGTACTGACGCATCTGCTGGGCCAGTCCATCGAGGAACTGGGCTTCACCGCACCGTGGGATGGAACGAATTCGACGCGGGAGGGTGCCAGTCGACGGCCCGTCGCAGCATCGGGAGCGCCCGCGATCGGACCCGCCCCCGGACCGTTCCCCAGCGCAAGCAATGCCACGCAACCAGCCACGGTAGGCAGCGACTTCGCCGCGATCACGGCCGCTCACCGACGCCTGTACTGGTCCGTGCAGCCCTCCCAACTCCACGCCACCGTTGTGGAGCACACACGTCTGGGCACAGCGCTCATTGGTGAGACGTCCGGCCGCTGCCGTACGACCCTTGCCGCCGCACTCGCCGAGTCCTACCTTCTGGCCGGACGTATCGACTTCTTCGACCTCCAGCAGCCCAAGGCCGCGAACCACGCGTTTGTGCGTGGCCTCCAGGCCGCCGGGGAAGCCGACGACGCGCTACTGGGAGCGGCGATCCTGGCTCATACCGCGTTCATCCCAGGCTGGGAGGGCCATAGGGAAGACGCCGAAGAGCGCATGTCTGCTGCCCGTGCCTACGCCCGCAGGGGCAACGCCCCCGCGATGATGATCGCTTGGCTTGACGCCGTCGAGGCCGAGTGCATGACACGGTGCAACGACACCCGTACAGCGCTGCGCCTGATCTCCCACGCCGAAGGCGTACTGGCCGAAGGCGATACGGACGAGCCATGCCCGGTGTGGATGGACTGGTTCAGCCCCGTCCGCCTCGCCGCGTTCAAAGGCAACACCCAGCTGATAGCCGGGCACACAGCCCAGGCTCGGGCCACGCTGCTGGGAGTCCTCGACAACCTGCCCGCCGACGACGGCAAGCAGCGGACCATCATCCTCGGCGACCTGGCCGCGGTGGAGGCCGCAGCCGGTAGGCCAGAGGAAGCCTGCCGATGGGCCAACGAAGCGCTCGATCAGCTCAGCGTGACCTGGTACGCCGTCGGCATGGACCGGATACGCGACGTCCGCAAGCGGCTGCACGCATGGCGCGACGAACCGTACGTCCGCAGTCTGGACGACCGGATGTACGGCTGGGGAACGACCGTCAGTGCTCTTCAGCGCTGAGGCTGGCGACCAGCTCCGGCAGCTCGGCGAGGCTGTGAACGCGGAAGGTTGGCACCGCGACGGCGTCCGGCTCATCCCACTGGATCGTTGCCCACGGCCCACGCCGGACCAGCGCCGTCTTCATTCCCACCTTGTCCGCCGGGCGGATGTCGTTGTCCAGCCGATCACCCACGTAAAGGATCTCCTCGGCCGGGCAGGGAGCCGCGTCCGCCACATGGGAGAAGAACGCCGGATCGGGCTTGGACACGCCCCAGTCGTCGGACGTGGCGATGAAATCGGCCGGGAGGTCGAGCGAGCGCAGTATGCCCCCGGCCCGTACCGTCTGGTTGCCCGCGACACCCACCCACAGACCAGCGCCCCGCAGCGCCGTCAGCGTCGGACGCACATCCGAGTACAGGTCGCTGTCATCGAAGTGCTCGGGCTGGCCGGCCTGAGCCCGCTTCTCCCGCTCTTCGTACAGATCAAAGCCAGGGCGGAAGACCTGGAACGTCTCCCGGTAGTCCCGCCCCTGAGCGATCACCGCGCCGAACATCGCCGCGAACGTGTGCCGAGGCACCCCCAGCCAATCCGCCCACGTGCCGTACTCGCGCGTCTCGTCGACCAGGCACTCACCGACATCGAAAACCACAGCTCGGATCATGTTGAGCAGGGTAGGCCAACCGGGTCAGGCGCGGCCCATCGACTCCATGGCACAACAGGTCAGTAAGCGAGTGGTACCCGCGCCGGGACGCCTGCCCTAAGCAGCATCAACGAGCACCTTGCCCCTGGTGAACTACTATTCCCCGGTCTCCGCGTTCCGCCCCCTTCTACGTTCATCAAGCAATGCCAATTCTCCGAGTTTTTCATAATGCGGATATGGGGTCCATCCCAAGTATGCGGCGCGCGACTCAAGGAAGGGCTTTCCGTGACGCTTGTATGTCAAAGCGATTTGACTTCCCCACTCTTCGAGCACCAACTTCTCGTCCACGTATTTGCGTTCTACGTATAGACCCAGAAGGTCGAACATGGCGATAGATTCCGAGATCAGCCAGTGATCTCGTCTGTCATTGCTTGAATAGAGATTGTCGGCCGCCGTCTTGTCGATGATTAGTTCACGCAGGAGCGTGCGGCCCTCCTGGAGGCGCGGCTGCATTAATCGCTCGTTCAGTTGCAGAAATAGGTTGCGTTTTTCCAATCTCTGCGTTGTCTGCCAGACTGCTGTTGAGATGAGAGTCGCAGCTACGGCGGCCAGCATCGAAATTAAGGAGATCATGTCCATAGAGGAAGTCAAGCAGGACTCCCAAGTTCCCGCTTGCTGAATGCGTCGAAACGGTGACACCGGTCGACTCGTACACGGGATGGCGGTTAGTTCCCAGTGGGTAGTGACGGACTGGAGGCTGATGGCCCAAAGCCTGTTCTTAATGGGTCTGGGCGCGGGCCGGTTGCCCACTCAGGACACGGGACACCTTCGCGTCTATCAGTGCCTGTCGGCACGACGGGGGCCAGTCGTGGTGGTGGCAGGACTGCCAACTCATCACCGCCGTGCCGTCTTCGGCTCGCTCCCCGCTGCGGCGAGCAATTCACACTTCACACGGGGAGGGGCACGGTGGTGCTGAAACAGGCCGGCATCGAGGTGGAGCGGGGCGTCCTGGAGCAAGGCTTGGATATGGTGGCGTTCAGCAAGGTGCGACTTAGCCCATGAGGCTCGCCCACACATGATTTGAAGCCATCGTGCCGACCACACCGATGACCCAAGCAAGCAATCCTGGCGACAGAGATACGTGCACGTGTCGGCCTCCGCGAACCTCCAGTCCCTTACGCCCCACGGTCACACTCCATGCGGGCGAGATCTCTTCGTTGTTGGTCACACGTCTTCCTCTCGTTGGGGGCAGTCCTGGTCCTGGGCGCTCCAAGGCGGCGCCCTGTTGATGACTCCATCAGAGCGGTACACACCACGGATGCGCCAGGCAGGCGAACGGATCCGCAAGACAACGGACGCACCCATTGAGTACTGAACAAGCTCACCTGCCTGCCGAACATGACCACGCGCTGATCACGGTGCGGGTAGCGTCCGGGCCTGTTCGGTCGATTCCGTCGCCGTTCGGTGCTGCTTTGCTTATGCTGAGCATGCTTGTACCGATGGGGGGACTCATGCCTGCTGAAGAACGTCCGGAACTAGCGACAATCGGCGACGATGATGCCTACAGGCGAGCGTTGGCCGACTTTGCCGAGGCGCTCGTTGGACTCCATGTGGACTGCGGTGCACCTCCATTGCGGCAAGTCGAGGCGGGCGCGCGGGCAGCGGGCAGAGTGTCTCTTTCGGTGTCTGCCATCTCGGAAGCGCTGAATGGGAAGCGGCTCCCGTCGCTCGACTTCACTGCCGAACTAGTTCGGCAGCTTACTTCTAACGACGTTAACATCTTGCAGCAGTGGAATGAGCGGTGGCGCAATGTAAAGCGACTTCAGCGCAAGGCAGGGAAAATGCAACGGCGTGGTCGCCGACCTGTAAACCAGGGCGCCGCCTCCCAGGAAAGCGATACCCAACCCACGGACGGCGAACCGTTCACCTTTCAGGAATCCTCGACTCGAAAGTTGGCAGAGACCCGCACGGAAAATGAAGCTATTTTAGCGGACGCAAAAACCTACGCGGCGCAATTGATTGGTGAGGCTGAAGCAGAGGCCGCCCGCCTGAGAGCAGAAGCGCAAACGGTCCTGAAGAACACGCAAACTGTAGCGAAAATGCACCAAGAAGAGTTACAGATTCTTCTTGGTGCTGGGAGAGCTGCACTCCGGCAGCGACTACGCCAGCGAAGCTCATTGCGCATTGCTATGGTAGGCCCCCCGGGGAGCGGAAAAGGGACCCAGAGTTTTTTCCTTGCGGAAGAATTCGATGTACCTAGGGTGCATCTCGGAGATGTGTTCCGAGATAATTTGAGACGCGAAACCGCGAACGGCTTAACCGCCAAGGCGCATATAGAATCGAATAGCATTGTGCCGGATGGAATCATAGCTCCAATGATGCTTGAGCGGTTGTCGAACGCGGACGCCAGTCGCGGTTTCCTCCTCCACGGCTTTCCTCACACCCTTGCGCAGGTCGACTTGTTTACGCAGTGGCTTGAAGAAAGAGGTGAGAGGATAGATGTAGCTCTTCTCGTTGATATCCCGGAGGAGGAGGGGCTATTGCGCTACGAGGGTCGTCGAGCCTGCTCCAATGACCCTACTCACGTTTTTCACGTTCAGTTCCTCCCGCCAAGGCGATATGGCATATGCGACTCGTGCGGCGGGACTTTGATTCTTCGCAATGACGATTCGGCGCTGGTCGTCCGCAGTCGGTACGAGTTCTATCAAAGAGAAGTTATGAAGGTGATTCGCCAATACGAGTCGGAGAAAGTGCTTGTCACCATGTCGGGATTGGGCCCCGTCGCAGAGGTGACACAGCATGCTGTGAACGGTATAGCGATGAAGGTCGCTCGTATCGACGGACTCTGCTGATAGCACGAGGGGATCTGTCCGCTGACATCAACAAGGGCACACGCAGCCCCCAACCACTCACTGCGAACCACCGCCCAGCAGGGCAGTGGGTTCGCCACCAATCGGCTGCCTGAGCCAGTGGACTGACGGCAGTCGTTGACGGCAATAGGGGTGCACACCGCCGTATCGCGAGACTCGCCCGCGCACCGGGCGGGCTGGGGCGCGGCGCCGACGGGCTGATCACCACATCAGCGTGACGAACTTGTAAGGCGGAGGTCAGCGAGTGCTGTACAGCAGGGAAGTACCGCAACCACTGCAACCACCGTCGATCGACACCGGCCCCAGCCGACCGGCTGACCAGCCCAGCAGACCTCAGCGACCGCCCCGCGCGTAGTTCGCATCGAGGGGGTCAGGGGTTCAAATCCCCTCAGGTCCACCGCAGCTCAAAGCCCCCGCCGGGGAAATTCGGCGGGGGCTTTTTGGTGTCCGGTGCCCGTGTGGTGGGGATCAGGTGGAGCGGTTTTCCGCGTTGACCATCCAGGCGTGTTTCTCCAGGGAGTCGATGATCGCGTGCAGCAGGTCGGCCGTGGAGGGGTCCTCGGTGTCGACCTGGTCGTGGAGGGTGCGGAGGGTGTCGGCGGTGGCGCGCAGGCGGGCGGTGGTGAGGTCGACGACGGTGCTTACGCTCGCCTCGCCCGGCGGGAACGCGGGGAGTGTGGTGGTCGCTGCCACGGTCTCGGAGCGGCCGTCCGGGATGGCGGACAGGGCGCGCATGCGTTCGGCGATGGTGTCGGCCGACTCGCGGGCGTCGTCCACGATCTGATCCAGTTGAAGGTGGAGGTCGCGGAAGTTGTGGCCGACCACGTTCCAGTGGGCCTGCTTGCCCTGGAGATGCAGTTCGACGAGGTCCACCACGATCTGCTGCAACGCCTGGGCGAGCTGCGGCGAGGCCGTGAATCCGGCGACATCGCTCTCCGAACGTCGGGAACTCCCGGAAGCGGCCATCGTGTGTCCTCCTTCGGAAGCGCCGCGGAGCAGACCCCTGGCAACAGGAGGCCCGTGTTCGTATGCGATCAAGCCTCAAGGAGGTCTCTCCCCGTCGCCACTCCGCTTGATCCGCTCGGGTACCTAGGGGGAATGAGTACCTGGCGCGATACGGCCGTGGGCGGTCAAGCTACAGGGGGCCGCTCAGGTGACGATGGCGATGCTTGCTGGCCTCTCCCTGAGCGTTCGGGAGGCGCGGGGGAGGGTGCGATGTCATGGAATCGTGCTTACCGCGTTCGTGTTTGGTGCGGGCCGGGGGACAGGTGATGGCGCAGGCCAGGGGCACGGGCATAGTAGGTGCCCGGTCCTGTGGCTCCATGGCGTGAAAGCGCCGTAGGGCAGAGGGCGGCACAACAGATCACAGCGCAACAACTGCACCACAACAGGGGGATAAGGCTCCATGCCACTCATACGCCGTTCCACCGTGGCGGCCGCGGCCATGACCGCGCTGCTGGTGGTCTCCGCTTCGGCCTGCGGGCCCGGTGACGACGAGGCGGCTTCCTCGTCGAACTCCTCGGCCGCGTCCACCGGGCAGCAGGCCAAGGACGGGATCAAGCTGCCCGATGGCGTCCCGACGAGTCTGGACGACCTGAAGAAGTGGAAGGAGGGCGGCTGGAAGGACTGGGATAAGTGGGCCCGCAAGGCATCGGAATTCGCCAATCCGATCATCAAGAACTTCTGGCAGCCGTCCAGGATGGCCAAGGCGAAGGACTCGTCGCACACCGTCTCCACGCAGAGCGCCGGCCAGGACCAGGCGGCCACCGACCCCGAGCCGCCCGCCGTGCCGGCCAAGCAGGTTTCGCGGCCGTACCACCAGAACATGGCGCCGGTCGGGAAGGTGTTCTTCGACAGCCCCGAGGGGCCGATGGTGTGCTCCGGGACGGTCATCGACGACCCGGCCCACCCGGGGAAGTCCAACCTGGTGTGGACCGCGGGCCACTGTGTGCACTCCGGCAAGCAGGGCGGCTGGATGCGCAACATCGTGTTCGTGCCCTCGTACAACGACAACGGACTGCCGGCCGAGCAGACCCAGTCGGCGGCGCAGAACGAGGTCAGCCCCTACGGCGTGTGGTGGGCGGACTGGTCGCAGACCTCGTCCGAGTGGATCGCGAACGGCGGTAAGACCGGCGGAGTGGGATCGGCGTACGACTTCGCGGTGCTGCATCTGAAGCCCGAGAACGGCGGCGGCAAGTCGTTGCAGGAGACGGTCGGGGCCTCGGTGCCGGTGTGGTTCGGGGCGCCGTCGGCCGACCAGGTGAGCTCGATCGGCGCGTACGGCTACCCGCAGGCCCCGCCGTACGACGGGGCGAAGATGTTCAACTGCACCAGCAGGCCGGGCCGGCTGTCGTTCTCGCCCACCTCGCCGACGATGTACCGGATTGGCTGCTCGATGACCGGCGGGACCTCGGGCGGTGGCTGGTTCGTCAACCACGGCGGTAAGACGGTGCTGGTGTCCAACAGTTCGATCGGCTCGTACGGACACACCTGGCTCGCCGGGCCGCATCTGGGGGCCGAGGCCAAGGGCGTGTTCGAGGCCATCAGCAAGAAGTTCGCCGGTCGGGGCTGACCGGGGCGCAGAGGTACGAGGGGCCCGCTCCGCGTTTGGAGCGGGCCCCCTCGTCATGGGCTTACGGGAGGGCTTACGGGTGCGCGCCCGTGAGCCCATCCGTGAGGTCCGTCGTGCCCGTCGCGTCCGCCCCACCCGTGGCGTCCGTAAGGAGCTTGGCGTAGCAGCGGCTGCTCTCCTCGAAGCGGTAGACCCCGAACTTAGTCACCGGCGTGTAGCCGGACGAGGTGTACAGCGCGATGGCCTCGGGCTGTTCGGTGCCGGTCTCCAGGACCATCCGCACCCGCCCCGCCTCCCGCGCGCTGTCCTCCAGCGCCGCGAGGATCCGCCGGGCCAGCCCCCGCCCGCGCGCCGAGCGCACCACGAACATCCGCTTGATCTCGGCGTCCCCGTCCTCGTAGCCCTCCTCGTTCCGCTCCTGGCTGCGCCAGCCGCCGCTCGCGACCGGGGTGCCGTCCGTGTCGTACACGATGAGGTAGAGGCCGTGCGGCGGGTCGAAGTGGGCCGCGTCCATATGCGTCAGATCGCCCTCGCCGTAGCGCTCGGCGTACTCCACCTGCACTTCCGCGTCGAGTTTGCGGGCGTCGGGGTGATCGTAGCGAATGACTCGAACGTCCATGCGGCGGATCGTACTTCCACGCGGGGGGAGGGGCCGTTGTTTTTCTCGCGTATCGTGCCGGGCGTGCTCACCGTGACGACCGTGAATGTGAACGGGCTGCGCGCCGCCGCCAAGAAGGGCTTCATCCCCTGGCTGGACGGCACCGCGGCCGATGTGGTGTGCCTCCAGGAGGTGCGCGCCGAGCCCAAGGAGCTGCCCGAGGCGGTCCGCGAACCCGATGGCTGGCATGTGGTGCACGCCCCGGCGGCGGCCAAGGGCCGGGCCGGGGTGTCGGTGTACGCCCGGCGCGAGCTGGAGGGCGTCCGGGTCGGCTTCGGATCGTCCGAGTTCGACGGCAGCGGCCGCTATATGGAGGTCGATCTGCCGGGCGTGACCGTCGGCAGCCTGTACCTCCCCTCGGGCGAGGTCGGCACGGACCGCCAGGACGAGAAGGAGCGCTTCATGGCGGAGTTCCTTCCGTATCTGAAGGAGCTGCGCGAGCGCGCGGCGGCCGGTGGGCGTGAGGCGCTGGTGTGCGGCGACTGGAACATCGCCCACCAGGAGGCCGACCTCAAGAACTGGAAGGCCAACCAGAAGAAGTCCGGCTTTCTGCCGGAGGAGCGCGCCTGGCTGGGCAGGGTCTTCGAGGAGGCGGCGTACGTGGACGTGGTGCGCGCCCTGCACCCGGACGTCGCCGGACCCTACTCGTGGTGGTCCTACCGCGGCCGGGCCTTCGACAACGACGCGGGCTGGCGCATCGACTACCAGATCGCCACCCCGGGGCTCGCCGGGCGCGCGGTCAAGGCGGTCGTGGAGCGGGCCGCCGCCTACGACCAGCGGTGGAGCGACCACGCCCCGGTGACGGTGGCCTACGGACCGGCTCACTGAGGTTCGCGGCTCCTTCAGGCTCACTGACTGGTACGTCCCGGGCCCCCTGACCCGTACCTCCCGGGCTCACTGGTCCCCGGCGTGCCCCCCGGGCGGTGCCTCGCCCAGCTCCGCCCGCATCCGGCGGTTCATGGCCATCGTCAGCTCGGCGTCCACCACGCTGGTGGCCAGTGGCCGCAGCCGTTCCACGGTCTCGCCGACGTCCTCGCCGCGCTCCACGGCGTCCGCCAGCACATGGGCGCGCAGCAGTGTGACGAAGGTCTCGGCGATCGCGTCCACATGCTCACGCACCTCGCGCGCCGCGCCGAGCACGGCGGCCAGCGGGACGCCCTGTTCGACCAGGGTGTGTGAGACGTCCAGCAGGCGGCGGCTGAGGTGGACGATCTCGTCGCCGTCGACGGCCAGATAGCCGAGGTCGAGGGAGGTGCTGAGGTTCTCCGGGGTGACCTCGCCCTGGAAGTAGTCGGCGAGCGCCTCGGGCCTGAGCCGGACCGGGGTCTCGGCGGGCCAGGAGGCGGCGGCGCCGGGTAGTCCGAGCAGCTCGCCGACGTCCCGGCGGCCGCTTTCGAAGGCGGCGAGCAGCTCGGCGATCCCGCCGAGGGTGTGGCCGCGTTCCAGCAGCGCCGCGATCGTCCGCAGCCGGGCCAGATGGTGGTCGTTGTACCAGGCGATCCGGCCCTCGCGGCGCGGCGGTGGGAGCAGCTTGCGCTCCCGGTAGAAGCGCAGGGTGCGCACGGTGATCCCGGCCTTCTCGGCCAGTTCCGCCATGCGGTACTCGCGTACCTCGTCCGCTTCGCTCGTCGCCACGAGGGAAGCCTATGCCGAAGCCCATGCCGAGGCCGGTCGGGTGCAACCGCCGGTAACTAAGTTATCCACAGCCCCTACCGCTTGGTAGATCCCTGTCCTACGCTCCCATCGTGCCAGTGATTGCTGGCACGGTCGTATTCGCGTTCGTGGAAGGCGGCGGCATGGCTGGGCTGACGCATGAGCATGTACGGGTGGCGGTGATCGGGGCCGGATTCGGCGGGCTGGGGGCGGCGGTGCGGCTGCGCCGCGCGGGCGTCACGGACTTCGTGGTGCTGGAGCGCGCGGACGCGGTCGGCGGCGCCTGGCGGGACAACACCTATCCGGGCTGTGCCTGCGATGTCCCGTCGCATCTGTACTCCTTCTCCTTCGCGCCCAACCCCGACTGGCCGCGGAACTTCTCCGGTCAGCCCCATATCCGCGCCTATCTGGAGCGGGTCGCCGACACCTTCGGGCTGCGGCCGCACCTGCGCTTCGGCGCCGAGGTGCGGTCCCTGCGCTGGGACACCGAAGCGGTGCACTGGGAGGTGGAGACGGCGCGGGGCTCGCTGACCGCCGATGTCGTGGTGAGCGCCACCGGTCCGCTCGCCGATCCCCGGATCCCGGACATTCCGGGGCTCGACGGCTTCCCCGGTGCCGTCTTCCACTCCGCGCGCTGGGACCACACCACCGATCTGCGCGGCAAGCGCGTGGCGATGATCGGCACCGGCGCCTCGGCCATCCAGATCGTCCCCGCCATCCAGCGCGAGGTCGGCCGGCTCACCCTCTTCCAGCGCACCCCGCCCTGGGTGCTGCCGCGGATGGACCGCCGGATCAGCGGCCTCGAGCGATGGCTGCACTCGAAGATCCCGGCCACCCGGTCGCTGCGCCGCGGGGTGCTGTGGGGCATCCGGGAGCTCCAGGCCGGGGCCTTCACCAAGCGGCCGGGCGAGATGCGGTTCGTGGAGCGGCTGGCCGGCGCCCATATGCGACGGGCCATCAAGGACCCTGGGCTGCGGGCGGCGCTGACCCCCGACTACCGCATCGGCTGCAAGCGCATCCTGCTCTCCAACGACTACTATCCGGCGCTCGCCCAGCCGCATGTGGACGTGGTCCCGACGGGGTTGAGTGAGGTGCGCGGCAGCACTCTGGTCGGTGCCGACGGCACCGAGACCGAGGCCGACGTGATCATCTTCGGCACCGGCTTCCATGTGACCGACGTCCCCATAGCCCAGCGGGTGACCGGGGCACGCGGGACGACGCTGGCGGAGGAGTGGAAGGGCGGGATGGAGGCCCTGCGCGGCACCAGTCCCGCGGGCTTCCCCAACTTCCTGACCATCATCGGGCCCAACACCGGCCTCGGGAACAGCTCGATGATCCTCGTCATCGAGGCGCAGCTGGCCTATATGGCCGACTATCTGCGCCAGTTGGACACCCTCGGCGGCAAGGTCGCGCTGGACGCCCGGCCGTCGGCGGTGCGCGCCTACACCGACATGATCCAGGAAAGGATGGCACGCACGGTGTGGAACACCGGAGGCTGTGACAGCTGGTACCTCGACAATGGCCGCAACACCACCCTGTGGCCCGGCACGACATCCGAGCTGCGGAGGGTCACCCGACGCGTGGACCTCGCCGAGTACACGGTGGTGCGGCCGCGCACCGGGCCGGTCAAGGCCACGGTGTCCACGGCCGGCGCGGGGAGGGGATCGCGGTGAGCCGGGCCCCTTCGTCGCCCTCGGGGCCGTACGCCCCGCCCGTGCCGGAGCGCGAGCTGACGGTGGTCTCGGCCGACGGGAGCCGGATCCACACGGAGTTGCACGGGCCCGAGGACGCCCCGGCCGTCGTGCTCGCGCACGGCTGGGTCTGCTCCACGGCCTTCTGGGCGCCGGTGGTGCGCGCACTCTCGACCGACCATCGGGTGATCCTCTACGACCAGCGCGGCCATGGCCGCAGCCCGGCCCCGGGGCCCGGCGGCTACAGCACCGAGGCCCTGGCCGACGATCTGGTGGCGGTGGTGGAAGCGGTCATTCCGATCGGTCGGCGGGCCGTGCTGGCGGGCCACTCCATGGGTGCGATGACACTGATGGCCGCCGCCGACCGTCCCGTGTTGCGCGAGCGCGCGGCCGCCGCGGTGCTGTGCAGCACCGGCGCCGCACGGCTGATGGAGCGGTCTCGGGTGGTGCCGCTGCGCTCCCCGCGGGCGCGGGCGCGGGTGCACCGCCTGCTGCTCGGCTCACGCGCCCCGCTGGGCCCGGTCACGCCGCTCTCCAAGCGGCTGGTGCAGTACGTCACGATGGGCCCGGGCGCCGACCCGGCCACGGTGGAGGTGGCCGCGCGGATCCTGCACGCCTGCCCCCGCGTCGTACGCGCCGGATGGGGCCGGGTCCTGGCCGCCCTCGAACTGGACGCGCGGGTCGGCCAGCTGACCATGCCCACGGCCGTCATCGTCGGCACCGCCGACCGGCTCACCCCGACCGAGCACGCCCACGCCCTCGCCGCCGCGCTGCCGCACTGCACCGGTCTGACCGAGCTCCCGGGGCTCGGCCATATGACCCCGCTGGAGGATCCCGAGGCGGTCACCGGGGTGATCCGCGGCCTGGTCGAGGAGTACGGGACCTCCCGGGGAACCGATCTCACAACCCCTCAGGATTCCCAAGTGGAAGCGAAGGAGCAGACGGCATGAGTGCGCGCAGGGGCCTCGAGGGCCAAGTCGCGGTGGTGACGGGTGCGGCGCGGGGCGTCGGCGAGCTGCTCGCCCGCAAGCTCTCCGCACGCGGCGCGAAGGTCGCCCTGGTGGGCCTGGAGCCCGAGGAGCTGAAGCGGGTCTCGGAGCGGCTGCCCACCGACTCCGCCTACTGGCACGCCGATGTCACCGACGCCGAGGCGATGGCACGGGTGGCGGAGGAGGTCGTGGAGCGGTTCGGCGCGGTGGACATCGTCTGTGCCAACGCGGGTGTGGCCCAGGCCGGTCCGTTCCTCGACACCGATGAGACGGCCTGGCGGCGGGTGATCGAGGTCAATCTGCTGGGCAGCGCCACCACGGCTCGTGCCTTCCTGCCCGCGCTGACCGCGAGCCGCGGCTATCTGCTCCAGATCGCCTCGCTCGCCGCGATCGCGCCCGCGCCCATGATGACGGCGTACTGCGCGTCCAAGTCCGGGGTCGAGGCGTTCGCCCACAGTCTGCGGGCGGAGGTGGGCCACCGTGGGGTCCGGGTCGGCGTGGGCTATCTGAGCTGGACGGACACCGATATGGTGCGCGGCGCCGACCGCGACGAGGTGATGCGCGAGCTGCGGCAGCGGCTGCCCTGGCCCGCGGGCCGCACCTATCCGCTGGGCCCGGCGGTCGAGCGGCTGGTGGCGGGTATAGAGCGCCGGTCGGCGCATGTGTACGCGCAGTGGTGGCTGCGCGGTATGCAGTCGATGCGCGGCTATCTCCCGGCGTTCATCCATGCCGTGGGGCGGCGCGAGATGCGCCGCGCCGAGCCGCGGCTGGCGGCGACCCGGGAGGAGCGGGGCGGTCTGGTGGGCGAGGGCGGCGCGGCGGACGAGAAGGCGCGGTCGTCGGGCACCGTGGGCACGGAGCGTCACCAGTAACGCTCCGTCAACCGTCCTGACCTGCGTGTTCTTCGACTCCTCCGGTCCGGAATGCGGAGAAAGTCAGTGCGTGTAACTCTTGTCGGGCCCGACGCCATTCATCCGATGAGGAGTGACACATGGGCCCCAAGGACCAGTCGAACGAGAAGGCTCAGCAGGCCAAGCGGAAGCAGCAGGGCGGGCGGAGCCAGGAGCCGCGGCGCGGTCAGCAGACGCAGTCCGGTCAGCAGACGCAGTCCGGTCAGCAGAGGCAGTCCGGTGAGCGCATGCAGTCCGGTGAGCGCATGGAGGAGCGCTCCCGCCGGGAGCCCGGGCAGGAGCAGCGCCGCGGCCGTCAGGACCGGCCGGAGGCCCAGGGGCAGTCCCAGCGGATGGGCCGTGAGCGCCGTCAGCCGGGCATGGGCGACGAGATGATGGACCAGGAGCCCTTCGAAGAGATGTGACGCACCGAGGGCGGCACAGAGGGTGGGAGGGGTGTATCCCCAGGTTCGACCATGGGGATACACCCCTGCGCCTACACCCTCACTCCCCGTTGCGCGGTGGCAGTTGGGGGCGGCGCAGGTCGGGGACGTCCGAGTAGTCCGGTGGGGTCGCGGCCGGATGCCGCTCCAGCAGATCGAGCGCCGTACGGACGGCGACCCCGAGTTGCGGATGGCGGCCCTCCGCCCAGTCCACGGGGGAGCGCGGCGCCTCGATGTCCGGCTCCACACCGTGGTTCTCCACGCCCCAGCGGTAGGCGTCGAACCACGCGGCGTTCATCGGCACCGTGATCGACGTGCCGTCACCGAGGCGGTGACGCCCGGTCATCCCGACCACCCCGCCCCAGGTGCGCAGCCCCACCACCGGACCGATGCCCTGGATCTTGAAGGCCGCGGTGATCATGTCGCCGTCGGAGGAGGTCGCCTCGTCGGCGACGGCGACGATCGGCCCGCGCGGCGCGTTGCTGGAGTACGACACCGGCTGGGCGTTGCGGGTCAGATCCCAGCCCATGACCTTGCGGGTGAGCTTCTCCACCACCAGCTCGCTGATGTTGCCCCCCGCGTTGCCCCGGACGTCCACGATCAGCGCGGGCAGCGACATCTCGCGGCGCAGATCGCGGTTGAACTGCGCCCAGCCCGAGCCGCCCATGTCGGGGATGTGGAGATAGCCGCACCGCCCGTCGCTCAACTCCCGCACCACGGACCGGCGCTGGGCGACCCAGTCCTGGTAGCGCAGCGGCCGGTCGTCGATCAGCGGGGAGACCGCGACCCGGCGCGGCGGCCCCTCGCCGTCCGGCGACTCGAAGGTCAGCTCCACCGTCGTGCCGCCCGCGGCCGTCAGCAGCGGATACGGACCGGCCACCGGGTCCACCGGGCGCCCGTCGACATGGGTGAGCACGGCGCCGTCCCGGATGCCCAGACCGGCCAGCGGCGAGCGGGCCCGGGAGTCGGAGGACTCACCGGGCAGGATGCGGGCCACCGCCCACCGCCCGTCCTTGGGCAAGCGGGTGAGGTTGGCGCCGAGCAGTCCGATGGGGCGCTGGTAGTGGGACGGCCCCTCGTTGCGCCGGGCGGCGCTGACATAGGCGTGCGAGGTGCCCAGCTCGCCCAGGGTCTCGCGGAGCAGATCGGCGAACTCGTCGGGCGAGGCGACCCGTTCGACCAGCGGACGGTACTGGTCGAGCACCCCGTCCCAGTCGACACCGCACATCCCCGGGTCCCAGTAGTAGTGGCGGGTGATGCGCCCGGCCTCGTCGTACGCCTGCCGCCACTCGGCCGCGGGATCGGCGGTGTGCTGGATCCGCCGCATGTCGAGGTGGACCGTGGAGTCGCTGTCGCCGGACTCGGTGGCGGGCATCGCGCGCAGATCGCCGTCGTCGTAGGCCACCAGCCGGGTGCCGTCGCCGCTGACCACGAACCAGTCCAGCTCACCGGTGAGTTCGGTGCGCTTGGCCTTCGCCAGGTCGAAGTGTTCCAGGGTGGGGCGGCTCGAGGTCTCGCCCGGGTTGGCGAACGTCTCGCCGAGCACACCCGAGATCGGCCAGCGCAGCCACACCAGCCCGCCGCCGCTGACCGGGCGAAGCGAGGAGTACTTGGACGCCGAGACGGGGAAGGCCGTGACCCGGCTGGTCAGCCCCTCCACCTCGACCGTCACCGTGCCGTCACCGTCGCCCTCGCCCCCGCTGACGTCCGGGTCGAGACCGCCCGCCGCCGGGCGCCCCTCGGGGGACAGCGCGAAGGGCGAGGGCGTGGCGGAGGACAGCGGTACGAGATAGGGGCGGCAGCCCAGCGGGAAGGAGAGGTCACCGGTGTGCACGTCGTAGACCGGGTCGAAGCCGCGCCAGGAGAGGAAGGCGAGATAGCGGCCGTCGCTGGTGAAGACCGGCTCCTCGTCCTCGAACCGCCCGTTGGTCACATCCACCACGGACCGGTCGGCCAGCCGCGCGATCTTGATCGAGCGCAGGGTGCGCCCTATCCCGGGGTGGGACCAGGCGAGCCAGGCCGAGTCGGGGGCGAAGGCCAGGTCGCCCACCGGGCCGTTGTCCGACCGGATCAGCTCGGTGACCTCGCCGTCCCCGTCGGGTGAGGTGTCCACCAGCAGCAGCCGCCCGTCGCCCGCGGCGACCGCGAGCAGGTCGCCGTCGGGCGAGGGTTCCAGCTCGTGCACCCGGCCCAGCCGGCCGGCGGCCAGCCGGCGCGGCTCGGTGGGGCCGCTGGCCCGGGGCAGATGCGCTATCTCGATGGCGTCCTCGCCCTCCGCGTCGGTGAGGTAGGCGACCCGGCCGGTCGAGCCCAGCATCACGGGCAGCCGCACCCGGACGCCCGGGGTGTCGGCGAGGGTGCGGGCGGGGCCGTCGCGGTGGGTGAGCCAGTACAGGCTGCCGCGGACGCACACCGCGCTGGCCCGGCCGGTGGTGTCCACCGACAGCGAGTCGATGTGCGAGGCGGCGGGCACCTGGTAGGGCCGCCGCCCGGTGCGCGCCCCGCCGAGCCGTACGTCCAGCCTGCGCGGTTCGCCGTCCGGGCTCAGATCGTCCACCAGCCACAGCTCGCCCGCGCACTGGTAGACGACGCGGGAGCCGTCGGTCGAGGCGTGCCGGGCGTAGAAGTCCGCGTGGTCGGTGTGGCGGCGCAGCTCGGTGCCGTCGGGTAGACAGGAGTAGAGATTGCCGATGCCCTCGTGGTCGGAGAGGAAGGCGATCCGGCCGCCGACGAACATCGCCGCGTCCAGATGCCCGTTCAGCTTCTCCACGAGCCGGGTGCCGTGCAGCCACAGCCGGCCCGTCGCCCCGCCCCGGTAGCGCTTCCAGGTGGCGGGCTCGTGCGGCGGCTTGCCGGTGAGCAGCAGGGTGCGGCGCTCGCCGTCGAGGTCGGCCACCGCGATGTCGGCCACCGGCCCCCAGGGCAGCCGCCCGCCGGGGCTGCCGTCGGTGGGCAGGCTGTAGGCCCAGGAGAAGTGGGAGAACGGCTGCTCATGGGAGGAGACCGCGAGGATCTGGGAGGCGCCGTCCTGGTCCGGCGGGGTCCAGCCGCACACCGTGGCGTCGGTGCTGCCCCAGTAGGTCAGCCGGCGGGCCGGACCGCCGGCCGAGGGGACGAGATAGATCTCCGGGTCGAGGCTGCGCCAGGTGGTGAACGCGATCTGGGAGCCGTCGGGGGAGAAGCGGGGAGGTCCGACACGGGTCCGGTCCGCGGTCAGCCGCCACGCTCGCCCCGGTGGCTCACCCGAGGCGGTCAGCGGGGCGACCCACAGATCGTCCTCGGCCGCGAAGCACAGCAAGTCGCCGTGCAGATGCGGAAATCGCAGGTACGCCTGGTCGTCGTCGCATGCGTAAGGCTCCACCCCACCCATGTTTTCGAGCTACGCCATTCGGAGCAACTCGGTTGTGTGACCGACACCACGAGCGAAACGGCGTAGTTTCGATAGGACCGGGCGTATGCTGGAGGAGTACGAAACCGTTTCGTTCGGAAGTCCGGAAGTCCTGAAGCTCGGAATCTCGAAAAGCTCGGAGGGAGGCGACACCCCATGCCGACCACGGATCAGCCGACGGAGGACCGCGACACCGCCCGGGTGCGCCGCAGCAGACTCTCCCCCGAGCGCGAGCGGGAGCTGTACGAGGCGGTGGTCGAGCTGCTGGGCGAGGTCGGGTACGACGGTCTGACGATGGACGCCGTCGCGGCCCGCACCCGGTCCAGCAAGGCCACGCTCTACCGCCAGTGGAATGGCAAGCCGCAGCTGGTCGCGACCGCGCTGCGGCACACCAAGCCCGTTCTGCTCGAAGGCGTCGACACCGGATCGCTCCGCGGGGACCTGCGGGAGATCGCACGGTGTTCGGAGACCGCCCATGAGCGGGACGCCGCGCTGATGAGGGGACTCGCCCACGCAAGCCACGACAACCCGGACCTGCACCAGGCCCTGCGAGAGTTGTTGATCTTCCCCGAGATCGACGCGCTCCACGCGCTGCTGAGGCGCGCCGTCGACCGCGGCGAAGTCGCCCCGGACCGGCCCGCCCTGAACTACGTCGTGCACATGATGTGCGGCGCGTTCATCACCCGACCGCTCGTCGAGGGCAAGCAGCCGGACCAGACGTATCTCCTGGAGTACATCGACGCCGTGATCCTCCCCGCGCTCGGCGCCGCATAGCCCTTCCTCTCACACTCCCCCGAAACTCCCCCCGATCTCCCCGCACAACCACATAGGACCCCGGCCGGCGCGCCGCTCTCGTCGCCGGTTGGGTCACCCATCCCTGCCCTGCCAGCCAACCGACGGGAGCACTCCTTCTCGTGGCCACCTTCCTCTATAAACTCGGCCGGTTCGCCTTCCGGCGACGCGGCTTCGTCGCGCTGATATGGGTGGCGCTGCTCGCGGTCGCGGGCGTCGGCGCCGCCACCGCCTCCCAGCCCGCCAACGACAGCTTCTCCATCCCCGGCACCGAGGCCCAGAAGGCATTCGACCTGCTGGAACAGCGGTTCCCCGGGGGTAACGCGGACGGCGCCACCGCCCGTGTGGTCTTCCGTGCCCCGAGCGGCGAGAAGATGACCGACCCGGCCAACAAGGCGGTGGTCACCAAGACCGTCGCCGACCTCAAGGCCAGCTCGCCGCAGGTCGCCTCGGTCGCCGACCCCTACCAGGCCCGGGCCGTCAGCAAGGACGGCACTACGGCGTACATCCTGACCAGCTACAAGGTCAACGCCATGGAGCTGGAGGACCCCGCCAAGGACGGTCTGAAGGAGGTGGGGGACAAGGCCCAGAAGTCGGGGCTGACGGTGCAGATCGGCGGTGACGCGCTCCAGGAGATGCCGGAGACCGGCTCCACCGAGATCATCGGCATCGCGATCTCCGCGGTTGTCCTCGCCATCACCTTCGGCTCGCTGGTGGCCGCCGGACTGCCACTGCTGACCGCGCTCATCGGCGTCGGCATCGGCATCTCGTCGATCACTGCGCTCGCCACCACCCTGGGGCTGTCCACCACCACCTCCACACTGGCGATGATGATCGGACTCGCGGTCGGCATCGACTACGCGCTGTTCATCGTCTCCCGCTACCGAGCGGAGCTGGCCGAGGGACGGGAACGGGAGGAAGCCGCCGGACGGGCCGTGGGCACCGCGGGCTCCGCGGTCGTCTTCGCCGGCCTTACGGTCGTCATCGCGCTCGTCGGCCTCGCCGTCGTCAACATCCCGATGCTCACCAAGATGGGCTTCGCCGCGGCCGGTACGGTCGTCATCGCCGTCCTCATCGCGATCAGCCTCATCCCGGCGGTGCTGGGCTTCGCGGGCAAGCGGGTGTTCGGGCGCAAGGCGCGCCGGCGGATGGAGGAGCGTGCCGCGGCGGCCGCCGCGAGCGGCGGGGACGCCCCCGAGGAGAAGCCCAACATGGGCACCCGCTGGGCCCGTTTCGTGCTGCGCCGCCCGCTGATGGTGCTCCTGGTGGCCGTGCTCGGCCTCGGTGCGGCCGCCGTGCCCGCCGCCAGCCTGGAACTCGGTCTGCCGGACGACGGCTCGCAGCCGGTCAGCAGCCAGAAGCGCCAGGCGTACGACGCGATCTCCGAGGGCTTCGGCCCCGGCTACAACGGTCCGCTGATGGTGGTCGTCGACGCCAAGGGCAGCGATGACGCCAAGGGCGCGGCCCAGCAGGTCCGTAAGACCATCACCGGTCTGGACGGGGTGGCGGGGGTCAGCCCGGCCGCGTTCAACAAGGCCGGTGACACCGCGACGCTCACCGTCGTCCCCAAGTACAAGCCGAGCAGTATCGACACCGAGAACCTGGTCGGCGACATCCGGGACAAGGCGAGCGGGTTCACGTCCGACACCGGCGCCGAGGTGCTGGTGACCGGCCAGACGGCGATGAACATCGACATCTCGCAGAAGCTCAACGACGCGCTGGTGCCCTATCTGGTCCTCGTCGTCGGACTGGCCTTCCTGCTGCTGATGGTGGTCTTCCGGTCCGTCCTGGTCCCGCTCAAGGCCGCGCTCGGCTTCCTGCTCTCCGTCGTCGCGGCGCTCGGCGCGGTGGTCGCGGTCTTCCAGTGGGGCTGGCTGGCGGATCTGTTCGGGGTCGAGGAGACCGGTCCGATCATGAGCATGATGCCGATCTTCATGATCGGTGTGGTGTTCGGTCTGGCGATGGACTACGAGGTCTTCCTGGTGACCCGGATGCGGGAGGCGTACGTCCACGGCGAGCGCCCCGGCCAGGCCGTCGTCACCGGCTTCCGGCACGGCGCCCGGGTGGTCACCGCGGCCGCGGTCATCATGATCAGCGTCTTCGCGGGATTCATCGGCTCGTCCGAGTCGATGATCAAGATGATCGGCTTCGGCCTCGCCACCGCCGTTCTCTTCGACGCCTTCGTGGTCCGTATGGCCATCGTGCCGGCGGTGCTTGCGCTGCTCGGCAAGGCGGCCTGGTGGCTGCCGCGCTGGCTGGACCGGGCGCTGCCCAACGTGGATGTGGAGGGCGAGGGTCTGCGCAAGCAGCTCGAGCAGCCCTCCGCGGCCCAGGAGCGCGACAGGGACTCCGACGCCGAGCTGACTCGCGTCTGACCAGCGACTGAACACTGGGGTTACACCTCGGCCCGACGGCGGCCTTCCGGAACCGGAAGGCCGCCGTCCGGCGTTTTCCGCGGGCCCGCGCGATCCCGCGATGTCGGCGCTCTTGCGAACGACTTGCAGGTACGGGCTACCATCGGGCCGATAGTTGCAGCTCAGGAGCGGAGTTCCGCCATGCATGTGCCCGACGGATTCATCGACGCACCGGTGTCGGTGGCGACCGGTGTGGTCGCGGCCGGGGCCGTCGCGGTCAGTTTGCGCGGTGCCCGGCGGGAGCTGGACGAGCGGACCGCGCCGCTGGCCGGGCTGGTCGCGGCGTTCATCTTCGCCGTGCAGATGCTGAACTTCCCCGTGGCCGCCGGGACCAGCGGCCATCTGCTGGGCGGGGCGCTGGCCGCGATACTCGTGGGGCCGTACACGGGGGTGTTGTGCGTCTCCGTGGTGCTGCTGATGCAGGGCGTGCTGTTCGCGGACGGCGGGCTCACCGCGCTCGGCGTCAACATCACCGACATGGCCCTGGTCACCACGGTCGTGGCGTACGCGCTCTTCCGCGCGATCGTGAAGCTGGCCCCGCATCGCCGCCGTACGGTCACCGTCGCGTCCTTCGTGGCCGCGCTGATCTCCGTACCGGCCGCGGCGGTGGCCTTCACGGCGATCTACGCGCTCGGCGGCACGGCCGATGTGGCGATCGGCAAGGTCTTCGCGGCGATGGTCGGTGTGCATGTGCTGATCGGCATCGGCGAGGCGGCGATCACCGCGCTGACGGTCGGTGCCGTCGTGGCCGTACGGCCGGATCTGGTGTACGGGGCGCGGGGGGTGACCCCGCGTCCGCTGGAGATCCGCAGCAGCCCGCTGGCTCCGGCCGCCCCGGGGGCGGTGGCGCGGGCCGAGGGCCCGGCGGCCGAACCCGCCGCGGCGACCTCCGAGAGCCCTGAGCCCGCCGGGACCCCCGAACCCGCCGCGGCGCTGTGGTGGTCGGCCCGGTGCGTGTGGTGGGCCGGGCTCGCGGCCGCGCTGCTGTGCGCCGGGGTCGTCAGCTTCTACGCCTCCGCCAGCCCCGACGGGCTGGAGAAGGTCGCCCATGACAAGGGGATCGACGAGAAGACCGAGGACCACGCCGCCAAGGACTCCCCGCTCGCCGACTACGGCGTCAAGGACATCTCCGACGCCCGGCTCTCCGGCGGGCTCGCCGGGGTGATCGGGGTCGGGGCCACGCTCGCCGTCGGCTCCGGGGTCTTCATCGTCATACGGCGGCGCAGGGCGACGGCCGAGAGCGAGCGGGGCTGACCGTGGGCTCGGGACACGCACACAAGCTCTACCGTGAGGGGCGGTCGCCCGTCCATGCCCTCCCCCCGCACTGCAAGATCGCCGCCGTCTTCTGCTTCGTGCTGGTCGTCGTCTCCACGCCGCGCGAGGCCGTCTGGGCCTTCGGGGCGTACGCCGTGCTGCTGGCCGCGGTGGCGGTGGCGGCCCGGATCCCGGCCGGGTACGTACTGCGGCGGCTGCTGATCGAGATTCCGTTCGTGGCCTTCGCCGTGCTGATGCCGTTCATCGTGGAGGGCCCGCGGGTGGAGGCGCTGGGGATGTCGCTGAGCGAGTCGGGGCTGTGGAGCGCCTGGAACATCCTCGCCAAGGGCACCCTCGGCGTCGCCGCCTCGGTCCTCCTGGCGTCCACGACCGAACTGCGCGCCCTGCTGCTGGGGTTGCAGCGGCTGCGGATGCCCTCGCTGCTGGTGCAGATCGCCTCGTTCATGATCCGCTACGGGGACGTCATCTCCGATGAGATGCGCCGGATGCGCATCGCCCGCCAGTCGCGCGGCTTCGAGGCGCGCGGGGTGCGGCACTGGGGCGTGCTCGCCTCCTCGGCCGGGGCGCTGTTCATCCGCTCCTACGAACGGGGTGAGCGGGTCCACCTGGCGATGGTCAGCCGGGGCTATACGGGCAGCATGCCGGTGATCGACGATGTGACGGCGTCCCGTACCCAGTGGATGTACGCCGCCGCCCTCCCGCTGACCGCGCTGGCGGTCTGCCTGACCGGATGGATGCTGCCATGACCGACCCCGCCACCGCCCCGCCGTCCCTCCGGGTGTCCGGTCTGGCCTACGCCTACCCCGACGGCCACCAGGCCCTCTTCGGCGTCGATCTGACCGTGGCCCGCGGCGAGCGGGTGGCGCTCCTGGGGCCCAATGGCGCGGGCAAGACCACGCTCGTGCTGCACCTCAACGGCATCCTTACGGCGGGCGCCGGGACGGTCACGGTCGCGGGGCTGCCGGTGGCGAAGGCGCATCTGGCCGAGATCCGCCGCCGGGTGGGCATCGTCTTCCAGGACCCGGACGACCAGCTGTTCATGCCGACCGTGCGCGAGGACGTGGCCTTCGGCCCGGCCGCGGCGGGGCTGCGCGGCGCGGAGCTGGAGGAGCGGGTGCGCCGTGCGCTGGAGCGGGTCGGGATGGCGGAGTTCGCCGACCGGCCGCCGCACCACCTCTCCTTCGGGCAGCGGCGGCGGGTGGCCGTGGCGACCGTACTGGCCATGGAGCCGGAGATCCTGGTCCTGGACGAGCCCTCGTCCAACCTCGACCCGGCCTCGCGCCGCGAACTCGCCGACATCCTGCGGTCCCTGGAGGTGACCGTGCTGATGGTCACCCACGATCTGCCGTACGCGCTGGAGCTGTGCCCGCGCTCGGTGGTGCTCAGCGGTGGGGTGATCGCGGCGGATGGCGGAACGCAGGAACTGCTGTGCGACGAGGAGCTGATGCGCGAGCATCGGCTGGAGCTTCCCTTCGGCTTCGACCCGCGTTCGGTGACGGTGCCGGTGAGGTGACGGGCTGGGGGTCCGCCGGGCCTTGCCGCCTGCGGCGGGCTGCTCCCCTCCCCGCCCCTCCCCGAAACCGGGGCCCCGCCCCGGGCCCCGGACTGGGGCTCCGCCCCGGGCCCCGGACTGGGGCTCCGTCCCGGGTTCCGGACTGGGGCTCCGTCCCGGGTTCCGGATCGGGCTCTGCCCTGGGTCCCGGATCGGGACTCCGCCCCGGGCCCCGGACTGGGGTTCCGGCCCCGGGCCCCAGACTGGGGCTTCGCCGCGTGGTCTGTCGGACCGGCGGCCAGCCGGTGAGGTGACCGGTCATCCGGGCCCGCTGGACATGGACATCGGTGCCGGCGTTGCTCGGCATGGGCGGCCGGCCTTGATCCGTTCCACCGCTGCCAGCAGGTCCGCCTGTCCCACCCGCGGCCGTCCCGTCCGCAGTACCTCCGCCGCCGCGTCGATCACCGCACGGCGGATGTCGCGGCCGGTCACCTCGTCCACCCCGGCCAGGCCCTCCGGTGATACGTCCTCGGCGAGGGGCAGTGCCTCGGGCAGATGGCGTCGCCAGATACCGGCGCGCGCCGCCTCGTCCGGCGGCGGGAAGCGCACATGCCACACCCGGCTGTCGAACGCCGTGTCATAGCAGGTCACCAGGTTGGTGGCCAGGACGACCAGCCCCTCGTGGCTGTCCAGGGCGGTCAGCATCTCGCTGCGCATGGCGTTCACCGCGTGTTCCGAGCCATGGGTGGTGGTCTCGAACCGCGAGGACATCAGCGCGTCCGCCTCGTCCAGGAAGAGCACCGCGCCCTGTTCGCGCGCCGCGTGGAAGAGCGCCGCCAGGTTCTTCGGGCCCTCCCCGTGGTACTTGCTCTCCAACTGCGAGGCGCGGGCCGCGATCAGCGAACGCCCCAGCCGGTGGGCGAGGGCATGCGCGGCCAGGGTCTTGCCGGTGCCGGGCGCGCCCTCCAGGTTGATTGCCGAGCCGGGGTGCGGCTGGATCTCGCGCAGCCCCCACTCGTCGAACAGCACCCGGCGCTGCTCCACGGTGTGCACGGCGCGCAGCAGCTGGTCCAGCGTGCGGTCCGGGAGCACCAGGCGGTCGAAGGTGTACAGCGGTGGCGACGCGGTGAACCGCCGCGCCCGCTCCGCGATCGACGGCTCGTCCGGCCCCACCTCCGCCTCCGTCTCCGCTGCCCTGTCCGCCGCCGCGCCCGCTCGCGGCCCCGACTCCGCCGCCGCCCCCGGTGGTTGGTTGGTGACGGTGACGGTGAGCGGCCGTGGTCCGCCGCGGCCGCTGAACTCCTTCGCGGCCTCGATCAGCCGGGTCCGCAGCAGCGCCGCCTCCACATCGTCGGTGCCGCCCGGAATCCCGGTGACGGCGAAGGCGGTACGCGAACCCCTTCCCAGGTTCCTCACTGGATCTCCCCCCTCGAACGCCGGCCGTGTCCCGGCCTCGCAGTCCGGGTCCTCGGACCCGGATTCTCGGCTCCGGAACTCAGCCCCAGACCGCGACCCGGTGGTGCGTATGAGCGCTGCGCACCCGCTGCTCGGCCTGTTTCCCCTCGATCCGGCGGCTTTCGACGAACTGCTCCCGCGAGGTGTCGAAAAGCCCCTGGATATAGCTGACATTGCCGTCGCGGATGGACTCGGAGACGGTGACCGCCCGCAGATCGGGATCGGTGTGCAGCCGCTCGCTCCGGGACCGGAACCAGTCCGCCAGGAGCTCGATGGTCACGCAGACGACATGGACCACCGCGACCGCGCCGATCCCGCCGAGTGCGAGGAGGACCATGCCCAACAGGCTCAGCATGACGGCCCCGCCTCTCCGAAGATGATGAGGTCCTTGTCCCCGAAGGCCGCGCGGAGTTCCTCGTCCAGGCGCCGGGCCCGGCAGACCCAGACCGGGGCGGACGCCTCGGTGTCGCCCAGCGGGACGCCCTCCTGGTCCAGGAAGAAGGTCTGTACGAGGAAGACCGGCCCCTGGCGCCGCCGCAGCACGGCACCGGCGGCCGCCTCCGGTGCCCGTGGGCGGTTGCGGACCAGGAAGGAGACCACATCGCGGTAGCGGAGGACGCCGCGCGGCGATACCCGCCGGACGCCCCGCCCCCGCCCGCGCTCCCGGTCGCTCCGCGCCCCGGGAGACCGGCACTCGAGCCGGGCGTCCGTCCCGCGGAGCGTCACGTCGAAGGTGCCGAGGAGACGGTCGTCGGTGGCCGTCTCACGAGAGCCGCGCTGGTCAGGCATGGGCTTCCCCCGTCTTCCGAATCCGTCGTCCGAACCGGTCGTCCGAAGAGGCGGGCCCCCGGTTCCCCCGGCGAGGGCCCGATACCGATCCTGCGCGCCTCGCGTGTCGCTTTTCGTCCCCCGGGACGGTGGGAAATCCGGGAGATCGCTGTCGGCGCCCGTGACGACAGAAACCGACATCCGCGCGGGCCCGCATCGCCTGGCCTCGCATCACTCGACCCCTCATCGCTCGGCCCGTCACCGCCCGGTCCCTCACCGCCCGGTCCCTCACCGCCCGGTCCCTCATCGCTCCGCCCCGCCCCGGCGCGGCGGATGCGCGCCCAGGTCGGTCAGCCGGCGCAGCAGCAGATCCGGTTTGGTGTGCCGGGAGCACACGTACATCGCGAACATCATGCGAATGTCCGCCGGTTTGGAATTGATCCCGCAGGCGGTCATGGCCCGGTCTATCTGCGTACGGACCGTGGAGACCTTCACATCGAGGTGGGCGGCCGTCTCCTCGTACGAGTACCCGTCCGCGTACCACTCCAGCGCCCGGACCTGGCCCTCGCTCAGCCCGGCGGCCCAGGGGGAGAACACCACGGGCTCATGGGCGGGCGGCTGCTCGGCCGACGAGGCCATGTAGAGCGCGTCCAGCAGGGTCAGCTGGCCGAGCCCGGCCCGGGCGCACTGCATCCGGAAGTCCCGCAGATCCTCCCCGTACCGCTTCTCGCTGACGCCAAGCTCCTCCAGGATCCAGGCCACCCGGCCGCCACGGGCCGTGCGCTCCAGCAGATCGGCGAAGTACGGCGGCACACTGAGCCCGCATTCGCGCACCGCCGTCTCCAGGGCGGAGGCCAGATGCGGTTTCAGCCAGTGCGGATGGTTGCGGGCGTCCCATACGGCATTGGCCAGGACCGCCGCGCCGACCGTCTTGCCGAAGACCGCCTTCGCCCCGCACACCCAGGGGGCCACCCGCTGGCGCCACTGCTCGGCCGCCGTGCACACCACCACATCCGAGCGGCGCACCAGATCGGCGAACTGCTCGGCGGTGCCGACCCCCATCATGTCGGCCACGCACACGTCGTACTCCGCACCGCTCACCTCGAGCTGCTCCACGGAGTCCACCTCGCTGACCACGGTCAGCCGTGGATCGGCGTTCAGCGCGGCCACCAGGCCGCGTCTGGTCATCTCATGGTCCTCGACCACCGCCACCTGGAGTGGCTGCTTCGGTCCGTACTCGGCCGACTCGTCTCTCATCCGACGCCCCCTTGACTCGGCTCGGTCGTGTAACTCGTCTCGGTGTCGTTGTCCCGTTGGATCGGCAGGGTGAGCGTCACCTGGGTGAACCCGGGGACCGACCGCACCCGCAGCGCCCCGCCCCGCTCGCGCAGCAGGCTCTCGTGCAGCGCCAGCGACCGCATGGCGCCGACCCCGCGGGCCAGCACCCCGGGCGGGAAGCCCACGCCCTCGTCGGTGACCACCAGCTCCACCAGCTCGCCGCCGTCGGCGTCCTCGACGAGGTCCACATGCAGCACCGCGTCATGCACTCCGGCGCTGCGCGGCACATTGATCAACAGGGCGCGCAGCGCGGGCTCCAACAGCTCCACCTGGGACGGCAGCACCCGGGCCGCGGCGCCGACCACCCGCTCGGTGACGATCGGCTCCACGGTGAGGGTGTCGTTGGTGGCCAGGGCCACCTGCCGGTGGACCATGCCGATCAGCGGCACCGACTCGCTGAACCGCCCGGTGCCGATGAAGGTGGCCAGCCGCTCCCGCGCCACCACCGCCGATCTGCGCAGCGAGTCGATCTGCTCGGGGTCCGAGGCGTCGATCCGCTGGAAGGCGTTGAGGGTGTGGCCGAGGTGGTTGTGGAGCTCGATGGCGAGCAGCTTGCGCTGCTCCTGCTCATGCAGCTGAAGACTCATATCGCCCAGGTCGGCGGCGAGTTGCAGCAGGAACGCGGCGCCGCGGCGGATGAGATACGCCAGCGCTCCGTAGCCGGTGAGCCCGATGAGCACATCGGAGCGGGCCAGCGCCGCCGGGCCGCCGTCGCCCAGGGCGACGACCGCGGCGTAGGAGGCGGCGATCGCGCAGGTGCCGATGACCAGCACCCGCCGCGGCCGGCCGAGCGCCGAGCCGATGCCCGCGGCCGAGATCTGCTCGGTGGTCAGCACCAGCAGCGGGGCCATGTCCTGCGACCGGTGCGGGCCCATGACCAGCGCACACGCCCACAGGAACAGCACGGCCGAGCACAGCTCCACACCGGCCGCCATACCGTCGTACGTGGTCGGCGGCGGATCCCGCGGATCGGGCCGGACGCCCGCGCGCTCTCGCTCGGTGTCGTCCGCGAGCATCCGCCGGTGGTTGCGGACTATGCGCGCGACGAACCACAGGGATTCGGCCACCACCGCGATCAGCAGCAGCAACGCCCCGCCGCGGTGCGGCAGACGGCCCGCGATCCCGGGCACCGTGACCGCCAGCTGGATGCCGTGCATCAGCCGGAAGATCAGCAGGATGCGCAGCATCTGCCATTCCATGTCCCGGCGGGCCAGCCGGTGCCGGTCGGCCGGCGGTTCGGTGACCTGGTGATATCCGTCGGTGGGGCGCGGCGCCCGCCCGCGCCCCCGCTGTCGTTCCTCGCGTGTCCACGCCCACACCCACGTCCACGCCCATGAACGCGGCCGCAGCCGCCCCCGTAACCGAGCCACGTGCCCCCCGATTTCCCCCGGATTCCAGTGTGCGGTGGCCGGGGGCGGCGCAATAGGGACCCTTGGCCCTGGCGGACCCGCGTGTGCGGGTGCGGGAGGGCGCTCGGAGGCATACCGGGGGCGCGTGGCGCCTGCTCTTCCACGCCGCCCCACCGCAACCAGCGGCGGGCCGTTCCGTTACGCCTCCCGCGCCGCCAGGCTGGCCCGCACCGCGCGCACGAGCGCCTGCGCACGCGGGTCGGCGGTGACACCGCGCCGCATACCGTTGGTGACGTAGGCAAAGCCGATGCGCGCCTCCGGGTCGGCGAAGGCGAGGGACCCGCCGCGCCCCGGGTGGCCGAAGGAGCCCGGACCCAGCAGCGGGCAGGCCGGGCCGTGCAGCATATAGCCGAGGCCGAAACGGGTGCCGACGACCAGGACCCGGTCCGGGCCCGCGGACTCCTCGGTACGGGCCATCGTCAGCGTCGCCGGCGCGAACAGCCTGCCCCCCGAACGGGCCGTACGGGCCGAGGGCAGCGGGCCGATCAGCGCCGCGTAGAAGCGCGCCAGCGCCTCGGCGGTCGCCACCCCGCCCGAGGCGGGCAACTCGGCGGCCAGATACGCGGGGTCGTTCTCGTCCGGCAGCGGGGTGATCGCGGCGAACGCCCGCCGGGTCAGCGACTCGGGGTCCCGGTACGCCTCGGCGACCGACCGCTTGGGGCGCAGCCGCGGCCCCTGGGCGGCGGGCGCGGCGAGCGCCTCCACCGCCGCGATCCGGCCCACCCGGCCCCGCTGCTCCGCGGGCAGCCCGAGCCACAGGTCGAGCCCCAGCGGCCGGGCGATCTCCTCGGCGATCCAGCGCCCGATGGTCCGCCCGGTGACCCTGCGCACCAGCTCGCCCAGCAGCCAGCTGTACGTCTGGGCGTGGTAGCCGTGTGCCGTACCGGGCTCCCATACGGGCCGCTGGGCGGCGACGGCCCGCGGCCCGGATATGCCGTCGATGGCCTCGGCGGGGGTCAACGGGGTGTCGAGCACGGGCACGCCGGTGCGGTGCGCGAGCAGATGCCGCACCAGCACCCGCTCCTTGCCGGCCGCCTTGAACTCCGGCCAGTAGGTGCTGACCCGGCCGTCCAGGTCCAGCTGGCCGCGCTGGTGCAGCAGCAGCGGCACGGCGGCGGCCACGCCCTTGGTGACCGACCGGACGACCTGGGCGGTGTCCTGGGCCCAGGGCTCGGGGCCGTCGCCGGCCTCGGGACCGTTGTCGGCCCCGGGACCGTTGTCGCCGTCGTTGTCGGGGGTCTTCGTACCGCCCCACAGATCGACGACCTTCTCGCCCTCCCGGTACAGGACCACGGCCGCGCCGCGCTCACCGTGCCGGGCGAAGTTCGCCGCGAAGGCGTCCCGGACCGGTTCAAAACCGTCCGCCACCGTGCCCTGGACGTCCACCACTGTCCGACTCCCGCCATGCCGACCCGAGCGTGTGTGCTGAGTTTCTCTTATGGTGCAACGCCCCGCGCGGGAGGATCATGCCGGGGCCGGGCATGATCCCGGCGGACCCGCCGCGATGGGGCGGCGGCGGTCCCGGAGCCGACGAGAAGGGGCACACGGTGCGGAGATTCGAGGGCTACGCGGTCATGCTCACCGGCGCGGGGCGCGGGATCGGGGAGGTGACCGCCCGCCGGTTCGCCGACGAGGGCGCCAGGGTGCTGATCACCGACCAGGACGGCGAACGGGCCGCGAAGGCCGCCGAGTCCATACGGGCCGACGGCGGCGAGGCCGAGTCGCTGGGCTGCGACGTGGCCCTGCGGGCGGATGTCGAGGCGGCCGTGGCGCACGCCGTAAGGAGCTTCGGACGGCTGGACGTCCTGGTCAACAGCGCCCACTCGTGCCACGTCGACACCCCGCTGTTCGAGGACCAGGCGGACGACGAGTGGCAGCAGGACATCGATGTCACCCTCGGCGGCGCCTTCCGCTGCTCCCGCGCCGCGCTGCCGCACCTGGCCGCCGCGGAGGGCCGGGGGGCGATCGTCAACGTCGGCTCGGTCAACGGCCTCCAGGACTTCGGCAACCACGCCTACAGCGCCGCCAAGGCGGGCCTGGGCAGCCTCACCCGCACCCTGGCCGCCCACGCCGCCGCCCGGGGCGTCCGCGTCAACCTCGTGGCCCCCGGCACGATCCGCACCCCCGGCTGGGACGGCCGGGAGGACACCCTGCGGCGCGCCGCCGAGGTCTACCCCCTCGGCCGGGTCGGCGAACCCACCGACATCGCCGCCGCCATCACCTTCCTCGCCTCCTCCGACGCCGCCTGGATCACCGGGATCACCCTCCCCGTGGACGGCGGCATCACGACCACGAACGTGGCGGTGCGCAGGGCCTTCGGTCACTTGGAGACGCCCAGCGAGACATAGTCGTAGCCGCCCTGCCAGGGGTCGCTCGTATAGACGTTGGTCAGCTGGGAGCCGCGCCAGAGCACGCTCTTCTGGAACAGGATGGGCAGATACGCGGCGGAGTCGGAGATCCTCCGATCGATCCGCGCGTAGTCGCTCCCGGCCTTTTCCGGGTCCTGTTCGGCGATCGCCGTGTCGAAGAGGTGGTCGATCGTCGGGTCGTCCACCTCCGCGACATTGAGGTTTCCGGTTTTCTCGATGAAACGGCTGTCGGCGAGCAGCCGCAGAAAGCTCTGACCTGTCGGGACGTCGGGACCCCACCGGTAGATGACGATGCCGTATCCCTTCTTCTCCACCGCCTCGGGCGCGCCCATCGTCACGCCGTACTGGGCGCCGTCGACCTGGTCGATATCGGTGTCGATACCGACCTTCTCCAGCGACGACCGGAGCGACTCGGCGACGGCCACGTCGGCTGGGCGGTTATTGCGCACCGCGATGGTGGTCGTGAAGCCGTTCGGCTTTCCGCACGCCTTCAACTCCGCTTTCGCCTTGGTGGTGTTCGGCCTGCCGCGCTTCTTGCGCGTTTCGTATGGGTCGTAGGAGGAGTCGGAGCCCGTGACGGTGGGCGGGAGCATCTGGGGTGCGATATCGCCGGAGAGCACACCGCCGGAGGCGGTTTGCATATTCTCCCTGTCCGCCGCGTAGAGGACCGCCTTACGGCAGTGGACGTTGTCCAGGGGTTTGACGGAGCGGGGGAGGGCCGCCAACACGACTCCCTGGGTGTACGGGTTGTCCAGCCGGGCACTCAGGTCGGAACCGCTCCTGGCCTTGGTGAGGGCGGCCCCGGTGAGTCCGGAGGACCCCAGGTCCAGGTCGTACTGGCCGGAGAACAGGGCTCTCGCGTTGGCCTGCTCATCACCGTTGACATCCACCGTGATCCGGTCGGGAAGGGCGGTGCGGATCGGGTCGGACGACCGCTTCCACTCGGTGTTGCGGACCAGCTCCAGTGACTTGCCCGGCTGGTAGTAGCCGAATTTGTACGGCCCCGAGGAGAACGGCTTTTCCGTGTACTTGCCCTTGGTGTCCTTCTCCTTTTTCACGGGGGATCCGGACGGTGTGGCGAGCATGCGCTCGAAGTCGCCGTTGGGCTTGGGCAGATTGAAGACGATGGTCCTGTCGTCGGGGGTGCCGATGGCCTTCAGCCCGAGCTTGTCCTTGGAGTTGTCCTTGTACGGCCCTTTGTAGGTGAGGTCGGGATCGAGCGTCTCCTGGAGAAAGATCGGGCCACCCCAGATCTCGTCCTGGGCCCAGACCCGCTCAATGCCGTACTTGATGTCATGGGACGTGATCGGGGAGCCGTCCTCCCAGGTGATCCCCTGGCGCAGGGTGTAGGTGTACGTCTTACCGCCGTTGGTCACCTTGGCCGTCTTCTCCGCGAGGTCGGGGACCAGTTCGGCGCCGTCCTTACCGGGCTTCGGGGCGTAGGTGACCAGTTGGCGGGCGTAGTAGCGGGAGAAGTTCCAGATGTAGCCGTAATAGGTGCGTTGGGGGTCCCAATAGTCCGCGTCGTTCCGGCTGATGAACTTCAGCGTTCCGCCCGATTTCGTCGAGGCGTTGACGACGGCGCCCTTGGCCGCGGCGTTGTACCCGGAGGTGGGGCCCGGCTTCGCTTTGCCGGAGGACTTCGGCTTCGACGGGTGCTGTCCGGAGTCGTCCTTGGAGGAGTCCTTGGACGAGTCCTTCATCCAGGACATCGCCAGGGGTACGCCCGCGGCCACCAGAGCCACGACGAGCGCTCCCGCCAGCCCGTAGGTGACGGCGCGGCGGCGGCCCCGGGAGGCGGCGCCGCCGGGGGAGGGGAGCGGGGCGGGCGACGGCAGGGCCATCGGCGACCAGGTGGGCATCGGCGGCACGGCGGGGAGCGGCGTGGGTGGCGGCGTCGGCTCGTGGGCGTACGGTGTGGGCTCGTGGTCGTACGTTGTGGCCGGGGGTGTCGGCTCGTGGTCGTACGGCGGGGGCGGTGGGCCGAAGCCGGGCGGTGCCCAGGCGGCGTTGCGCGCCAGGGCGAGCCTGCCCGCCGTATTGCGGTCGCGCTTCTGTGGCAGCGGCCGCCCCTTGGCCCGCAGCGCCGCGTACACCTGCGCGTAGACCGTGTCCAGGTCCAGTAACTCCGGCCCGCCCGGCACCCCTTCGCGCAGCAGCCGCAGCAACTCACCCGTGAAGGCCGTATGGGTCTCACCGGGCGGGGCGAGCGCGAAGCTGGTGTCGGGGACGGAGGCGAGCAGATAGGTGCCCTCGATCTCCACCTGGTCGATGACCGCCCCGGCGCTCGCCGCGCTCATGAAGCCGAGCACGCGCCCGCTGAAGCAGCAGTCGAGCAGCATCACCTGGCGCCCGGCCCGCCCGTCCAGCACGACGTCGCGCAGCGTGCCGTACGGCAGCCCGGTGTAGGAGCGGTGCTGCATGGACCCGGTCAGCCCCAGGAAGAGCTCGCCGCGGCGCGGTTCCACGAGGCCGTGTCCCGCGAAGTACACCAGCAGGGTGTCCGTGGCTTCCTCGGCCGCGGTCCGGACGGCCTCGAGGACCTCGACCGCGGTGCCGGGGTCCTCGACGACCGTGCAGTGCTCGGGCGCCAGCCCCCAGGAGCCCCGGGCGCACAGGGCCGCGGCCAGTGCGCTCAGGTTGTTGGCCACCGCCGGGATCTGCTCCAGGTGGGCATAGCGGCTGGTCCCGATGAGCACAGCGCGGCTGACGGCCGGATCGGGCAGAACGGCCACCCCTATCGCCCTTCCCCGCCGCCCTGACGGTGCGGTTCCGGTTCCCGTTCCGGTTCGGGGGCGGCCGGGCGCTCCAGCGCGTCGATCAGCCGCCGCAGCTCCTCGTCGCCGCCGTCGATGTCGACCGTAAGGTCACCACGGCGCACGGTGATCCGTCGGCCGTGCGGCCGCGTCTGCCGCCAGGTGGACAGCGCCAGCGCGAAGGAGGCCGCGCTCCAGGCGTTGTCGGTGATGAGCTGTAGCACATCGGTGAGCACGCCCATGTGGCCCGGCGACGGCTCGGCCCGGACCAGCTCCACCTGGGCGCCATGGCGCGTGCCCGGATCCCGTCTCAGCCAGTCGTGGAGCGAACGGAGCTCCGCCTCCCCACCGGTCACCGCTACGTCGATCCGCACCAAGTCCCCCTTGTGACGAAGGTCTCCCCGATTCTCTCGTACCCAGGTCCGCCCGCGCAGGACCAATGAACGCGGTCAACCCGCGTGCAGCATCAGTCCGATGCCCGCCACCATCAGCCCCGCCGCCGCGATCCTCGGGCCGCCGAACCGCTCCTTGAAGAACAGCGCCCCGATCGCAGCGCCCACGATGATCGACGATTCGCGCAGGGCCGCGATCGGGGCGAGTTCGGCCCGGGTCTGGGCCCACAGCACCAGGCCGTAGGCGGCGACCGACAGCAGCCCGCCGAGCAGTCCGCGCGCCGCGACCGGCCGTAGCTGCCGAAGGAGCGCACCGCGCCGGATCGCCAGGGCGCAGACCGGGATGGCGAAGCCCTCAAGGATCATCAGCCAGGCGATGTAGGCGGGCGGGCTGCCGGAGGCGCGCACCCCCAGGCCGTCCACGACGGTGTACGCGGCGATGGACAGACCGGTGGCGATGGCAGCCGTAAGGGCGAGCCACTGCGGCGCGCCCCCGCCGTTCCCCTCGCGTTCGGCGTGCCGCGCCCCCCTGACGCCCCACAGCGCCACGCCCACCAGCCCCGCCGAGGCCACCGCGATGCCCGCCGCCTGCCAGCGGTCCGGCCGCTCGCCGACGAAGACCGCCGCGGCCACGGTCACCACCAGCGGGGCGGTGCCGCGCGCGATGGGGTACATCTGGCCGAAGTCGCCCAGGTGGAACGAGCGCATGAGCAGCAGCTGATAGACCACGTGGATGGCCGCGGAGGCCAGCAGATACGGCCAGGCGTCCGCCGCGGGCAGCGGGGTGAACGGCAGCAGCGCCAGCCCGCACAGCGCCCCGCCCCCGCCCACGAGGGTGAAGGCGAGCAGCTGGTCCCTGATCCCGTGCGCGATCGCGTTCCAACTGGCGTGGGTGACGGCCGCTATGAGTACCGCGGCCGCGACCAGCGGGGTCACGCGGACCGCTCGCGCACATCCACCACGGTGCCTTCGGCATGCGCGATCAGGGACTTGGGGTCGAGCGGGAAGACGGTGTGCGGATTGCCCGCCGCGGCCCATACGGTCTCGTGGTCCAGCAGCCGGCGGTCGGCGAGGACGCGGGTACGGGTGCGGTGGCCGAAGGGCGGCACCCCGCCGATGGCGTAGCCGGTGGTCTCCCGCACCAGCGCCGCGTCCGCCCGGCGGACGCTCGCGGCGCCCAGTTCACGCCGTACGAGCTCGACATCGACCCGGGACGCCCCGTCCATCAGCACCACCACCGGCTGTCCGTCCGCCTCGAAGACCAGCGACTTGACGATCTGGCTCAGCTCACAGCCGATCGCCGCGGCGGCCTCGGCGGCGGTACGGGTGGCGTCGGGGAACCGGCGCACCTCGACGTCCAGGCCGAGCTCGCGCAGGGCGGCGGCGAAGCGGGGGTGGGCGGCGGTGTCAGGGGTGGAGTCGACCATGGAACGACGCTATCGACGCCCCCGCGCCCGCCGCCACGACATTTCCCGCCGGTGGCGTCCGGGTCCCGCTGACGGTTGCCGTCCGGGCCCCGCCGTCCGGCGGCGTCCGGGCCCCTGACCGGTCAACCGGCCGAACACGAAGGAGCCGGACGGGCGCTCGACGCGCCCGCCCGGCTCCCGGGCGTATCCGCAAAGGCTCAGCCCGCGCGCAGCAGCGCGGCCACGATCGGGCCCGCCGTGTCGCCGCCGTGGCCGCCCTCGGGGACCACACCGGCGGCCGCGACGTCGTCGCGGTACGCGCTGAACCAGCCGTTCGGCTTCTCCTGGTTGTCCACCTCGGCGGAGCCGGTCTTGGCGCCGAAGTCACCGCTCATCCCGGCCATCGCCTCGGCGGCGGTGCCCGAGGTGGCCGTGAGCTTCATGAGCTTCTTCAGCTGGTCGTGGGTGCTGGACTTCATCGTCCGGCTCGCCTTGGCCAGCGTCCGGTCGTCCAGCGACGGCGAGACCAGGTACGGCTGGTGGAAGGTGCCGGTGGTGGCGGTGGCCGCGACCGACGCCATGTTGAGCGGGTTCATCCGCACGCCGCCCTGGCCGATCAGCGAGGCGGCCTTGGAGGCCGCGGACTGCACCGGCACCGCGCCGTCGAAGGTGGGCACGCCGGTCTGCCAGTTGAGCCCGATGCCGAAGACGTCCCGGGCCTCCTTGCTCAGATCGTCGTCCTTCAGCTTCCCCGCCTGGCTGATGAAGGCCGTGTTGCAGGAGCGGGCGAAGCTCTGCTCGAAGGTGCCGTTCTTGATCTCGAACTTCTTGTCGTTCTGGAACTTCCAGCCGCCGTACTTGAAGTACTTCGGGCACGGATGCGGCTTGCCGTACGCCGCCAGACCCTTGTCCATCAGCGTCGTCGAGGTGATGATCTTCATCGTCGAGCCGGGTGCGTACGAACCCTGGAAGGCGGTGTTGAAGCCGCTCGCGGGGGAGTTGGCCAGCGCGAGGATCTCACCGGTGCTGGGCTTGACCGCGACCACCGACGCCTTGGTGCGCTTGCTCACCTGCTGCTCGGCGGTGCGCTGGAGCGATGCGTCGATCGTGGTGCGGAGCGTGCCCGGGGTGCCCTTGGAGAGCACCTTGAGGGTCTTGTCGGGGGTCTTGGAGCCCTTGGCGCGCTGGATCCAGGTCTCCACGCCCGCCTCGCCGCCCGCCTTCTTGCCGTACCGCTCGCGCAGCGCGGCCAGGACGGTCTTGAGGGTCGGGTGGTCGGAGGCGGTCAGCTCCTTGCCGTCGCGGTCCACCGCCTTGATCGGCGGCGCCTCGGACGCGCCGGTCTTGAGCGTGTCGCCCTCGGCGAGGTCGGGGTGCACCACGGTGGGCTTCCAGGCGACGACCGGCTTGCCGGTCTTGGTGTCGCGGGTCACGGTCAGCGAGGATTCATACGTCCAGGGGACGCTCTCACCGCCGGAGGAGAGCTGGGCGTTGACGGAGAACGGCACCTTGGCGCCGCTCGCCTGCCCCGCGTCCAGCGTCACCTTGGCCACCTTGGCCTTTGTGCGGTAGCCGCTCAGCGCCGTGGTGGCCGCGCCGCTGTCGTCCGTAAGGGCGGCGGCCTTCGCCGTCTCGCCCGCCGACCAGGCCGCCAGGAACGCGTGGGCGGTGGTCTTGACCTCGGCCGCGCTGGGCGGGCCGGTCTTCACCTTCTTCAGGGACGGCTTGTCGTCACCCGAGCCGGCGCTCGCACCGTCCTTCGGGCCGGATGAATCGTCCTGGCCGCTGCCGCAACCGGCCACACCGACCATGGCGGCGAACACCGCACCGACGATCGCGGCTCTCGCGCCACTCCGCATTTCAGAACCCCCACACTGTGTTCTCGGTTCCCCCCATCAGTCGATGGGGGTCGCGGTGCCCGGCACTCTACCGGCACCACGTGAAGCCCCCGCGCCCTCACCGTAGGGGGGCGCGGGGGCCGTGGCCGGATCCATGCGGTGGGCCCGGGGCCGAGCCGGGCCGAGCCAGGGTCAGATCCAGGTGTCGAGCCACATCCGGGCGCGCCAGGCGTCCATGGGCATCGTCTGGCCCGTGTACAGCGGGAAGAAGTAGATGAAGTTCCAGATGATCAGCAGGACGAGCGCGCCCGAGCCGACCGCGCCGACCACCCGGCGGGTCTCGCTCGCGCCCGGTGGCCCCAGCAGCGCGCCGATCATCATCGCCACCCCGAGGCACAGGAAGGGCACGAAGACGACGGCGTAGAAGGAGAAGATCGTCCGGTCCTGGTAGAGGAACCACGGCAGATAGCCCGCGGCGATCCCGCACAGGATCGCGCCCGCCCGCCAGTCGCGCCGCAGCGCCCAGCGGAAGAGCAGGTACAGCAGCGCGAAACAGGCCGTCCACCACAGCAGCGGGGTGCCGATGGCCAGCACCTCGCGGGCGCACTTCTCGGCGGCGTCCTTGGGGCAGCCCTCCTGGCCGGCCCGCGGGGACTCGTAGAAGTACGAGACCGGGCGGGACTGGACCAGCCAGCTCCATGGATTGGACTGGTAGACATGCGGCGAGTCGAGGTTGACGTGGAACTTGTAGACCTCGGACTCGTAGTGCCACAGGCTGCGCAGCGGGTTGAGCAGCCAGTCGAAGGCGCCGCCGGTGCCGTGGCCGCCGCCGCCGTCGGACTTGGCGGACTCGGCCCAGTGGCGGAAGTAGCCGCTGTGCCGCCAGCCGCGCCCCTGCTCGTAGCTGCCGCTCGCGGTGAACCAGCCCGACCAGGAGGCGATGTACGTGAGGATCGCCACAGGCACCAGCGAGACGAACGCCCAGCCCAGATCGCGCCGCAGCACCGCACGGTAGGGGCGGAGGGCGCCCGCGGTGCGGCGGCTGCCCACGTCCCACAGGACGGTCATCAGGCCGAAGGCCGCCAGTACGTACAGCCCGTTCCACTTGGTGCCGATGGCCAGGCCCAGCAGCACCCCGGCCGCGATCCGCCACGGCCGCGCGCCCAGCTTCAGGCCCCCGGCGACGGCCGGGTCCGGCCGCGCCGCGCCGTCCTCATTGGTTGGCAGCGCCGCCGCCAGCCTGGCGCGCGCCAGGTCCCGGTCCACGAGCAGACAGCCGAAGGCGGCCAGCACGAAGAACATCACGACCAGGTCGAGCAGCGCCGTGCGGCTCATCACGAAGTGCAGCCCGTCCACGGCCATCAGCGCGCCCGCGAGACAGCCGAGGAACGTCGACCGGAACAGCCGCCGCCCGATCCGGCACAGCATCAGCACCGAGAGGGTGCCGAGCACCGCGACCATGAACCGCCAGCCGAACGGGTGCAGCCCGAAGAACTGCTCGCCGAGCCCGATGACCCACTTGCCCACCGGCGGGTGCACCACATACGAGGCCGCGTCGCTGAGCGGGATGTGCTGCGGGGCGTCGAGGATCCGGTCGTTGGCGGATTTCGGCCAGGTGCCCTCGTAGCCGTACTCCCAGATCGACCAGGCGTCCTTGGCGTAGTACGTCTCGTCGAATATGACGTTGTCCGGGCTGCCCAGATGCCAGAAGCGGGTCAGCCCGGCGCACAGCGCGACGAGCAGCGGACCGCCCCAGCCGCTCCAGCGGGCGATTCTGGCCGCCGCCGAGGGGGTCGCGCCGAGGATCTCCCAGAGCCGGGTGCCCGGCTCCGCGTACGGCGGGACCAGCCGCTCCCGTACGCCGGGCCTGGTCTGGCCCGCGTATCCGAAACGGCGCAGCCGGCGCTGCCAGGCCGGCGGCTGCTGGCCGGTGGCTTTGCCCGGCTGGGCGTGGGTCGCGGTGTCACTGCTCACCGGGCCATCGTAGGGAAGCGGTCTGTGAGTGTGGCGGGGAAAGGCGGCGAACGGGGATTCGTGCCCAGGGCGGCGGCCTGGGGGCCGAGCCCGCGGCCGCGTCGGAGCCGAGCCCGTGGCCGGTCTCCGTCGGCCCTGCGGCCGGTCGTGGGCGGTCTCGGTCGACCCCGTGGCCGGTCGTGGCCGGTCTCCCTCGGCCCCGTGGCCGGGCTGTGGGTTATTTGTTCCCTGTTTTTTGGATAGGGGTGTGATGGGAACGCTCGTACTGGCAGGGACCCCCATCGGCGACACGGCGGACGCGCCCCCGAGGCTGGCCGCCGAGCTCATGGCCGCCGATGTGATCGCCGCCGAGGACACCCGGCGGCTGCGCCGCCTCACCCAGGCCCTGGACGTGCGTCCGGCCGGCCGGGTGGTGTCCTACTTCGAGGGCAACGAGTCGGCCCGCACGCCCGAGCTGGTCGAGTCGCTGGCCGACGGCGCCCGGGTGCTGCTGGTCACCGACGCGGGCATGCCGTCGGTCTCCGACCCCGGCTACCGGCTGGTGGCCGCCGCCGTGGAGCGCGGGATCACCGTCACCGCCGTGCCCGGCCCGTCCGCGGTGCTCACCGCCCTGGCCGTGTCCGGGCTGCCGGTGGACCGCTTCTGCTTCGAGGGGTTCCCGCCGCGCAAGTCGGGGGAGCGGCTGACGCGGCTGCGCGAGGTTGCCGACGAGCGCCGCACCCTGGTCTGGTTCGAGGCCCCGCACCGGCTGGACGACACGCTCGCGGCCATGGCCGAGGTGTTCGGCCCGGACCGCCGCGCCGCGGTGTGCCGGGAGCTGACCAAGACCTACGAGGAGGTGCGGCGCGGCCCGCTGGCCGAGCTGGCCGCCTGGGCGGCGGAGGGCGTACGCGGCGAGATCACCATCGTGGTCGAGGGCGCCCCCGCGCCCGGCCCCGACGAGGCGGGCCCCGCCGAGCTGGCCCGCCGGGTCGCGGTGCGCGAGGAGGCCGGTGAGCGCCGTAAGGAGGCCATCGCGGCGGTGGCGCAGGAGGCCGGGGTGCCCAAGCGGCAGGTGTTCGACGCGGTCGTGGCGGCGAAGAACGCGACGGGAAGCGCGCCACGCGGAGGTAAAGCCCCGTAGCGAAATGCAAAGCTCAGGTTAGTAGCCGGGCAGTTGCACGCCAGTTTCTCCATCGCCGTTGCCAAATCTCGCTCAAAGAGAGGGAAGAGGCCGTGCGATGGCGCCGGGAAAGGCGTCCACTGGTTGTGGAAGACCTGGGGCGATCCCATCCCGGAAGACTTGTCCTGTGTGACAAGAGGAGCTGCCATGAGCGATATAGCGGGAACCTCGAGCGGTGCTCATCCGATAGCCGCCCACACCCCCTCCGAACAGTCCGGCGAGGTGGCCCACGAGGCGTACGCCTTCGCCTGCATGAAGTGCGGGCACGGCTGGGAGCGGTCGTACGACATCGAACACCACGTGGACGGCGAGGGCCGCGCCTTCGTCGTGTACTTCACCGGCGGTCGGCGAGTCCCGTCCCCGCTGACGAGCCCCGACTGCGTCAACTGCGGTGCGCATCTGGTGCGGATCATGCGCTCGGGTCAGGTCTCCTCCGTCCTGGAGAGTGCGCGGCGCGGGAGGCCGCACACCACCCGGGGCCGGAAGGACGACACCGGCGCGCCGGACACCGAGACGGACGCCGCGCCGGACCACGGACCGGAAAACGAGGGCCCCGCAAGGCGCCGTGGGCACCATTGGCACCTTCCGAATCTGCTGCATCCCTTTCAGCACCACCGCGACTGAGTACGATCCGGTTCATATGAGCTGTTTCACATGAGCCGGTTCGAGTGGGTTCGTATGGTCCGGTTCCGGAGCCGGTTCACCTGAGCCGGGCGCGGGTCAACTGAGCGGCTGGACGCGATTCACCTCACATTCACCGGGATTCATAGAATCGCGCCCATGGCGAAAACAGCATCGACCCCTGGCGGCAGTGGCAAGGCGAGTGGCGCGCAAAAGGAAAAGGACGCGCCCCCGCCGCCGCCGGAGCCCCTGCGGGTCCCGGTCGCCGATTCCCACACCCACCTGGACATGCAGTCGGGCACCGTCGAGGAGGCACTGGCCAAGGCCGCCTCGGTCGGCGTGACGACCGTCGTCCAGGTGGGCTGTGATCTCGCCGGGTCGCGGTGGGCGGCCGAGACCGCGGCGGCGCACGAGAGCGTATGGGCCACCGTGGCCCTGCACCCCAACGAGGCGCCGCGCATCGTCCTGGGCGACCCGGACGGCTGGTCCCGGCAGGGCGCCAGGGAGCCCGGCGGCGACGCCGCCCTGGACGCGGCGCTCGACCGGATAGCGGCCCTCGCCGCGCTGCCCCAGGTGCGGGGCGTGGGCGAGACCGGTCTGGACTACTTCCGCACCGGCCCGGAGGGCATGGCCGCCCAGGAGCGCTCGTTCCGCCGCCACATCGCCATCGCCAAGGAGCACAGCAAGGCGCTGGTCATCCACGACCGGGAGGCCCACGACGACGTGCTGCGGGTGCTCACCGAGGAGGGCGCGCCCGACACCGTCGTCTTCCACTGCTACTCCGGTGACGCGGCCATGGCGAAGATCTGCGCCGAGCGCGGCTACTACATGTCGTTCGCGGGCAACATCACCTTCAAGAACGCCCAGCCGCTGCGCGACGCCCTCGCCGTCGCCCCGCTCGACCTCGTCCTCGTCGAGACCGACGCGCCGTTCCTGACCCCCGTCCCCTACCGCGGACGGCCCAACGCCCCGTATCTGATCCCGCTCACCCTGCGGGCCATGGCCGAGGTCAAGGGCGTCCCCGAGGACACCCTGGCGACCGCCGTGGCGGCCAATACGGCGCGTGTCTTCGGCTATTGATCGGCCATTGATCGGCCGCTGAGGGGCGGTGGCGAGCCGAGGCCGGTGATCACACTGCGTGATGATCTTCCTTTGGAGAGTCACCCCCACTCCGCTACAGTCCCGGACCCAACGCCCTGACCAGTGGACTTGTGGAGTGTTACCGGAGTGTTGTCGTGAGCCGTAGGGCCAGCCACCGCGTCCCGGGCGGCCGTGCCGCCGCCCGCCGAGCCGCCCGGCGCGGTGCCACCGGCCGGACCGATCCGATGCGCCGACTGCTGCCGCAGGCGATGGTGGTCGCCGCCCTGGCCGGCGGCACCTCCGCCTTTGTCGCCCAGGACAAGGCCGTACGGCTCAGCGTCGACGGCGACGCGCGCACGTTGCACACCTACGCCGACGACGTGGGCGAGCTGCTGGCGGACCAGGACGTCCGCGTCGGCGCGCACGACATCGTCGCCCCCGCGCCCGGGGAGCGGCTCGGCGACGGCGACGAGATCGCCGTCCGCTACGGCCGACCCGTCACCCTCACCCTCGACGGGGAGCGCCGCCGGGTGTGGACCACCGCCCGCACGGTTGACGGCGCACTGCGCCAACTGGGCGTACGTGCCGAGGGCGCGTATCTGTCCGCCTCCCGCTCCGCGGCCATCACCAGCCGCGGGCTGCTCCTGCACGTCCGCACCGAGCGCACCGTCACCTTCCTCGCCGACGGGCGCCCCCACGTCGTCCGTACGAACGCCGCCACCGTCGGCGAGGCGCTCGCCGCCGCCGGGCTCACCCTGCGCGGCCAGGACACCACCTCCGTGCCGCGGGACAGCTTTCCGCGCGACGGCCAGACGGTGACGGTGATGCGGATCACCGGCGGCAAGGAGGTCCGGGACCATCCGGTGCCCTTCACCACCGTCCGCCGCGCCGACCCCACCCTCCCCAAGGGCACCGAGCTGGTGGCCCGGCCCGGTGAGCCGGGCACCCTGCGCATCACCTACCGGGTGCGCAGTGTCAACGGCGTACGGCAGCGGCCGCGGAAGATCGGCAGCGAGATCGTCAAGGCGCCCGTGGCCCGGATCGTCCGGGTCGGCACCATGACCGTGCCCACCGCCGTCGGCGGCCCGGCGGACGGGCTCAACTGGCGGGCGATGGCCCGCTGCGAATCGGGCGGCCGGCCCGACGCGGTCGACGGCTCCGGCCGCTACGGCGGCCTCTACCAGCTCGACCAGGGCACCTGGCACTCCCTCGGCGGCCACGGCCGCCCCCAGGACGCGCCACCGTCCGAGCAGACCTACCGGGCGAAGAAGCTCTACCAGCAGCGCGGCGCCAGTCCCTGGCCCAGCTGCGGCTCCAAGCTCCACCGGTGACGGGGCCCGGCCGGAAGCCCCGGCCGGAAGCCCCGGCCGGAAGCCCCGGCTGGCTGTCCCGGCCGGAAGCCCCGGCCGAAAGCTCCGAGCCCCGCCGAGCGTGGGTGCGCCCTGTCGAGCGCCCTGTCGGAGCGCCCCGTCGCGTACGCCGAGCCCGGGGCCCACGGCGCGGCCGTAAACTCTCCGGGTGAGCTCCACCGACTCCGACGTTCTGCTCGGCCCCGCCGACATCCGCGAACTCGCGGCGCGGCTCGGCGTACGTCCGACCAAGCAGCGCGGCCAGAACTTCGTCATCGACGCCAATACGGTCCGCCGGATCGTCCGGACCGCAGGGGTGCGCCCGGACGACGTGGTCGTCGAGGTCGGCCCCGGGCTCGGTTCGCTGACCCTCGCGCTGCTGGAGGCCGCAGACCGGGTCACCGCCGTCGAGATCGACGACGTCCTCGCCGCGGCCCTCCCCGCGACCGTCGAGGCCCGGCTGCCGCACCGCGCCGACCGGTTCGCGCTGGTGCACAGCGACGCCCTGCGGGTGACCGAGCTGCCGGGCCCCGCCCCGACCGCGCTGGTCGCCAACCTGCCGTACAACGTCGCCGTGCCCGTGCTGCTCCACATGCTCGGGCGCTTCCCGACCATCGAGCGGACCCTGGTCATGGTCCAGTCCGAGGTCGCCGACCGGCTCGCCGCCCCGCCCGGCTCCAAGGTGTACGGAGTCCCCTCCGTGAAGGCGGCCTGGTACGCCCACGTCAAGCGGGCGGGCGCGATCGGCCGCAACGTCTTCTGGCCCGCCCCCAACGTCGACTCCGGCCTGGTCTCGCTGATCCGCCGGGACGAGCCCCCGCGCACCACCGCCACCCGGGAGGCGGTCTTCGCGGTGGTGGACGCGGCGTTCGCCCAGCGCCGCAAGACGCTCAGGGCGGCGCTCGCGAGTTGGGCGGGTTCGGCGGGGGCCGCGGAGGCGGCCCTGAAGGCCGCCGGGGTTTCGCCGCAGGCGCGCGGCGAGTCGCTGACGGTGGAGGACTTCGCCGCGATCGCCGAGCACGGCCCGGCGACCTGACCGCGGGCCGCCCCCGCGACCAGGCTTGCTCCCCGCCCCGCAGCATCCGATGCCCGGCTCCGCCGCGTACCGAGGTCCGGGGGCTCCGCTCCAGGCCCCGCTTCGGCCGTATACCGGCTGGGGCCAGGGACGGGGGTTTTCCCCACCCCGCCCCTTCCCGTAACCGGGGCTCCGCCCCGGACCCCCGTTTGGGCCTCTACCCCCGGGCCCCTGCCGGGGCTCCGCCCCTCGGGCCCCGCTGGGGCTTCGCCGCGGGCCTCGCTTCGGTCGGGTACCGGCCGGGGTCAGGGGCCGGGGCTGCGAACCTGGGGTCCGGCGCCTCGCCGGGGCGCGGGGTGCGACCCCGGGCGTGACCCCCGGGACAAAGCCCTCTGAATGGGGGCTGGACGTGGGCTGGGGCGGAGGTGGCCCATCCCCCAGCCCCTCCGGCGATTGAGGAGCGGGGTCCAGGGGCGGAGCCCCGGCGGGGGTTTGGGGGCGGAGCCCCCATGACGGGGGCCGGGGCGGAGGCCCGGTTATGGGGAGGGGCGGGGTGGGGGGCAAGGCCGTCGCGGGCTCAACCCCGCAGGCGGGACAATGGCCGCACCGGAACACCCGAACCCCACCGAGGAGCCCCGTGAGCCGTCCCGTGACCGCCCGTGTGCCCGCCAAGGTCAACGTCCAGCTCGCGGTCGGCGGACTGCGTCCCGACGGGTTCCACGACCTGGCCAACGTCTTCCTCGCCGTCGGGCTCCACGACGAGGTCACCGCGACCCCCGCCGACGCCCTCCGGATCACCGTCGAGGGCGCGGACGCCGGTCAGGTGCCGCTGGACCGAAGCAACCTCGCGGCCCGCGCCGCGCTCGCGCTCGCCGAGCGGTACGGCATCGAACCCGGCGTGCACCTCCACATCGCCAAGGACATCCCCGTCGCGGGCGGCATGGCGGGCGGCAGCGCGGACGCCGCCGGGGCGCTGCTGGCGTGCGACGCGCTGTGGGGCACCCGGGCGACCCGGGCCGAACTCCTCGAGATCTGCGCCGAGTTGGGCAGCGACATCCCCTTCAGCCTCGTCGGCGGCGTGGCACTCGGCCGTGGCCGGGGCGAGCTGCTGACGCCGCTCGAGACCGGCGGCACCTTCCACTGGGTGTTCGCCGTGGCCGACGGCGGGCTGTCCACCCCCGCCGTCTACCGCGAATGCGACCGCCTCCGCGAGGAGTCCGGCACCGGCGCGAGCGCCGCCGACGTCCCCGACCCCGAGCCCTCCCACGCGCTGCTGGACGCGCTGCGCACCGGCGACGCCACCGCGCTGGCCGCCGCCGTCTCCAACGATCTCCAGCCCGCCGCGCTCTCGCTGCGCCCCGCGCTCGCCGACACCCTGCGCGCCGGCGCGGACGCGGGCGCGCTCGCCTCCCTCGTCTCCGGCTCCGGTCCGACCTGCGCCTTCCTGGCCAAGGACACCGAGGCCGCGCAGGGGGTGGCGACGGCGCTGGCCGCCTCGGGCACCTGCCGTACGGTCCGGGTCACCTCCGGCCCGGTCCCCGGAGCGCGCCTGGTCGGCGACGCCTGAGCGGCCGGTCGACGTGTGAGCCCCGGTCGACTCGATGCCCGAGCGGCCGGCCGGCGCCTGCCCGAGCGGCCGACCGGCGCCTGCCTGAGCGCTCGGCCGACGCCTGAGTGAGCGCCTGAGCTAAGCAGATCGGAGGAAGTCCACTACGGTTCGGGCAGCGCCCCGAAGGGGCGCGGGGCTGTGTCGATGTGCGGCTCCGCCGCGGCTGTGTCGATATGCGGCTCCGCCGCGTGGGCGACCAGCCACGATGCGGCCGCAGACGCACGACGGCATCTCGTGGCACTTCCCGCGGAGCGCTTAGCGGCCGGCCGACGCCTGACTGAGCGCCTGAGCGAGGCGCCCCGCGTGGCGACTACCCTGGGATGCCGATCGATCCGCGTAATGGAGTGTGATGGCGACCAACCTGGTCAACGTTGAATCCGTCGGCAAGGTGTACGGCACCCGTGCCCTGCTGGACGGCGTCTCCCTCGGAGTGAACGAGGGCGACCGCATCGGTGTCGTCGGCCGCAACGGCGACGGCAAGACCACGCTCATCCGGATCCTCGCCAAGCTGGAGCCCGCCGACGACGGCCGCGTCACCCACGCCGGTGATCTGCGGCTCGGCGTGCTCACCCAGCACGACTCGCTCGACCCCGCGGCCACCATCCGCCATGAGGTGATCGGCGACCTCGCCGACCACGAGTGGGCCGGTGACGCCAAGATCCGGGACGTGCTCACCGGGCTGTTCGGCGGGCTGGACCTGCCCGGCTTCCCGCAGGGCCTCGACACGGTCATCGGCCCGCTGTCCGGCGGTGAGCGCCGCCGTATCGCGCTCGCCCAGCTGCTGATCGCCGAGCAGGACCTGATCGTCCTCGACGAGCCCACCAACCACCTCGACGTCGAGGGCATCTCCTGGCTGGCCGGGCATCTGCGCGCGCGCCGCTCGGGCCTGGTGGTGGTCACCCACGACCGCTGGTTCCTCGACCAGGTCTGCACCCGGATGTGGGACGTCCAGCGCGGCGCCGTCCACGAGTACGAGGGCGGCTACAGCGACTACGTCTTCGCCCGCGCCGAGCGCGAGCGCATCGCCGCCAGCGAGGAGGCCAAGCGGCAGAACATGATGCGCAAGGAGCTCGCCTGGCTGCGCCGCGGCGCCCCCGCCCGCACCAGCAAGCCCCGCTTCCGCATCGAGGCGGCCAACGCGCTGATCGCCGACGTTCCGCCGCCCCGCGACAGCGCCGAGCTGATGAAGTTCGCCAACTCCCGGCTCGGCAAGACCGTCTTCGACCTGGAGGACGTGACCGTCACCGCCGGGCCCAAGGTGCTGCTCAAGCATCTGACCTGGCAGCTGGGGCCCGGTGACCGGATCGGTCTGGTGGGGGTGAACGGCGCGGGCAAGACCTCGCTGCTGCGCGCCCTTACCGAGGCCGCCCGCAGCGAGGGCGAACAGCAGCCCGCCGGGGGCCGGATCGTGGTCGGCAAGACCGTGAAGCTCGCGTATCTGTCCCAGGAGGTCGCCGAACTCGACCGGAACCTGCGGGTCCTGGAGGCCGTCGAGCAGATCCGGCAGCGCGTCGACCTCGGCAAGGGCCGGGAGATGACCGCCTCCCAGCTGTGCGAGAAGTTCGGCTTCACCAAGGAGAAGCAGTGGACCCCGGTCGGCGATCTCTCCGGCGGTGAGCGGCGCCGGCTCCAGATCCTGCGGCTGCTGATGGACGAGCCCAATGTGCTCTTCCTGGACGAGCCCACCAACGACCTGGACATCGAGACCCTGACCCAGCTGGAGGACCTGCTCGACGGCTGGCCCGGCTCGCTCGTGGTCATCAGCCACGACCGCTACTTCATCGAGCGCACCACCGACCGGGTGCTCGCCCTGCTGGGCGACGCCACCCTGCGGATGCTGCCGCGCGGCGTGGACGAGTACCTGGAGCGGCGGCAGCGCGCCCTGGCCGCGGCCACCCCGGCCGCCGCCTCGCCCGCCAAGCAGAAGACCGGCGAACAGGCCGCCCGGCAGCGGTCGGCGGCCGATCAGCGCGCCGCCAAGAAGGAGCTTCAGCGCATCGAGCGGCGGCTGGACCGGATCAGCGAGCAGGAGTCCGGGCTGCACGCGCAGATCGCCGAGCATGCCACGGACTTCGCCAAGGTCGCCGAGCTCGATACGAAGCTGCGCGAGCTGACGGGGGAGCGGGACGAGCTGGAGACCCGCTGGCTGGAGCTGGCCGACGACGCGTGAGTCGACGGCGCATGATGTGAGTGGCCTGAAAGCATCGTGTGAAGAGGTTGTGCGGCGATGGCGCGCGCCCTGGCAACGGTCGCGTCACAGGCCGGTCTCAGCTGATCGATGACCTGGACACTGGTCCCTATTGCGCCCCTTACGGGTGATACAAAGAACTCCCGCCTGCCTTCCGCTCAATGGCGGGGTGCCCTGTCCGATTCGCTCCTTCCCGGGGGTCTTCGACCCACCGGGATCGCGGGGGAGGCCGGTCGGACGACGGGTCCCGCATCTGAAGGAATTCGCATGTCACAGCCGCCTCCGCCGCCGAACCAGCCGCCGCAGGGCGGTTTCGGCGCGCCGCAGGAACCTGGTTACGGCTACCCACAGCAGCCGCCCACGCCGCCGCCTCCGCCGCCGTCGGCACCGCCGGCGCCGCCGCAGACGCCCCCGCAGGGCGCCGGCGGCTACGGCTACCCGGATCAGCCGGTGCACGGCCAGCCGACCCAGGGCGGCCCGTCGCCGTACGGATCCGGCCAACAGCCTTACGGCCAGCCGCAGTACGGCCAGCAGCCTTACGGACAGCCGCAATTCGGTCAGCCGCAGTACGGCCAGCCGCCGCAGGCCCAGTACCCCGGCGGCCCCGGTCCGGGCGGCCCCGGTGGCTCCGGCCAGTCCAAGCAGCGTATGGCGATCATCGTCAGCGCCGTGGTCGCGGTGGCGCTGATCATCGGCGGCGGCATCTGGTTCGCCACCAAGGACGACGGCGGCGGCAGCGAGGCCAAGGGCAAGGACAAGCAGTCCAGCCAGGGCGCCTCCAGCGGCACCACCGGTGGCGGGGACAAGCCCGCCAAGACGGTGGACGCCAAGCTGCTCAACAAGGTCCCGATGCCCAAGGTCTCCGACCAGGTCACCGTCGAGGGCATGTGGACCACCGACGACACCTTCGTGAAGGCCGGTGTCTACAAGATCGTCGGCTATCCGCTGAGCGGCGGCGCCGCCAAGTGGACGATCCCGCTGGACGGCGCGGTCTGCTGGTCCTCGGACCACCTCACCAAGGACGGGCTGACCACGGTCCTCTACCAGGAGGCCAAGCCGTCGGCCGAGGACAAGTACCCCAGCTGCACCGAGGTCGGGCTGCTGGACCTCAAGAACGGCAAGATGCTGTGGCACCGGAACGTCAAGGAGGGTGACGAGAAGGTCCGCTTCGACGAGGTCACCATCGGCGGCGGCACCGTGGCCGCGGGCGGCACCAGCGGCGGCGCCGCCTGGTCCACCTCCGGCCAGTCCCTGTGGAAGCCCAAGGCGGGCGAGCAGTGCTCGGACGACGGCTACGCGGGCGGTGAGGACAAGCTGGTCGCGGTGCGCCGCTGCGGCGACTACGACAACCCGCAGATCCAGGTCCAGACGCTGAACCCGAAGACGGGCGCGGTGAAGTCGGCCTACAAGGTCTCGCAGGGCATCGACTACGTCCATGTCGCCTCCACCGATCCGCTGGTGATCGGCCTGGACGCCGGTGACTCCACCGGCTCGGCGGTCTCGGACTTCCTGTCCATCGACGACAGCGCCAAGACCGGCAAGGTGCTCGGCAAGATCGGCACCGAGAACGGCAAGTACGACGCCAAGTGCGACTCGACCAACGTCGAGGGCTGCCGGAAGCTCGCCGTCTCCAAGTCGGCGAACGCCCTCTTCCTCGGCTCCGAGGACCGCACCGACTCCAGCGCGGCGACGGCCAACGAGGTCGTGGCCTTCGACCTGAAGACCGGTAAGCCGATCGGGAAGACCGACGGGGTCAAGGGCGCCGCCCTCACCCCGCTCGGGCTGGACAAGGACGGCTCCGTCCTCGCCTACCAGGAGAGCACCTGGGAGACCGGCGGAGCGGTCTGGCGGATCGACCCCAAGTCGTACGCCAAGACCAAGCTGTTGCAGAACCCCGTCGCCAGCCATGAGATGGAGCAGAAGTTCAGCCCCAGCTACTCGGAGATCATCTATTCCGGGGAGCACCTCTACATGAGCGACGTCTACGCCGACAAGCCCTCGGGCACCTACGACCGGGACGACCCGCTGGCGATCATCTTCGGCGCGAGCTGAGGTTTCCGGCGCGAGCTGACGTTCCGGCGTCCGCCCGACCGACCCCACGGCGGCCCCGCCCGTACGAACCGTACGGGCGGGGCCGCCGCTGTGTGCGCCGGCGGAGCGCCGGGGTGCACGCCCCCGGGAACCGGCCGCATCGATCGAATTGGGACGTCAACCGGACCTCAAGTAGGCACGAATGGCCGGGATTTCGGCATTCCGGGGGGCTTCTGCCCGGTAAGGGGCGCGCAACGTCGAACAAGCGTGTAGCTTCCCCCCTGAGCGAATGGGGGGAGCTCATGGGCGTGCGACTCATGGTGGTCGACGATCACCGTCTGCTCGCGGAGGCGCTCGCCTCGGCGCTGAAGCTGCGCGGGCATCGGGTGCTCGCCGCGGCGGCGCCGAGCGCGGGCGCGGCGGACCTGGTGGTGAGCCGGGCACCTGAGGTGTGCCTGCTGGGCACGGCGGCACCCGCCGAGCCGGGGGTGTTCGACCCGGTGGTGCGGATCAAGAAGGAGCGGCCGCAGGTCGCGGTCGTGGTGCTCGGCCCGGTGCCGAGCCCGCGCGGCATCGCCGCCGCCTTCGCCGCCGGGGCGTCCGGCTATGTGCGCCACGACGAGCGGATCGAGGGCGTCGAACGCGCCATGATGAAGGCGCGCGCGGGCGAGGCGGCCGTGGCGCCCCAGCTGCTCCAGGGGGCGTTCGCGGAGCTGCTCAACCCCGCGGCCCAGCCCGACGACGAGGGCGCCCGGCTGCTGCGGATGCTGACCCCGCGCGAGGTGGAGGTGCTGGTGCGGGTCGCCGAGGGCGAGGACACCCGGCTGATCGCGGCGGGCATGGGGATCGCCCCCAGCACGGCCCGCACCCATGTGCAGCGGGTGCTGATGAAGCTCGGGGTGGGCTCGCGGCTGGAGGCGGCGGCCCTGGCGGCGCGTACGGGGCTGCTGGACCGGGCGGCGACGCGCCGGACCACGCCGACCCCGCCCCAGCAGCCGCCCGCGCCGCAGCCGCCTGCGTCGGCGCCGTAGGCCTCGGGCCGTACGGGACGTAGGCCTCAGGCCGCGCCGTGCGGTGACGGGCCGTGCGGTGCCCTGCCGTGCCTGGGCCCCTGCCGTGCCTGGGCCCCTGCCGTGCCCGGGCCCCTACGGTGCCCTGCCGAGCCCTGCCGGGCGCGGTGGCCGGTTGCCCGCGTCGCTCAGCCCGCTCCGGACCCGGGCTCTCGGCCACCGGGCTCTCGACCACCAGGCTCTCCGGCCCGCGGCCCGGCCCCAGGCCCGCCCTCGGACCCGGCCCCAGGCCCGCCCTCGGACCCGGCCCCAGGCCCGCCCCCGGGCCGAGTGGGCTCCGGCTTGGGCCCGGCGCCGGGCGCGGACAGCGGCCTGAGCTTCATCCAGAGCAGGAAGAGCAGGCCGACCGCGAGCATGCACGACCCCGTCCAGAGGTTGATGTTGATGCCCGACGCCTTCTTCACATCCGCGTCCGACGCGGTGAACCCGGCGATGAGGACGATGATCCCGTAGATCACGAACAGCCCGCCGATGATCCGCCGCACATCGAACAGCCGGGCCGCGGTCGCCGACTTCTGCTCCAGGTCCTCGACCTCGTGCCGGTATTCGTACTCCTCACTCATGGCGCACGCTCCTTAATCCCGGAAGGGTCACAGCGAGAACGGGATGTAGCACAGGGCCGCGAGGATCAGCGCGCCCCAGCCCAGCACCGCCGGACGGCGGTACCACGCCTCGTCGCCCGGCGCCGGCGGCTCGGCCACCCCGGGCGCGGTGGTGCCGTAGACCAGACCGGCCAGCGACTCCACCGGCTTGGGCTTGGTGAACGGGGTCACCGCGACCATCACCACCCCGCCGACCACGAACGCCACGATGGCCGAGACGAAGTTGGCGCCCTGGTCGCTGGGGATGGAGATGACGTCCTCCCGGTAGAGCCAGAAGTAGTTGATCATCGCGGCCACCGTGCCGCACAGCAGCCCCCAGAACCCGGCCGGGGCGGTGGCCCGCTTCCAGAACATCCCGATGATGAAGACGCAGAACAGCGGCACGTTGAAGAACGAGAACAGGGTCTGGAGGTAGTTCATGATGTTGCTGAACGAGGAGGCGATGAACGCCGTCCCCATGCCGGCCAGCACCCCGATCGCCGTCACCACCCGCCCGGTCAGCAGGTAGTACCCGTCCGGCCGGCCCTTCCTGACGTACGCCCGCCAGATGTCGTTGGTGAAGACCGTGTTGAACGACGACACATTGGCCGCCATGCCCGCCATGAAGGCGGCCAGCAGCCCGGTCACCGCGAGCCCCAGCACCCCGTTCGGCAGCAACTCGCTCATCAGCAGCGGAATCGCGTCGTTGTACTGGAGACCGCTCGTCTTCGCGCCGATGTCCGGCTCCATGACCAGGGCGATCAGCCCGGGGACCACCACGATCAGCGGGATGAACATCTTGGGGAACGCGGCGATCAGCGGAGTGCGCTGGGCGGCCGAGAGGTTCCTGGCCGACAGGGCGCGCTGCACCTCGGCGAAGTTGGTCGTCCAGTAGCCGAAGCTCAGACAGAAGCCGAGGCCCAGCACGATGGTCAGCCAGTTCGCCCCCAGCGGGTTGGACGAGCCGATGCCGGTACCGCCCCAGGCGGAGACGAAATTGGGGCCGTGGGAGTCCGTGAGCGAGTCCTTGAGCCCGCCGAAGCCGCCGATCCGCCGGAGGCCGACGACGGTGAGCGGGATCAGGGCGGCCAGGATCACGAAGAACTGAAGCACCTCGTTGTAGATCGCCGAGGAGAGTCCGCCGAGGGTGATGTACGCGAGCACGAAGAGCCCCGCGACCACGATGGCCACCCACTGCGGCCAGCCCAGCAGCGCCTCCACCACGATCGCCATCGCGTAGAGGTTCACCCCCGCGATCAGCACGGACGCGACCGAGAAGATGATCGAGCTGAGCAGATGCGAGGACGGTCCATAGCGGTGCAGCAGGAACTCGGGGACGGACCGTACCTTGGAACCGTAGTAGAACGGCATCATCACCAGGCCGAGGAAGACCATGGCCGGAATCGCCCCGACCCAGTACCAGTGCACCGTGTACACCCCGTACTGCGCGCCGTTGGCGGCCATCCCCAGGATCTCCAGGGCGCCCAGATTCGCGGCGACGAAGGCCAGACCGGTGACCCACGCGGGCAGCGACCGGCCGGAGAGAAAGAAGTCGAGGCTGGTCTTGACGCTCGCTCTGGCGGCGAATCCCACGCCGAGGACGACGACGAAATAGAGGATCAGGATCGTGTAGTCGAGCACGTTGGTGGGGAGCCGTAGCCCTTCGGCCAGATAGTGCATGGTCTCGCCTCATCGCCTGAACGGAATGCACCAGAAACGTTCGGTGAACGTATCCGAATTCTTGTGGTTTGTCCGCGCACCTACACCGCGCATTGACGGCACTGTTGGCTTGTGGTTCATTATGTTGAGTTGTGTTGGGTGCACCTGACAGGAGCTGGCGGAGTGAAGAAGACGGCGACGCGGCTCGCGGACGGACGCGAGCTGATCTATTACGACGCACGCGACGACGCGGTGCGCGACGCCGTCGACCAGCGGCCGCTCGACCCCATCGCGACCCACTCGGAGATCCGGCACGACCGGCTGCTCGGCGACCGGGTGGCGATCGCCTCCCACCGGCAGGCCCGCACCTATCACCCGCCGGCCGACGAATGTCCGCTGTGCCCCTCCCGCGAGGGGCGGCACAGCGAGATCCCCGCCTCCGACTACGACGTCGTGGTCTTCGAGAACCGCTTCCCGTCGCTGGCCGGTGACTCGGGCCGATGCGAGGTCGTGTGCTTCACCTCCGACCATGACGCCTCCTTCGCCGACCTCGACGCCGAACAGGCCGCTCTGGTGCTCGACGCCTGGACCGACCGCACCGCCGAGCTGGCCCAACACCCCGCCGTCGAGCAGGTCTTCTGCTTCGAGAACCGCGGCAAGGAGATCGGCGTCACCCTCGGCCATCCGCACGGCCAGATCTACGGGTATCCCTTTGTGACGCCTCGTACACGGCTGATGCTCCGTTCGCTCGGTGAGCACCGTGTGGCCACCGGTCGGAATCTGTTCGATGATGTGGTCGCCGATGAGCTGGCCGACGGGCGCCGGGTGGTGCTCGACGGCGAGCACTGGGTCGCGTTCGTGCCGTACGCCGCCCACTGGCCCTACGAGGTGCACCTCTACCCGAAGCGGCGGGTCCCGGACCTGCCGGCGCTGGACGAGGCGGCGCGCACAGAGTTTCCACAGATGTATCTGGAACTCTTGAAGCGCTTCGACCGGATTTTCGGCGAGGGTGAGCCGCCCACGCCCTACATCTCCGCCTGGCACCAGGCGCCGTACCGCATGACCGACCGCGGTGAATTCGCACTTCACCTCGAGCTTTTCACCATCCGCCGCACTTCCGGCAAGCTGAAGTTTCTCGCGGGTTCCGAATCCGGCATGAATGTGTTCATCAACGATGTGCCGCCGGAGGCCGCGGCCGAGCGACTGCGAGAGGTAGCGAGCAAGTGAACACTGCGCAGCAGAAGAAGTACCTGGTCACCGGCGGTGCCGGCTATGTCGGCAGCGTGGTCGCGGCGCATCTGCTCGAAGCCGGGCACCGGGTGACGGTGCTGGACGACCTCTCCACCGGCCACCGCGCCGGGGTCCCCGAGGGCGCGGAGTTCATCGAGGGCCGCATCCAGGACGCCGCCAAGTGGCTCGACCCCACCTACGACGGCGTGCTGCACTTCGCGGCGTTCTCCCAGGTGGGCGAGTCCGTCGTCAACCCCGAGAAGTACTGGGTCAACAATGTGGGCGGCACCACCGAGCTGCTCGCCGCGATGCGCGACGCCGGGGTGCGCACCCTCGTCTTCTCCTCCACCGCCGCCACCTACGGCGAGCCCGACCAGGTCCCGATCACCGAGGACCTCCCGACCGCGCCCACCAACCCCTACGGGGCCAGCAAGCTCGCCGTCGACCACATGATCAGCGGTGAGTGCGCCGCCCACGGCCTGGCCGCGGTCTCCCTGCGGTACTTCAACGTCGCGGGCGCCTACGGGGCGTACGGCGAGCGCCATGACCCCGAGTCCCACCTCATCCCCCTGGTGCTCCAGGTCGCCCAGGGCCGCCGGGAGGCCATCTCCGTCTTCGGCGACGACTACGCCACCCCCGACGGCACCTGCGTCCGCGACTACATCCACGTCGCCGACCTCGCCGACGCCCATCTGCTCGCCCTCGGCGCGGCGGCCTCCGGCGAGCATCTGATCTGCAACCTCGGCAATGGGAACGGCTTCTCCGTCCGCGAGGTGATCGAGACGGTGCGCCAGGTCACCGGCCACCCCATCCCGGAGATCGCCGCCCCGCGCCGCGGCGGCGACCCGGCGGTCCTGGTGGCCTCCGCCGAGCGTGCCAAGGAGCGCCTGGGCTGGCGCCCGACCCGCGCCGACCTGGCCGGAATCGTCGCGGACGCATGGGCGTTCGCGCAGCGGAGGGAGAGTCAGTGACGGACGAGCACGGCCCCGGGCGGGTCACGGCGGAGTTCCGCGAGGTCTATGGCACCGAGCCCGGCGGCGTCTGGGCGGCGCCGGGCCGGGTCAATCTGATCGGCGAGCACACCGACTACAACGACGGCTTCGTGATGCCGCTCGCCCTGCCCCACACCTGCCTGGCCGCCGCCTCGCCGCGCACCGACGGGGTGCTGCGGCTGCACTCGGGCGATGTGCCGGGCGGGGCCGTCGAGCTGCGGGTCGAGGAGCTTTCGCCGGTCGCGGGCGGCGCCAGCGGCGGTGACCGCGGCGGCTGGGCGGCCTATCCGGCCGGAGTGGTCTGGGCGCTGCGCGAGGCGGGGCTGCTGACGGGCGGGGCCGGTGGTGCGGATCTGCACTTCGAGTCCACCGTGCCCACCGGCGCCGGGCTGTCCTCGTCCGCCGCGCTGGAGGTGGTCACGGCCACCGCGCTCGACGATCTGTACGGGCTGGGGCTCACCCCGCCGCGCATCGCCCAGCTGTGCCAGCGCGCGGAGAACGCGTTCGTGGGCGTGCCCTGCGGGATCATGGACCAGATGGCGTCGGCGTGCTGCACCGAGGGGCACGCCCTCTTCCTCGACGCCCGTGATCTCACCCAGCGCCAGGTGCCGTTCGACCTGGCGGCCGAGGGGCTGCGGCTGCTGGTCGTGGACACCCGGGTCAAGCACGAGCTGGGCGACGGCGCGTACGCGAGCCGGCGCGCCGCGTGCGAGGCGGCCGCGCGGGCGCTCGGGGTGCGGGCGCTGCGGGATGTGCCCTTCGAGGGGCTGGACGCGACGCTCGCCGAGCTGGAGCGGCTGGGCTGCGACGTGGCCACCCGGCGGCGGGTGCGCCATGTGGTGACCGAGGACCGGCGGGTGGAGGAGGTCATCCAGCGGCTCGACGCGGGGGACACCCGGTCCATCGGGCCGGTGCTGACCGCCGGGCACGCCTCCTGCCGCGATGACTTCGAGATCTCCTGCGCGGAGCTCGACCTGGTCGTGGAGACGGCCAACGCGGCGGGGGCGCTCGGGGCGCGGATGACCGGCGGCGGCTTCGGCGGCTCGGCCATCGTGCTGGTGGCGGAGGCGGACGCGGACGCGGTGAGCAAGGCGGTGACCGAGGCGTTCGGCGCGGCCGGGCACCGGGCGCCGCGGATCTTCCCGGCGGTGCCCAGTGCGGGGGCGCGGCGGCTCCAGGGGGCCGTACCCACCGGCTCTTGATTGCCGCTCGGTAAATTTTCGCCGCTCGTGGATCTCGTACTCCCCAAGAGCGAACAAGAAACCCACAGTGAACAGCCGAGAACAGTCAGTTTCGCTAATCCGCTTCCTATATGAGACCACGGCCTTACTCTGAGTACAGCGTCGGTGGGGGCCGACGCGTATCAGGGGGCGAGACAGTCAGGTACGACGCCCGGGGCGGGGTAGCAATCACTGCACGGCGGCGGCCGTGCGGGTTGCGGTGACCTTGCGCCGGGCGCCGTACCCGGCACTGTTTCTCGGTGTTCCGGGATCTTTCATCCGGTGACGTGGGGGGTTGTCCGTGGCACGTATTCGGGTTCTCGTGGTCGACGACCATCGTATTTTCGCCGAGTCCTTAGCGGCCGCCCTCGCGGCGGAGCAGGACGTGGACGTGGCGGCGGCCGGAAGCGGTCCGGCGGCGCTGCGCTGTCTGGAGCGCGCGGCGGCGGAGGGGCGCCGCTTCGATGTCCTGCTGGTCGACGCCGATTTGGGCACGGCCGCCGACGGTGTGGGGCCACCGCTTCCGGTGCCGGCCGAGCTGCCGTACGGCGGGGCGAACGGCACGGCGCACAGCGGTATCCAGGGCGGGCGGCACGGCGGGACGCATGTCGGCGCGCACGGTGGGGCTCATGGCGGGCCGCACGGTGGGGCCCATGGCGGGCCGGCCCGGGCGGTGAACGGCCGGGCGGCCGACGGGATATCGCTCGTCGGCGCGGTCCGCTCCGCCCAGCCGGGGGTGCGCACCGTGGTGCTGGCCGAGCGCGACGATCCGCGCCGCGCGGCGGCGGCGCTCCAGGCCGGGGCGTCCGGCTGGGTCGCCAAGGACTGCTCACTGGTCCGGCTGCTCGCGGTCATCCGGGGGGTGCTGCGGGAGGAGACCCATCTGCCGCCCGCTCTGCTCACCGGCGTTCTGCGGGAGTTGACGGCCGCCCGTAAGCACCGCACCGAAAGCGAGCGTCTGGTCGAGTCGCTGACGCCGCGTGAGCGGGAGGTGCTGCGCTGCATGGTGGCCGGGCTCGGCCGTAAGGCCGTCGCCGAGCGGCTCTTCCTCTCCCCGCACACCGTCCGCACCCATATGCAGAATGTGCTGGGCAAGCTGGGTGTGCACTCCACGCTCGCGGCCGTGGCGCTGGCCCGCCGGGCCGGTGTGGGCCCGGTCGACCTAGCCGGGGAGATTGTCGAACGGGGCGGTCAGCTGGCGTAGCAGCGCGGCCAGTTCGGCGCGCTGGGCCTGGGAGAGCTCGGCCAGGATGGCGTGCTCATGGTCCAGCAGCCCGGCCAGTGCCTGATCGGCGCGGTCACGCCCTTCGGCGGTCAGCCGGACCAGCACACCGCGCCGGTCACTGGGGTCGGGCCCCCGCTCGACCAGGCCCTTCTTGGCGAGCCGGTCGATGCGGTTGGTCATGGTGCCCGAGGTGACCAGAGTCTGGGTCAGCAGCTGCCCGGGGGAGAGCTGATACGGGGGCCCGGCCCGGCGCAGCGAGGTCAGGACGTCGAACTCCCAGGGCTCCAGATTGTGCTCGGCGAAGGCGATCCGGCGTGCCCGGTCGAGATGGCGGGCGAGCCGGCTGACCCGGCTGAGCACTTCGAGCGGTTCCACATCGAGGTCGGGGCGTTCCCGCCGCCACGCCGCGACCAGCCGATCGACCTCGTCCTCCATGGCGATCAGTGTAGTGGGTCTGTCGACATGAAGTCTCTTGACATCAAGAGATAACGTGGAGCACGGTAAGGCGCCGGGACGCGCAGCAGCGACCACGGCGACTCGTACCGACCGTACCCGCAGGGGGACCGACCATGACCACCGCGCCCAACTGGGACCCTCGGCAGTATCTCCGCCACGCCGGCCACCGCACCCGTCCCTTCCTGGACCTGCTGGCCCACGTCCCCGAGCTGCCCACCGACCCCGGCCGCCCGCCCCGCATCGCCGACCTCGGCTGCGGCCCCGGCAACGTCACCGCCCTGCTCTTCGACCGCTGGCCCGACGCCCGGGTCACCGGCCTGGACAACTCCGCCGAGATGCTCGCCGAGGCCCAGCCCCTCGCGGGCCCCACCACCGGCGGCGGCCGCCTCGACCTCCGGCAGGCCGATGTGCGGAACTGGGTGCCGGACGAGCCCTACGACCTGATCGTCTCCAACGCCGCCCTCCAGTGGATCCCCGGCCACCCCGACGCCTTCCCCACCTGGCTGGCCGGACTGCGCCCCGGCGGCACCTTCGCCTTCCAGGTCCCCGGCAACTTCACCGCCCCCAGCCACACCCTGCTGCGCGATCTGTGCAACGCACCCGAATGGCGCGACCGCCTCGCCACCCACCTCCGCGACCCGGCCACCGTCCTGGAGCCCACCGAGTACCTGGAGCGCCTGGCCGCCCTCGGCTGCGAAGTCGACGCCTGGGAGACCACCTATGTGCAGATCCTGACCGGCCCCGACCCCGTCCTCGACTGGGTCAAGGGCACCGCCCTGCGCCCGGTCCTGACCGCCCTCGCCGACGACCCACCCGCCCGCGACCGCTTCCTCGCCACCTACGCCGCCCTCCTCCGCGACGCCTACCCCGCCACCCCCCACGGCACGGCCTTCCCCTTCCGCCGCATCTTCATCGTCGCCCGCCAGGCCCTCCGATGATCACGTCCCTCGACCACGTACAACTCGCCGCGCCACCCGGCAGCGAGCCCGCCCTGCGCACCTACTACGGCGAGGTGCTCGGCATGACCGAGACCCCCAAACCGCCCACCCTCGCCGCCAACGGCGGCCTGTGGTTCGCCCGCGGCCCGGTCCAGCTGCACCTGGGCATCGACCCGGACTTCCACCCCTCCCCCAAGGCCCACCCGGGTCTCAGGGTCGTCGGCATAGCAGCCTTCGCCTCCCGCCTCGCCGAGCACGGTGCCAAGGTCGTCTGGGACGAGAAACTGCCGGGGCACCGCCGCTTCTACTCCGAGGACCCGGTCGGCAACCGGCTGGAGTTCCTGGAGCCGATCGGGTGGTTCCACCCGATCGGATGATCGGTTCGATGTTTGCTGTGATCGGCCCTCGCGGACGCATAGCGTCACACGGGCCCCGGCGGGGCCCCGTCGTCAGTTCTTGCGGTGGCCTATCAGGCGGGGCTTCTGCTCCAGGCCGTCCAAGCCGTGCCAGGCCAGGTTCACCAGGTGGGCCGCGACCTCGGCCTTTTTGGGTTTGCGGACGTCCAGCCACCACTGGCCGGTCAGGGCGACCATGCCCACCAGGGCCTGGGCGTAGAGGGGGGCCAGTTTGGGGTCGAAGCCGCGGGCCTTGAATTCCAGGCCCAGGATGTCCTCCACCTGGGTGGCGATATCGCTGATCAGGGAGGCGAAGGTGCCCGTGGACTGGGCGACGGGGGAGTCGCGGACGAGGATGCGGAAGCCGTCCGTGTACTCCTCGATGTAGTCCAGGAGGGCGAAGGTGGCCTGCTCGCACAGCTCGCGCGGATGGCCCGCGGTGAGGGATGTGGTCACCATGTCGAGCATCCGCCGCATCTCGCGGTCCACCACCACCGCGTACAGCCCCTCCTTGCCGCCGAAGTGCTCGTAGACCACCGGCTTGGAGACCCCGGCCTTCGCCGCGATCTCCTCCACCGAGGTGCCCTCGAAGCCGCGCTCGGCGAAGAGCGTGCGACCGATGTCCAGCAGCTGCTCCCGGCGCTCCTTGCCGGTCATCCGGACCCGGCGGGGCCGCCGGGCTCCGGATCCGGAGGGCCGGCCGGCCCGGCGCGGCCGGTCCTTTTCACCGCTGGTATTACTGTCGGTCGCCACGCCCTCTATCATGCCGCTCCGGCGGTCTCCTTCTGACGGCGGGCATCGATACGGTCCTGGCTCGGCCACCGGACGTCATATGCCCAGCCCGCCTTCTCGAACCAGCGGATGATCCGGGCGCTGGAGTCCAGCTGCCCCCGCATCACCCCGTGCCGGGCGCAGGTCGGGTCCGCGTGGTGCAGGTTGTGCCAGGACTCGCCGCACGAGAGCACCGCGAGCCACCACACATTGCCGGAGCGGTCCCGCGACTTGAACGGGCGCTTGCCCACCGCGTGGCAGATCGAGTTGATCGACCAGGTCACATGGTGCAGCAATGCCACCCGGACGAGTGACCCCCAGAAGAAGGCGGTCACCGCGCCCTGCCAGGACCAGGTCACCAGCCCGCCGATCACCGGCGGCACCATCAGGGAGACCACGGTCCAGATCACGAACTGCCGGGAGATCGCCCGGATGGTGCCGTCCTTGACCAGATCCGGTGCGTATTTGGACTGCGGCGTCTGCTCCTCGTCGAACATCCAGGCGATATGTGCCCACCACAACCCCTTCAGCAGGGCCGGCACGGTCTCGCCGTACCGCCACGGGGAGTGCGGGTCACCCTCCGCATCGGAGAACTTGTGGTGCTTGCGGTGATCGGCCACCCAGCGGACCAGGGGTCCCTCCACGGCCAGCGACCCCGCGATCGCCAGCGCGATCCGCAGCGGCCGCTTCGCCTTGAACGAGCCATGGGTGAAGTAGCGGTGGAAGCCGATCGTGATGCCGTGGCAGCCGATGTAGTACATCGACACCAGAAGCGCCAGATCCAGCCAGCTGACCCCCCAGCCCCAGGCCAGGGGAACCGCCGCGACCAGCGCGACGAAGGGGACGGTGATGAACAGGAGAAGGGTGATCTGTTCGATGGAGCGCTTGCTGTCCCCGCCGAGCGTGGCGGAGGGAAGCGGGGCCTCCTGGGCCTTCGGCGTGTCGTGGACCACGTCGGGGCTTGCAGTCATGGGATCCCTCGTGGGGCTCGGGGGCATGGCTACGGATGCGTAACCTACGGCGTCGTAAGTATGGCAGGGCCGGGAAGCGGGGCAATAGGGCTCTGGTCTCACCCAGGGTCGTGCCGCCTATCCTGGTGAGCGTCGGACAGCGCGGTCCGCACATGGCCGAAAGCACCGGGTCAGCAGCCCGCGGCGCCCGCCGCGCACGCTTTGATGCCGCGCTTCGAACCCCGTTCACTGCAAGGAGCCCGCACCTGTGAGCAGTGCCGACCACACCAACGCCGCCCTGCGTGCCGACATCCGCCGTCTGGGTGACCTGCTCGGTGAGACCCTCGTCCGACAGGAGGGCCCCGACCTCCTCGAGCTCGTCGAGCGCGTCCGTGCCCTCACCCGCAGTGACGGCGAGGCCGCGGCCGACCTGCTCGGCTCCACCGACCTCGAGACCGCCGCCAAGCTGGTCCGCGCCTTCTCCACCTACTTCCACCTGGCCAACGTCACCGAGCAGGTGCACCGCGGCCGCGAGCTGCGCGCCCGCCGCGCCGCCGAGGGCGGCATCCTCGCCCGCACCGCCGATCAGCTCAAGGACGCCGACCCCGAGCACCTCCGGGAGACCGTCGCCAACCTCGGCGTGCGCCCCGTCTTCACCGCCCACCCCACCGAGGCCGCCCGCCGCACCGTCCTCACCAAGCTCCGACGCATCGCCGAGCTGCTCGACACCCTCGCCGTCGGCGGCGACGCCCGCCGCGCCGACCTGCGGCTCGCCGAGAGCATCGATCTGCTCTGGCAGACCGACGAGCTGCGCGTCGCCCGCCCCGAGCCCGCGGACGAGGCCCGCAACGCCATCTACTACCTCGACGAGCTACACGCCGGTGCCGTCGGCGACGTCCTCGAAGACCTCACCGCGGAGCTCGAGCGCGTGGGCGTCGAGCTGCCCGCCACCACCCGCCCGCTCACCTTCGGCACCTGGATCGGCGGCGACCGCGACGGCAACCCCAACGTCACCCCCGAGGTCACCCGGGACGTCCTGATCCTCCAGCACGAGCACGGCATCACCGACGCGCTGGAGATCATCGACGAGCTGCGCGCCGCGCTCTCCAGCTCCATCCGCAACACCGGCGCCTCCGAGGAGCTCCTCGCCTCCCTCCAGCGCGACCTCGAACTGCTGCCCGAGATCAGCCCGCGCTACAAGCGGCTCAACGCCGAGGAGCCCTACCGGCTCAAGGCCACCTGTATGCGGCAGAAGCTCGTCAACACCCGCGAGCGGCTCGCCGGGGACACCCCCCACCAGCCCGGCCGCGACTACCTCGGCTCCGGCGAGCTCCTCGCCGACCTCCACCTCGTCCAGGACTCCCTGCGCGCCCACCGCGGCCAGCTCATCGCCGACGGCCGGCTCGAACGGTCCATCCGCACCCTCGCCGCCTTCGGCCTCCAGCTCGCCACCATGGACGTCCGCGAGCACGCCGACGCCCACCACCACGCCCTCGGCCAGCTCTTCGACCGGCTCGGCGAGGAGTCCTGGCGCTACGCCGACATGCCGCGCGACTACCGGCGCAAGCTGCTCGCCAAGGAGCTGCGCTCCCGGCGCCCGCTCGCCCCGACCCCGGCGCCGCTGGACGCCGCCGGTGCCAAGACCCTCGGCGTCTTCCACACCATCCGCGAGTCCTTCGAGCGCTTCGGCCCCGAGGTCGTCGAGTCGTACATCATCTCCATGTGCCAGGGCTCCGACGACGTCTTCGCCGCCGCGGTCCTCGCCCGCGAGGCCGGGCTGATCGACCTCCACGCGGGCTGGGCCAAGATCGGCATCGTTCCGCTGCTGGAGACCACCGAAGAGCTGAAGATCGCCGACAAGCTCCTCGACGAGATGCTCGCCGACCCCTCCTACCGGCGGCTCGTCGCCCTCCGCGGCGACGTCCAGGAGGTCATGCTCGGCTACTCCGACTCCTCCAAGTTCGGCGGCATCACCACCTCCCAGTGGGAGATCCACCGCGCCCAGCGGCTGCTGCGCGACGTCGCCCACCGGCACGGCGTACGGCTGCGGCTCTTCCACGGCCGCGGCGGCACCGTCGGCCGCGGCGGCGGCCCCACCCATGACGCGATCCTCGCGCAGCCGTGGGGCACCCTCGAGGGCGAGATCAAGGTGACCGAACAGGGCGAGGTCATCTCCGACAAGTACCTCGTGCCCTCGCTGGCCCGGGAGAACCTGGAGCTGACGGTGGCCGCCACGTTGCAGGCGTCCGCCCTGCACACCGCCCCGCGCCAGTCCGACGAGGCGCTCGCCCGCTGGGACGCGGCGATGGAAACCGTGTCCGAGGCCGCGCACGGCGCCTACCGCGGGCTCGTCGACGACCCCGACCTGCCCGCGTACTTCTTCGCCTCCACCCCGGTGGACCAGCTCGCCGAGCTCCACCTCGGCTCCCGGCCCTCCCGCCGCCCCGACTCCGGCGCCGGTCTCGACGGGCTGCGGGCCATCCCGTGGGTCTTCGGCTGGACCCAGTCCCGGCAGATCGTCCCCGGCTGGTTCGGCGTCGGCTCCGGCCTCAAGGCGGCCCGCGAGGCCGGGCTCGACAGCGTCCTCGACGAAATGCACGAGCACTGGCACTTCTTCCGCAACTTCCTGTCCAACGTCGAGATGACGCTGGCCAAGACGGATCTGCGGATCGCCAGGCACTACGTGGACACGCTGGTGCCTGATGAGCTGAAGCATGTCTTCGACGTGATCCAGGAGGAGCACGAGCTGACGGTGCGGGAGGTGCTGCGGATCACCGGTGGACGGGAGCTCCTCGACTCCAACCCGGTGCTGAAGCAGACGTTCCACGTCCGGGACGCCTACCTCGACCCGATCTCGTATCTCCAGGTGACCCTGCTCCACCGCCAGCGCACCGCGGCCGAGCGGGGTGAGGACCCCGACCCCCTGCTCGCCCGGGCCCTTCTCCTCACGGTCAACGGCGTGGCGGCGGGCCTCCGCAACACGGGCTGACGACGGCGTGACACGGGTCCGGGGCCCGCTCCCAACGGGGGCGGGCCCCGGACATGCTGGTCGCGCCCGTACCTCGCTCGCGTTGAAACGCCGGCGTATGGAAGGCCGAGCGGCCGCGCCGGGAACAGCCGGTCCAGTCGGCGCGGTTGCATCGATCGACGACATATTTCTCCAGGAGGACTGTTTCATGACCGACCGGCCCTTGACGCTGATGGCAGTGCACGCCCACCCCGACGACGAGGCCACCGGGACCGGAGGGGTCCTCGCGCGATACGCGGCGGAAGGCATCCGTACGGTTCTCGTGACGTGTACCGACGGCGGTTGCGGTGACGGACCGGGGGGTGTCAAGCCGGGCGATCCCGGGCACGATCCGGCGGCGGTCGCCTTGATGCGCCGTCAGGAGCTCGAGGCGAGCTGTGAGGTCCTGAAGATCAGCGATCTGGAGATGCTGGACTATGCCGACTCCGGGATGACGGGCTGGCCGAGCAACGACGCCCCCGGATCCTTCTGGCAGACCCCCGTGGAGGAGGGCGCGGCCCGGCTCGCGGAACTCATGCGGCACTACCGGCCCGATGTGGTCGTCACCTATGACGAGAACGGCTTCTACGGCCACCCTGACCACATCCAGGCCCACCGCATCACGATGGCGGCGCTGGAGATGACCGAGCTGACCCCGAAGGTGTACTGGACCACGATGCCCCACTCGGGGATGCGGCGGTTCGGCGAGATCATGCGCGAGTTCCATGAGGACATGCCGGAGCCGGATCCCGCCGAGGCCGCCGCGATGGCGAAGATCGGCCTCCCCGACGATGAGATCACCACGTGGGTGGACACCACCGCGTTCAGCGGCCAGAAGTTCGACGCGCTGGCCGCGCACGCCAGTCAGGGCGAGAACATCTTCTTCCTCAAGATGGGCAAGGAGCGGTTCGGCGAGTTGATGGGCATGGAGACCTTCCTCCGTGTCCAGGACGCCACCGGCGCGGCCGTACCCGAGAACGATCTCTTCGCCGGACTGCGCTGAGCCCGCGTAGGTCCGCCGGGTCGGTCAGGCCGGTGAGCACTACAGCGTCAGCGTGGCGAAGGACGCGCCCAGCAGCGCCGCGCCCAGCAGGCCCATGGCCCAGCCCGTGCGGCGCAGGCCGAGGCCGCCCGCCACGATCAGGGAGGTGAGGAGGAGGGAGCCGCCGAAGGGGACCCAGGCGTGGAGGATGCCGGCGGCGCCGGTGCGGACGGCGTGGTCCGTGCCGGGTTTGAGGGCCACCGGCACCCGGTCGCCCGTTCCGTTCGTGACGGCCTCGTCGATCCGTACCCGGCCGCGGGACTTGCCGCCCTCGCGGGCCGGGGTGAAGGAGCCGGTGCACCATTCGTCGCCGCAGTCGGAGACCGTGACGGTGCCCCGCTCAAGCCCCTTGGTCAGCATCGACGGCTTGGCGTCGCCCCAGGACGACCACACCCCGGCGACCAGGATCAGCAGTGCGACAAGCGTCATTGCCACGTTCTTCGCCAGCAACAGAAACCCGTACGCGCTCTCGCCCGCCCGCCGCGTACGGCTGCGCTTGGTCACACCGGTGGAAGCCATGGCGGCGATCCTCGCCATCCCGGGGCCGTCGGTCAACCTTCCGTCGAACAAACGGGCGAACGGCGTTTTTCAGGAGTTGTACGTCCCCTGCGCGCGCTCCAGCCCGTCCGCGATGAGCGTCTCCACCGCGTCCGCCGCGCGGTCCACGAAATAGTCCAACTCCCGGCGCTCGGCGGCGGAAAAGTCCTTGAGGACGAACGCGGCGACATCCATCCGGCCCGGCGGACGGCCGATTCCGAAGCGCACCCGGCAGTAGTCCGCGCCCAGCGACTTGGTGATCGACTTCAGCCCATTGTGGCCATTGTCACCACCGCCGATCTTCAACCGCAGTGCCCCGTAATCGATGTCCAATTCGTCATGGACGGCCACGACATGACCGACCGGCACCTTGTAGAAGTCGCGCAGCGCGGTCACCGGACCGCCCGAGAGGTTCATGAAGGACATCGGCTTGGCGATCACGACACGGCGGCTCGCCGGTCCGGGCGGACCCACCCGGCCCTCGACGACCTGGGCCCGCGACTTGTGCGCCTTGAAACGGGCACCCATCCGCTCGGCCAGCAGATCGGCCACCATGAAGCCGACGTTGTGGCGGTTGCCCGCGTACTCGCCACCGGGGTTGCCGAGGCCCACCACAAGCCAGGGGCTCGTGTCGTCCGTCATCTGGATGTCTCTCCTTGAGGACGGCCGCCGCCCCGCACCCCGGGGGGCGGGACGGCGGCCGGAGCAGCGAAAAGGGAGCAGGCGCAGATTACGCCTCGGCGCCCTCGGCCTCGCCCTCGGCGCCCTCCTCGGAGGGGGCCTCGGCCTGGGCGGCGACGACCTGAAGCACGGCCGCGTCCTCCTCGACGGCCAGCGTGGTGCCGGCCGGGAGGGTGATGTCCTTGGCGTGGATGGTGGCACCCGCGTCCAGGCCCGCGATGGAGACGGTGACCGACTCCGGGATGTGGGTCGCCTCGGTCTCCACCGGCAGGGCGTTCAGCAGGTGCTCGAGCAGGTTGCCGCCCGGGGCCAGGTCGCCCTCGGTGAGGATCGGCACCTCGACGGTGACCTTCTCGCCCTTCTTCACCAGCAGCAGGTCGATGTGCTCCAGCACGCCGATCTTGATGGGGTGACGCTGTACGGCCTTCGGGATGACCAGCTCGTCCTTGCCGCCCTCGACGTTCAGACGGATCAGCACGTTCGGGGTCTTCAGCGCCATCAGCAGGTCGTGCGCCGGCAGCGTGACGTGCAGCGGGTCGACGCCGTGGCCGTAGACCACGCCGGGGACGCGGTCGGCGGCACGGGTGCGGCGGGCGGCGCCCTTGCCGAACTCGGTGCGGGGCTTGGCTGCGATCTTGACCTCGGCCATGGGGCACTCCTCGTAGATCGTTTACGGTGTGTGGGCGTCACCCGGCCCACGACAGACCTGCTACGAAGAGCGCGTCGATAACGGACAGCCGCTGTGAGAAGCGGCCTCCCTCGCCGAGCAACTCCACGATTCTACCAATGGCTGAGGCCACTCCCTGACGGGAGTGGCCTCTACGTCCGGTCCGGGGAGGTTAAGCCGCTCACGCTTGCTCCTCGAACAGGCTGGTCACCGAGCCGTCCTCGAAGACCTCCTGGACCGCGCGGGCGATCGTCGGCGCCATCGACAGCACGGTCACCTTGTCCAGCTCCACCTCGTTCGGAGTCGGCAGGGTGTTGGTGAAGACGAACTCACTGACCTTGGAGTTCTTCAGCCGGTCCGCGGCCGGACCCGACAGCACACCGTGGGTGGCGGTCACGATCACGTCCTCCGCGCCGTTGGCGAACAGCGCCTCCGCCGCCGCGCAGATGGTGCCACCGGTGTCGATCATGTCGTCGACCAGCACACACACCCGGCCCCGCACATCGCCGACCACCTCGTGCACCGTGACCTGGTTGGCCACGTCCGGGTCCCGCCGCTTGTGCACGATCGCCAGCGGCGCGCCCAGCCGGTCGCACCAGCGGTCCGCGACCCGGACCCGGCCGGCGTCCGGCGACACCACGGTGAGCTTGGCCTTGTCGACCTTGGCGCCCACGTAGTCGGCGAGCACCGGCAGCGCGAAGAGGTGGTCCACCGGACCGTCGAAGAAGCCCTGGATCTGGTCGGTGTGCAGATCGACCGTGAGGATCCGGTCGGCGCCCGCCGTCTTCAGCATGTCGGCGATCAGCCGGGCCGAGATCGGCTCCCGGCCGCGGTGCTTCTTGTCCTGACGGGCGTAGCCGTAGAACGGAACGATCACCGTGATCGAGCGCGCGGAGGCCCGCTTCAGCGCATCGATCATGATGAGCTGCTCCATGATCCACTTATTGATCGGAGTCGTGTGGCTCTGGATCAAAAAGCAGTCGGCACCGCGCGCCGACTCCTGGAAGCGGACGTAGATCTCGCCGTTGGCGAAGTCGAATGCCTTGGTCGGGACCAAGCTGACGCCCAGCTCATGGGCGACCTCCTCGGCCAGCTCGGGGTGGGCGCGGCCGGAGAAGAGCATCAGCTTCTTCTCGCCGGTCGTCTTGATCCCGGTCACAACAAGTCTCCTTGGATGTCGCTTTGGTGCACTTCTCACCGTACGCCCCGCACGGTGTACCTGTGCACATGTCACTGCTGGCCCTCGTCCTCCTGACGAGCGGCTTCGGCGGCTCGCGCCGCGGCGCTTCCGGGTCGCTTGCGGGCGACCCAGCCCTCGATGTTCCGCTGCTGTCCGCGTGCGACGGCGAGCGAGCCCGGGGGCACATCCTTGGTGATGACCGATCCGGCGGCGGTGTAAGCACCGTCCCCGATCGTGACGGGAGCCACAAGCATGTTGTCGGCCCCGGTCCGGCAGTGGCTGCCGATGGTGGTGTGGTGCTTGTTCACACCGTCGTAGTTCACGAAGACGCTGGCGGCGCCGATGTTGGTCTGCTCGCCGATCGTCGCGTCGCCCACGTAGGACAGATGCGGCACCTTGGTGCCGTCGCCGATCGAGGCGTTCTTCATCTCCACATACGTGCCGGCCTTGGCCTTGGCGCCCAGCCGGGTCCCGGGGCGCAGATACGTGTACGGCCCCACGTTCGCCCCCGCCCCGATCTGCGCGCCGTCCGCGACGGTGAACGAGACGACCGCGCCCCGGCCGACGGTGGTGTCGGTGAGCCGGGAGTTCGGCCCGACCTCGGCGTCCGAGGCCAGGTGGGTGGCGCCCAGCAGCTGGGTGCCGGGGTGGACCAGCGCGTCCGGCTCGAAGGTGACGGTCACGTCGATCCAGGTGGTGGCGGGGTCGACGACGGTCACCCCGCTCAGCATCGCCCGCTCCAGCAGCCGCTCGTTCAGCAGCCTGCGGGCCTCGGCGAGCTGGACACGGTTGTTGATCCCGACGATCTCGCGGTGGTCACCCGCCACGCAGGCGCCCACCCGGTGCCCGGCCTCGCGCAGGATGCCGAGCACATCGGTGAGGTACTCCTCACCCTGGCTGTTGTCGGTGCGCACCTTGCCGAGGGCGTCGGTGAGCAGCTGGGCGTCGAAGGCGAAGACCCCGGAGTTGATCTCGCGGATCGCGCGCTGCGCGTCGGTGGCGTCCTTGTGCTCCACGATCGCGGTGACGGCGCCGGTCGCGTCCTCCCGCACGATCCGGCCGTAGCCGGTGGCGTCGGGGACCTCGGCGGACAGCACGGTCACGGCGTTGCCGTCGGCGTCGTGGGCCGCGGCGAGCCGCTGGAGCGTCTCGCCGGTCAGCAGCGGGGTGTCCCCGCAGACGACGATCACGGTGCCGTCGAGGGCGACCCCGCTGTCGGACAGCTCCTCCAGGCCCATCCGGACGGCGTGCCCGGTGCCGTTCTGCTCGTGCTGGACGGCGGTGCGCACCTCGGCGTCGGTCTCGGCCAGATGCGCGGAGACCTGCTCCCGGGCGTGGCCGACCACGACCACGAGGTGCTCGGGGGAGAGCTCACGGGAGGCGGCGACGACGTGCCCGACGAGGGAGCGGCCGCAGAGGGCGTGCAGAACCTTCGGGGTCGCCGATTTCATGCGGGTGCCCTCACCCGCTGCGAGGACGACGACGGCTGCCGGGCGGTTGGCGCTCACGGGTGTGCCCTTCGGCTTCGGGGGTGGACACCCGCAGGATACCGAGAGGTTTCCGGGCGGAAAGGAAGGAGGGTCCCGAGCCGGGAGGTCAGGCCCCCGGGAAGGCGGAACGCGAGGCGGGATCGAAGGCGGAAGATGAAGCTCCCCCGCCAGGACTCGAACCCGGACAAATGGCACCAAAAGCCACTGTGCTGCCAATTACACCACGGGGGATCGCGCGGGCCATCTGACCGGAATTCGATCAGACCGCCGTTGCGGCGCCCTCCACTATGCCGTACCAGGAGCCTTCCGTGCGACGGTGTGTGCCAGCTCGGCGTCGGCCCGGCGCCAGCCCTGTGTCAGCCCGGTGCGGGCCCGGTGCCGGTCCGCCGGGGGCGCGGACGGCGCGACGGGCGCGCCGCCGTGTCACCGGGAAAAGCGCTGGCGCCCGGCCGTAGGCTGGTCGCTATGAGTTCGACGGGGGAAGAGACCGCGGGCGCGCGGGGCGCGCCCGCGGGGCCGTGGTGGTGGGCGCGGCGGCGGAGCATGGGGCTCGATGTCCTGCTCGCCGTGGCGTCGTCGATCGAGTGCGCGGCGGAGGGTGTCGGATTCGCCCACGATGCCCGGATTCCGGTGGCCGCCGGGGTGCTGATCGGGGTGCTCGTCGGCGCCACGCTGGTGCTGCGGCGCCGCTGGGCGATCGCCGTGGTGCTGATATCGATCGCGGTCACCCCCGCCGAAATGGGTCTGCTGCTCGGCGTCGTGGGGCTCTACACCCTCGCCTCGTCCGAGGTGCCGCGCCGGATCACGGCGGTGCTGGCCGGGATGGCGGCGGTGGGCAGCTTCCTCGTCACGGTGATCGGCCTCCGCCAGGACAATCCGCAGAGCGGTCTGGGGACCTCCGTGTGGGAGGCCCCGATGTTCGCCATGGTGCTCACCCTGGGGCTGACCGGCCCGCCCGTGCTGCTGGGGCTGTACGTCCGGGCGCGGCGACGGCTGGTGGAGAGCCTGCGCGAGCGGGCGGACGGTCTGGAACGGGAGCTCTCGCTGCTCGCGGATCGCGCGGAGGAACGGGCCGAGTGGGCCCGTAACGAGGAGCGGACCCGGATCGCGCGGGAGATGCACGACGTGGTGGCGCACCGGGTGAGCCTGATGGTGGTGCACGCGGCGGCCCTTCAGGCGGTGGCGCTCAAGGATCCGGAGAAGGCCTCGAAGAACGCGGCGCTGGTGGGCGACATGGGGCGGCAGGCGCTGACCGAGTTGCGGCAGATGCTGGGGGTGTTGCGGTCCGAGGACGGTCTGCGGGGGGCGGCGTTCGCCGCCGGGTCCTCGTCTTCCGTTGCTGGGTCGTCGTCTTCCGCCGCCGCTGCCGGGTCTTCCGCCGCCGCCTCTGGGTTCTCCTCCGCTGGGTCCTCCTCTGCCGGGTCTTCCTCTCCCGGCGCCTCCGATGCTGCCGGGGCCTCCGTCGAGGAGAGGCCGCTGGCGGGGGTGGCGGCCGCGGCCTCTGCCGCCGCGGAGGCCGCGGGGGCCGCGGAGGCCGCGGGAGCGGCCGGGAGGGGCGTTGAGGTGGTCGGGGGGCCGCGGCTGGCGGAGCTGGAGGCGCTGGTCGGGCAGTCCCGGGCGGCGGGGATGGCCGTCGAGCTCTCGGTCGAGGGCGAGGAGCGGCGGTACGCGGCTCCGGTGGAGCAGACGGCCTACCGGGTGGTCCAGGAGGCGCTGACCAACGTCCACAAGCACGCCCCGGGCGCGAGCGCCCGGGTCCGGGTGGCGCACCGCACCGCCGAGATCGCGGTCCTGGTCGAGAACGGGCCCTCGGAGCGCGGCGCGGCGGACGCGGGGCTGCCGAGCGGGGGGAACGGCCTGGTCGGGATGCGGGAGCGGGTCTCGACGCTCGGCGGGGGCTTTGTGTCGGGCGCCACGGAGGCGGGGGGCTTCCGGGTGTCGGCGGTCATCCCGGATGGGTCGGATGGGCCGGACGGCCCCGGCGGTACGGGTCGCCAGGGTGACACGGATCACGCGGACGGGGCGTCTCCTACGGCTCAGCCCGCGGACCGCCCCGGGGGCGTTGAGCGGGCGAAGAGCGCCTAAGGGGGCGTCCGACGGAGCTTGGCGCCTGCGGCGGGCTTTCCCCTACCCGCCCCTTCCCGACACCTGACGATATGCGGCTCCGCCGCGTGGGGGGCTCCGCCCCAGACCCCGGGGGCCAGGGGCGGAGCCCCTGCCACGCGGCGGGGGTGAGCGGGCCAAGAGCGCCTGAGCGTTTTGCGGATGTGCCCTGAGTTGCCGTCGTTCGACTGCCGCGGCGTCGTGGCTGGTCGCGCAGTTCCCCGCGCCCCTTCGGCCTCCGCCGGGGCTCGACCAGCCCGGTCGGGTCGCGCCTTACGCACGGGTCAGCCTCGGCGGGAGTGCGCCCGTGATCAGGGTGTTGAGGGCGGCGTCCAGGGTGGGGCCGAGGTACCAGTCCCCGGTGTGGTCGAGGCTGTAGATCCGCCCCTCCGCGTCGATGGTCAACACCGCCTGCCCGTCCGCCTCCTCGCCCAGCGGGCTCATCTCGGTCTCCAGGGCCCGGCCCAGATCGCCCAGGGTGCGGGCGAGGTGGAGGCCGAGCAGGGGGTCGATGCGGAACGGGGTCGGGGCGATCTCGCGGCCCGCGCCGGGCGGCTGGATGTGCAGCCCGCCGAACTCCGCCCATGCCTCGACCGCCGCCGGGAAGACCGCGTGCCGGTGGCCGGCCGGGGAGGTGTGGGCGCGCAGAGTGTCGGCCCAGACCTCGGCACGTTGCATGTCCCAGCGGCCGGGCTGCCAGCCCGCCTCGCGCAGGGCGGCGTCGACGGCGACGGAGAAGCGGGTGACGTCCAAGCGGTCGATCGGCTGCCGCGCCGGGCGTGTCGGCTGCCGTGTCGGGGCTCCCCGCGGGGCCTGGGCCGTCCGTGGTGCTTGTGGTGCCTGATGTGCCTGACTCACGTGCTCTCACCCACCACCCGTACGCCGAAATGGGCCAGCAGCGCGGCGCAGGACAGACAGGGCGGGGCGTAGCTGCCGTGCTGCGGGTCGCCCGCCTCCCGGATCCGGCGAGTGGTGAGTTTGGCCTGTTTGAGGGAGCGGCGGGCCTCACCCTGGGTGAGCGGTTTGCGGGAGGCGCGCTTGGAGCGGCCGGCCTCGACGTTCGCCAGGTGGCGGGAGAGCAGGATCACTTCGGGGCAGCGCCCGGTGAATCGTTCACGCTGGCCGCTGGCGAGCGCGTCGAGGAATTCCCGCACCAGCGGATGGAGCGTCGGCGGCTGGTCGGCTTTGCCCCCGGTGCAGGTCAGCGTATCGCCGCGAACGGACAGCGCGGCCGCGACGGCGGGCAGGATGCCGTCGCGGCGGCGGTGCAGCGGCGGTGGGCCGGCGTCGGGGTCGACGCTGCTCCATCTCAGCCGGGGGTCGCCGGCCGCGGGGGTGGCGCCGTCGCCGCCTCCGTTGCTCTGCGTGATGTGCATGTGGTGGATCCCTCCCTGTGCAATCCCCCGGTTGCAATGATCAGATTGCCAAATCCCGCGGGCGCTGCGGTAGTCCGGGCCTGAACGACCTGGTGGGGACGGAGGCCGTCGTGAGGGGGGATGGCCGCCCGGTTCGGACGGTTGCGTCACCGCATAGGCTGTGCCCAGTAGCCAGCATCAGCAGGGGGCAACCGCCATGACGACAGGTCGGCTCGGGCAGCATGCCGCGCCACCGAACACGGCCTACGCCGGGCAGGTCGTGCACTTCCCGGATCCGGTCCGGGCCGCGCGCCACCCCAAGGGTGTCCGCGTGGATGAAAACGGCTTTCCGGACTTCTCGCCGTATGCGCGCGCGGCCGCCGAAATCGCCGAGCCCCCGGAGGGGTTCGGCGTCGACGAACTCCGGCTGACGGACTACGTCTCGGCGAACGCGGCGCTGCACGCCACCGGGCACGAGCTGTGGAACGGGGCGTCGGCGGTGGCCACCCCGCACGGCTGGACCTGGCACCACGTCGTCGGCACCCGGCGCATGGAGCTGATCCCGGTCGAGGTCAAGGCGCTGCTGCGGCACCACGGCGGGCTCGCCACGGCGCAGGTGGACCAGGAGAAGCGGGGCACCCGTCCGCTTCAGGAGACCCGGCCGATGCATGTGGGCCTGCCGCTGCGGGGCATCTCGGTCACCGAGGAGCAGGTGCTCGGCGTCGAGGAGGACCTCGGCTACCGGCTGCCCGACGCGTACCGCGCCTTTCTCAAGGCGGCGGGCGGCTGCGCGCCGGTCGGCACGGCGCTCGACCCGGAGCTGGGGCTGCTGATCGACCAGCCCTTCTTCACGGTGCGCGACGAGGCCGCGGTCAATGACCTCGTCTATGTCAACAAGTGTCTGCGCGACCACTTCACCAAGGACTATCTGGGCGTCGGCTTCGTCCAGGGCGGGGTGATCGCGGTCAAGGTGAAGGGTGACGCGATCGGCTCGGTGTGGTTCTGTGCGTATGACGACGCACGGGACCGTGACGGCTGGACGGTCCAGGAGCGGGTGGAGCGGCTGTTGCTGCCCTGCGGCGACGACTTCGACGCCTTCCTGCTCCGGCTGGCGGGCAATCCGCCGGAGCTGGAGACCGTGGCGAACCTGATGGTGGACGGTGGATTCGCGTACGCCGTCCCGGTGGAGGGGTGAGCGCGATGGTGACCTTCGCACAGGCGCAGGAGCGCGCGGAACTCTGGATCAACGGCGATGTGCCGGCCTATCAGCAGCGCGAGGCGCGGGTCCGGGAGTTCGACCTGGGCTTCGTGGTCTGGGCCGAGGACCGCCCGGACGGCCCGGTCTCGGGCAGCGGTGCCGAGGGCACGCGGATGGTGATCGCCCGCGACAGCGGCGAGACCACGCTGTGGCCGGGGCTGCCGGTGGGCGAGGTGATCCGCCGTTACGAGGAGCGGTACGGCACGACCGACGGCTCCCGCGACGAGTCCACCACCGGGCGGCAGCAGCGCATCGATCTGAACGCGACGTCCTTCCTGCTCACTCCGCCCGAGTGGTTGCAGGAGGCGGCGGACGCGATGAGCAGCCGGTCCGAGGGGCGGCTGGACATGCCCGAGCAGCGGGCGGGGGCGGAGCCGGATGCCGCCGCCGCGGCTGACGGTTCCCCTTCGGTTCCGGGTCCTTCGGCGGCTTCTGGTCCTCCCGCTCCGCCTGCTCCTTCGGCCGCGGGGTCCGCTTCACCTCCCTTGCCGCCGGAGGACAACTGGCCGCCGGCCGGTGGGCCGGGGGCCGGGGCCGCCGGGCCCGGGGCGGCGGGACACAGGTCCTCGGGCATGGACGACTGGCCGTCGGACGGCGGGGCGCGGAGCGCCGGTCCTGACGCGCCGTACAGCGCGCCGGGCGCGCCGCCCGCTCCGCCCGCGCCCGTGCCGGGTGCGCCCCGGGACCGGGACGGGGCGGTGGACGACTGGCCGTCCGACGGTGTCGCGCGCCCGCTCGCGGGCGACCGGCCGCAGGACGGCCCGCCCGCGCCGGGTGCCCCGTCCGGGCCCGGCGCCCCGTCCGGGCCCGGCGCCCCGTCCGGGCCGGGCGCCCCGTCCGCGCCCGGTGCCCCGCCCGGCGGTGAGGGCTGGCGGAACGCGCCGCCTCCGCCCCCGCCCGGTGGCGGCAGCCCGTGGGCCCCGCCCACGCCGGGCGCCGGTACGCCCTCCTCGGGTGGTCAGGCCGACAACGCGGCCACACCCGGCGGCAGTACGCCGTGGGCCGGTACGGACATCAAGGGCGACGATGACGACGACCGCTCGGTCGCCCCGCCCGCCACGGTCTTCGCCCCGCCGCTCGCGGGCTCCGACGACGAGGACACCCCGGCGCCGGGCATACGGCCGGACGCCAAGACCGAGTTGATGTCCGGCGGCAGCGCGCTGCCGCCCACGGCCATCGCCCCGTCCCTCGACTTCCCCGGGCAACAGGGCGGCCCCGGCGCCGGTCCCGGTGCCGGTCCGGGTGCCAATCCCAACGCGAGCGACATCGCGGACGCCGCCACCCGTAAGGCGGGCGGCGGGCCGACGCCTCCGCCGCCCGGTGCTCCGGGGACCCCGGGTGCGCCCGGTACCCCCGGCGCCCGGCCGGGTGCGGACTCCGCGCCTCCGCCGCCCGCGCCGTCCGGTCCCGGTGCCCCCGGCGCTCCGGCCGGGGGGTACGTACCGACGCAGCTGGTCTCGCAGCTCGACTCCGACAGCCTCGGCGGCGCCCCGCGGCCGCCTGGTGCGCCTGGTGCGCCGGGTGCTCCTGGCACCCCCGGTGGTCCGGGCACGCCCGGCCAGACCCCGCCCCCGGGCACCCCGCAGCCTCCCGGCCCGCCCGGTGCCCCCGGTGGTCAGGGTGGTGGGCAGACGCCGCCTCCGCCCGGTGCTCCGGGTGCGCCCGGTGGCGGTGTGCATGCCGCCGCGACGATGCTCGCCGGTGGTCCGGGTACGCCCGGTCAGACCCCGCCCCCGGGCACCCCACAGCCTCCCGGTCCCCCTGGCCCTCCCGGCGCCCCTGGCGCCGCCGGTGGTCAGGGTGGTGGGCAGACGCCGCCTCCGCCCGGTGCTCCGGGTGCGCCCGGTGGCGGTGTGCATGCCGCCGCGACGATGCTCGCCGGTGGTCCGGGCACGCCCGGCCAGGCCCCGCCCCCCGGCACCCCGCACCCGCCCGGCGCGCCCGGCGCGCCGGGCCAGGGTGCCCCGTCCGGCCCGCAGCCGCCCGGCCCACCCGGTGTCCCCGGTGCGGGTGGTCCGCACACGCCGGGCGCGGCCGGGCCGCCGTACCCGGGCGGACCGGGCGCCCCTGGCGCGCCCGGCGCCCCCGGTATGCCCCCGCCCGCCGGCGCTCCCGCGCCGGGGCTGGCGCCGCCTCCGGGCGCGCCCGCGCCGGGGATGGCGCCGCAGCCCGGCTATGCGTATCCGCCGCCGCCCCCCGGTCAGCCGACCGTGGGCCCGGGCTATATGGCGGTGCTGCGCTACCGCGCGCAGGACGGCTCGGAGCAGCAGCTGATCCGCCGTTCGGCGCCCGGCACCCCGCATCCGGAGTGGCAGATCCTGCATGAGCTGCGGGCGATGAACGTCCCGCCGCAGCAGGTGCTGGAGCTCCACACCGAGCTGGAGTCCTGCGATCTGCCCGGCGGCTACTGCGCCCGGATGATCCGGGAGAGCTGGCCGCAGGTGCGGATCAGCCACACCGCCGCGTACGGACGCGATCACGCCACCCGGCAGCAGGGCGTACGGCATCTGCTGGAGCACCAGGGCGAGCTGCACCAGGTGGCGGACGGCCCGGCCCGTCCGGCGCCGAACCGGGTGCCGCTGCCGCACCCCAGCCAGGTGCAGCCGATTCCGCCGGTGCCGCCGGAGGGGCTGGCGCATGAGCTGGGCCAGGCGTTCGGGCCGCAGGGCATCGTCCGCTTCGACCAGCGGGCGGTGTCGCGGATGGGCGTTCCGGAAGTGGTGGCGCAGACGCTGGTGTGGGCGGGGCTGCCGCTGGACTTCGGTCCGTTCTTCTGGGCGCAGGCCCAGGCGGGCCGCCCGGTGCCGACGCTGGCGGAGCTGGCGGCGGAGCGCGGGGTGCAGTCCGCGCCGGACGCGGGTTCGTACCTGGTCATGGGCAATGACTTCGGCCGTCAGCTGTGTGTGCAGTACGGCACGGCGAACATCGTGGCGGTGCCGCTGGAGGCGACGCCCCAGCCGACCCCGCCGCAGTTCGTGAACACCGGGCTGCCGGAGTTCGTGCGGTGCATGGCGCTGCTGGGCCGGATGTGGCGGCTGCGGTACGGGCTGACGCCGGACCAGGCGGGCCGTTGGACCGTGGACTTCCAGGCGCAGCTCGCGGGTCTGGACCCGGCGGCGCTGTCCACGCCGGACAACTGGTGGGCCGTGCTGCTCGAGCAGATGTGGGACGGCCTGCTGTAAGCCCGTTGTGCGTCCGCCCGCGCGGCCCTGACCGCGCGCCACCGGACGCACCGCGCGACCGAGGAACGCGCACCGCGCGACCGAAGAACGAATGGCGATCGAGGCGCCCGACCCCCGTGACGGGGGCGGGCGCCTCGTCGTTGTTGTCACCGGCGGCGCTCCCGGCCGCGGATATGGGCGGAGTGTCGCGTTATGGGGATGAGAGGCCATCTATAAAGATGTGCGCCGAAGCGCGTTGCATACCGGACAAAAGGGGTTCCAAGGATGGGCGCATCGGTGTCACGTCATGGCTTCACCATCGTCGGCGGACGGGGCCGTGGCTACCGTCCCGCGCAGGTCGAGCGCTATGTGGCCGACCTGTCCGAAGCGCGGGACGCGGCGTGGGAGCGCGCCGCGCGCCTCACCGTACTGGCTAACGAGCTGACCGCCGAGGCTGAGCGGCTGCGCGAGGTGATCTCCCAACTGGCCCCCCAGACCTATGAGTCCCTCGGTGACCGGGCCCAGCTGATCCTGATGGCCGCCGAGGAGGAGGTCGTCTGTCTGCGGGCGGCGGCCGAGGCGACGGCGCAGGAGGAGTGGGAAGCCGCGCAGGCCGTGGCCCGAAGGGTGCGGGACGCCGCCCGCGACGAGGCCGAGCTGGTCCGCGAGGCCGCCGAGGTGGCGGCGCGCGCCACCTTGGAGTCGGCCCAGGTGGATGTGGACGAGCTGCGGGCCGTCTCGCGCCAGGACGCCAAGGAGTGGCGGGCCCAGGCGCTCGCGGAGCTGAAGGAGATGCGGCAGCGCACCGCCGGGATCCTGGCCGAGCAGGAGCGGGAGCACGCCGAGCGGTGGGAGGCGGCGGGCCGCGAACTGGCCGAGCGGGACAACGCGATGACGGCCCGGCTGGCCCAGCTGGAGGAGTACGCCCGGGCCGGGCTCGCCGACGCCAAGCGGGAGTACGGGATGGCCGAGCAGGCCGCGCGGCTGCGGCAGGAGGACGCGCAGGCGCAGGCGGCGGAGATCATCGCCCAGGCGCGGGCCCGGGAGGAGCGGCTGGCGCGGGAGACGGAGCGGACGCTGCGCGAGCACGTGGAGCGGCGCGAGGAGCTCAAGGCGCATCTGGAGCATGTGCGCGGCAGCCTGGCGGCCCTGACCGGCAAGCCGGTGGCGGAGGACGCGACGGCGGCCCCGCACCACGAGTCCTGAGCCCGCCGCCCGGCCTCAAGGACCGGGCCGCCATTCACGCGTCCGCCCCTGCCCCCGCCTCCGCCTCCGCCTCCGTACGGACCGGGAAGCGGCGCGGGGCGAGGAACACCAGGGCCAGCAGCGCCAGCAGCGCGGCGGTCGCCGAGCCCAGATAGACGTGGTCGACGGCGGTGTCCACGGCCCGCCGCAGATAGTCGGCCGCTTGGTCGGTGAGGGTGCCGGGGTGCTCCAGGGCGCGCGAGACCGAGTCCAGGTCGTCGGGCAGCCCCGGCCGGATGGCGTCGGGCGCCTCGGTCAACCGCGAGGCCAGCGTCGCGTTGGCCACGGCGCCGAAGAGCGCCGCCCCGACGCTCTGGCCGACCTGGCGGCAGAAGAGGATCGAGGCGGTGGCGGTGCCGCGCTCGGCCCATCCGACGGACGACTGCACCCCGATGATCAGCGGCAGCTGGAACAGCCCGAGCGCGCCCCCGAGCAGCAGCATGATCAGCGCGGGCTGCCAGGCGGCGCCCGGATAGGGCAGGAGCGGGAAGGCGGCCAGGATCAGCGTGGCGGCCGTCATCCCCGTGATGGCGCAGCGCCGGAAGCCGACGCGGTTGTAGACGCGGCTGCTGAGCGCGGCCGCGATCGGCCAGCTCAGCGTCATCGTGGACAGCACGAACCCGGCCGGTATCGGTCCGAGCCCCAGCACCGACTGGGCGTAGGTGGGCAGAAAGACGGTCGGGGCGATCATCAGCAGACCGAGCGCGGCGAAGGCGATGTTCACCGCCGAGATGGTGCGGCGGTGCCAGACCCACCCGGGGATGATCGGTTCGGCGGCGCGCCGTTCGATCCACACGGTGGCCGCGGCGCACACCGCGGCGCCGCCGAGCATGGTGAGCGAGGGCGCGGACAGCCAGCTCCAGGCCACTCCGCCCTGGACGAGCGCGGTCAGCAGCAGCCCGCCGCTGAGGAACACCCCGAGCGCCCCGGCCCAGTCGACCCGGGGGCGGCTCTCCCGGTGCCGTCGCGGTTCGTGCAGATGGCGGGTGATCAGGGTGAACGCCAGGGCGCCGACCGGCAGATTGATGAGGAAGATCCACCGCCAGTCGGCGTATCCGGCGAGCACTCCGCCGATCGCGGGGCCCGCCACGGAGGACAGCGCCCACACCGAGGAGAGCCTGGCCTGGATCTTCGGGCGCTCCTCGAGCGGGTAGAGGTCGGCGGCGACGACCTGGATGGTGCCCTGGAGCGCTCCGCCGCCCAGCCCCTGGACGACCCGGAAGGCGATGAGGGAGGCCATGTTCCAGGCCCCGGCGCACAGCAGCGAGCCGATCACGAAGAGCACGACGCCCGCGAGCAGGATGGGCTTGCGCCCGAAGGTGTCGGAGAGCTTTCCGTACAGCGGCAGGGAGACCGTGACGGCGAGCAGATAGCCGGAGAAGAGCCAGGAGAAGACGGAGAAACCGCCGAGGTCGCCGACGATCTGCGGGACGGCGGTGGAGATGACGGTCGAGTCCAGCGCGGCCAGCGACATGCCGAGCATCAGGGCGGCGACGACGGGGCGGCGGCCGCTGGGGGCGGGGGTCTCGGAGTGGGGCTGGGGTGCGGGGGGCCTGGGGTCCGCGTCCATCGGCCGTCGTGCGGTGCCGCCCACGGTGGCGCGCTCCCTTCGCCGGTCCGCGCCGGCACGTGTCCCTGTTGTTCGTACGCCGGACTCGCGTGCGCACGATTCTTGTACGACCCACGATTCCATGCCGGAGCAGGCTCGCGGAAGAACGCATCCGGGCTGTCCAGAGGGCCCGGTTTGAGCCTGACGTGGCGGGAGGGTGCACCATCGACCCCGAGTCCGGGGTCAGACCCAGGACTCACTCCCCTAGGGGATGCCCACCCTGTACTCCTACTCCCGGTTCGTCCGGGCGGATGAGGAGCCTGTCGTCCCCACTTCATAAGGTTGCTACGGGCTGCGCGACGCAGGGGGTGGGGCTAGCCCTACCGCTAAGAGGGAGTCATTCCCCATCGCGGAGGTTCCCGGATCGCGGCAATCTTGATGCGGCGATCGGGGAACAGAGATCACCGATCGGACACCGAAGGAGAAAGACCGTGACAACGGCTGTATCGATTCCCAGGACCGGGGGCAGCGGAGGACATACGGCCGTCGCCGCCCGAGCACGTCAGGTCGTCAAGGCGTACGGCTCCGGGGAGACCCGGGTGGTCGCCCTGGACCATGTGGACGTGGACATCGCGCGGGGGCAGTACACCGCGATCATGGGCCCGTCCGGCTCCGGCAAGTCGACCCTGATGCACTGCCTGGCCGGTCTGGACACCGTCAGCTCCGGGCAGATCTTCATCGACGAGACCGAGATCACCAAGCTGAAGGACAAGAAGCTCACCAAGCTGCGCCGGGACCGGATCGGCTTCATCTTCCAGGCGTTCAACCTGCTGCCCACGCTCAGCGCGATCGAGAACATCACGCTGCCGATGGACATCGCGGGCCGCAAGCCCGACCGGGCCTGGATGGACCGGGTGGTGGAGACCGTGGGTCTGTCCGGCCGGCTCAAGCACCGCCCGAACCAGCTCTCCGGCGGTCAGCAGCAGCGCGTCGCCGTGGCCCGCGCCCTCGCCGCCCGCCCCGAGATCATCTTCGGTGACGAGCCGACCGGAAACCTGGACTCGCGGGCCGGCGCCGAGGTGCTGGGCTTCCTCAAGCGGTCGGTGGACGAGCTGGGCCAGACCATCGTGATGGTCACCCATGACCCGGTCGCCGCCTCCTACGCCAACCGGGTGCTGTACCTGGCCGACGGCCGGATCGTCGACGAGATGTACAACCCGACGGCCGATCTGGTCCTGGAGCGGATGAAGCACTTCGACGCGCGGGGACGGGTGTCATGACCGTCCTCAAGACCTCACTGCGCAACTTCGTCGCCCACAAGGGGCGGATGGCGCTGTCCGCGATCGCCGTGCTGCTGTCGGTGGCCTTCGTCTGCGGCACGCTCGTCTTCACCGACACCACCAACGCCACGTTCGACAAGCTCTTCGCGAGCACCGCCTCCGACGTCACGGTCAGCCCCAAGGGCGCCAGCGACAAGGACACCCGGCAGGGCCGGATCCGTACCCTGCCCGGTTCGGAGCTGGCGCGGCTGAAGCAGGTGGACGGCGTCAAGTCGGTGCTCGGCGACGCCACCAGCCAGTCGGTCACCGCCGCCGACCGCAACGACAACAGCATCGGCTCGGACACCGGCGCCCCGACCATCGGCACCAACTGGGACCCGACCGAGAAGCGCTCGGTCGAGATCACCTCGGGCCACGCACCGCGCGGCCCGACCGAGGTGATGGTCGACGCCGACACCGCCAAGAGCAAGAAGCTGAAGCTGGGCGACGAGGTGCGGATCATCGCCATCCCGGGCGAGTTCCGCGCGAAGATCGTCGGCATCGCCACGTTCCAGGTGACCAACCCCGGCGCCACGCTGATCTACATGGACACCGACACCGCGCAGCGCAAGCTGCTCGGCGCCCCCGGGGTCTACTCCAGCTACTCGCTCACCGCCAAGGCGGGCGTCAGCCACGACCAGCTGAAGAAGAACGTCGTCGCCGACCTCGGCACCGGGGTCAAGGTGCAGACGAAGGCCGAGTCCAGCAAGGAGGCCGAGGACGACATCGGCTCGTTCCTGGACGTGATGAAGTACGCGATGCTCGGCTTCGCCGGGATCGCCGTCCTGGTCGGCATCTTCCTGATCGTCAACACCTTCTCGATGCTGGTCGCCCAGCGCACCCGTGAGATCGGCCTGATGCGGGCCATCGGCTCCAGCCGGAAGCAGATCAACCGGTCGGTGCTGATCGAGGCGCTGCTGCTCGGCGTCGTCGGCTCGATCCTCGGTGTCCTCGGCGGCGTCGGCCTCGCGGTCGGCCTGATGAAGATCATGGGCAGCGCGGGGCTCCACCTGAGCACCGACCAGCTGACCGTGAAGGCCACCACGCCCATCGTGGGCATCGGCATCGGCGTCGTCGTCACCGTCATCGCGGCGTACATCCCCGCCCGCCGGGCCGGGAAGATCTCCCCGATGGCGGCCCTGCGCGACGCGGGCACCCCGGCGGACAGCAAGGCCGGATGGATCCGCGGCGCGATCGGCACCCTGCTCACCGCGGGCGGCGCGGCCTCCCTGGTGGTCGCGGGGAACGCGGACAAGGCGGTCGACGGCTCGATGTTCCTGGGCCTCGGCGTGGTGCTGACGCTCATCGGCTTCATCGTCATCGGCCCGCTGCTGGCCGGTCTGGTGGTCCGTGTGCTGGCCACCGTCGTGCTGCGGATCTTCGGCCCGGTCGGCCGGCTGGCCGAGCGCAACGCGCTGCGCAACCCGCGGCGCACCGGCGCCACCGGCGCGGCCCTGATGATCGGCCTGGCGCTGGTCGCCTGTCTGTCGGTGGTGGGCTCCTCGATGGTCGCCTCGGCCACCGACGAGCTGGACAAGTCGGTGGGCGCGGACTTCATCGTCCAGTCCGACACCGGCCAGCCGATCACCAAGGGGATCGCGGACGCGGTGCGCCAGGCCAAGGGCCTGAAGCACATCAGCGAGGCCAAGGACATCGAGGGCACCAAGCTCACCCTGCCGGACGGCAAGACGGTCACCAAGGACCTCTCGGCCGCCAGCCCGACGTACGCCGAGGACCTGCGCACCCCGGTCGTCGAGGGCGACCTGTCCGCCGCGTACGGCAAGGACGCCATGTCGGTGCCGGAGGGCTTCGCCAAGGACCACAAGGTGAAGAAGGGCGACACCCTCACCGTCGCCTTCAAGGAGGGCCGCACCGCCAAGCTGACCGTCGCCGCGATCACCTCGGACGACGTCAGCCTCGACAAGGGCGCGATGTACCTCAACATCGCCACCGTCGAGCGTTACGTCCCCGCCAAGCTGATCCCGGCGGACGTCATGATGCTGGCGCAGGCCAAGGACGGCCAGGAGAAGCAGGCGTACGACTCCCTCAAGTCCCAGCTGCACCACTACCCGTCGGTGAAGGTGCGCGACCAGACCGACTACAAGAAGGAGGTCAAGGACCAGGTCGGTCAGCTGCTCAACCTGGTCTACGGCCTGCTGGCGCTCGCGATCATCGTCGCCGTCCTCGGCGTGGTGAACACCCTGGCCCTCTCGGTCGTCGAGCGGACCCGTGAGATCGGCCTGATGCGCGCCATCGGTGTCTCCCGCCGCCAGATGCGCCGCATGATCCGCCTGGAGTCCGTGGTCATCGCCCTATTCGGTGCCCTGCTGGGCCTCGGGCTCGGCATGGGCTGGGGCACCACGGCCCAGAAGCTGCTGGCGCTCGAGGGTCTGAAGACCCTGGAGATCCCGTGGCCGACGATCATCACGGTCTTCATCGGCTCCGCCGTCGTGGGCCTGATCGCGGCCCTGGTCCCGGCCTTCCGGGCGGCGCGGATGAACGTCCTGAACGCGATCGCCACGGAGTAATCGCCACGGAGTGGCCGACACGGAATGGCCAACGGGGGAAATGAGGCCCGCTGCCCTCCATGGGGGGCAGGGCAGCCGGCCCACCGACCGGCCCGGTGCGCGACGGGGGAGCGCACCGGGCCGGTCGGGTGTTCCGATGTGAAACTGCGAGAATCGAGGCCGACTTCGTGGAGACAGGCGCTCGGGTCAGCCTATCGGGTCAGTGATCTGCGCGGTGTCCCTTGTGCCGTCGGGGTTGGTCCACTGACAGATCGCCCCGACGACATTGATCGGGATGACTATGCCTCCGGAGGCCCGGCATTCGGCCTTGGTGAGCGGAGGGCGCGGGGCGGCCTGGGCCGTTCCCCCGATTCCCAGTGTGAGGGCGAGGGCCCCGAGGGTGGTTGCCGCGGCTAACGCAAGGCGACGAGAGCGCATATCGGTACACTCCGATCCGGTGGACTTTCCACCTCAGCGAGAAAGCTAGCCGGACGAACTCGAGGAATTCACTAAAGCTGTGACCGAGCGGTTCGGGTGAGGAGGCGTCGGCGTATTTCGGCACGGCAAAACCGCCGCCCAGGTGGGCCCGCAGAATTCCGGCGCAATGTCAATGCATTCGTCGCTGATGGCCGATTCTCTGCCGCACAGCTACTGGTCCCGTGGTTTGACTTGGAGTGCGCTCCAACTCCTAGCGTGATCGTCACGACCACGAAGGAGGTACCCGATGTCCGAACTGCCCACCCGCCGCCTGGGCGCCCTGACCGTCGCGGCCCAGGGCCTGGGCTGCATGGGGATGAGCCATGGCTACGGCGCCTCGGACGACGCCCAGTCGATCGCCACGCTCCACCGCGCCCTCGACCTCGGCGTCACGCTGCTGGACACCTCCGACTTCTACGGCGCCGGGCACAACGAGGAGCTGCTCGGCCGGGCCCTGGCCGGGCGGCGGGAGCAGGCGGTGCTGGCCACCAAGTTCGGGTTCGCCAACCGGCTGGGGGAGCCGACCGCGATCCGGGGGGACGCCGCGTATGTCCGCCAGGCGTGCGACGCCTCGCTGCGGCGGCTCGGCGTCGATCACATCGACCTCTACTACCAGCACCGCGTCGACCCCGACGTCCCCATCGAGGAGACCGTCGGCGCGATGGCCGAGCTGGTCCGGGCGGGCAAGGTGCGCCATCTCGGCCTGTCCGAGGCGGGCGCGGAGACCATCCGCCGGGCCCACGCGGTGCACCCCATCGCGGCCCTCCAGAGCGAATGGTCGCTGTGGACGCGGGACCTGGAGCACGAGATCGCCCCGGTCTGCCGTGAGCTCGGCATCGGCCTCGTCCCCTTCTCCCCGCTCGGCCGCGGCTTCCTGACCGGCCGCTACACCTCGACCGACGGCCTGCCGGAGAGCGACGTGCGCCGCACCCAGCCCCGGTTCGCCGACGGCAACCTGGAGAAGAACCTGGCCATCGTGGAGAAGCTGGACGAGCTGGCCGCCGCGAAGGGTGTCACCGCCGGTCAGCTCGCCCTCGCCTGGGTGCAGCACCGCGGCGACGACGTGGTCCCCATCCCGGGCACCCGGCGCCGGAAGTACCTGGAGGAGAACCTGACCGCCGCCACCCTCGAGCTGACCCCCGAGGAGCTGTCCGCGATCGACGCCGCCGCCCCGGCCGACCAGATAGCCGGCACCCGCTACGACGAGAAGAACCTCACCTTCGTGAACCGCTGATCGGGGGACCGATGAGTTTCGGGGCGGCCCGGGGTCTTTGGAGGTGGACGCATCACTCCGAGGGAGATCACCATGACCGAGACCGCGAAGGGCGCCCGTTTCACCGAGGTGGGCCGGGTCGCCGTCACCGTCGCCGATCAGGACCGGGCGCTGGAGTTCTATGTCGGCACGCTCGGCTTCGAGAAGCGTGCCGACATCCCCTTCGGCGACGGTCACCGCTGGATCGAGGTGGCCCCGGCGGGCGCCCCGACCGGGATCGCGCTGGTCCTGCCGCGCGAGGGCGGGCAGGGGCCGGGCTACGAGACCGGCATCATCCTCACCTCCGAGGACATCGACGCCGACCACGCGGCGCTGCGCGAGCGCGGCGTCGACACCGACCCGGAGGTCCAGCGCTGGGGCGCCCCGGTGCCGCCGATGTTCAGCTTCCGGGACGCGGACGGCAACGCGGTGATGGTCGTCGAGAACGGCTGACCCCGGCTCTTCGGTGGGGTTACGACGCGGGGTCGCCGATGTGCGCGGCGCGGACGCGGGACGACGGCGGTCACGGTCAGCCTCCGTGCGCGGTGAGGGCGTAGCCCTCCGGGCCGATGAAGGTGAACGTGCGGCCGAAGGGGCTGTCCTGGGGCGGGCTGACGATGGGCACCCCGGCGGCGGCGAGCTGGTCGTGCAGCGCCTGGGCGTCCGAGGTGCGGAACCACAGGGCCACCCCGAGACCGGGCCGTGCGGCGTCGTCGAGATCCACGCCCGGCAGCGGCTCGCGGACGGCGAACGCGATCGGCTCGGTGGCGAACACTACCGCACCGGGCGGCGAGGCCGGTGCGCGCCGCAGGCCGAGGTGGGTTTCGCAGAAGGCGGCCGCCGCCTCGACATCGCGTACCTGGAGGGCGATGAAGTCGGGGCCGTCGATGGTGGTGGGCATGGGTCCTCCCCGGTTGTCGGCTGAGCTGTTTCGATGTCAGGACTTTGACATGACGGGACTGTACGCACGGCCGTTCCCTATGTCAAAATCCTGACATGGAAGATCGGACGCCCGTGGCCCCGCCGCACCCCGCCGGCGACATCACCGAGCATGTGGGCTACCGCCTCAAACGCGCCGCCGCGGCGCTGCGCGGCGCCATGGACAAGGCGCTGCGCGAGCACGGGCTGACGGTGCCGCAGTACGCCTGCCTCGAACTCCTCGACGAGCGGCCCGGCCTGTCCAACGCCGAGCTCGCCCGCTCCACCTTCGTCACCCGGCAGTCCATGAACGTCGTGCTCCGCGGCCTCCAGGACGCGGACCTGATCTCCCGGCCCGCCACCACCGACCACGGCCGCGCGCTCCCCGCCCATCTCACCGGCCACGGCCGCGAACGGCTCGACGCGGCCCGTTCCGCCGTCTACGCCATCGAACGGACGATGGTCGACGCCCTCCCGCAGCGGCGCCTGGCCGCCCTCCTCGCCGACCTCGACCGCATGGCGGAGGCCCTCGGCGGCTGACCGGCCCCTGCCTCAGTCGCGGGGGAGCAGGGTGCCCAGGGGGCCGAGGTCCAGGTTGAGGTCGTCCGGGGTCAGGCCGTGCTGGTCGCACAGCTCCGTCATGCGCTGGTCGAGCAGCATCAGCGTGGTGCCGATGCGCTCGATCTGGTCGTCGGTGAGGCCGCCCGCGTCGATGCGGCGGATGGCCTGGCGCTCCATCAGATGCCGGAGGAGTTCGACGACCGTCAGCACCAGGGCCACCAGGTCGCGGCCGACCGAGTCGCGGTCGATGTCGACGCGGGACGGGGTGGAGGGGACCGGCGTGCTCATAGCGGGCCGCTGTCGGTCCACGGGGCCCGCACCCGTTCGTTGACCGAGGAGAGCAGGGCGTGCAGGGAGAGGCGGACGAGGGGGACCTCGGCGATCGCGATGACCAGGTCGCCGCTGATGACGACGCCGGTGGCGAGCACCCGGTCGAGGAGGTCCACGAGAGGGACGCCGAGCGGGCCCAGGGTCTCGGCGGGGGTGGTTCCCCACTCGGGGGCTTCCCGGCGGGCGGTGGCGGCGGGGTTCGCCTCCCACAGCGCCCGGGCCGGAGCGGCATCCGAGGTGGGCCCGGTCATGGGGGTCATGGGGGTCATGGGGTCGCCCCCGCGTCCGTGATTCCTCCGTCGGCGAAGGAGTACGGCACCCACGGCCCGGAGAGTTCGATCCGTACGTCCTTCTCGTCGTGGCGCAACGACGCGAGCGCGGCGCGCAGTTCGCGCTCCCGGCCCAGGTCGAGCAGGTAGGCCGCGTTCAGCACATGGATGCGGTGCTTCCCGGTCACCTCGACGCCGTGCGGGCGCAGCCGGCGCGCGGCCACGGCGAGGCCCCGGACGACGGTGTCCACCCGCTCGGCGGCCCGCAGCGCCAGGGTGTGGCGCTGTTCGCGCCCGCGCTGCCGGGTGCGGACGCGGTCCAGATAGGCGCGGCCGCTCCCGGGGCCGTCCGATGGGGCGGGGGCCGCTTCGGGCGGCGGCCCCGTGGGGGCGTAGACCTTGACGCCCCATTCGACCCGGCCCGCGATCCGGTCCAGGGCGGTCAGGAAGGACGTCCGCCGGTCGTCCAGGGCCTCGCGGACGCGGCCGTCGTTGAGATAGACCGTGGCCAGGGGCAGCGGAACGGCCGGGGCCAGCGCCGACGCCGCCGTGATCACCGCGTGGTGGGCGCGGGCGCAGCGCTCCAGCTCGGCGCCGTCGGACAGCCGCCGGCGCAGCGCCTCCTCGCCGTACCCGGCCGCGGGCACGTCCTGGACCACGGCGGTGAGCGGGCCCGCCGCGAGCGTACGGACCGGGGCGCCGGTGCCTAGCCCGGGGAGTTCCGCCAACGGTTCCGCCGGGGCGGTGAGGTTCTCGCCCCGGCAGACCGCGAAGGCGTAGGTGAGGGTGGGGGTGGGGGGTTCGGCGCGGGTCATGGGCGCCCCTCCTCCTCGGCCGCGCCGACCGTGCTCAGCTCCTCCGTGCTCAGCTCCTCCGGGCCGATCCGTGACTCAAGGGCCTGGAGCCGCGTCCGCAGTTCCGCGTTCTCCTGGGCCAGGGTGTCCCGCGCGGCGCGCGACGAGAGCGCGGGATCGGTTTCCCACCAGTCGATGCCGGCCTTACGGGCGGTGTCCACGGAGGAGATGAACAACCGCAGCCGGATGGTGAGCAGTTCGATGTCCAGCAGGTCGATCTTGATGTCCCCGGCGATCACGATGCCCTTGTCCAGGACGCGTTCCAGGATCTCGGCGAGGTCGGAGGGGTGCCGCTCGGTGGTCACGGACGGCGGGTAGGCCAGGTCGCGTTCGGTCATGGCGTCCGCACCCCCGCCCTTCCTCCCCGGCCTCCCGAGCCTCCCGAGCCTCCCGGGCCGCCCGAGCCTCCCGGGCCGCCCGAGCGCTCCAGCAGATCCAGCAGCCGGTCCTCCTCCCGGTCGAACTTCTCCGGGCCGATCGCCCCCGACTCCAGCGCCTCGTTCAGCGCGGCGAGCCGGGCGCGCAGCACCGACGGATGGCACATCTCCTCCTCCGCCATGTCCCGCACGCGCTCCGCGATCCACACCACCCCGCGCACCGGCGCCAGTGGGAAGAGGACGACCTGGCTCAGTACGCCCATCTCAGGCCCGGCCTTCCGTGAAGCTGTAGCAGGGCAGCGGGCCGGTGAGCCGCAGTTCGGCCCGGTCGCGGTGGGCCGCCGCGAGGCGTTCCACGGCGCCCTCGAACCGTCGCTGCTCGCGCCGGTCCAGCAGGAACGAGGCGTTGAGCACGCACCCCTCGACCTCCGGGCCGTGCACCGTGGCGTCCGCCACGGCCGACAGCTCCGCGAGCACCGTCGCCGCGGCGGCCGCCGCCCTGCGCCGCAGCCCGCGCGCCACGGCCTCGCCGAGCCGCACGCTGGCCTCGTACCCCGGGGCCCGGCGCGCGGCGGTGCGCAACCGGCTCACCTCGGGATCCTCCCGTACCAGCGCGCCCAGGTCGGCCTCGGTGGGCAGCGCCTTGAGGTTCATCTCCACGCGTCCCTCGACGCGTTCCAGCGCGGCCAGGCAGTCGTGCTGTGTGCACAGCAGCTGCCGCCGCACCGACTCCTCGTCGGGGGCGACCATGCCGAAGCGCATCGGCAGCACCGGCCCGTCCCGCCCCAGCGTCAGGGCGAGGTCCTGGTGGGCGAGGAGGTCGCGGCGCTTGGCGCGCAGCCGGGCCGGAGCGTCGCTGATCACCGCGGCCAGCGCGCCGGCCCGGACGGTACGGACCGGGGCGGGCCGCTCGCCCACTCCGGTGCGGCCGGGCGGCACCGCGTGGGAGGCGCGGACGACGCCGTAGACGTACACGCTCCGAGACGCGGGCGTGGGCGTGGGCGTCGACGCGGGCGCGGTCATGGATCAGTCCTCCTCGGACGGCTCGGAGGCGGAAGCGGAACGGCGGCGGGTGGGGGCGGTGCGCCGCCGGGGGCGGCTCTCCCGCTCCTCCCGCTCCCCTTCTTCCCCCTCCTCGTCATCGGCCCCGACGGCCCGTTTGACCTTCTCGCCCACGCCCGCCACCGCCTTCTTGGCCTTCTTCTTGGCGAGCCCGGTGGCCATGCCCCCGGCCGGACTCCCGCCGCCGCCCGCCACCCCGCCCAGCAGTTCCGGAACGGTCTTGCTGCGGTCGAATTCGAGGTCCAGACGGTTGCAGGCCTCGGCGAAGCGGAGGTACGTGTCCACGCTGGCGACCACGATCCGGGCGTCGATCTTCAGGATCTCGATGCCGACGAGGGAGACCCGGATGAAGACGTCGATCACCATGCCCCGGTCGAGGATGAGTTCCAGGCAGTCGTAGAGGGTGCCGGTCCGCTGGATGCAGACGACCTCTTCCGTGTAAGTGCCAGTGGGCATCTCGGGGCGTCCTTTCGGCTGTCGTCTCAGCAGTCGTCGGCCGCACCGCGCCGGTAGCGGCGGACCCTCCGGTATTCCTGGAGCTCGCCCCGCTCGTCGATGCGCACCTCGTACGTGGCCAGCAGGCTGGTGGTGTCGGGGATCCGGGCGACCTCGAGGACGTCCACGCTGACGAGCCAGCCGCCCTCGTGGCGGGCCACGCCGCTGACGCCCTCGGGCTCATGGACGATCAGTGAGGCGAGCTGCTCGCACGCGTGCCGGGCGGCCTCGGCCGGCTTGGGGGCTCGGGGCCGGGTACTCGTCCTGGTGGGCGATGGGCGCGGGTCTCGCTCTGCCATGTGCATCAGTGTGATCACAGGGCGTGCCCGGCCGCCCGTCGTGATGGGCCGGACGGGCTGGCCACCCAGTCCAACAGTTTCGGGCCGATCGCGATGTTCCAGCTCAAGTGGGCAGGCTGCACGCGCGCAGGTTGTGAGCTCGACGCCACAGCCAAAGCACCGGGCGGGGGCAAGGATCATGCAGGCTTCTCATGCCTCGTCCACCTTGAAGGCCCACTTATCTCCGGTGCAGTCGAACTGATCCGGAAAGGGGCAGGAATCGCTGGTTCCGCAGCGGAACACATGTGAAGATGACTCGCGGCCGGTTGCCCATGATGGATAACCGGCTATGGGTGGAAAATACCGTTGGGGAATAATGTGTACACATAAGGCCGTGGCCGGCCTGGCCATCATGGTAGCCCTGCTGGCGGGCTGCTCCGACGATGGCGACAAGGGCAAAGCCGAGGACGGCGGCATGGTGACTGTCGAATTCAAGGTGACGGGGGATTCGCCCGCGAGCGTATATATCCCCGGCATCAATTCGAGTCTGTATACCGATGCCAAGAAGAGCAGCGGGGACGCCGACCTGGATCTCGAAGACGTCAAGACGCCGTGGTCGAAGAAGTTCAAGGTGAAGCCCGGAAGGTCGCTGTCGTTGCAGGCGGGTTCCGCGGAGCCGAAGAAGGAAATCGGCTGCCAGATATTCGTCGACGGGAAGCTCAAGGACGAGGAGACGCGGAAGAACAAGCCCGGCAGCACCCTCACGGCTGGGTGCTCGAGCGTGACCCCGGGCTGATCGGAGGCGCGATCCACAATCGGGGCGCGATCCGCGGGGGCTAGGGCGGGCGACGGACCGGCGGAGATTGTCGGCGGGTGGCCGTACTCTGGAAGACCCCCGGCCCGTGACACGTGTCGGGTCATTCGCGTTGTCCGCCTCCGGGATGGAATACCCCTTTATGAGCCTCACCGGTCTGCTCGACGCCGTCGTAAGGGACCCCGCGCTCGCCGAGGCGGTGCGCGGCGCCGCCGACGGCCATCGCCCCCATGTCGATCTGGTCGGCCCGCCCGCCGCCCGTCCGTTCGCCATCGCCGCGCTGGCGCGCTCCGCGGGCCGTCCCGTGCTCGCGGTGACGGCCACCGGCCGGGAGGCGGAGGACCTCGCGGCGGCGCTGCGCTCGCTGCTGCCGCCGGACGGGGTGGTGGAGTACCCGTCCTGGGAGACGCTGCCGCACGAGCGGCTCTCCCCGCGCTCGGACACGGTCGGGCGGCGGCTGGCGGTACTGCGGCGGCTGGCCCACCCCAGCCCGGACGACCCGGCGGCCGGTCCGGTCTCGGTCGTGGTCGCGCCCGTACGGTCCGTACTCCAGCCGCAGGTCAAGGGGCTCGGTGACCTGGAGCCGGTGAGCCTGCGGGCCGGGCAGACCGCCGATCTGGAGGAGATCGTGGACGGGCTCGGGGCCGCCGCGTACTCCCGGGTCGAACTGGTCGAGAAGCGCGGTGAGTTCGCCGTGCGCGGCGGCATCCTGGACGTCTTCCCGCCGACCGAGGAGCATCCGCTCCGGATCGAGTTCTGGGGCGACGACATCGAGGAGATCCGCTACTTCAAGGTGGCCGATCAGCGGTCCCTGGAGGTCGCCGAGCACGGGCTGTGGGCCCCGCCCTGCCGGGAGCTGCTGCTGACCGACGACGTACGGGAGCGGGCCGCGGCCCTCGCCGAGGCCCATCCCGAGCTGGGCGAGCTGCTCGGCAAGATCGCCGAGGGGATCGCGGTCGAGGGCATGGAGTCCCTGGCCCCCGTCCTGGTGGACGACATGGAGCTGCTGCTCGACGTCCTCCCGGCGGGCAGCATGACGGTGGTCTGCGAGCCGGAGCGGGTGCGCACCCGGGCGGCGGACCTGGTGGCCACCAGCCAGGAGTTCCTCCAGGCGTCCTGGGCGGCCACGGCCGGGGGAGGGGAAGCCCCGATCGACGTCGGCGCGGCCTCCCTGTGGAGCATCGCGGACGTCCGCGACCGCGCCCGTGAGCTGGGCATGATGTGGTGGTCGGTGAGCCCCTTCGCGGCCGACGAGGAGCTGGACGCGGACACCATCAAGCTCGGCATGCACGCCACCGAGAGCTACCGCGGCGACACCGCCCGGGCGCTGGCCGACACCAAGGGCTGGCTCGCCGACGGCTGGCGCACGGTCTATGTGACCGAGGGCCACGGCCCCGCCTCCCGCACCGTCGAGGTGCTCGGCGGCGAGGGGATCGCGGCCCGGCTGGACGGCGACCTCACCGAGATCAAGCCGTCCGTGGTGCATGTGGCCTGCGGCTCGATCGACTACGGCTTCATCGACCCGGCCCTGAAGCTGGCCGTGCTGACCGAGACCGATCTGTCCGGGCAGAAGGCCGCGGGCAAGGACGGGGCGCGGATGCCCGCGCGCCGCCGCAAGACCATCGATCCGCTCACCCTCGAGGCGGGCGACTTCATCGTCCACGAGCAGCACGGCGTGGGCCGCTACATCGAGATGGTGCAGCGCACCGTCCAGGGCGCCACCCGTGAGTATCTGGTGGTGGAGTACGCCCCGGCCAAGCGCGGCCAGCCCGGCGACCGGCTCTTCGTCCCCACCGACCAGCTGGAGCAGGTCACCAAGTACGTGGGTGGCGAGGCGCCGACCCTGCACCGGCTCGGCGGCGCCGACTGGACCAAGACCAAGGCGCGCGCCAAGAAGGCCGTCAAGGAGATCGCCGCCGACCTGATCAAGCTCTACTCGGCCCGGATGGCGGCGCCCGGCCATGCCTTCGGCGCGGACACCCCCTGGCAGCGCGAGCTGGAGGACGCGTTCCCGTACGCGGAGACCCCCGACCAGCTCACCACCATCGCCGAGGTCAAGGAGGACATGGAGAAGTCGGTTCCGATGGACCGGCTGATCTGCGGCGACGTCGGCTACGGCAAGACCGAGATCGCGGTCCGCGCGGCCTTCAAGGCGGTCCAGGACGGCAAGCAGGTGGCGGTGCTGGTGCCCACGACGCTGCTGGTGCAGCAGCACTTCGGCACCTTCGGCGAGCGGTACGGCCAGTTCCCCGTCAACGTCAGGGCGCTCTCCCGCTTCCAGACCGACACCGAGGCCAAGGCGGTGCTGGAGGGGCTGCGGGACGGCTCGGTCGACATCGTCATCGGCACCCACCGGCTCTTCTCCTCCGAAACCACGTTCAAGGACTTGGGCCTGGTCATCGTGGACGAGGAGCAGCGCTTCGGCGTCGAGCACAAGGAGCAGCTGAAGAAGCTCCGCGCCAATGTGGACGTGCTGACCATGTCCGCCACGCCCATCCCGCGCACCCTGGAGATGGCGGTCACCGGCATCCGCGAGATGTCCACGATCACCACCCCGCCGGAGGAGCGCCATCCGGTGCTGACCTTCGTCGGTCCGTACGAGCAGAAGCAGATCGGCGCGGCGATCCGGCGCGAGCTGCTCCGCGAGGGCCAGGTCTTCTACATCCACAACCGGGTGGAGTCCATCGACCGGGCCGCCGCCCGGCTGCGCGAGATCGTCCCCGAGGCGCGGATCGCCACCGCCCACGGGCAGATGTCGGAGAGCGCGCTGGAGCAGGTCGTGGTCGACTTCTGGGAGAAGAAGTTCGACGTCCTGGTCTCCACGACCATCGTCGAGTCCGGGATCGACATCTCCAACGCCAACACCCTGATCGTCGAGCGCGGCGACAACTTCGGCCTCTCCCAGCTGCACCAGCTGCGCGGCCGGGTCGGCCGAGGGCGCGAGCGCGGTTACGCGTACTTCCTCTACCCGCCTGAGAAGCCGCTCACCGAGACCGCCCATGAGCGGCTGGCCACGATCGCCCAGCACACCGAGATGGGCGCGGGCATGTATGTGGCGATGAAGGACCTGGAGATCCGCGGCGCGGGCAATCTGCTCGGCGGCGAGCAGTCCGGCCATATCGCGGGCGTCGGCTTCGACCTCTACGTCCGGATGGTCGGCGAGGCCGTCGCCGACTACCGCGCCTCGATCGAGACGGGAGAGGGCGAGCCCGTGGAGGCGCCGCTGGAGGTCAAGATCGAGCTTCCGGTCGACGCGCACGTCCCGCACGACTACGCCCCCGGCGAGCGGCTGCGCCTCCAGGCGTACCGGGCGATCGCCTCCGCGAACAGCGAGGACGACATCCGCGCCGTCCGCGAGGAGCTCACCGACCGCTACGGCAAGCTCCCCGAGCCGGTGGAGAACCTCCTCCTGGTCGCCGGACTGCGCCTGCTGGCCCGCGCCTGCGGCGTCACGGACATCACCCTCCAGGGCTCCAACATCCGCTTCTCCCCGGTGGAGCTCCGCGAATCCCAGGAGCTGCGCCTCAAGCGCCTCTACCAGCGCTCGGTCATCAAGCCCGCCACCAAGCAGGTCCTGGTGCCCCGCCCCGCCACCGCCCGCATCGGCGGAAAGCCGCTGGTGGGACGGGAGCTGCTGGCATGGACCGGGGAGTTCCTGACGTCGATCCTGGGGTCGTGAGGGGGATCCTGGGGCATGAACGGGCGGCCGTCCCGGGCGGTTGCCCTGAACCGGCTTGCCTGCGCGGCCACCGTGCATGGAAAATGCATGCATGGTGGCTCTTCAGATTCGGGATGTGCCGGACGAGGTGCGCGACATACTGGCCGAACGGGCGAGGCAGCTGGGCCAGTCCCTCCAGGGGTATCTGCTGGACCTGGTCAAGAACGAGGCCGAGCGCGCGGGCAACGTCGCGCTGTTGCAGTGGTTCGAGGGCCGATCGGACGGCGCCGAGACCGCCATGAGCGAGACCGTGCGCGAACTCGACGCCGACCGTGCGGCGCGCGCCGCCGGACCCGGCCTCTCACCGGGGGAGCCGGGGGCGCCCGCGTGATCATCGTGGACGCGAGCGTCCTCACCGAAGCGCTTACCGGGGACGCCGCCGGGAAGGCGGCCCGTGCGCGCCTCGCTCAGGACCCGCATTGGGCGGCGCCCGGCCATCTCGTCGTCGAAACCTTCCACGCGGTACGCGGCCGGCTCCTCGGAGGGAAGATCACCCAAGCCCGCGCCGAGGACGCCGTGGCCGCGCTGACCAGGGCATCGATCGAGGCGATCGCCATCCAGCCGCTCCTGATGCGCATGTGGGAGCTGCGGGGGCAGGTCACGGGCTACGACGCGGCGTACATCGCGGCGGCGGAGGTGTACCGGGCTCCGCTGATCACCGGTGATGCCCGGCTGAGTCGCTGCACCATGGCGCGCTGCGTGATCGAAGTCCTCGGCTGATCGCCTGGGCGAGGGGGACAGGGGCGGGCCGCGCGCGACACCCCCGTCGTCGCGCGGCGGCCGGCCCCGGCTCATGAGCCCGGCGGGGTGGCCGGGTGCGGTGCCGTGCGGGTGGGGGGAGTGCGCACTCAGCCCTCGGCGAGAGGCGGGGCTCGGCGCGGCCCGTCGTGGCTTGTCCAGGACAATAGGCGCCCGCGGCATCCCCGGCGAGGAACGATGTGCACAGTGAGCCCGCCGGCCGGTTCCCCTTCGAACGGTGAGTGCTCTGGTGAACGGTGAGTACGACGGCGAACGGTGAGCACGCCGGAGAGCGACCCCGGTGCGCGGTCGCCCCGTCTCAGAGCGAGCCCAGAGCCCGCATCGCGAGCCACAGTTCGTACTTCGCGCTCGGCGCGGTCAGCAGGGAGCGGCCCAGGGCCTCCTCCGCCCTGGTCAGGCGCTTGCGGGCGCCCGGGAGGGAGATGCCAAGGGCGGTGGCCGCGGCGGGGAGGCGGGCGTCGGCGCGCAGCCAGGTGCGTATGGTCTCCAGGCCGGCCGTCGGACCGGCCTGCTCCAGGGGGCGCAGCTGGGCCCGGGCCCAGGCCCCGGCGGCGGGGGTGCCCAGCACCGCGTCCAGCGTGGCGGTGTGCCCCGGCGGGGCCTGGGCCCGGGCCGCCGCGGCCTGGGGCGCCGTATGCAGCCGCAGCGCCAGCCACGCGGCCGACTGCGCGGCCAGGCTGCGGCTGACCTCCACGCCCAGCAGCTCGTCCAGATGGCGCATCCGCGCCGCGAGCGTATTGCGGTGGATCTTCAGATGGCGGCTGGCCGCCCCGCCGAAGCTGAGCCACGACCCGAGCGTGCCCAGCAGCTCCTGCGGGCCCGGGTCGGCGCGGCGGGCCGGTGCGTACCGCAGACAGGGCGCCAGGAGTTCGCTCGCCCACACATAGCCCTCCGGGCCCGCCAGGACGGTCACATCCACATCGCCGCCGAAGCCCGCGCGGCGCCCGGGCGCGTTACGGGCCACCGCCAGCGCGTGGATGGCCTGCTCGTACGCGGTCGGCGTGTCCCGCAGCGGGACCGCCGCGCTCACCCCGACCCGGCATTCGGGCTCCAGCCGGACGATCAGCAGGTCCAGCGGCGCCGGGCCGCCGCGCGGGCCGCCGCGCACCGCCGCCGCACCCGGGCCCGGCTCGGGCGGTACGAGCGCGAGCACGTGGTTCGGGCGCACCGGACACGGCACGATCCACGCCCCGCCCCCGGCCTCGCGGTCGATCCGCCGGGCGATCTCCCGCCGCCGGGCCTGTGGGCACTCGATGACGTACATCTGGACCATCGCGGGCAGCGCCGGCCGCAGCGCCCCGGCGATCCGCTGCGCGGCGGGCACGCTGCCCACCATCAGCAGATGCAGCACCGCCTCCCGGCTGTACTCCTCGGCCGACTCGATCCGCCGCCGCGCCCGCTCGGACTGCTCCAGCCGCCAGCACAGGGCGAGGGTGCGGGCGGCGTCGGCGAGCAGCGTTCCGCAGTGCGGATCGTCCGGCCCGACGACGGCGAGATACGTCCTGGGGCCGGTGTCGAGCGCGATCAGATGCACCGGGGGCCCCTCGCCCCCGCCCAGCACGGCGGAGGCCGCCCCGCGCCGGTGCAGCTCGACAGTGGCCTCGGCGGCGGCGCCGACGGCGATCCGCGCCACCGCCGGGTCATGCTCCCCACCCGGCCCGGCCAGCACCCGCCCCGTCTCCCCGACCAGCACGGCCGACCCCCCGGTCCGCCGGGCCAGCCAGCCGAGCATCTCCCGCACCGCCCCACGCTTGGTGGCCAGCCGGGCGAGGGCGAGAACGTCATCGGCACGGTCGGGGCGGTCGGCGCGGTCGGCGCGCACGTCGGAGGGCGGGGTGTGCATGAAACAGCACATTAGTTCTGATCGCCTGGCTTCCGGAAAGGGCCCGACCCCGCCTGTGGAAAACCTGTGGAAACGGCGGAGACGTGGCCGGTTCCTCCGAGGGCTTCGGGACCACTGTCATCCTGTGGTCCGCGGATCCGCGACCAGGCCGGGCAGGGCAAAAAGAGTCCGGCCCTGCGCCATGCTGGTGTGCTCGATCCAGCCGCCCGGCAGGGCCAGCGTGTGGCGGCGTAGGCGGCAGCCAGTGGTGCGCATAACGGGGGAGAGATGGCAGGGGTCGAGTTCCTCGATCAGTAGGCTCGGGGCGCTGGTGGCTGGGTTCTTCTTTCCTGTGACGGCGAGTGGCAGGCGCCCGGTAGGCGCAAGGGGCAGAGGTGTCATCCGCCAGATCGGTCCGCGGAGGGCGGACAGGCTGGCCCGGCCGAAGTCGCGTTCCTCCAGCGGGGTCATTGGTTCGCCGTTGGTGCCGGTCAGGCCGCGGAACAGTTTCTCGGCGCGGCCCTGGTTGACGATCTGTCCGGTGTCGATGGTGAAGGTCCGGGAGAAGAACATGCGCGGCGGGTAGCCGGCCCGCTCAAGCGCCGCCGCGTACGCGGCGACCTGGGGATGGATCTGCTCGCACAGATGGGCCGCCGCGGCACGGTCGATGGGTTGCAATGCGTCGGCCTGGGCGGTGAGCGCCCGAAGAACGGTGGCCACGTCCGCACCAGTGGCATGGGCGAACTCGTCCCGGCGGCCTAGCCCGTGGGCCCGCTTGTGGGCCAGCAAAGTGTTGAGCAGGGGCCTGGTTGCGTCGGTGTAGCCGGAGTTCGGGCGCACGGCGGTGGCCGGATAGAGGTGCAGGGCGGTGAAGGTGCCGTCGGGGTGGAGGTTGGGATCGGCCGCGAAGTACGGGCCGTCGGCGTTGGAGAAGCGGTGCAGCCGTACCGTCCGGGCCCGGTGCGGCACCGAGAGGGTGCCGGCGAGCGCAGCCCGCACCGTGGCGGCCGTCGGCGGTGCGGTGTCGGAAGTGATGTGCAGGTAGGGAACACCGAGTTCGGAGTAGCGCGGCTCGTCCAGGCTCTCGATCACGGTCTCGGGCAGCTCACCGTCGGTCCGTTCATGGGAGATGAGCAGGTGGGGGCCGGTGGCGAGGACGTGGTGGCCGTCGATGCGGGCGTCGGTCAGGTCGCCGATCCCGACGAGCGGGGCGAAGCGGAGCTCGCACGCGGCGGTGGTGGCGCCATGCCCGAGCACGTCCAGTAGTGGACGGTATGTCCGCAGGGCAGCGGCCAGATCCTCGATATACGCCTGGCGGTCGACACCGAAGCGGCCGGTGAAGCCGAGGGTGTAGGGGGTGATGGAGAAACGGATGCCGTCGAAGACGCCGGTGAACTCCTTCACCAGGTGCTGGTGCATAGCGGCCAGTCGCGCGGAGCGGCGGGAGTAGCCGACGGTGGAGATCCGCAGCTTCACACCCAGGACATCACGGGCAAGCTGGGCATAGTGGTCGAGGTGGGGGTAGGAGCCGATGTCGTTGTCCAGATAGGGGAAGACCACGCCGGGGCGGTGGATACGGCCCGAGGCGATGTCCAGGCTCCGCTCGGCGGCGACCTCCGCGAGTGCGGTGAACAGGCCGGTCAGCCCCTTTTGGGTCAGGCTCCAGATGTCGCGGCCGGCACCTTGCGAGCACATGGCGCATCCGTTGAAGCAGCCCACCTGCGGGGCCAGGTATTGCAGGCGGGTGAAGGCGTCGTCGGGCATGTGCCGCAACTGCTCCAGCAGCCCGGGTACGACGGTGGTGGTCATGACGGTGTCACCTCGCTGGAAGTCGGTGGTGAGTAAGCCCCGAGGTCACGCCCGGTCTCAAATGAGGCCCGGGGCCGGGGCCATGACCTCGGGGGTAATCGACGCTCCCGGCGGGGCGCGGCAGGCTGATCCGTGTCCGCCGATCCGCCTGGAGCACTTGGAGGAGCCATGCCCGCCGCCTACGCGCTCGCGCATCTGCACGGCCGCAGCCCGCACCCCGACGTCATCGAGTACCTGGAGCGGATCCAGTCCACCCTCGACCCCTTCCACGGCCGGTTCCTCATCCACGGCGACACGTTCGAGGTGGTCGAGGGGGAGTGGCCGGGCAGTGTGGTGCTGATCGAGTTCCCGGGCGGGGTGGCGGACGCCCGCGAGTGGTACGCGTCGGCCGCCTACCAGGACATCCTGGCGCTGCGCACCGATCACATCGAGGGCGATGTGATCCTGGCCCAGGGCGTCGGCCCCGGCTACGACCCGCTGAAGCGGGCCGAGAAGCTGCGGTCCGCCGATCCCAGTGGGTACGCCCACTAGGAGCTGTCCGGGCGATCACGCGTCCCGCTAGGGTGACCCGGTGGAGGGACTTGATGAGTGCTGTGGAGATGAGTCGCGTGGAGGCGGTCGCGCTCGTGCAGCGGATCATGCAAGCGGACTACGCCTCGGACGACGAGGTGGACGGCTGGCTGGATCGGCTCGACAGAGCGCTGGCATGCCCGTCCGGTCATGTCAGCGGCTTGATCTTCTGGCCACGGGAGCCGGAGCTTTCTGCTGATGAAGTAGTCGATCAGGCCCTGGCGTATCGGCCGATCGCTTTGTGAGGTCGCTGGTCAACTCCGAAGCCAGATAAGCAGAGCCGCGCTGGTTGTAGTGCCGAGGAAGACGTAGCCGCGCTTGTCATAGCGGGTGGCCACGGCTCGGTACTGCTTCAGTCTGTTGATCGCTCGTTCGACGGTGTTGCGCTTCTTGTAGCGCTCTTCGTCGAAACCGGGTGGCCGTCCGCCATGTGAGCCTTTGCCCAGGCGGGCGGACCGGCTGTCGGTCTTCTCCGGGATCGTGTGCCGGATGCCTCGGCGCCGCAGGTATGCGCGGCACGGGCCGTTGCTGTATCCCTTGTCGGCCGCAATGCTGTCGGGCTTCGTGCGGGGCCGGCCCGGACCGACCCGCGGAACGCGGATCTTTGCCAGCACCGTCTGGAACTGGGTGCAGTCCGCCCGTTGCCCCGGCGTGATGAACAGGGACAATGGACGGCACCGGCCGTCGGCGCTCAGGTGGAGTTTGCTGGTGAACCCGCCCCGCGAGCGGCCCAGTCCCTCACCTCCTGCACCACCTCCGCCAGCCGGGCGAGCAGGCTCTGCCACGGCGTTTCGCCCTGGTGTTCTGCCGTCTCGGCCCCCTTTGATGCAAGTGTCGGCGGCGGTTCGGTCCGGGCACCGGCCGCGTGCTGGTGGGCCCGCACGATGGTGGAGTCCACCGAAATGTCCCAGTCGATCTCGCCCGCGGCATCGGCAGCGGCCTGGACCTGTTGCAGCAGGCGCTCCCACGTGCCGTCGGCCGACCACAGCCGGTGGCGTTCATAGACGGTCTTCCACGGCCCGAAACGCTCGGGAAGATCCCGCCAGTGCACCCCGGTCCGCACCCGGTGCAGAATCCCGTCGATCACCTGCCGGTGATCCCGCCACCGGCCACAACGCCTATTGCTCACCGGCAGGAACGGCCGCAACCGTTCCCACTCCGCATCCGTCAGATCACCCCGCCCCATGCACACAACAACGACTCAGGCACAGGGCAGTCACATGATCGCCCGGACAGCTCCTA